>CAYVNW010000006.1:50350-83668 GCA_964452915.1 uncultured Bacteroidaceae bacterium | reverse complement strand
TTATGCAGTTTTCGACTGGAAACCCGCCGACGAGGGACAATACCGGCAGGTGCGGGAACTGCTGACGGTTCCCTTCTGCAAGAGATACCTCGACTTGACACACCAGGAAATCCTGGATATGGCCAAGGAGAGGAGCTGAATGTTTCTATATGAACACCGTGTCAATGTGTAAGACAAAAATGGCGGCGGCTTCATACGTCGTGCTGACGCTTCTGTTCCCCTGCTGCTCACACTCTCTTTGTGGAACTTCAGGCGGATGAGGATGGGAATAAAAACGGCAGTCGTCATAATGCTAATACTTACGCTGCGGTTATCATACTCTCGGGGTGCAGGACGGGACTGATGTGCGTAGTACTTATGGGATGCGCATGCATGCTTGGACAGCAGTGGGGACACAGGACGTGGAGGATTGCAGGGATTGTGCTGACCGCCACAATGGGAACTACGGGAACGCGGCAAGGCATTACTCGACGGCGCACGACATGTGTCCCGTGCGCCGTCGCCCCGCTTGAGGGATTGCTCGACATGTACGTATCGGATGGTGACACTATGAATGCTGACAGAATCGCCCGTCAGATACTCACAAAGGGAATAAAAGTCCCGGCAGCCACTGTTACGGAGATACAACGTAAGGCGAGAAAGTGGTTGGAACGGAAATAGTGAAAGTGAACATGGCAACTAATAGTAGACAGATAATAAATTATAGGGAACGATAATATAATAAGAATGGAACTAATTAGTCAGGAAAACAAAGATCTGCAAGATTGCGGAGCTGGAATCACACAAGAGGAGAAATTGTGGATAATGAAACTTAAATTGTTTGTCAATGGTTTTTCTAAATGCACACACCAAAATGTTTATGCGTTAGACTATTCAAGACGTAGGATTATCTGTATGGGCAACAACTTAACTTACATTTACGGCGTGGATGAGCATGATTATGCACATATAACCTTTGATGATATAACCCATCTCATGATTCCATCGGAACGCCACACCTTAAAAAAGGTTGTTAACGAATGCATTGCAAATGACGGCTTGTTTCCTTATTCAAGTGCTGATGACTTCTCCATCACATTTGACTACTATCTGAAAGTCGGGCACATATCGCGGCTTGTACATCAGATATTGGTGCCTTTGTTCTTTTCAGGTGATAAAGCTCCACGCTATTTTCTATGCTCAACCGGAATCTCGCCCAACAAGAACTTTGGTCGCATACTGACCTACAAAGAGCTTGACGACAAGTTTTACGAGTATGACATAAAGCGAAACAAGTGGAAACAGCACGACTGCGTATAACTGACTGATGACGAGAAGGACATCCTCCGCATGTCGGCTCAAGGGTATCCAACAGAGCAAATCTCAACCGAACTTTGCAAGAAGGAGAACACGGTGAAATCAAGCAAGAAGAGTATATTCGCAAAGTTGGGTGTCAGCAACATTGCCGAAGCTGTCACGTTTGTCTTGGGCTATAGAGTGTGGTAGTCCGGGCGTAACTGCCTACTTGATGTTGTCCACCCAGCGGAATAGCCGGTTCCAACGTATTTTCGATGCCTCGGGATTGTTGTCCGGGCATACCGACCACCATATAAACAGTGGTTTCCCTACTACATGGTCTTCCGGCACGAAGCCCCAATAGCGGCTGTCGGCAGAATTATGACGGTTGTCACCCATCATCCAATAATAGTCCATCTTGAAGGTGTATTCATTACTTTCCTTGCTGTTGATATATATCTTGCCGTTCTCCACCTTTAGAGCGTTACCTTCGTACACACGTATCGGACGGTCATAGACGGCGATATTTTCCATATCGAGTTTTACCTTGTCGCCCTTTCGTGGAATATATATAGGCCCGTAGTTGTCGCGTGTCCAACCATAGTCGTGGTTGAGCGGGTATACCTTGCCCGAATTTATATCGATGATTTCGACGATACTGTCGATGAGTTCGGTATGGCTTTCCAATACTTGTTTGGCATGTTCAGTGAGTGGCATGCCCAACCGATGGTCCTCAAACGGGTGGTCCGGACGGTCGTTCCACCGCTTATAGTCCTCGTCTGTTATTTGCAATTCCGCACGCAGGGCATCAGGTGCATCTCCTTTAGCGTATATGTAGTAATTGAATTGCGCCTGAGTCGGAGTTTTTTGCGGTTTCCCATTTATATATATGATTTTGTCCTTGATTTGGAGAGTTTGCCCCGGTAGTCCCACACAGCGTTTCACATAATTCTCGCGCCGGTCGGTAGGACGACTCGTTATTTCACCATATATATTTTTGTTTTGCTCCACTATTTTTTTTCCTTCGGCGTACAGGAAGTCGAACAGGTGCATTTGGTCTTCAGTGGAGAGTGTCTTCATTTCCGGAATCTGCACACCTTGCTTTTGCATAGCATCAAGTCCATACATATAGCATACTTCATAGAAATCGTTGGAGTAGTTCACCGCTACTGTGTCGCCAGCCGGATAGTTGAATACGACGATGTCGCCATATTCCACCTTGCCCAAACCTTTTACACGGCGATAATCCCAATGCGGCCATTCAATATACGACTTAGTGTTGACAATAGGCAGCGTGTGCTGTGTCAATGGCATTGTGAGCGGTGTTTGAGGTATACGAGGACCATAGCTCAGTTTGCTGACCAGTAAATAGTCGCCTGTCATCAATGACTTCTCAAGCGAACTGCTTGGTATCTGATAGTTTTGGAAGAAGAACTGATTTACAAAATATACGGCTACGAGTGCGAATACAAGTGCGTCTACCCAGCTCATTATGGTACGTCCTACAGGACTTTCAATGTTCTTCCACCATGTCCACTTTATCTTCTTTGTGATGTAAGCGTCGAATATAAACGGAACGACAATGAGTCCCCACCAACTGCCTACCCAATAGAGGAATGCCAGATAGAGGATTGTCACAATGACGAACATTATCCAACTTCTTCTTCTCTTTGCCTTCTTGTCGGCCTCGGCGTGTTCCCTTTCGGCTTTAATCTGCTTTGTACCTTTATACTTTACCATTGATCAGATTGTTTCGTGGTTTGAATAAAAAACTTATCTATGCATTATAGGGTAGATTGATGTCAGAATTTAAACAAGTCGCTTGTAGTCAGCAGTCCTTGATGAGTGGCTGTATATTCTGCGGCTAAAACAGCTCCGAGTGCGAAGCCTTTACGGTTGTGGGCCTCGTGAGTAATAGTGATTTGGTCTGCTTCACTATTGTATGTTATGCTATGTATTCCTGGTACTTCGCCCTCACGTACCGATTCTATCTTCACGTCTTCTTTCAGACGTGGCATATTTTCTTTTATTTGTTCGGCAAGTGTGATGGCTGTACCGCTTGGAGCATCGAGTTTGTGGATATGATGTATCTCCTTCATGCTCACATTGTAGTCAGGAAACTGTTCCATGATCTTGGCTAAATATTTGTTGACAGCTGAAAAGATGGCCACGCCAAGGCTGAAGTTCGATGCCCAAAATAGAGTTTTGCCCCCTTTGTCGCATGCCTTGCGCACGTCATCCCCATGATCCTTCAACCATCCGGTACTGCCTGAAACTACTTTCACGTTCTGTTCCCACGCTTTTAAATAATTGCCATATGCCACTTGCGGGGCTGTAAACTCAATCGCTACGTCAGCCGAGCGGAATGCGTCTGAATCAAAATCTTGTTGATTGTCTAAGTCTATTATGCAAACAATCTCATGTCCACGGTCTTTGGCAATCTGTTCAATCATTTTGCCCATCTTGCCATAACCAATCAATGCAAATTTCATATCCTTTCCTTAATTATAGATGCAAAGATAATGAAAGTTTACGGCTTTGACCCATTATTAATTAAAAAAATCGTATCTTTGTCGCAAAAGAACAGCAATTATGGAGTTTATGCTTCAATATACATGGCTTCATCGTATGTTGCCTTTGGGTGAAGTCAGAACCATTGAAGGCAACTTGATAGAAGTTATCAGTCCTGGCATACAGAACAGGGATTCAGGTCCTGATTTTGTTGGCGCACATGTGAAGATTGATGGGGTGGATTGGAACGGCAATGTTGAAATACATATGCGTTCAAGTGATTGGTATACGCATGGACACAACAATGACCCTGCTTATGACAATGTAATATTGCATGTGGTGTCCGAGGCCGACTGCCAAATAACGACCTCGAAAGGAAACCATATACCCCAATTGGAATTGCACGTACCTGAGACAGTTATGATGAACTACAGCCAATTGATAGCGTCTGACAGAGTGCCCCGATGTCGTGATATATTGAAAACCGTGCCGCGTATTACTATTACATCATGGCTCTCGTCGCTCTATGTGGAAAGATTGGAGCAACGTACTAAGCGGATAATGGAACGCAGGATGCAGTGCGATAACAATTGGGAGACAACAGCTTTCATCACGATATGCCGCAATTTTGGTTTTGGCAAGAATGGTGATGCTTTTGAACATTGGGCTCGTCTCATACCGATGAATGCGATTGGCAAACATCGGGACAGTTTGTTTCAAGTTGAGGCAGTTTTCTTTGGAGTGGCAGGATTGCTCGATCTTTCTCCAGTCAACCAATATCCGGATTACTACAAGAGCCTGCAAACAGAATATCGTTACTTGAGACAGAAGTTCAACTTGCAGAGTATGAGTGCTTCAGAGTGGAAGTTCCTCCGTCTTCGTCCATACAATTTCCCTTTTATCCGTATCGCGCAATTGGCAGTATTATACTGTTGTGGGCGGTTGAATTTGTCAAGGATAACCAATGCGCATGATGTGAAGGATTTATATGACCTGCTCGATACCTATGTGAGCGAGTTTTGGAAGACCCATTATTCATTCATTTCTGCAGAGTCTCCTATGTCGAATAAATCGCTGACTACACAGTCGAAGGATCTGATCATCATAAACAGTCTTGTCCCATTATTGTTCGCATACGGAAAATACCGCTCCGACAGTGCTTTGTGCGACAAAGCTATAAGTTGGTTAGAAGAATTAAAGCCGGAAAGAAATTATATTGTGGGTCAATGGCGTGACTCCGGCGTTGATTGCAAGTCAGCGTCGGAGTCACAGGCGATAATCCAATTGTCACAACAATATTGTGTGCCTAAGGACTGCATTCATTGTAGGTTTGGGCATGAATACATCAGCATGAATCCATTCTATCTGCAAGAGAATGATGAATGACAGTTTATTTGAATATCATTCTTACTTTTTCCTGCTCTTCTTCTGTTTGTCAGCTGCATTCTCTATCTTCAGCATGACTTGTGCATATCTCCTGCCGATTTCACGGTAGCCTTCAGCGGTGAAATGGAGCTTGTCAAAATTGCCCGGGCATCCAAGTGAAGGAACTACATATGCTGTAGGTATTACGAGCGGCATGGTAGCTATAACGCTGTTGTGGATGTAGCAACTGCCATTATCTTGTTGCGACAGCAGTTCACCCACCAAAAGAGGGCAGTCCTCAGCGCGCAGGTTCAAGTCTTTGAGCATACGCTCATAAACCACCTTTACACGTTGTGGCCAGTCGCGCTGTCCGCAATCTGTACAACCTTGGTGCAACAAGATGCCTTTTATAACTCCCACCTTCTGTGCTTTTTTCGCCATGTCAATCAGCCGCTGGTACGGGTCGTTTCCGTATGCCTTGCAGAAGTTCTGCAACCAGTCGGGGGACTTTGCGATATATGCGTCCTTCTTGTTTTCATCAAACAAGTCAATACTGCAACCGCCGACAGCGACATTTATAACGCCTATGGACACTTTCTCCGGAGTGTTTTCTATCATAGTCCTGCCAAAATAGTCGGCTGGTGTCAAACCTGTGTACTCACGGCACAAAGGTGGGACTGCGACATACCACTTACCCATTTCCCTACCGCAGTTGGGGTAGTCAACAGCGGCCATCATTCTAAAGCGAGGACTCAAGTTCTCCCTGTCCTGTGGTTCAACACGTGCGTTACCTTCCATATTTGATTGTCCGAAACAAAGATAGATATGGAAGTTCGGGTCGAATTTGACAGGTTGTGGCATCTCACCGGCCACACTCTTGCCATCGTTATAATTCAACACTGGATTCTTCTCATAGAAACTGTCGACAGTCTCTTTCTTGTTTTGCGCTGACAAAAGTGTAGTGCACAAACATAACATGGCTAAAATATAAACTCTTTTCATATTCTTATATAATAAATAATGTATAATGTTTATAGGGCAAAATTAGTTTATGTAAATTTTCCTGCCAAATAAAATGAGAGAAAAAAACGGGGATGTTTCCTAAATGCAAGAAAATGTAACAACGGCGCGCTGTTACATTTCCTGATGTGTCGTTTGACAATGGTTTTATGCCTTTACCAACTCTATCATTAAGTCTTTATCAACGAGTGCCTGTTCACCGGTTGTCATGTTTTTCACTGTCACTTTGCCCTCTTGTATTTCGGTTTCACCAACTATTGCAACGAAAGGAATGTGCTTAGCATTTGCATAGCTCATCTGTTTTTTCATCTTCACCGTGTCTGGGTATAATTCGGTTCTTATACCTGCATTACGTAAGGTATGGATCAGGGGCAAACTGTAACTGACTTCCTTGTCACCAAAATTCACAAACAATACTTGGGTAGTGTCGACCGCTCCTTTAGGATAGAGGTCAAGTTGGTTCAATACATCATAGATACGGTCTGCACCAAATGAAATGCCGACGCCGGACAATCCGGGCATGCCAAATATGCCGGTCAAGTTGTCGTAGCGTCCTCCACCGGTGATGCTGCCGATTTGCACATCCAATGCTTTCACCTCAAATATTGATCCTGTGTAATAGTTCAGTCCACGTGCTAACGTCAGGTCAAGTTCCAACTGGTTATTCAATCCGAGGCTGTCAATAGTATTCAATATAAATTCAGCCTCTTCTATGCCTTTGGTTCCTGTTTCGCTCTGTCCGAGAATCTCTTTTATCTTGTTGAGTTTGTCTTGATTAGAACCCGTCAGGTTGATAATTGGCTGAAGCCGTTGGATTGCTTCGGTCGGAATGCCATTTTCTGCTAATTCAGCGTTTACGTTGTCAATGCCGATCTTGTCGAGTTTGTCAATAGCTACGGTTATGTCAACAATCTTGTCTGCCTGACCAATTAATTCTGCGATGCCAGACAGTATTTTGCGATTATTCAGCTTTATGCATACACGAATACCGAACTTTGTGAACACCTCGTCAATAATTTGTATCAACTCCACTTCATTGAGCAGAGAATCAGAACCGACAATGTCAGCGTCGCATTGATAGAACTCTCTGTAACGTCCTTTCTGTGGTCGGTCGGCACGCCAAACCGGTTGTATCTGGAAACGTTTAAATGGCAGTGATAGTTCTTCTCTGTGCATGACTACATAACGGGCGAACGGAACAGTTAAGTCGTATCTTAATCCTTTCTCACAAAATTTACTTGCCAACTTGAGTGCGTTGCGGCTCAGCAGTTCTTCATCGGTAATGCCCTTGAAGTAGTCACCGGAGTTCTGTATCTTGAACAGCAACTTATCGCCTTCCTCGCCATACTTACCCATTAAGGTCGAAAGGTTTTCCATTGCAGGTGTTTCTATCTGTTGAAAGCCATAAAGAGCGTATACTTCCTTGATGGTATTGAATATGTAATTACGTTTTGACATCTCCACAGGAGAGAAGTCGCGTGTCCCTTTGGGAATTGAAGGTTTCTGTGCCATAATTTTTATGTTTCAGAATACAAAGTTACAAGTTGTGTTTATAAATGAAATGGGGAAAGAATAAAGTCTTTCCCCAACTCAGTACCCAGAGCCGGGGTCGAACCGGCACGGGTTACCCCACTGGTGTTTGAGACCAGCGCGTCTACCGATTCCGCCATCTGGGCCTTTAAGCGAGTGCAAAGGTAGTAAATAATTCAGAATGGACAATGCAATATGCGCTTTTTTTTATTTATCGTGGGTTTTACTTATGGTTGTTTGCCTGTTTTCTCTTGCATTTACCACCGTTTGCCCGTTTTCATTTGGTCAGTATGTCATAAAGTTCGTGCATGCCTTCTGTAGCCTTCTTTGCTATGATGTGTATGTTCATGTAGCCCGGCACGTTGTTCGGTTTGGGGTCAATAAGGTAAATCTCTGCATCGCTACGTGCGTAGCTCAAGAGTCCTGCTGCAGGATATACATTGAGCGATGTGCCGATAACGACCAGAATGTCGGCTTTTGACACTTCGACCGCCGCCTGCTCTATCATAGGTACTGGTTCTCCAAACCACACGATGAACGGTCGCAACTGGCTTCCGTCAGCCGCCTTGTCTCCTATCTTTATTTCTGTGTCGGCCGATGGTAGTGTGACAATGCATTTCGGATTGTTAGGATTAGAGGATGACGTTGCTTTCATAAGCTCACCATGCAAGTGTATGACATTGTGTGATCCTGCCCGTTCGTGAAGATTGTCTATGTTTTGTGTGACTACGCACACATTGTATACGCTTTCCAACTTAGCAACCAGCATGTGTGCATCGTTGGGCTGTACCTCCTTTAGCTGTTTGCGGAGGTCATTGTAGAACTTAATGACAAGTGCAGGGTCTCTATAATATCCTTCGATACTTGCTACTGCCTCGACCGGATATTGTTCCCACAGTCCACCCGAGTCGCGGAATGTAGTGATTCCGCTTTCTGCACTTATACCTGCTCCTGTAAGGAATACTAACTTTTTCATAATCTGTCGATATGTTGTTTTTATCATACAAAAGTAGCTAAAATGTTTTTAATAAATAAGTTCTAAAGCATGAAAATCGAAAAAATAACGTTTATTCTTTGTCCTTCGATTGTTTTATAGTATCTTTGCGACCGAATTATAGACAATGTTTTAGATTTTAATGGATAAGTTAAGTTACGCTCTTGGTCTGGGTATTGGTCACCAACTCAGACAGATGGGATTGAAGGATATACTGAATATTGATGACTTTGCCAGTTCAATAGTTGATGTCCTTCAGGGAAATGAATTAAAGGTGTCCAATTCGGATGCACAGGTGATCGTTCAATCATTTTTTGAACAACAGGAAAAGGTGTTACAGGAAGAACGCGCAAGAAGAGGAAAGGAAGAGCTGGAACGGGGACGCGCTTTCTTGGAGAACAACGCCAAGCGTCATGGGGTAACCACGACTAAAAGCGGACTTCAGTATGAAGTACTTAAGGAAGGTACAGGCAAGCACCCGAAGGCAACCGACAAGGTCAGATGTCATTATGAAGGCAGGCTGATCGATGATACCATTTTCGACAGTTCTTATAGCAGAAACGAACCCGCCGTCTTCGGACTGAACCAAGTGATTCCTGGATGGACTGAAGGATTGCAGTTGATGGGCGAGGGAGCAAAATATAGGTTCTACATTCCTTATCTTTTGGGATATGGCGAAAATGGAGCCGGTGAGATGATTCCTCCGTTTGCCACATTGATATTCGATGTGGAACTGTTGGAAGTCCTTTAATTAGTATACACATATTTTAATTATTATAGAAGAAAATGAAAAAAATTGTCATGGCAGCAGTCGCATTTGCTGCAATCGTATGTACATCATGCGATAACACCAATGTCAAAGCAGATCTTAACGACAACGTCGATTCTTTGACCAATTATCTCGGTATCGCCCAGTCTGAAGGACTGAAGCAGTACATGCAGATGCAACTTCAAGTTGATTCGGCTTATATGGACGATTTCATCAAGGGTATGATCGAGGGTGCCACCGCAAAGGAAGACCCTAAGACCGACGCTTACATGAAAGGCCTCCAAATTGGAAAGCAAGTTAAGGAGATGGGTACAAGCTTGTCTAAGGAAGTTTATGCAGACGACTCAACCAAGCAGGTACCTGTAAAGAACTTGCTTGCCGGTATCATCTCTGGTTTGAAGGGTGAGGCGACTATTCCTTCGGATAGTGCTTACAAGGTATTCGAAGCCATGCTTCAACCTATACACGATGCTAATCTTGAGAAGAAATGGGGCGACGCAAAAGCCGCTAACGAGAAATTCCTTTCCGACAATGCAAAGAAGGAAGGTGTGACCGTTTTGCCTTCAGGCGTACAATACAAAGTGCTTGTAGCAGGCAACGGACCTCTGCCTACAGATTCAACGGTAGTTAAATGCCAATATGAAGGCCGTCTGATTGATGGTACTGTATTTGACAGCTCTTACGAGCGTGATGAGCCTTTCGAGGTTGACATGTCAAATCCACGTGTTATTCCTGGATGGGTAGAAGTTCTTAAACTTATGCCTGCAGGCAGTAAGTGGGAAGTTTATATTCCACAGGAATTAGGTTATGGAACTCAAGATATGGGTACAATCAAACCATTCTCTACTCTCATCTTCAAAATAGAAGTATTGAAGTAATAGAAATATGAACAAGATTAAAATATTTTTTATGGTTTGTGCAGCTTTGGTGTGTATGCCAGTGGCTGCACAAACTGCAGTTGATACCCTCTCTCCAAAAGAACTGAAGGTAAAGCAGAAGGCAGAACTCAAGGCATTCAAGGAAAAGCAGAAAAAGGAGTTGAACGACTTTATCATGGCTCAGAAACATCCGGAGTCTGCGAATGGTGAGAATGTAAATCTCAGTAAACCTGAACTTACAAATGCAGCTGATTCGTTGGCTTATTTGTTTGGCTCGTACCAGTCTAACGGACTGAAGGGCTACATAGCTACGCAATTGGGTGTTGACACGGTGCACCAAATGAATAAATTCTGTGAGGGTGTGCTCGACAGAGTCAAGACAGGTCCGGCAGACACTTCGGCCGATGCTTATTACTCTGGTATACAGATAGGCGCACAAATTCTGAATATGGCTAAAGCCCTATCTAAAGACTACTATGCAGCAGATCTTGACAAATCGATATCGGCCAATATAATAGCTTTGGCAATACTGCGTGGTGTTATGGGGCAAAGCGAATACACTATCCAGGAAGCGCAGTCAATGTTCCAAGACAAAATGACCGTGCGGCAGAAAGAAAACAAAGAACGCTTATATGGTTCGAATCGTGAAGCTGGTGAAAAGTGGCTGAAGGATAATTCGACAAAGGAAGGGGTTGTTGTCCTTCCGTCTGGTCTTCAATATAAGATACTCACCAAAGGAACCGGTGAGGTCCCAAAGACGAACCAGCGGGTTAAAGTCGACTATGAAGGACGTTTGATTGACGGCACTGTGTTCGATAGCTCATACAAACGTGGCAAACCTGCTACATTTGGATTGAGCCAGGTTGTAAGAGGTTGGACAGAAGCCCTTAGCATGATGCCGGTAGGCAGTAAATGGGAAATCTACCTCCCTTATGATCTTGCGTATGGTGATAGGGAGTCTGGACAAATCAAGCCTTATTCAGCACTCATATTCACAGTTGAATTGCTTGGTATAGAGAAGTAGCAGACTCAATCGTTTTGTCAAATTACGGCCGTAGGCAATAATACTCACGGTATCAAGTAGGAAAGCGTGTATCGCAACCCTGCTGACACGGCGAATGAACTACGCAACGGAATCGACAAATTCATCAAGTACTACAACTACAAGAGACCTCACCAAAATCTGCCGATGATGATGCCGGTGATGCAATACAGCATTGCTGCATAGAACTTGGAGAAAGGTTTTGCGGTATGAAGAATTGTATGTACCTTTACGATGGCTACAACAACAAACTTTTACCAACAAGAAAGCCAAAACAAGAGGGTGTATCAAAATTCCGATGCACCCTCTTGTTTTACAATAGTCGGAATGACTCTGTGGACTAAGGTAATCAACAAACTTATTTTGATTGATAACTTGATGAACTTTGGGCAATAACTTGATGAGCCTCGAAGGGTAATTAATTCAGCTTTTTGATTCAAACTTAAAAAGAAAAAGAGGATGTACCATAAAACAGATTATGATACACCCTTCTTGTTTTGAGTTATATTCATCGACAAAAGTTAAACCCTGTCGGAAAGAAGGAAGCAATATATACTTGGTGATCCCCGAAAATTCAACAGGCAAATAGTGACTTAAAACTTATATTTCCTCTTGGGATTCTTGGGAAACCACCCTTTTCTCACCCGTTCTTCCTGCTCAAACAATTCCTTTATGCTCCACAAGCAAGAAAAAGAGAACACCCCGAGCAGTGATGCCCAAAATGTATTTGAGATGAACAGAGTCCCTATAATTCCACCTATGCCAAACAACAAGAACACCCACCAAAGGCGGGTGCCTGTATAATATTCTGTTTTTATCACTATTGGATGGAATACTCCTATGGTCAGGAAAGTACAGATTCCGATGAGCAGTCCTTCAATATACATGGCCTTATTATTCTTGGTCGAGAATGGTGATTGGTACTTGTTTCTTTATTGTCTGGTCGAGTGAAATAAGAGTTTCGGTTGAGCTGACACCAGGAATGGCTTGTATCTTGTTGCTCAGAATGTCCATAAGATGAGCGTTATCTTTAGCATACATCTTTATGAACATATAGTATTGACCGGTGGTGCAGTGGCATTCAACCACTTCAGGAATTTGACTTATATGTTCCACTACTTCTTTGTATAGTGATCCTTTTTCAAGTTTGATGCCCACGAATGTACACGTTGAGTAGCCAAGCACTTTAGGGGCAACATAGTAACCGGAACCGGTGATGACTCCTGCATCAATAAGTCTCTGGACACGTTGATGTATGGCAGCGCGTGAAACCCCACATTCAGCCGCAACGTCCTTAAATGGTAAGCGGGCATTGTTGGAGATAATTTCCAATATCTTTCTGTCTAGTCTGTCTATTTTTGTCATGACTTTTGAATTGAGTTTATCTATTTCAAAGCAAATATAGTAAAATTACGGTAATCGTGCAAATAATTAAAGATAAAATTATGGGGTGAGATTACTTTTCGGACATCTGTATCGCTTTTATGTATTTGAACGCATTTTCACTTTGCACATGTCGGTTGTTATGGGAAATGGCAGATTAAATTTGGAAGTTTTTGTGATTTACACTAACTTTGCAGGGTGATTAAATATAAGGTATATGAAGCGATTGATATATTTGGCCATAGTGTTGTCTGTGGCAATTCAAATAATGGGACAAGAAAAGAAACTGTTTACAATTGATGACCTTGTCTATGGCGGCAAGAGTTTTTATCAAAACCAGCCTCAGTATTTATATGTGGAATGGTGGGGCAACGAACTTGTGAAACTCGATATTGATGAGGTGCAGAGTGGATTTTTGACAGGAGCCGGTAAGACTTTATTCACTTTGTCTGATATAAATGAGATATTAGAGAAAGCGGGTAAGAAATCGCTCAGTCATTTGTACTACTCAAAATTCCCATATGAAGGTCAGACTTTGGTGTTGTATGACATGGGTGATGAGCAGGTGCTAGTGGACTGGCAGGCAAAGAAGGTCGTGTGGTCTCAGCCGTATGATATGAAGGCAGGCAACCGTGAGTTTTCCGTAGCGTCACGTAACCTTGCTTATACAGCCGATCATAATTTGTATGTCATTACCGCTGATGGAAAGAAAACAGCTGTCAGTAGTGACGGCAGCATAGACATTGTGTATGGTGAGCCAGTACATCGCAACGAGTTTGGAATAAACAACGGGTCTTTTTGGAGCCCGTCTGGAAGATTTTTAGCTTTCTACCGTATGGACCAGTCGATGGTTGCAACATATCCGCAGGTCGATATATCGACACGGTGTGCCACGATGGTGCCCGACAAGTATCCAATGGCGGGAGAGATGAGCCATAAAGTGACGATCGGTGTGTATGACACAAAGACAGGAAAGACTATTTACCTTGATGCAGGTGATCCTACCGACCGCTATTTTACCAATATAACATGGAGTCCTGATGAGGCATCTATATATGTGATTGAGCTTAACCGTGACCAGAATCATGCTCAGCTGGTTAGCTACGATGCGCGTACAGGGAGCAAGAATGCAGTGTTGTTTGACGAGACTGACGAAAGATATGTGGAGCCTATGCACCCCATAAAGTTCCTTCCGTGGGATGACTCGAAGTTCATATATATTACACGCAAGGATGGATATCTGCATTTATATCTGTATAATAAGGACGGCAAACAATTGTCGCAACTAACAAAAGGCAAGTTTGAGGTAATTGATTTTCTGGGATTTAACAAGACAGACAGGACTGCGTTGTTCACCAGTAATGAACAAAATCCGCTGCAAAAGAATATATATAGTGTGACAATGAAAGGCAAGTGGACTTTATTGGATGAGGGGAAAGGCGTGCATGAAGCATCATTGTCAGCTAATGGCACGTATGTAGTCGATGAATGGTCCTCTCCGGAAGTAGCACGAAAGGTTGACGTTATTACTACAAGCGGAAAGAGTAAAACAGTGCACTTATTGAATGCCGACGAACCATGGGACAATTATAATGCGCCTGAAATTAAGGTAGGAACAATAAAGGCGGCTGACGGGCAGACAGATCTTTATTATAGACTTGTACTCCCTACAGACTTCGCCCCTAACAAGAAGTATCCTGCTGTAGTTTATGTTTATGGTGGTCCGCACAACCATCTGATTGAAGCATCGCGTCATTGGAATGTCGGTGGTTGGGATGTTTGGATGGCACAACAAGGCTATGTTATGTTCAGTCTCGATAACAGAGGAAGTGAACATAGAGGTGCCGAGTTTGAAAAAGTAACGTTCCGACAGTTGGGTGTGGAAGAGATGAAAGACCAACTTAAAGGTATTGACTATCTAAAGAGTCTTCCGTATGTTGATTCGAAACGAATAGGGGTGCATGGATGGAGTTTTGGCGGGTTTATGACAACCAGTTTGATGACTACTTATCCCGATGTATTCAAGGTGGGAGTGGCAGGTGGTCCTGTAATTGATTGGAAATATTACGAAGTGATGTATGGTGAGCGCTATATGGATACACCGCAAACCAACCCCGATGGTTATGCCAAAACATCTGTACTTAATAAGGCAGGCAACCTGAAAGGCAAATTGCTTATTATTTATGGAGGAAACGACAATGTTTGTGTGCCTCAGCATACATTTTCGTTTATCAGAGCGTGCATAGACGCAGATACCTATCCGGATTTGTTTACCTATCCAGGTGATGAACATAATATGCTTGGAACTGACCGTATACATTTACACAAAAAGATAACACAATATTTCAACGATTATTTAAAATAACAAATATGAAGATTCTTCTATTAGGTAGTGGTGGCAGAGAACACGCATTGGCGTGGAAAATATCGCAAAGTAAAAAAGTCGAGCAGATGTTTATCGCTCCAGGTAATGCAGGCACGGCTGAAGTGGGCGAAAACGTGAATATCAATGTTGATGACTTTGACAAAATAAAAGATGTTGTTTTGGCAAAAGGCATTGATATGGTTGTGGTAGGTCCTGAAGTACCATTAGTGAAAGGTATATATGATTATTTTAAGAACGATGAGCAACTGAAGTGCATCCCTGTCATAGGTCCGTCAAAACAAGGGGCTATGCTTGAGGGGTCTAAGCAGTTCGCTAAAGAATTTATGCAACGTCATCATATACCGACAGCTGCATACAAGAGTTTCAACGGCACAACATTGGACGAAGGCTTAAAGTTCCTTGAGACCTTGAAAGCTCCATATGTGTTGAAAGCGGACGGTCTGTGTGCAGGAAAGGGCGTACTAATTGTACCGACACTTGAAGAAGCTAAAAAAGAACTGAAGGAAATGCTTAGTGGAATGTTCGGAAGTGCAAGTGCCACCGTTGTCATTGAGGAATTTCTTAGCGGTATCGAATGTTCGGTATTTGTGCTGACAGATGGTAACCACTATACAATTCTGCCAGAAGCAAAGGACTACAAGCGCATAGGTGAAGGAGATACAGGATTGAATACAGGGGGCATGGGCTCAGTAAGTCCTGTTCCATTTGCCGACAAACAGTGGATGAGTAAGGTTGAGGAGCGTATTATCCGCCCTACTATTATGGGGTTGGCTGAAGAACAAATAGATTATAAAGGATTTATTTTCTTCGGACTTATCAATGTTGACGGCAACCCTATGGTAATTGAGTATAATGTCCGCATGGGTGATCCGGAGACAGAGAGCGTGATGCTTCGCATTAAGAGTGACCTTGTGGACTTGTTGGAAGGAGTCGCAGATGGCAATTTGGATGAAAAGACGATTGAAATCGATAACAGGTCTGCTGTATGCGTCATGCTTGTGTCCGGAGGCTATCCGGAGGCGTATAAGAAAGGCTATCCGATTACAGGAATCGCTAATGTGAAAGACAGTATCGTATTTCATGCAGGAACAAAACTGGAGAATGGCCAGATTGTAACTAATGGTGGCAGGGTTATTGCTGTAAGTTCATATGGGCGTAACAAGGAAGAGGCATTGAGCAAATCTTTCAGAGGTGCGCAGACAATACAATTTGAGAAAAAGTATTTTCGTTCTGACATAGGTCGGGATTTATAAGCAACAGAATAACTATAGGCAAAATTGGATATCAGGAAGTTTCAAAGCTCTCTTGCTGCCAGCCCGACATCTCTCCATACGATAATCGTAGTGACTGTTATCGTGTGGATGATAGTTGGGGGAAGCGCTGGAAAGGATTTTAGTCAGTATGGCGTTTGGAACTTGCTGCCCGAATATGTATGTGGGGCAGGATGGATCAATACGGCACTTGTAATTCTGACTGTGGCAATAACTATTTACGTCATTGGAGAACTGAATATTTCCCAAGTGATGTTGCGGCTAAATTCGAGGGCAATGAGTTTTACATTTGCTGCCCTGATAACTGCAAGTACTTTTTTGCATTCGTTTACGCCGGGTTATGTCGTGATGTTTTTCCTACTATTGTCTTATTTCACCTTGTTTAGTTCTTACCAGCAGGAAAGTACAGCAGGTCTCGCTTATGTGACTTTCCTTTATATAGGAATAAGTGCTCTTGTATTCCCTAAGGTAATTTGGCTGGCACCAATTTATTGGCTGTCAATGTATATTCTCAGGGCCATTAATGCGCGAAGCATAAGTGGTTCCATCTTGGGGCTTGTTACTCCATTTTGGATAACGGGAAGTATTGCGTTCTGTTGTGATAAGATGAATAATTTCGTTGGAATACTTAAGCAGATGGTTGACTTTCATCTCGGTGGGTATTCCTCGATGTCTACAGGCGAGATTCTCATGTCTTGTCTTTTGTTCATTATATTTATTATAGGGGTATTGGACTTTTATATGCGGATATATTTGGATAAGACAAGAACACGTATAATTTATAATATCATTATTCTACATGGTTTTGTGTATTTCATATTGTTATTGTTACAGCCTGTCTGTAGTGCGATAATTCTTCCCATGGTCATCATGAACACCTCTATTATTGGCGGACACTATATAGCAAATGACTCCACATCCTTGTCGAATACGGTTGTGTGTATGCTGTCATTGTTTGTCATAATAGCTTTCGTATTGAATGTATGGATTCTTTAAATGAGTTTTTCATAAGTTACGGTTATTGGGGGATGGGGATAGCATCGTTTCTTGCAGGTACTTTTTTCCCGTTTAGCAGTGAAGCGGTCATGGCTGCGTTGTTAGCAGCAAGCGATATGGATCCGGTATTGACTGTAGCCAGTGGAACAATTGGAAATGTGGCAGGTTCTATGGTTAATTATGCAATTGGGTCGTTCTGTAAACCTGCAACAATATCAAAGTGGTTCAAGATAAAACCTAAGCGGATGGAAGCAGCTCAACATTATGTAGAGCGTTATGGCGCATGGATGGGTTTTTTTGCATTCATACCAATCTTAGGAACTGCAATTAGTATAGCTCTTGGTATATTGAGGGCAAACGTGTGGGGAACCTTGTTGTCTACCTTTTTGGGGAAGTGTATCCGTTATATTGTTGTAGCTTATTCTGTAATGGCATTAGTATGATTATGAAGACCAAAATATATCTATACAGGCATGGCGAAACCGAGGAAAACCGGCGCCATATATTGCAAGGGCTAATGCAGGGCCATTTGACGGAAGAGGGTAAGAGACAAATAAGGGAGTCTGCAGACAGTTTGGCGGCAATGTCAGTTGATCTGATCTTGTGTAGTGATTTAAAACGATGCAAAGACACTGCTGCTATAATTAATAAGGTGTTGAAAGTTGAGATTGTGGAGACTCCATTGCTCCGTGAAAGGGACTGGGGGAGTGCAACGGGAATGGTTGTAGACGGAACTCATAAAATTGTTATTCCAGATGATGCCGAATCTGTAGTTAATATGAAAGAGCGTGCGAGGCTATTCTTTGATTATGTCAAGAAAGCATATCTTGGCAAGACCATTCTTGCTGTAAGTCACGGATTGTTTTGCCGTTGTCTGCAAGCAGTAAATAAAGGTGTAGAACTTTCTGATATTATTCCGATGAAAAATACAGAGGTGCGTTTAATAGAGGTATAACAGTACTGTTTATAGGTTCGTTTGGAGGTTTATCTTTTTATGAAATACAAGTCAATAATCTGATTCCCTTTGTGAATCCGTGATTTTACGGCACAGTAATAATACTTTCCGATTGTCGGCTAATGTGGTTGCAAATATGAAGGAGTCTCCGCCTTCCTCCAATTTCAAACGTTGCCGCAAATTTGTAACTGTCGAATGAAAGTTCCTTATTGATATGTTGGCCTTTTTAAGTTTCTGCAGTTCTTTAATATCATATTTATTCATAGATAGAACTTTATCCACTCGAAAAGACCTCCCAGGGAAATCTTCGATAAGATCGTCGGAAGTGTATAAGTGGCTATTGGGATGTAGCTGTGACATGTTGTATTGTGACGCAATGGAATTGAAGCAACATGCTTTCATTAGTGATGCGTTTGGCTCATATAAAAATGTTTGTAAGTCTCTCACATACGTGTGTGGGCATGCATCTTCCTCCTCTTGAGTAAATGAAAAGACTTGTGTCTCTTTATCTGTTATATTTACACATTTGATTATAGGAACCTTAAACAGTGTGTCGGTGAGTATTGCGAGTATTTCTTTACATTCGTTATTTACACTAACGATATGTATAGCCTTTATTCCTTGGAGTTCTTTGACTAATGAACTGACACTCAACATAGGGGATAATTTAATCATTACTGTATCAGCCTTTTCGCATAGTTGCTTGTTCAATTCATGAACATTGGGCGTACATTCGCTGATTGATACAACCCTTGCCCCGTTGGAATTTCTACGTGAAGGATCAACAAATATAAAGTCTTGGTGTGCAATTATATGTAAGGCATCTTCACACCTTTTGTTTTCAATGGTAAACTCCTTAATACCAAGTAACGGTAAATTATGTGCCGCCAATTCACACAAATCCTTGTTCGGCTCAACAAACGTCAGGTGGCTGAACATACGCCCCATTATAACAGCATCAACTCCATACCCTCCTGTCATATCAGCCATGCGCTCTTTGCTGGCCAGGTTTTTGATGATGGAGGCTTTGTATTCAGCGGTAGTTTGCGATGAACACTGTTCGAGAGAAATATGTTTTGGATATATTATTCCATTGGTGTTAGCCCAGAGAGGAAGTTTCCTATTAGCAATTTGCCAACCTTGAATTTGAATAATTGCGGCCTTGATGTCAATGTCTGGATACAAATTGGCATGAAGTGCGAGCTCATTTATGTCGTCGTGTAGATGCTTTTTAATAAATGGTCCCATAATTGTTGAACGGATTGAATGATTAGCAGTGTGTTATTTGATCGGTTGTCTTTTCTCCGCTTTTATTTGTGCTCTGGTCTTAAGGTTGAAATGCCACCATTCAGTCTTTAGTACCTTGAATCCGCCAGCATTCATTACTTCACGTAAGAGTCGGCGGTTATCTGCTGCTTTTTGGGTTATGATGCCTTTACGTACTAACTCTTCATCAAGTTCGGGATGTGCCGCTTTTCCCATATAATCTATTTTTGTTCCCATCGGGATGCTGTCACCCTTCTCGTCACAAATTGTTATGTCAACAGCGAAGCCATAATTGTGAAGTCCGCCTCCATTGGCAGGATTGCTTACATAAATGCTTTTAGAAGTCCCTTTTACTTTATTCCACATTTTCTGCTGAATCGACATCGGCCGTGCCGCATCGTAGACAATCAAACTTAATTCTGGATGCAATTCTTTCAGCCTGGTCTGGCATTTCTTAAGTGCTTGAGCTGCTTCTGGATGAAGATATGCATCGTGAAGATCTGTATATAGAATTATGCCAGTAAAGTTGTCTGGCCGACTATACATCAAACTAATGCGTATAGTTGGATCTACATCTTTTATTTTGACATATCCTTGCTGTTCCAGCGTTTGGGCATTGGAATTTAAAAACAATGATAGCAGAAGTAATGCGGATAGTATTTTCATATTGAGTAGATCAATCCCATTTTCCATTCGTGGCTTTTTGCATGAACGTCAGGATAATATTTATAATTTGAACTACGATAATATATTTGGTAATCTACGTTTAATCTTAAATTCTTTTGTAAATTGTATTGTATGAATATGTTGTTGGTGATTACTGAGTGGTTGCCGCGATCTCCCCAGCAGTTGATGTCCACCTTCTTTTCCATCAATCGGTCTATTTCCTCAGGAGTCTTCCCATCAAAACTATACAATCGGGCAAAATAGAATCTGTTGCCGATAGTGGCTTTTTGATTTATGTAGAATTGTGTATTGTTGCGTATACTTGCTCCACTTGCAAAGTTGTATCGTCGAAGGGGATAGTAATCAGCGTTTGTACCTCCGAAGGGAACTGCGCTGAGCATGAAATCGTTGAATAGACAAATATGGTCTGTGTAGTGCTCGACGTACATATTGCCTCCGAAGCTGACTGCCTCGGAAATTATAGAAAAATTATGAGCGCGTTGTTCGTGCTTTGAATAGTGGTCTACATATTTTACATTGTGATACAATCCGAAATCCATATTCCAATTGTGTGAATGCTGAACTTGAATAGATGCTAATCGTCCAGATATTTCGAAGTTTCCCACCGTTGGCATTTGGTCACCGTCACCGGCAAGATTTGCAAGTAAAGATATACTAAAAAGATCGAAGGGTTTGCTTTTACCGGATGGAGTGAAACGCTCGCCATAATTAAAGTTGAATTCTATGTATGCGGTGTTCATCTGTTCTTTGGCTCCTTTCAGTTCCTCCATACCACGATAGCCTATACCAACTTCAAATGAGTAAGGCTGTGGTTGTATCCGTTTCCCTCTTGAGGGACTTACACGCCACATTTTACCTGAGACCAGCCGGTGTACGGCTCTGACAGGATTAAGAAGTGAGCCAATGATTTCGCGTACAACACGGTTAGCACCACGGCGTGAGTCATCGAAGAAAATATCCGAGGAACGGTGTGCGACTTCTCCAATTGCTGCACCCCCCACTCCAGTAGAAAGCAAGTCATTTATTGCTGGGGCATTGGTCTCACAAAGCCACTCCCATGATGCACTTCCAATTATTGGATATAATAAGGAGACTCCATAGCTTAATCCTTCGTTGCGTGCTGCATTGTAGAACATGGCACCGTGATAAGGGTGTGAAAACTGGTTGCCTGAGAAACTGTCATTATCAAACACTGGTTTGTGGGTGAAATGGTCTTCGATGACGTTGAATGTCACCTTTGCCCATTCACGGTCTTGTACGAAATGGTCCCAACCCAATATAATTGCGTTAATGCTCAAATCTTTCGCTAAAGCCATAAGTGGATTGGGCTTCACATACACAAGAGTATCGATTCCTCCTAATCGCTGTAAGTGGGTGCGTCTGCCCGTTATAGGGTCATACCAAATGGAGTCTTCCTGCAGTGTGACATCATCGTCGGCTTCTTTCTTATTTTCAATGTCCTCTTGTGAGAAGACGCTAATTGAAAACAATCCAAGTATTATTAGTGTTAGATATTTTTTCATTCTCTTCGTATTGGATAATTACTTCTGAAATCTTCAAATAGTTCAGGTGATTTTTTCAAATTTGTGGAATCTTTCATGAGCGTTTCCACAGACATTTTTTCTCCTTGTGGAATTTGTATGTCAGCGGTAAAAGGGATGGCAAGATAATTGGCTATAACCTCCAGTGTCATTCGTGTTGCATTAGCTTTTCCATCGGCGGAATAGCCTGCAACGTGTGGCGTGCCAATAGCTACGCGTTGAAGGAGTTTGGTGTTAATGTGAGGCTCGTGTTCCCAGGTGTCAATCACTGCATCCGAGACAATTCCATCTGTCAAGGCTTCATATAGTGCCTCATTGTCGACCACGCCTCCACGTGAAGCATTGATAATTAACGGATGCCGTTTTAACTGGTGGAAAAACTGGTAATCTGCCAAATGGTATGTCGGATATTTCCCGCTCGTTGTAAGTGGGGTATGGAATGTGATGATATCGGCTTTCTCTTGTATCGCTTGAAGAGTAGTGAAAGAGTGCCCTTTAATTAAATCACCGGTGTCTTCACGTGGCGGGTCAGATAATAGTACGTTCATTCCATGATGTTCGGCATCGTGCAAAATAAGTGACCCCACATGTCCGACACCTATTATGCCAATTGTCAGTGACGGTCTTAATTTGCCGGTTGCTATCAGTGCATTATGAACATAAATACATACCGAGTTAGCATTGCAACCAGGGCAATTCGCCCATTGAATTCCTGATTGTTTGCAGTAAGTTGTGTCAATATGGTCGAAACCGATAGTTGCCGTGACTATCAATTTCACTTTTGTACCTTCAAGGAGGCTTCTGTCACATTGTGTCCGGGTTCTTATAATGAGTATGTCGGCATCTTTGATGCTATTATTATCAATCATAGAACCTGGTAAATAAACTGTGTCGTCTACCAAACGTTCTATTTGCCCCTTTATATAAGGAATCTTATTGTCCAATACTGCTTTCATATTGCAAAATTACTAATATTTGCTGACATAACCTTGGTATAGTGGAGTCTTCAGACAAAGAAACAGACCAAATGAACATCATTGAATAATCTTACTTACAAAATGGTCATATATAATATTGGTTAGGTAAAAGAAGAATACAGCGAAGAACAACCCAGATATTGAGTCTACCAAGTAATGTGCTTTTATGTAGACAGTTGCTATACAAAGTAAGAAGTAGAAAGGCACTAATATCCAAAACAACCATTTATTACCTGTTCGCCATGCAAGTAACATACATATTGTGCTCATGCCAACGTGACTGCTTGGATATGCTGCCTCGGGACGCTCTCCAATTTCTTGTGCTGATATAACCAATTTGCTGAATATCCCCTTCACTTCCGGCGTTAGCATATCGGTGTGAGTCTTGAAGTAGTCACCTACTGCTGGAAAATTGTTTCCCCATCCTCCTTCGCCATATATATCTTGTAACGCACGGAAATAGTATTGAGGACCCGCAACTGGCAAGAACTCATAGATAAAATAAAACAAGAAGAATGAGGCGAGGAAAATAAATGATGCTTTGTCATATTCGTTTACACGGAATATTAGGTAGAAAAGCAGGACTGCGAACATCATGTAATAGTACGAGTAATACCCCATGTTGAACATCTCACTCCAAAAGGTAGACGACAAGTATTTGTCGAACTCAAGTGAAGGTTGACAACCGAACAGAACTTGGTCTGCGTGAGCGAATACATGATCGAGATATGGAAAAAGACTGCAGAAGTCGTAGATTTCAGGATACCACCATATAAGGAGCATACAGAGAGACAACGATCTCCAGGCCAATGCGAGTTTGGGACTGAGCACTTTGTAAGTGAGATGCGTAATAACCATTATTGAAATGGCAATAACTCTCAATCCGACCATCTTCAGAGGATTTGACAATTCAGGCCAAAACACGACTATCATCACACTTGTAATTGCTATATAAACGAGTGTGACCAATTCTGCGCTTATTAAATCCAGTTTTCTTTTTTGTACCATACGATTGTTTCTTTTATTCCACGTGGCAATTGCCATTGTGGGTGATAGTCCAATATCGTTTCCATTGGAGTGATGTCACATGTCCAGTCACGTTGAGCCATTATTTTATATTTGTCTCTGTTTAATGTGCTTGGCTTTCCAATTAGTTTGGAACATTCTTCCGCAATGACCGATACCATTTTCAACAGCCATAATGGGGCTGTGATATGAATGACAAATCTGACTCCAAGTTCTTTCTGTATTAAATCGCTGAATGCTCGGCTGCTGTATTGTCCTCCATCAGTTACACAGAACGTGCCATTTGTAATATCTTTATCTATAGCCGCAAAAATAGCACCCACCAAGTCCTTTACATACACAAACGTAAGGACTTGTGGACGAAACCCTACTGCAAAATCGATATGGCGTTTAATTGACTTAACCATCAAGAAGTAATCTTTCTCACGCGGTCCATATACACCAGTAGGGCGGAATATAACAAGGTTGGTGTTTGATTGTTTGAATGTCTGTTCAAGCCATTGTTCCGTCTTAAGTTTACTTTGACCGTACAAGGATCCGTAGATAGCACTTAGACTGCTCATATATATAAATTGGTGAGGTAAAATACCTAACTCCTGCATCACTTCCACAAAATTGCGTGTGCATTGGTAGTTATGCAAGTCAAATTCTTCCTGATTTATGCATTTGGTTTTTCCTGCCGAATGAATAACTATATCAAAGCGTAGGTTACAACAGCTTAGTTGATGTTTCAAATGAACCTTATTGGTGAGGTCAAGTTCAATGAATTGCAGACCGTCATACTTCAGCCAACGTCTGCTTGATGTTTTTCGCATACATGCCCATGTATCGAATCCCCTTTCCAATGCTTCACCGCAAAGGAAACTCCCGATGAAGCCGCTTGCCCCAGTTATAAGAATCTTCTTTTTTTTCATCTGTTTACCTAATTAGGTTGCAAAGTTATGAAATTAATGTGAGATACTTGCCACCTTTAAAACTTTTGACGTAAATTTGCATCTAATAAAGAAAAACTTAGAAATAAGGATATGAAGAAACATTTTCATTTTGCATTCCTGTTAATAGGTTTGTTGGCAGGGTTGGCTATGGATGCTATAGCAGCTGATGCTTCTAATAAAAAGGATATTGTAAAAATCGTGTATGCTGGTAACAACGTTGAGGTTATTGGAAAAGTAAAAGGTATAGATGTTCATACCACAGGTGCAAAGGTTGAAGTGAAAAACAATCGGACAGATAATAATGAGGTAGAATTTGTTCTTGAAGGTATGTCTGATAATGGTAATTTCGAGTATAATGGGACGTACAAGACTACCATTGTACTTAATAGTGTCTCGCTGAAAAGTAAAGATGGTGCGACATTGAATCTTAAAAGTGGAAAACGAATGAAGATTATTATTGCCGATAATACAGAAAATGACCTTGAGGACGGACTTGATACACTTCATAAAGCTTGTATATATACTAAAGGACATTTGGAGTTTTCTGGAGGTGGAACGCTGAATATAACTTGTAATTCAAAAAATGCTGTGTTTGCTAAGGAATATATCCTTGTTGGTAAATCTACAGGCGAGATCAATATCACTTCTGATACCGGAAATGCGATAAATACCGGTAGTTCACTGACAATTAATGGTGGCGACATTAATATAAAGTTATCAAGTGTGGATAAGAAGGGACTAAAGTCGGATTCTTTGATGACTATAAATAATGGCACCATTACGCTTACACTTACCGGTAATGGTGGAAAAGGTATAAAATCTGGTGGTGACCTTGTGATAAATAATGGCAAGGTGACTGTCATAACTTCCGGCAACTACATCAGTGAAGCAAGTGGCTTCGGTGGTTTTGGCGCACCTCCTATGATGGGTGGTTTCATGGGGGAATTTAACGATTCTGTCATGCAGGCAATGATGGATGAAGGACGTAAGATGATGGAACGTTTTCAAATGATGTCGGACGATGAACGTGATAGCGTAATGCAATCAATGGGATTTGGCGGCCCTCCTATGGGCGGTCCTGGTATTGGTGGTTTTAGCAGTACTAATAATATTGATATAAGTGACTCCATCCGTAACCTGTTATTTGCCGATGAGAATTTGAATATGGAAAATGCATTCGGCGGACCAGGCGGCAGACGCAATTTAGAGGGAACAGCCAAAGCTGTTAAAGCTATGGGGCATATTATGATCAACGGCGGAGATGTCCATATTGAGACGTCTACGGCCGGAGCAGAAGGATTAGAAGGAAAACAGGGCGTAACATTTTCCGGTGGTAAGGTCTTTGTAAAGGCACAGGATGATGCAATAAATTCAAATGGCAAAATCGTGTTTGCCGGTGGTGACATATTTGCATGGAGTACAGGAAATGATGCCATAGACTCAAACAGCTGTGAAACTGGTGCCATAACTATCAGTGATGGCAAGATAATTGCTTGCTCACAATGCGGTCCGCCAGATGAGGCTTTCGACTGTGACTTCTCTCCTTTGATCCTGACCGGTGGAACTGTGTTCGGAATGGGTGGCTCTATGGGTGGACAGGCAACTTCACCTACAGTGCAAGACGATACTCAGCCAACAGTCATACTTTCCGGACTTCCTTGTCCTAGAGGGAAGACTTTGGTATGCACTGACGAGGCAGGTACCGAGCTTTTTACATTTGATATTCCTTTCACTATGCAAAGTAGCAGTAGCATATTGTCTCTTCCACTGTTTAAAATGGGAAAAACATATGTGGTAAAGATAAAGGAACCTGACGTGGAACTTAAGAAATTTACTTTTGATGAAATTGTCGTGAATTGAAAATGGCCCTTATATATGTGTGTATGAATACGATCTCTGAACACGTAAACTTTGCATAGGCCAGAGGGCCTATGGAGAGTGTAACGCTTTTGCAAGTTTGTGTTTCATTGATGATAATTATGATATACTGAATGAAGTAACTTTGCATGTGTCGAACAATAACTAATTATCAGATATGAGATCACTGAAATTTTTGAAAGCATCTAAAAGGTTGCTGTGTGCATATGTAATAATGTGCATTTGTGTTGGAATCAACGCATATAAGAAAGAAAGTATTGATATAACTGTTAATGGTGTATCACGGAATATGGTGGTGTTCACTCCAAATGCCAAACAAGTGAATATGCCTCTTATGATTGTTACGCATGGTATGAATCAAAATCCGGAATACCAGTATGAAAATGATAAATTATTTGAGCTGGTTGATACGGCGAAATTCGTGGTTGCATATCTGCGGTCAGTCGGAACTACATGGGACATAAATGGTACGAGTGACACAGAGTTTGTACTTCAAACCATCGGCGAAATGCATACTCGTTATCAAATTAATACCAGCAGAGTGTATTGGTCTGGATTTTCTATGGGAAGCATGCTTATTTATCACAGCATAGCGAAAGTGGCAGACAAAATAGCCTGCTTTGCCCCTACAAGTGGAATACAGTTCAGTGAAAAACCATGGGAATCACTTACTCGTAAAGTCAATTTGATACACATACATTCGTACGAAGATACTGTTTTTGGATATAGCAATTATGGAATTCATGATTACGTGCAGAACATAGCAAAGAAAAATGAATCTACTACATACATAAAATTAGAAGATTACAAGACTGACGGTTATACTGGTGATAAAGAAGTATGGACGAACACCAATACCGGTAATATAGTTGAACTATATTCATACAAAAGTGGCGGGCATTGGCCTTCATATTACAATAGAAATGAAATATGGAATTTCTGCAAGCGATTCTCACTGAAAAGTGCATTAGAAGAGTTCCAAGATTTGTATGCACAGGCAGACAACCTCGTCTCTTTATGGAAAGATACGCCAGATATGACCAACAAAAATGTATATGCTCTTTTGAATAACTTGCTGGTCACTTACAATCCGGATTCAATCGACACATCAGATGAAGCGGTTATTGCATCGGGTACAAAGAAACTGACCACAGCAATCACAACATTTAATAGAATGTCGGAGTCGATCGTGAGAGTTATTGATGGCGGGCAAATGGAACAGCCTACGGAATTCGATCCGAATTTTCATATTTACCTTTGCTTTGGGCAATCAAACATGGAAGGAAACGCAGCCATTGAAGCACAAGACAGAAACTATGTTGATCCTCGATTTGTGATGATGGCGGCTGCTGACATGAAAAGTATGAATCGCGAAAAGGGAAAATGGTATATTGCATACCCTCCTTTATGTCGTGAGAATACAGGATTGACTCCTGCTGACTATTTCGGAAGGACAATGGTTAATTTGTTGCCTGACAGTATTAAAATAGGAATCATTAATGTAGCAGTAGGTGGTGCCAGTATAAAATTATTTGATCAAGACCTAGTCGCTTCGCAAATAAGTGGTGCAGCTGATTGGTTTAAAAATTATTGTGCACAATATGATAATGACCCGTATGCTAGACTTGTGGAATGTGCCAAAGAAGCACAGAAGGTAGGAGTAATCAAGGGTATGTTGCTTCACCAAGGATGTACAGACAATGGACAGAAGGATTGGCCGCTTAGAGTGAAGCGTGTGTACATAAGACTTCTGAACGACCTGGGGCTGAATGAAGAGGAGACTCCTTTGCTTGTTGGAGAATTGCTGCAACAAAACATGGGAGGTGTGTGCTGGGGGCACAATAAGGTGATCGCTGCAATACAGAATACAATTCCCAACGCTCACATCATATCATCTGCAGACTGTCCGGGAGCAGCCGACGGACTGCACTTTACCGCTGAAGGTTACCGGATGATAGGGAAACGCTATGCAGAGACAATGTATCAGTTGTTGGATACCAAGGCAGTTATCGACTTTAACTCATCGTCTGATCCGTTCTCAATGAGCACTGATGCATTCAATCCATCCATGTATCTGCAAGGAGCTTATAAGGAAACTACAAAGATAGGAATTTTCACAAGCGGTAACTATGGATTTGGAGGATGGCGCTACAGTAAGGGGTATGATATGTCAAAATCTAAATACCTTGTAGTGAGTCTTGCACGTGGCGCATATTGCAATCCGGTAATAAAAATATTTGACACTGACGACTATCTAAACCCTTGCTACACATACAAACTCGGTGTGTCAAAGTCTGCCGTTATCGATTTGCGCAACATGACAGATGATAATGGCACACCGATAGATCCAACGCATATTTATATGGTCGGAATGACCAGCGATGGGAATTCATCTATATATATAAATAAGGTCTTCTTGAGCGATGACGGTGAAACCCCAACAGATATAGAGTCAATAACCAGTGACAATATAAATGGTCATGAATATTATGATTTGACCGGACGCAAAACGATGAACCCTGTACGTGGTATATATATACTAAATGGTAAAAAGATAATGGTAAGATAACTAATATAAAAAACTGAATAATGAGATTAAAATTATTTTTTATTTTGTGCTTTGTATTTGTAGTAGTCACGGCACAATCACAGACATTGCCTTTTCAAAATCCTTCATTATCGGCACATGAGCGTGCGGTTGACTTGTGTGGTAGGCTGACACTGGAAGAGAAAGCATCGCTGATGCTAGATGACTCACCAGCAATACCGCGACTTGGCATCAAACATTGGCAGTGGTGGAGCGAAGCTCTGCACGGATATGCAAATATGGGGCATGTCACAAATTTTCCAGAACCAATAGGTATGGCGGCTTCGTTTAATGAGAACCTTGTATACAAAGTGTTTGATGCGGTGAGTACAGAGGCTCGCGCAAAATGGAACGAGCTGCAACAAAATGGTGGAGATGTAGAGCGCTTTCATGCATTGAGCGTGTGGACGCCTAATGTAAATATTTTCAGAGATCCGCGTTGGGGAAGAGGCCAGGAGACATATGGTGAAGATCCGTACCTGACAAGTGTGCTTGGTAGTGCAGTTGTCAGGGGCTTGCAAGGTCCGGAAGATTGCAAATATCGTAAACTATGGGCATGTGCAAAACATTATGCAGTACATAGCGGACCAGAATGGAGCCGCCATACAGCTGATATAAACAATGTGTCGGCACGAGATTTGTGGGAAACATATTTACCTGCATTTAAGGTACTTGTAGAAGATGCTAAGGTGCGAGAGGTTATGTGTGCATATCAAAGACTTGACAACGAACCTTGTTGTTCAAGTGAACGATTGTTACAGGAGATTCTTCGTGATGAATGGGGATTCAAATATCTTGTAGTTAGTGATTGTGGTGCAATCAGCGATATTCACATGAATCATAAGGTGTCAAGTGATGCTGTGCATTCTGCTGCACGGGCGTCACATGCCGGCACAGATGTCGAATGTGGTTTTGGATATGTATACAATAGCATTCCAGATGCCGTAAAAAGAGGACTGATAAAAGAAAGCGAAGTAGACAAACATGTCATACGCTTGCTTGAAGGAAGGTTCGATCTCGGTGAAATGGACAATCCAAAGTTGGTAGAATGGAGTAAGATTCCAACGTCTGTACTTGAGTGCAAGGAGCATTTGCAATTGGCATTGGATATAGCGAGACAGACTATGACTCTATTGCAAAATAAAGGTTCTTTGCCTTTGCACAAAAATGAGAAAATCGCTGTCATAGGTCCAAATGCCGATAATAAGCCAATGATGTGGGGCAACTATAATGGAACGCCTACTACTACCGTTACTATACTCGATGGCATTCGGGCAATTAACAAGAATATTGTATATATGAAAGGGTGCGATCTGACTGACGAGAAGGTAGTTACAGATTTGTTTGACCAACTGTCGTGGGATGGCAAGAAAGGCATCAAGGGGACATTCTGGAATAACACAACGCAGGAAGGGAAACCAGTGACGACTGAATACTATATTCGTCCGTTTTCAAAAACTACTGCTGGAAACTATCAGTTCGCTTCTGGAGTAAACCTTGAAGGATTTAGTGCTAAATATGAAACCATACTCAAACCACGCCACTCGGGAGAGGTCGTAATCAACGTGGAATCAGTGAGCAATTTCGATGTATATGTGAATGGAGAACGGAAACAACACCATAGCACGTGGAGGGTGACTCCAACGCGCACGCCTATACAGGTGGAAGCCGGTAAGGAATACAAGATACAAATTGATTTTTCCCATATTCGTACATATGGTGCCAGTATGAAAGTTAATATAGGAACTGAGGCGATAATTAACTATAATGATATTATTAACCAATTGGGTAACATACAGAAGGTAGTATTCGTGGGTGGCATTGCACCAAGTTTGGAAGGAGAAGAAATGCCAGTAAGTATCGATGGATTCAGAGGTGGCGACCGTACTAATATTGAGTTGCCTGCTGTTCAACGTAACTTTCTCAAGGCACTTAAAGATGCCGGCAAAACAGTAGTATATGTTAACTGCTCTGGTTCTGCCATGGGATTATTGCCCGAAAGTGAGTACTGCGATGCTATACTGCAGGCGTGGTATCCTGGAATGCAAGGTGGTACGGCAGTCGCGGAGGTCTTATTTGGCAAAGTGAATCCAAGTGGCAAATTACCTGTTACATTCTATAAGTCTACTGACCAACTTGGCGATTTTGAGGATTACAATATGGAGGGGCGTACATACAGATATATGCGTAACGACATTCCTTTGTTCCCTTTCGGGTATGGGCTGAGTTATACAACTTTTGCTATTGGAGATGCTAAAGTTTCATCGCAAAACATCAAAGAAAATTCGGAAATCAAATTATCCATACCTGTTACCAATGCAGGCAATATTGATGGAACCGAAGTGGTACAGGTTTATATTAAAAACCCAAAAGACCCTAATGGACCGATTATGCAATTAAGAGGTTTCCAACGTGTTAATGTTAAAGCTGGGCAGACGGAAAATGCGGAGATAGTTCTAAGCTATAAATCGTTCGAATGGTTCGACGAAAATACTAATACTGTATGTACGACTGAAGGTACTTATGAGGTCCTTTATGGAACAAGTTCATCACCAAGTGACCTGAAATCTTTAACGGTGAATGTAAAATAATGAGTGACATATATGAAACAATTCATTTTATCATTACTACTCATATCTGTTGCACTAACGGATATGGCGCAAAATCCGATTATAAAGGGGCAGTACACGGCAGACCCGACGGCACGCTTGTTTGGTGATTCCATTTATCTGTTTCCTTCGCATGATGTTATAAATCCTCTGCAACCGGAACGCAGGTGGTTTGCCATGCCCGACTATCACATGTTTTCATCGTCAGATTTAGTAGATTGGACAGATCAAGGAGTAGTGTTGTCACAAGAGAATGTGGAATGGGGCAATCCTAAAGGATATGCCATGTGGGCTCCGGACTGTGTTGAAAAGAATGGTACGTATTATTTATATTTCCCGGATGCTCCAAAAGATGGTAGAGGATTTAAAATAGGTGTGGCTACATGCAAAGATTTGTCAGAGCATAAGTTTGTACCATTGCCCAATCCAATAGAGGGTATTATGGGTATAGATCCATGTGTACTTCAGGCGAGTGATGGCAATAACTACATATTCTGGAGTGGCAATGGACTGATGGTTGCCAAGCTGAAAGATAACATGGTCGAATTGGATGGCGAACCTAAAAAAATTGATACCTTACCAGCTGGCTTTGTGGAGGGTCCTTTCGCTTTTGAGAAGGATGGTATATATTATTTAACGTATCCTTGGGTTCGTCATGATGGTGGTACTGAATGTCTTGCCTATGCAACGAGTGAGGCGCCTATGGGACCATATACTTATAAAGGTGTAATTATGCAGGAGTCTAAGACACGTTGTTGGACCAACCATCATAGTATTGTGGCATATAAAGGACAATGGTACTTGTTTTACCATCATAACGACTATTCTCCATCTTTTGATAAAAACAGGTCCGTTTGCATTGACTCACTCTTTTTCAATGCAGATGGAACTATTAAAGAAGTTGAGCCAACATTACGTGGTGTAGGCATCACAGATGCACGCAAACCGATACAGATTGACCGGTACAGTAGAATTGGAGGCGGTGCGTATATACAATACATTGATACTATGGATTATTTTAAAGGTTGGAAGACGGTCTTGCCGGAAAACGGATGGATCAGTTATAGTAGAGTCAACACTCATAGCAACACAGTCCGTTATGTATGCATAATGTTTAATAGTAATGCACCGTCCTGTATAAAACTACAATTCGGACGTTCTTATTCATCGATTATCAATCTGCCATCAACGTCTGGAATGTGGCGGAAGAAGAACATACAAGTGAAACCAATGCCTTCTGGCATATATGATCTTTGTATCAGTAATTTAAGTAATAAAACTATTGAAATTGATTGGCTGACATTATCAGATAAACCTTATGATTGATTATGATAATGTGTAATGAAGACTCAATAATGATAGTTTTTGTATCATAAGTGCAAACTCGTTTTGACAGAACAGAATAAATTTGCAGTAGAATAAAATTAGTTCCTAAAG
>CAYVNW010000006.1:18769-50250 GCA_964452915.1 uncultured Bacteroidaceae bacterium | reverse complement strand
GAATAAAATTAGTTCCTAAAGAATTTTATAAACAATCAAAATTAAAAAGTATGAAAAAATTTATCTTAAGCGTGATGGCACTTATTGCAGGAGTCACAATGAATGCGAATGCGCAAGAAATTGACACCTCTGGTTGGAAAGCTGGCGATGATATAGCCGGTTATTTAAATTGGGGTGACTACGATGGCACATTCTCCGGATCAATTACTGAAAATGCTAACGGAGACTATGATGTCAGCGACTTGGGACAATGGTGGAAAGGAAGTAAGTTTACTGAGTACAACAAAATCGGTGAGGTCGGTGCTTATGGATTCTATTTCGATGGGAAGTCAACAGGAGATATGACAAATGTCTACCAAGTTGTATATATCCCTGCGGGATTTTATACAATCAAGGTGCAGGCCCTTTATCGTGAGGGCACTCCATATGATAACTTCGTTAATCACTTCAATAATATAATCAAGAAAAATGCTTGGTTGTATGCAGATGTTCTTTCATCAGAAGATAATGAGTCGGAGGTAACAAGGTCATTTACAAAGTATGTACGCTCGCTTGCAACTTCTGAGCAGACTGAAAGACTCTACTATGTGGATGACGGAAATTGGAAAAATGACTACGCATATGATTACACCAACGAAGAGGGCGTGACAACAACTTATTATTGTCCTTGCTGTGTGGCAGGAGCAATCGCCTATTTCGCAAACGGCTGCTACGAGAATGAGATGAATCTTGTTCTCACACAAGGTGCATACGTAAAGATCGGTTTCCGTAAGACTGCTAATATTGCACAGGACTGGCTCCTTTTCAACAACTTTAGGATTGAATACAACGGACCTGCAGACGAATCTGCACAGTTGGTTCTGGCACTTGACGACTATGATGCCGCTTATACTAATGTTGAGAGCATACGCGACAATATAGGAAGTAAGGGTTATGGCGCACTCATGGCCATCATAGATGACAAGCTCATGGACCTTGATGACACAGTTGAGAGAAATAATTTGTCAAGTGTACTTACTGGCACAGAGAACATGAACAAACTCTATGATGAGGCAAACGAGGCATTGCACACAGCATACGACCTTGCTGACTTGATTAGTAACTCAGAGGATATGCTGGCATCAACCGACTTCCCTGGCAAGGCAGATTTCCAAAGTACATATGAGAGCATCGTCGCAAAGGCGGGAGCAGAAGATCCTGCTGAAATCAATAATGATATCAGCACGTATATCACATTGTTTAATGAACTCTCCAAGGCTCGTGCTGATTATCTAAATACAGGTGAGGCTGATGAGAAAGGTGCAAAAGACTTTACTTCACTTATTAAGTATCCTTGGTTTGTAAACCCTGAATACAATCCGTCATACATTAATGGTGCATGGCAGCTTACCGCAGACGGATGGACTGATGGCATGGGCGGAGATAATTATAACAATGTGAAGAACGGCAGAACAGACATTGCGTCAAAAGTGGTCCTCAGCAGTGACGAGACTGTAACAAATCAGTGGTACAAATATGTAAACTATACAGCAGGATGGTCAGGCGGTCTCAACCTTTACTATCAAGGTCACCTTATAGGTGTTTCTGATGGTTGGAACTCTGGTCTGACTGGAACAATGGAAATCCGCCAGCAACTTGTTGGTCTGCCTAATGGTTACTACAGCCTTAAGGCTCTTGTTCGTGGTAATGGAAGTGGCTCATGGAGTGAAAGCAACCTGCCTCCATATCATAACATTTTTGCTGAAAATTCAGAGGAAGTTGTTGTCGCTTCTCCTGTAGGGCACACAGACTCTTATGTATTTCCTCAATACGGTTGGTATGAATGGAATCCATCAGCTTGGCAAGAACATAAAACTGGTATCATACAGGTTCCTGATGGCAAACTGCTTATCGGTGGACAAACCAGTATGGTTGGAAACTTTACTGGTTTCCGTTTGTTCTACTATGGCGAGAACCCTGCATTTGATGAAATGATTCAAGACGAAATCAATGAAGTCCGTTCAATGTATACACGAAACAACTTGTCGTTCGCAGGCGACTCTTTATATATTGACAGCTTATTGAAAGAAATCGTACTCCCTCTTGCATCGGCTACTGCATACGAAGAGGCATTCGCTAATACGACCGAGGCAAAGAAATACATTCAAGCAGCTGGTAATGTAATGAAAAATTACACAACTCCTGCTGACTACGAGAAGTTGTCGGCTCAATACCCGACCGATTCGCTGCCTACTCAAGCTGCGATATTGGCTCCAGCTATTGAATACATTGGTAATTTAGGCAAAGGCAATACTGATACATATCAGTTAGTTCCAGATGCAGAGTCAACTTACACTGCATATAAGAACTATTTGGCAGTATATGATGTGGCAGTTGCGCTTGGAACTGATAAAATCAATGATAAACTCGCAGAGCAGTCGTCTGAACTTCAAAATGCATATAGCGATGTAGAGGTCCTTAAACAATATGTTGATGAGTTGACACTGCTTGTTAATGAGCAGATAATCAGAAACGCAGGAGGAGAAACTGCATCAGAGGCAAACCCTGTAAATATTACTTCATTCTTGACAAATGCTGATTTCACAGCAGGTCCAACAACTGGATGGTATGGAACAACTGCTACTACAAATGAATTTGCACGTGGCAATGCTGAGATTTGGAATGCTTCAAGCATCGACTTCTATCAGGATGTATCTAATCTGCCAGAAGGATTATATGAAGTTCGCGCTCGTGCATTTTATCGTGATGCAGTAAACATAAGTGATAATGATAACGCAAGTTACACAAGCTGGTGGACTGATGCAAATGGTGATGCAGAAGCTTGGGTTCATCACTATACACAACTTTATGCAAAGACAGCAAGTACTGAAGAAGCTTCATATGTCAAGTCAATTTGTGATGGTAAGTTCACCGCTCCTTCATTCAATCGTTATGAAAAACAAATCATAGAAGGTGATATCCTTATTGATGAGAACGGAGATATCGTATATGACGAGAATGGAAACGAAATCTATTTGAACGATACTGTATGGATGTACTACGTTGATACAACATATGTTGAAGGAACTCAAGATGTTGAGTCGACTAAACTTCATGGCTATCCGTTCGATGAGCAAATAACGGTTGAAGAAAACGTATACTATTATCCATCATCGATGTACGGAGCATACTGCCGCTTTGCTGAAAATCCGGAGGCATACAACAATAGTGTACGTATTAACGTAGCTGAAGGTGAGACTCTCAGACTTGGACTTCGCAAGTCTACTTCAATCTATGGTGACTGGGTAATATTCGATGATTTCGAACTTTACTATCTCGGTGGCAACCTTGATACAGGTATTACTGAAGTTGAAACTAACGTCGATAAGGCAAATGGCTCTATTTACAACTTGGCAGGCCAAAAGGTAAGCCATATGAATAAAGGCATTTATATTAAAGACGGTAAGAAGATTCTGGTTAAGTAGTATCATAATTCTATAAAAGCCCCGCCCTTTGTGCGAGTTAACTCCACATTGGACGGGGTTTTAGTTAGGTGATTATATTTTTTATTATACATTAAAACGTTTTTATATGAAACTAAAATCGACAGTATTAAGTGCGGCGTTTGTATGTGCACTGCAGATTACAGCACAGCCTGGTGGCGGTTTCCCTGGGTTTGGGGGAGTTCAGGTGCAGAATAACATCGAGACATCTCAGGAATGGAAAGATGTGAATTATGCAGGTGACAATAATGCGTATCACACATGCGACATCTATTTGCCTAAACAAGTAAAAGACTCTTACCCTGTAGTCATTCATATCTATGGAAGCGCGTGGTTTAGCAACAATAGCAAGGGCATGGCTGATATAGGGACTATTGTAAAGGCTCTTCTCGATGACGGCTATGCGGTAGTTTGTCCAAATCATCGCTCAAGTATGGATGCCAAATGGCCTGCACAAATTCATGATATCAAAGCTGTAATACGTTTTGTTCGTGGCGAAGCGAAGAAATACAAGTTTGACACATCATTCATTGCGATATCGGGCTTTTCATCCGGAGGACATCTCGCTTCGATTACTGCAGCGACAAGTGGAACTAAAACTGATACCATTGGCAATGAGGTAATTGATCTTGAAGGGTCTCTTGGGCAATATACATCCCAAAGTAGTGCAGTCGATGCTGCATGTGTGTGGTCCGGACCAATTGATTTCTCTACATCATTTGCCGGTGATAATGCACCAGAGAATGCACTTATTGGAGAAAGTCGTGATGTGGCTGCCGATAAGTATCGCTCGCTAAGCACAACTACATATATAGATAAAAACGACCCTCCGACTATCGTCTTCCATGGTAAGAAGGATAACGTCGTTCCTTATACTCAAGGTGAAACGTTGTATGGTAAGCTGAAGTCGGCCGGAGTTAAGACAGAACTTACTCTTGAGCCAGAAGGCGGACACGGAATGGGAATGTATTCTGAGGCAAATCTCAAGAAAATGACAGATTTTCTTGATGATGTGCGCAAGCACTCTACGAAACACTGATATTGACGACAATATCAATGTTGAAAAGTGTTTATGTATTAGTACATAGCCGGGGGGGGAGCATGCAAGTTGCCACCCCTTTTGTTTGCCTTCTTGGCAACATCCGTTTGCGGTTATAACGATGATCAATATGGAGCCCTTTTGGAGAGTAGCAGCTTTAATAAGTGGACTTTATGATAATGGATGGCTGCTTGAACCTGTTCATCCACTTATTGTTGGGCAAATGCCCAACAATCGTCTGGCAAATGCCAGACAATGAATGAGTGAGCGTTTATATAGCGAACGTTCCTGTGACCTAACATTTTAAGATGACTGCTTGAAGCCACAATTATAATGCAGGTTGAAACGATCAAAAGCTTATTCTCAATGCAGATTTCCTCGGTTAAACTTTACTTTTATTGACTAACATTGATTTGATTAGACTGATTGGCCTGATTAGCCCGATACTGCCATGGTGTCCTGCAAAGTACACTGCGGAACATGAGGAATTCAAAGCCGGAAGATCTCGTCTGTCCGTTTGGCTTGCTTACTTTGTCACTTATGTCAGTAATGTACGACTACAGACATTCAGTTGGTGACAGGCACTTAGTTAATAATCATAAAATGGTCTTTAGTCAATATTTTTTTTTGTAACTTTGTCAATTCATAATAGAAATATATGGGTAAAGTTGTAATAAAACAGGTAGAGACGAAGAATGAATTAAAGAAATTCATCCGGTTTAATTACGAGTTGTATAAAGATAATCCATACTCAGTGCCTGACATCTATGAGGACATGCTTGATACGTTTTCGGACAAAAATCCTGCCATGGAATTTTGTGATGCAATATATTATCTTGCATATACGGATGGCGTGATTGTAGGCAGGATCGCAGGTATAATCAACAGGAAGGCCAACGAACGATGGAAACAGAAAATGGTTCGTTTTGGGTATATTGATTTTATCGATGATATGGATGTCAGTAAAGCTTTGATTGATGCTGTGGCTACATGGGGCAAAAAGCAGGGCATGGATACAATTCAAGGACCATTGGGATTTACCGATATGGATGCAGAAGGCATGTTGGTCGAGGGATTCGAGGAGCTTGGCACGAATGCTACTATATACAACTACCCGTATTACCCTAAACATATGGAGGCTCTTGGATTTGAAAAAGAAGCAGATTGGATAGAATTGCTTATGACAGTGCCGAGAGATACAGGGGTACCGGAGCGTCTGACAAGGATAGCAAAAATAGTAATCGAAAAGTATGGATTACAAATAAAAAGGTACAAGTCAAGAAGGAAGTTACGCAATGATTATGGTAGAGAGATCTTTCAAGTAATCAATGAGGCTTTTAAACCATTGTTTGGATATTCTGAATTGAGTGACAAACAGATAGACCATTATGTGAAAATATACATACCATTTATTGATTTGAAACTTGTTTCAATCATAACAGACTCAAAAGGGAAATTGATATGTGTAGGAATCTCAATGCCGTCACTCTCGAAAGCTCTTCAAAAGGCTAAGGGCAAACTGTTCCCGATAGGATGGTTCTATTTGCTTAAAGCGTTGAAATGGAAGAAACCCGACACTCTCGACTTGATGCTTGTCGGGCTATTGCCTGAATATCAAGGCAAGGGAGTAAATGCGGTGTTGTTCTACGATCTGTTGCCGAACTATATTTCCGAAGGTTACAAATACGTGGAGACGAATCCTGAATTGGAGGTAAATTCAAAGGTGCAGTCGCAATGGATATATTTTGAACGAAGGCAACATAAGCGTAGAAGATGTTTTAAGAAACTATTATAACATATGGTATTTGGTTCGTAAAACCACCGGAATATTACTGCAACCAGCTATAAGCATTGGATATGAAGGATTAGGAAACTGAAGATAATACATGGCAGAGGATCAAGAAAATAAAATAAACAGTGTAGAGTATACAGACGAGAATATACGTCATTTAAGTGATATGGAGCACGTGCGCACCCGTCCAGGTATGTATATAGGACGGTTGGGCGACGGCTCGCATGAAGAAGATGGTATATATGTATTGCTGAAGGAAACTATTGATAACTCCATCGACGAGTTCAAAATGAATGCAGGCAAACGCATTGAGGTAGAGATTTCCGGTGGAAAGGCAGTCAGTGTGCGAGATTTCGGACGTGGAATTCCACAGGGAAAGTTAATTGAGGCTGTCAGCATGCTGAACACAGGTGGAAAATATGATTCGAAGGCATTCAAGAAGAGTGTTGGATTGAATGGTGTCGGCTCGAAGGCTGTAAATGCGTTGAGTTCCACTTATGAGGTCCGCAGTTACAGGGATGGTAAAGTACGTATAGCAAAGTTCGAGAGAGGAGTATTGCAGAGCGATGTAACAGAAGAATCACATGAGGAGTCTGGTACTTATGTATATTTTGAACCTGATGACACGTTGTTTCTGAATTATCAATTCCAGACTGAGTTCGTTGAGACAATGCTCAGGAACTATACATATCTAAACACTGGTCTTGAAATATATTACAATGGAAGGCGAATTATAAGTCGTAACGGCCTTAAGGACTTATTGATAGACACGATGGACACCAAACCCCTGTATGACATAATCCATCTGAAGGGTGAAGATATAGAGATTGCGTTCACGCATACTAACGAACAATATGGTGAAGAATATCATTCGTTTGTTAATGGTCAGCATACATCGCAAGGCGGCACACATCAAAGTGCGTTTAAGGAACACATAGCACGAACGATCAAAGAATTCTTTAATAAGAACTATGAGTATGTAGATATACGAAACGGAATTGTCGCTGCGATAGCTATCAATATACAAGAACCACAATTTGAGAGTCAGACAAAGATTAAACTTGGCTCGCTCACTATGGAGCCCAACGGAGGCATAAGCGTTAATAAGTTTGTAGGTGATTTCATAAAGACAGAGGTGGATAATTATCTCCATAAGAATCTTGATGTGGCTGAAATCATACAGCAAAAAATTCTTGATAATGAACGTGAGCGTAAGGCAATCGCGGGTGTGACCAAACTCGCACGCGAGCGGGCTAAGAAAGCAAATCTGCACAATAGGAAGTTGCGTGATTGCCGTGTGCATCTCAATGACTTGAAGGGCGACAAAAAAGAAGACAGTAGTATCTTTATTACAGAAGGTGACTCAGCGAGCGGTAGCATCACGAAAAGCCGTGATGTGGAGACTCAAGCAGTGTTTTCACTGCTCGGGAAGCCACTTAATGCATATGGGTTGACAAAGAAAGTAGTTTATGAGAATGAGGAGTTTAATCTGCTTCAAGCTGCACTGAATATTGAAGATGGAATAGATGGCCTGAGATATAATAAAGTAATTGTGGCAACTGATGCCGATGTAGACGGAATGCATATACGCCTGCTTATGATCACCTTCTTCTTGCAGTTCTTTCCGGAACTGATTAGAAAAGGACATGTCTATATCCTACAAACGCCACTGTTTCGGGTACGAAACAGAAAAAAACGTATAAAGAAGGCAGCTCTTGAAGAACTGATGAAAGGCAAGCCCGATGATAAAAATGATTTTATTACATTGTATTGTTATTCAGAGGAGGAAAGGAAGAATGCTATACATTTGCTTGGTCCAGAACCTGAAATAACACGATTCAAAGGACTTGGCGAGATCTCGCCTGATGAATTCAAAAATTTCATTGGCCCCGATATTCGGCTGGAGCAAGTTACACTGAGGAAAACTGATAAAGTTCCGGAGTTGCTTAAATATTATATGGGTAAAAATACAATGGAGCGTCAGAGTTTTATCATAAACAATCTCGTAATTGAGGAGGATAAACCTGAAGCAGATACTGAAATGAAGGAGGAGGATTCATTATGACAAAGGTTCTATTTGCGGGAAGTTTCGATCCTTTTACGTTAGGCCACAAGTCAATAGTTGATCGCACGCTCCGTTTGTTTGATGAAGTCGTTGTCGCTATAGGTGTTAATTCAGATAAGCATGCCTTGTTGAATTTAAATGACAGACTTAATTATATAAAAGGTATTTACAGTAATGAGCCAAGAGTAACAGTTATACATTACGATGGATTGACAACCGATTTTGCAAATCAGATAGGAGTATCGGCGCTCGTAAGAGGTGTCAGAGATATAAAAGACTTTGAGTACGAACGGCGGATGGCTGATATCAACCGAAGCCTGACCGGTATAGATACAATACTACTCTTCACTGAAGAGCGGTATGCAAGCATCAGTTCAAGTATTGTAAGAGAACTAATCAAATATGGTAAGGATGTCAGTATGTTCTTACCATCAGACATAAAAAAGTACTTGCGATGAACAAATTATTACAATCAGTCCTGTTGTGGATGTTTACAGCGTGCATGATAGCACAAGATCATGCTGCAAATCCATTTCTAAACAGTCCTTTGCACAAATTGATTTTAGCAGAGTCTGCAATCAATCAGATTTATGTTGACAGTGTGGACGAAAATAAAATAGTTGAGGATGCTATTAATGGCATGCTTAAACAGCTCGATCCACATTCTGCTTATACGCCTGCAAAGGAAGTGAAATCACTGACCGAACCGCTTGAAGGTAATTTTGAGGGTATAGGTGTACAATATAATATGGTAGAAGACACATTGGTTGTGGTGCAACCGGTAAGTGACGGACCTTCAGAACGTGTTGGAATTATTGCAGGAGACCGTATTATTACGGTTAATGATACTTCAATTGCAGGACAGAAACTAACAAACGATGAAATAAAGTGCAGACTGCGTGGTCCGAAAGGGTCGAAAGTAAAGTTGGGCATAATGCGTGATGGTGTGAAGGGCTTACATTATTTTGTTGTGACTCGTGATAAGATTCCTGTATTCTCAATTGATGCATCATATATGATCGACCCTACTACTGGGTATATACGGATAAACAATTTTGGAGCAACAACTCATCAGGAGTTTGTCAGCGCTTTACATAAACTGAAAGATCAAGGTATGACTGATCTTGTACTCGACTTGCAGGCAAATGGTGGAGGATATTTGCAGGCAGCAGTCGAAATAAGCAACGAGTTCCTTGATAAAGGCGATTTGATCGTCTTTACCGAGGGCCGTGCTATGCCACGACGGGAATACAGAGCTGACGGAACAGGTTTTATGCGTACTGGTAAGGTTGTGGTATTGATAGACAGTTATACAGCGTCTGCATCCGAAATTGTAACTGGTGCCATACAGGATAACGACCGTGGCCTGGTTGTCGGGCGGCGCTCGTTTGGAAAAGGACTGGTACAACGCCCCATCGAATTGCCTGACGGATCCATGATCCGTCTGACTACTGCGCATTATTACAGCCCTTCAGGCAGATGCATTCAGAAACCTTTTGAGAAAGGACACTCCGAAGACTACAACAAGGATATGCTTGACAGATTGAATAGTGGTGAGCTGACAAATCCTGACAGCATACACTTTGCCGATTCTCTAAAGTTTACCACGCTGAAAAATCATCGTGTAGTGTATGGAGGTGGAGGAATAATGCCGGATGTCTATGTTCCTCTTGACACAACAATGTATACACAGTTACATCGTGAACTGCTTGCAAAAAGCTGCGTCATACAAACATGCTTGAGGTATACAGAGAAGAACCGCAAACGCCTTACAAAAGACTATAAGACGTTCTCTGACTTCCAATCTTCGTATGAAGTCGGGCAAGATGTTATTGATCTCCTTCTCGACCTTGCAAAAAAGGCAGAGATAGTATATACCGATTCATTGCTTGAACGTTCAATGCCTTTGCTGAAACTTCAGCTAAAAGCTCTTATAGCGCGCAATATATGGGATATGAACGGATATTATCAGATTTACAATAATGCAAACGAAATCTATAATAAAGGTGTTGCGACCATAAAGGAGGACGGTTACTATGATAAGCTTTCAATGTGATGGTGTTGAAATGCCTCGCATCAACCAGCAAAAGGTACAAGATTGGGTAAGACGCGTCGCTGCCTCATATGCTAAAATTGTTGGTGACATTGGGTACGTTTTCTGTAATGATGAGAAAATACTTGATGTGAACCGCAAATACCTGCAACATGATTATTATACTGACATAATAACGTTCGATTATTCAACGGGAAAAACTATAAGTGGTGATTTATTTATCAGTATAGACACAGTCTCGTCAAATTCTAAGCAGCAACATACGGCATTTGCAGATGAATTGAATCGGGTAATGATACACGGCATACTCCACTTGTGTGGCATCAACGACAAAGGTCCTGGCGAACGTGCAATTATGGAGGCTGCAGAGAACCGCGCACTTATTATGTTGGCAGAATCTTGAACCGGCGTAAAAAAATATACATGACAATCAGCAGCAAATAACATAATGCTACTCCTGTTTTGTTCGGATGCCATTCAATTGTTGCCCAGTCAACAAATGTTATATAATTTGTCATGCCGGTTAAAAGTGCGGAAGTATGCATAAGCAGTGTGCCTGTCAGTTGCTGAATGGAATGACATAACGCAAACAACCACCACAATGCGGCAAGGAAAAGCAGAATCATAGAAAGGACACCAGCCAACAAATTGCTCGCTATGGCCAAAAGAGGAATAGTGCCAAAATAGTAAGCGACTAAAGGAAGGGTAAAAGCATTGCATATTATTGTTGATGATACGCTACTTGTTACTTTCCGTACGATCGGGTTCTTTATGGTTAATATGTTGTATAGCTGGCTCCCCATAGTGATTAATCCTAACATAGAAAGGAATGAGAGTTGAAACCCCACGTTAAATAAAAGTAGAGGATTCCATAATAGCATTGCCATAGCCGTGAATACAAGTGTGTCGAGACTGTTAATCTTCCTGCGGAACATCTGACTGACAATCATTGCACAACACATAATTGCGGCTCTTACAAGCGAGGGAGGTGCTCCGGCGATCATAACATATGCCGCTATGAATACAATTGTAATCAAGCGTGATATGAGCCGCCACTTTAACGGCATGAACGAATTGAAAAGGAACAGTTCGAGCAACATATATATTATCGAAAGGTGAAAGCCTGATAGAGCCAGTATATGACTTATACCCGAGCTGGAGAATCGTCGTCTCAGTTGTTTGGATACATGATTACTGCTTCCTGTCGTCATCGCTTCTATTACTGCTCCTTCATCGCCTGTGAATCCTGCTTTATTATATTCTTTTATCATATCTTGTTGCAATGAATGCAACTTTGTATATAGGCTGTTTCTCTTTTTGCCGTCTGCTTTTTCCCACGAGTCACCAACATAACAAGTAGCAGAGAAACTTTGATAGAATAAGTATTTATGATATTCCTCATATACAGAGTCTTTATTGTCTAATGTACAAGTTGGCGACATTCCATAATTGGAATGGGCGCTAATGTGATCGCCTATGTTGAGTTTGTATTTGGGTATCAGATATACAATCACCAACGCACCACTGTCGGTTCTTAGTTTCACAGCAACGGTTTTTTTCTTAGCTATTGGTTCTTCAATGACGACTCCTTGAATGTCGTGTGTCTGACGTGAAACTCCATACCGGACTTCATTGTATCTCACACGTAACATAGTGGAGCCAAGTACAAGACAAAACAAGTATGTGACGAGTGCATAAGCATAAACAGCTCTCAATTTATAAAGCAGTATCAATGTGATATCAAGCAGCACAAGCACGATTAACTGTGAGTTTAAACTCCATCCTATAGTGCCAATAAAGAGATCTGTGAGATAAATTCCACAAACAAAGGAAACAAGGGCTTGTCTCATCTTATTATAATTGTTGCAATTAAAACCCACTGCCATGCATGGCAGTGGGCTGGCGCTTCAGGATGGGCTTGAACCAACGACCCCCTGATTAACAGTCAGGTGCTCTAACCGACTGAGCTACTGAAGCGGTTGACGGCACAAAGGTAATGATTAATTCGGTACGAGCAATGAATTTGCACGTTTTTTTATGTTTTTTATGTGATTATCTGTTTTTGACCAATAATTCTTGATGATTTTTGCGTACCTTTGCATTTGAAATGAGAGTACTTATCATCAACACCTCGGAACGAATTGGCGGTGCGGCTATTGCTGCAACCCGTCTGATGGAAGCCTTGAAGAAAAATGGGGTCAAGGCAAGGATGCTTGTACGTGATAAACAAACCGACAGTATGACAGTAAGCGCCATCCCCTCTTCATGGCTTTTGCCATTGAAATTTATGTGGGAACGTTTTTGTATATGGGTCGCTAACGGATTCAGTAAACGTAATCTTTTTCAGATTGATATTGCAAATACAGGGACAGATATAACTAAACTATATGAATTCGAACAAGCTGATGTAGTCCATCTGCATTGGATCAACCAAGGGTTTCTTTCGATGAGTGACTTGTATAAAATAATACATTCAGGGAAGCCGGTGGTTATAACGATGCACGACATGTGGTACTTCACCGGCATTTGTCATTATTCCGGCGATTGCACAAAGTATCAAAACTACTGTTATAAATGTGATCTGCTTTCTAATGGTGGGGTGGCAAGCGATCCTGCAATAAAGGTGTATGAACAAAAGAGAAAACTATATGGTGGAGTAAAACTCGCTTTTGTAGGTTGCAGTGAGTGGATTGCAAGTTTGGCGAATAAAAGTGCACTGACACGCGGGCAGTTTGTAACGTGCATACCCAACGCCATTAATTCACACATATTCCGTCCGATGAATATGGATGAGGTGCGTAAGAAACGTAGGTTGCCTGTAGGAAAACGCCTTATACTGTTTGGCTCACAACGGATTACAGATGAACGCAAAGGCTTTAAGTATCTTGTGGAGGCTTGTAACATAATAAAGTTTGAAGACCCTGAGCTTGCGATGAACATTGGTGTGGTTGTTCTGGGTGGAGATGCGATGAAGGTGAAGAATTCCATTCCTCTCGAGGTCTTCCCTGTTGATTATTTGAGCAATGAGCAAGATATAGTCGAATTATATAATGCTGTAGACATCTTTGTTACTCCTTCCTTACAAGATAACCTCCCAAATACAATTGTTGAAGCAATGTCGTGTGGTACTCCATGTGTAGGCTTCAATATCGGTGGTATTCCTGAGATGATTGATCACAAAAAGAATGGCTATGTAGCTGAATATAAAAACTCACAAGATTTTGCAGACGGTATCAGATGGTGCCTTGATAAATCTCGTTATGATTCATTGTGTACAGACGCTCATACAAAAGCCGTCAACACGTATAGTGAGGACCGTGTGGCGCGTAGGTATACAGAAATTTATGAAATGCTTCTTGAACAATGAATTTGCCTTTATTGTCTATAATAACCGTTACTTACAACGCTGAAGCTACAGTGGAGCGTACTCTCAAAAGTGTGGAGTGTCAGACTTATCGTGGCTTTATTGAACATATCATTGTTGATGGTGCGTCAAATGATGGTACAGTTGACATCGTAAAAGCATATAAGAATAGAAATGCGGCTATCAATGTTACAATTATAAGCGAGCGTGATGATGGCTTGTATTATGCTATGAATAAGGGGTTGCGTGTTGCTAAGGGTGAGTTTGTGTGCTTTCTGAATGCTGGCGATAAGTTCCATGATGCGCGGACCGTTGAGGACGTGTTTGATAATATAGATAACATAGATGATGCCGGCATAATTTATGGTGATACAGACGTTGTTGATATTGATGGACATTTTCTTCGACACCGTCATTTGTCCGCTCCTGTGAGCCTGACATGGAAGTCTTTTCAACGTGGTATGCTTGTTTGCCACCAGTCGTTTTACGCCAGACGCGGCATTTGTGTGTCATATGATACAAAATATCATTATTCAGCAGATGTGGATTGGTGCATAAAGGTAATGAAAGAGAGTGACAAAAGGCATTTGAAGAATATCAATACGCAAATGATCCTCACAGACTACCTTGACGGCGGCATGACACGCAAGAATCACATAGCATCGCTCATAGAGCGTTTCAAGATCATGGCATGTCATTATGGCTTGCTGACGACGGTGTGGAATCACTTCACTTTCATTTTCAGGTAATGCACATTGTAATGTGTTACTCTTTTTCTTGATTATTTGTTGTAGCTTTCTGTGTATTACAAAATAATTCGTACCTTTGCAGAACTTTCTGACTGTAACAGACCCTATGATGGATGCTATAACTCAATACATACACTTGCCTATCACTGACCCCACGTGGGTGTTCTTCCTCGTACTCCTTATTATATTATTAGCACCGTTAGTGTTTGGATGGTTGAGAATTCCGCACATAATCGGTTACATTCTTGCAGGAGTTTTAATTGGAGAAAATGGGTTCCATGTCCTCGACCGAGATGCAAGTTTCACATTGTTTGGACAAGTAGGCATATACTATATAATGTTTCTTGCGGGTCTTGAAATGGACCTTGTAGGCTTTAAGCAATATATATCGAAAGGGCTTGTATTTGGAGTGTTGACCTCATTAATACCTTTTGTTTTCGGCTATGTAACAGGTTATTATTTATTGGAATATACACTTTCTGCGTCACTGTTGCTTGCTTGCATCTTTTCATCGCATACGCTTGTGGCCTATCCAATAGTTGCGAAGTATGGCTTGTCAAAGAATCCCTCAGTGACAATATCTATTTCAGCCACGATGATCGCATTGCTGTTCGCTCTTATATTGCTGGCTGTTATCGCAGGACAGTATAGAGGATCTAATGATGCGTGGTTTTGGATTTTATTCTCACTGAAATGTATCCTTTATTTTGTCGGGGTCATTTTGGTTTTCCCTTTTGTTATAAGAGCGTTCTTTAAACGCTATACCGAAAGGGTCATACAATATATATTTGTGCTGGTAATGGTTTTCTTCTCTGCCGCCCTTGCGGAATTATGTGGAATTGAAGGACTCCTTGGAGCGTTTTTGTCCGGACTTATCTTCAACCGGTTCATTCCACGCTCATCATCGTTGATGAATCGCATTGAGTTTGTCGGCAATGCCATATTCATTCCATATTTCCTTGTAGGAGTTGGTATGTTAGTGAACCTGAAACCGTTGATTAGTGATTGGAATGCTGTATTTATCGTATTGATTATAGTGCTTACAAGCACACTGTCGAAATTGATTGCGTCTACGTGCGCCCGTTGTCTGTTTCATTTCAATCATGCTCAGGGATTGATGATGTTTGGACTGTCTGAAGCCCATGCAGCCGGTGCAATAGCCATGGTTATGGTTGGAACAAGCTTAGAAGTCGCTCCTGGAGAGCATTTGATGGATAATACTGTGCTTGATGGTGTTGTGATGATGATTCTAATTTCATGTATAATCAGCTCAATGGCAACCGACCAAGCGGCGCGTAAGTTGAGGATGCAGGCTGATAGCGAACGGGAGAACACACAAACCCGACCTGCCGATGATGAGAAAATATTAGTATTGGTCAAGGATACAACAAAGATTCGTAACCTCGTCCAGACTGCTATAATGATGAGAAACCAGGCATTGAACCGTGGATTAATTTGCTTGCATGTGGTCAATGATGCTGACTATACAGAAAAATCGCAGAGAGAAAGTAAGGAAATTCTTGATGATGCAGAAGAAATATGTGTGGCAACTGATGTACCTGTACAGGTTCAAAGCCGCCTGGCTGTTAACCTTGTTAATGGTGTCGTGCATAGTATGCGTGAAAATGACGCATCAGAGATTGTGATGGGTCCTCATGACCAAAAAGATGGTGATACCTCGTTTTATGGATATTTCGCACAAACACTGATTGACAGTATGAACCGTCAGTTAATAATCGCAAGCTACAATATGCCGGTCAGTACTATGCGAAAAATTGTAGTTGCTGTGCCGGCTAAAGCTGAATATGAAGTAGGTTTTTATCGGTGGGTTCGTAGATTGGCGCGTTTGGCAGGTGAGATTGGGTGTAAGATTGAGTTTCATACTTCTGATGCTACCGGAAGGTTGATTTACCAGTATGTTCAGCGTTATCATAAGAATGTCAGAGCAGAGTATAAAATGATTGACAGCTGGCAGGACTTGATTGCATTAAAAAATCGTGTAAACGCAGACCAATTGTTTGTCATTGTAACTGCACGTCCTGGAGGAATAAGCTATCAAAAGTCGTTTGATAAATTAAATAAGGTTGTACCGAATTACTTCAGTCACTGTAGTGTAATGGTGATTTATCCTGACCAATACGGCAAGAACAACGAGGCGTATTCATTCTCCGCACCATTGGAAAAGCAATATCATACAACAAGGCTTTCGGCTTGGATGTCGAAATGGATTAGTAAAGTAGGATAACTAAGAATGATATGATTGAATTAAAGAATATAACAAAGAGTTTTGGTGACCTGCAAGTATTGAAGGGCATAAGCCTTCAAGTTAATAAAGGTGACGTTATAAGTATTGTCGGTCCAAGTGGTGCCGGTAAGACCACTCTATTGCAGATTATGGGAACGCTCGACACTCCGGATAGTGGAGATGTACTGGTTGAGGGAAATAATCTGACTAAAATGAATATGGCAGCACAGGCACGCTATCGTAATCTCCACATAGGATTTGTATTTCAATCGCATCAGTTACTTCCCGAATTCACTGCAATCGAAAATGTCATTATTCCTGCTATGATTGCGAGGAAACCGCATGGTGAAGCGAAGAAGCGGGCAAAAATGTTATTAGAATATCTTGGACTGAAAGATAGGGAGGACCATAAGCCTGGCGAGATGTCGGGTGGTGAGCAGCAGCGAGTGGCAATTGCACGAGCGTTAATCAACAATCCGGCGGTTATCCTTGCCGACGAGCCCTCCGGCAGCCTTGACAGTAAGAATAAGGAGGAATTACATAAGCTGTTCTTCGATTTAAGAGACAAATTTGAACAGACTTTTGTAATTGTTACTCACGACGAGAAACTTGCACAAATGACTGATCGTATAATACACATTGCCGATGGGATAATTGTTGATGCTATAGACTCGCCGGATAAGACAGACATAACAACCATAGGGCAAGATCCAATAAATTCAAAGTTAACCAATGAAAGGGAATGAACAATATATTACCCCAGATATCCGCTTGGGGAAATGGAATAAACTTAAAGTTCTGCGTGAAGTTGATTTTGGTGTATATCTTGATGGTGGTGAGATAGGTGATATTTTGTTGCCTCTACGCTATGTCCCGACAGGTTGCACGATAGGTGATATTGTTGATGTATTTCTGTATCTCGACAATGAGGAGCGTCTTATTGCCACTACCGAGTATCCACTTGTTGAGGTGGGACAATTCGCATGTCTTGAGGTTAGCTGGGTTAACCAGTATGGAGCATTCCTCAATTGGGGATTGATGAAAGACTTGTTCTGCCCGTTTAAGGAACAGAAAGCACGCATGAAGCAGGGAGGTAAATATATGATTTATTGCTATATTGATACATTGACCTCACGCATCGTTGCCTCAGCCAAGATAGAAAAATTCTTGTCGAAAGACATGCCTCCGTACAATTCGGGTGACAGTGTAGAAATAATGGTTCAGCAACAGACGGAACTTGGGTTTAAAGCAATTGTGGAAGGAAAGTACAGCGGACTGATATATCACAATGAGATATTTCAGGCGGTTCATATTGGTGACCGACAGGCTGCTTTTGTGAAGAATGTACGTCCAGACGGTAAAATCGACCTTGCTTTGCAGGCATCTGGAGGCAGACACGTAGCAGATTTCTCTGCTGAGTTGTTCAAATATATGTCCGACAGAGCTGATGGCTATTGTCCGTTCCACGACAAGAGTTCGGCGGAAGACATATATGCAGAATTTCATGTAAGTAAGAAGACGTTCAAAAAGGCTGCGGGTGATTTGTATAAACGGCATTTAATTACCATTTCCGATGATGGCCTCCGGCTGACAGACGAAGGCAGAATTACCGGCATTGATGAGGAGTGACGATGTTTTAAACCACCCGACATCTGAGGGGTAAATGTTGTAAAGTAAATCTGTATTAAGCCACTGGGGGTTAGACTCAATTGTACATGTACATTATCGCTCCTTTATAGTACCGTGGTCGTGATTTTACGAGTCAGGCTGACTCACCGCTTAGTAACCCTCCCTCGTGAGGGAAGGTGTAGCAATATAGAGAGATACCACGACCCAAACAGGGTCGCCGCTTGACATTGCCCTTTCCCTTTACATCATCCGTGTAAATTCGTGTAATTTGTGAGACAAAAGCGAAATGCATTAAAACCGCCAACGAAATGCATTTAAATGGTCAACGAAATGCATTAAAACCGCCAACGATATTGATACCTTTTTGGAGCTAAAAAATGAGGAAAAAACGCAAGTACTTAACCTTGCCCACGCAAGTACTTACATAACATCATGCGATTTTTCTCCCACGCACGTATATATATAGTAAGGTGTATATTGTCAACTCGCTATCCCACAGCATTGTGGTAGTCGCACACCATGAGTCCACTGGACTCAAAAGTACCTGCACCTTGCCGTCACGACCATGCCAGGCACGTCATACCTACCTGACACTTCATACTTTCCTTTTTACTTCATCCCTCATCCGTCATCCCGCAGCGCAGCGAGAGAATCTCCATAGCAGACCTCATAACACTGTAGCATAGCATTTGGACTAAGACATCATAGCAACACAGCGAGCAATGAAGATCCGCTCGTTTCGCTACGGGATCACATAGTAGGGAAGTCGTAATGTTATTGGTACAGCATAAAAATGTTAACGAAGCTGTATAAATGCGGTTCCGAAACAGCATTACTGATGTTGTAATGCTATAGAAAAAGATCTTTCTCTACGTAGGGAATGATTAAAACCTACGTAGGAAAATATCTTTTACTACGCAGAAAACCAAAGCGAAAAAATTACAAGGCACACAAAAAGATGAGCCATAGCTTAATGAAAGCAGGATGCCGTGCATATACTACGTCGGCATCCTGCATAAATATGTCTGTCAGTTTGGTGTTTTAGAATATCCTTCCTGTCAGTGATATTTTAAGCACAGGGTATACAGTGAATTTGTCGATGAAATCAGAGAGGTCATCTGTTGCCTTTTCTCCTGTTTCCTGATAGATTCGGTTCAAGTCTACTTCCTTGTTGTTCTGATATATTTTCATTTTGCCCATGAACTGGCAACCCAGTTCTACACGGAAGCCAAGCCGATGCTTGGGCACAAGTCTGCCATAGCCTAATCCTACGTATGGGCGGAAACTGTGTACACGTACATCTCCGATGATATCACCATTGTCGTTGAAGTCTACTTCATATTTGTCGATTTCCGCATTTACCTGCTTTACTGCATCAGCAGGAATTGAGGCATACACACCTTCACCTCTCATGAATTTGCCAATCTCATCGTTGTGCCCTTTGAGTTTAGCTATTTTCTTGCCACCGAATGAGAAGCCTGCGGCAATGAAGAGGTCGTTCTTCTTTCCGAATGGATAGAAATTCAATTTAAAGTCAGCAGTAGTACGTCCTAGTTTCCCTTCTATGTTAACCTCATCAAGCGGAATGTTGTAGTCGTATTGCTGACCTGCATAAGTATAGGTGGCTTTAATGTCGTTAACGTCAACATCACCATCGATCTTAAACCCAGGCATGAAGTTCATTCCAAAGCTAAACTCTAAATAATTAGTTACGGGTGTAGCAAGGTCAAAACCGATACCTTGTGAACCTACATTGATGTCAGCACCGAGATGTTTGAACACTCCATAGTTGTCCACCTGCGCCTGCAGGGAAGTGCATGCCACTAAAGCGGTGAGCACCGTGATTTTTCTTGTTAATTTCATATCTTTGGATGTTTATAGTTTTTGTTACAAATGAATTTTCATGTTGCAAAAGTAACTTAAAATACTATGAGTGCCATTGCAAAATCTTTCAAAGTTCTTGTATAATCTTTCATCTCATCGTGAAATATTACTAAGCATTGAATTTTCGGACAGACTTCACTTCTTACCGCGTGACACGTCTTATAATTAATGAATAGTGGCAAAAGCACAAATTCATTTGGTTGTTTGAAGAAGAAAGGCTAACTTTGTTGTCATTATATTATAGGGTGTAATGCATAAGATAGTAGATTATTTCATGATAAATAGGTATTGGGCAACTTTATATATGTTTTGTTTGCTTGTATCGTGTTCGGATAACAGTATACCATCAGTCACCAGTGAGCAACGGAAGGAGGCAGACAGTATGGTAAAATCAGTGAAGGGAATTCCTGCACTCGACAGTCTGTACCATGTCATGAGGAACGGGAATAATATCATAGGTGAGATTGTGGCTTTGCGTGAATGGGGCAAGCAGCTGAGAAACGAGAATTTGTTCGATGCGGCATTGCAAAGGCATGGTGAGGGCCTCGCTCTTGCTGAGCAGGTTAACGACACCATCGAGATGGTTCAGGCGTTGAATAATATTGGCACTGATTATCGGCGTATTGGTACGCTCGACGCAGCACAACAATACCATAGAAGAGCTCTCATGATGGCAGACGAATGTTCTGATACTTCTTTTACCGCGAAGAAAAATCGTGTAGTATCGCTCAATGGACTTGCAAACGTATATCTTACCATCGGTGATTTACATCTTGCAGACAGTACACTTCGTCTTGCGCTCGCAGGGGAAAAATCTTTGAACAGCCTTACTGGTCAGGCCATTAATTATGCAAATATCGGTTCAGTATTTGAAGAAAGCGGAGAAATTGATAGTGCATGGGTTTATTACCATAAGTCGATGGAACTGAATCAGCAAGATGGTAATATGCTTGGAGTGGCATTGTGTCATACTTATTATGGTAATTTGTATGAGAAGGCCCATGAGTATGAGAAGGCTCTTATAGAATATACCGAGTCATACAACCTAATGAAAGATTCGAAAGATGAGTGGCATACATTGAATTCTCTTATAGCTCTTGCCGGAGTGTACCTTGCGATGCATGATTATGTGAAAACTGAGGCATATCTCAATGATGCAAAAGATATTGCGGACAAGATCCATAGTACAGAGCACTTGGCGGAAGTCTATACATTATATTATAGGTTATATAAAGAACGCGGAGATTGGCATGGGGCTTTAACGGCTCATGAATATGCTACCGCTCTGCAAGACAGTTTGGTCGATATGGAGAAGGTGAACCGTATGCAGAGCGCTACATATAATATTGAGCGGGGACAACAATCGCGAAGAATAAACGCAGCTAATGATAAACTGAATCGCGAACGCTCAGCAAGACACATTGGTTATGTGGTGTTTGCTGCCATAGCTCTTCTGCTTGTTGGAATCATAGTGTTACTGATTCGTAACCGCCAGTTGCGTATGCGTAGCCATGAGGCATTGAAACAATTAAACGCAGTGAGGGAAACGTTTTTTACGAATATAACCCACGAGTTTCGGACACCGTTGACTGTTATACTCGGATTTAGTCATGATTTGCAAAAAGACAATGTTACGGTGGAGGATGCAAAGACAATGGGTGGTGCTATTGAGCGGCAAGGCAATCATATATTAAATCTTATAAACCAGTTGCTTGATATTTCCAAGGTACGTTCAGCTGTTGGAACTCCAAATTGGCGTAGTGGCAATATTGTGGCTTATATAGAGATGATTGTGGAAAGTTTCAAAAGCTATGCAAATTCGCACGGTATCAGTTTGTACGTTACTACTCAAGAAAAAAATATAGAAACAGATTTCATTCCAGAATATATTAATAAGCTTATAAGTAATTTGTTGTCGAACTCTCTTAAGTTTACACCTGTAGGCGGTAAGGTTGAGGTCAATATCAGAACACGTCAGAATAAGCTGTTTGTTGATGTAGCGGACAACGGAAAAGGTATACCATCACAAAGTCTTCCGCATATATTCGAACCATTTTATCAGTGTGATAATGACAACAGCATCGGTTCGGGTATCGGACTTGCTTTGGCAGATCAAATCGTTAAGTCGCTCGATGGCACGATAGCTGCTGAAAGTGAGGAGCGGCAGGGAACTATATTCCATATTACGTTGCCAATAAAGCATGGGCATGCAGATATGATGGACATCACTTCTGTAAGACATGAAGACATTGATTATGATGAGGAGTATGACGATTTTGAATTTATGCCTGCTAAGAATGAAAGAATGGATAAGTCCAATGTACTCATAGTAGAGGATAATGCTGATGCTGCTGCATATATAGCAATGAGCCTCAATGGCTTGTATAATGTATTGTATGCATCTGATGGAGAATGTGGCGCAGAGATTGCCCGTGAGAAGTTGCCTGACATCATAGTTGCAGATCTTATGATGCCAAAGTTGGACGGCTTGGGGTTGTGCCGTCAGATTCGCGCTGATGAGCTTACCAGTCATATTCCTGTCATTGTCATTACTGCAAAAGTTACAGAGTCTGATAAGATAAAAGGACTTGAGGCGGGTGCTGATGCATACCTGACAAAACCATTTAGTAGTGATGAATTGTTGATACGTGTTAGGAAGCTATTGGAACAGCGCGAATTGTTGCGTAAGAAGTTTTCACAAAAGATGTTTGCGGATAATGATAGGCAAGCAGAAGAAGATGAGTCTATCACTGACAGCCGTCAGGCACTGGGGATACATTTCATAAACCGGCTTACGGATACAATTTATCTGATGCTTGGTAATGGAGAATCCGTAAATGTCAATATGGTAGCATCAAAAATGTGTGTGAGTTATAGTCAGTTGTATCGTAATTTGTTGGCATTGACAGGAATGACACCTGTGCAATACATCCAGCGGTTGAAGGTGGAAAAAGCAAAACGGATGCTTACTATCCATCCTGAGATGAGTTTCAGTGAGGTTGCTGACCAATGTGGCTTTGCTGACTACTCAAGTTTTGTACGTGCTTTCCGTTCTGTTCTTAAAGTTACTCCTACGGAGTTTGTACACATGCAGAAGTAATGCTATGTTTGTATTTGCTTATATTGCCCTTCGTGAAAATAAAATATGTTTTGCTTTGAAATGATATAGCTTTAACTTACCTTTGTGGAAAATAAACGTGTAAGATGGCAGACAAAGTTGTTGTGAACCCGCAATATGAGAGGATGGAGACTTTTGTGCGCTCCATTCCTGTTGTGTTCCAAAGCGGAGGCAAGTTGATTTATGATAAGCGCAACCAGGTACGTTTGTTCGACGTAGATGGCACCACGGTTGCTGTTAAACGTTTTAAAATTCCATACTTTCACCAGCGTATCGACTATACATTTATCCGTCCAAGTAAAGCACGCCGTGCTTACGAGTATGCAGTGAGGCTCGTGGAATTGGGCATAAGTACGCCCGATCCCATCGCTTATATTGAGACGCACAAATACGGATTGTTTTATCAGGGATATTTCGTGTCGGCATGTTGTGACGACCCTGACACCCGTTTCTTGAGGAGTGACTATGAGGAACACGATGACCTGATCGACGCTATTGCCCGCTTCATTGTCAAAATGCATGAGGATGGTTTCATTCATGGTGACGCAAACCTAAGCAACTTCCTTTACCATAAAGACGGCGACAATTATCATATTACGACTATCGATATCAACCGCTCACATTTCCGAGCGAATCCATCGAAGAAAGCATGTCTCAAAAGCCTCGTGAGACTTACGCATGTACGGCCTCTCATGAGAAAAATAGTAGGCAGGTATGCGGAGCTGCGAGGATGGGATGTAAACCGCTCGGTTGGATATGTGGAATACAGATTGACAAAATTCGAGCATAGAAAAGGACGGTGATGCAGAGAGAAACTGTGAATCCGTAGAGCCCATACTCAGTATTGTGTAGCAGTCTGGCTGGTGCGTATTAGGATAATTCTTTCGTTTTGTTTGTAGGGTTGGAATAATTGTTGTAACTTTGCGGCAAATTAATGAGGTCCTAAACAGAACGGCTTATACAAAAAATGAAATGAGGAAACTTCTGATTGTAATTCTGGCAATGATGGTACTTATGCCTGCAGATGGCAAGAAAAAAAAGAAAATGCCTAAGGAAAAAGATCTTTCAGCGTACTTGATGGTGTATCACCTTGATGCTGACCATGGGCTTCACATGGCAATATCTTATGACGGTTACACATTTACAGCGTTGAACGATAATAACCCGATTTTTGCAGGTGATACGATTGCTGAGCAAAAGGGAATACGTGACCCACATATCTTTCGTGGTCCGGATGGAGCTTTCTACCTCGCCATGACCGACCTCAACATCTTTGCCAAGCAGTCGGGCTACAGAAGTACCGAATGGGAACGAGACGGGGCAAAGTATGGTTGGGGAAATAACCGTGGTTTAGTCTTGATGAAATCTTTCGATCTTGAACATTGGAGTCGTGCTAACATCGACTTTACAAAGATTGGTCCGGAATACGAGGAAATTGGCTGTGTATGGGCTCCCGAAATGATTTACGATGACGAGAAGGGCAAGATCATGATCTACTATACGATGCGCATGGGGAACGGAATGAACAGTTTGTACTATGTGTATGTAAATGATGATTTCAACCAGTTGTTGTCGAAGCCAGAAGTGCTGTTCCATGCTCCGGACTATAAATATTCGGTCATAGACGGCGACATAGCTAAATGGAAAGGTCAATATCACTTGCATTATGTGTCGCATGAGGGAAGAGCAACTGTTAAACATGCCGTATCAGACCATTTAACCTATGGATATATGCAAGACAATAATTACGATGATGGTGAGCGTGCAGCACATGAAGCACCAAACACATGGCGCAGAATAGGCACGAATACTTGGGTCGTGATGTATGATGTCTATGGTGTCAATCCACACAATTTCGGTTTTACCGAAACACAAGATTTTATTAGTTACAAATCAATCGGCAGGTTTAATGAAGGCGTTATGAAAACCACGAATTTCAGCTCGCCTAAACATGGAGCCGTTGTCCCGATCACGAAAAAAGAAGCCTCCACACTGGAAAGGCTCTATATGAAGTAATAGTAAAACGGACCGTGGGGGACGTGAAATCATAAAATATCAACAGAATGGGAATAAAGAAATATTTCACAGGCAAGAGCGGTGCCATATTTTGGATAAATGTCTTGTTGGCGATTGTCGTACTGGTGAGCATACCCGTAATAATATTCAACACGCTTGACGCTTATACCAATCACGGAGAAAAAGTGAGCGTGCCTTCTGTGATAGGTTCGAAGTATTATGAGGCTGAGCGCAAACTGGACTCGGAAGGGTTTGTTGCGATTGTTGCCGACTCTACCTATAAAAAGTCTGCTAAGCCCGGTACTGTGTTGGAGCAAACACCAAAAGCCGGTAGCCTGATCAAACGGGGCAGAATTGTATACCTCACAATCAATCTAAATGGTGAACCATTGGTTAAAATGCCTGATATCGTGGGTAACAGCTCATACCGTGAAGCAGAAATCACATTAAAGGCTTTGGGCTTCAAACTGACTGCTCCGCAATATGTTGAGGGAGCGGACAAGGACCAGGTTTTGAAAATAAAGCAAGGCAGAAGGGATGTTCATGCCGGTGAGATGGTTTCAAGAGAACGTGCGATAACACTTTATGTCGGAGCCGGAGAAATTGAAGAAGACTCACTCTATTTTGAGGATGGAAATGAAGACTATGATTTCGACAGCGATATAAGTGAGAGCAACTTTGACGTTCAGTTGTAGTTGGTCATAGTTAAAAAGATGGTTTAAAGGCAAAGCATGCCGAGAATGGATGAATTGTTAGAAACGGATAATGAATACCTCGGTAACCTTCAGAATGAAGACAGAGACGAGGAGGAAGATGATGAGTCCGGACAATTGTATGAACACTATCGTATAGTGGCAGACAGCAAACAAGGTCCGATGAGAGTGGACAAATTCTTATTTGACCACCTTGCAAGCATCTCGCGCAACCGTATAGGACGAGCTGCCGATGCAGGCTTTATCCTTTGTAACGACAAACCTGTGAAGCGAAGCTACAAAGTCAAGCCGTATGACGTGATCAGAGTGATGCTTGACAGGCCATATAATGAAACAAAAATTCTTCCGGAGGATATTCCGCTTGACATTGTATACGAAGACGATTCTGTAATTGTGGTCAATAAGCAGGCAGGGCTTGTGGTGCATCCGGGGCATGGTAATTGGCATGGAACACTGTTAAATGCTATTGCTTGGCATCTTAAGGATCACCCTGAGTATGATTTAAATAACCCAGAGATTGGTTTAGTGCACCGAATTGATAAAGATACCAGTGGATTACTGGTCATTGCGAAGACTGCAGACGCAAAAACCTCGCTTGGACGACAGTTCTTCAACAAGACAACTAAACGAGAATACCATGCATTGGTTTGGGGCAATATAACAGAAGATGAGGGACGGATAGAAGGCAATATCGGACGTAATCCGAAAGACAGGTTACAGATGGCTGTTTTCGATCCTCAGTCGGGTTGTGGCAAACCTGCTGTCACCCATTATTACACGTTGGAACGCTTTGGATATACCACTTTAGTTAAGTGTATATTGGAGACAGGACGCACGCATCAAATCAGAGTGCACATGAAACATATTGGACATACACTGTTCAACGATGATCGGTATGGCGGTGATAAAATCCTTAAGGGTACAACATCGAGTAAGTATGCTCAGTTTGTGGAGAACTGTTTTAAAATATGTCCGCGTCAGGCGTTGCATGCAAAGACTTTAGGCTTTGTACATCCAAAGACAGGTATGGAGATGATGTTCTCATCCGAATTGCCGGTTGATATGGAAGGACTGATTCATAAATGGAGAAATTATGTAATAGCATCGTAAGATGTATATAAAAAACATTATAAATAATGAAAAAGAAAATCATTGCAATTGTCGCAGGAGGTGATTCATCGGAGCACGACGTATCACTGCGTAGTGCAGAAGGAATTGCGTCATGGTTGGATCGAAATAAATTCGAAGTCTATACAATTGAAATCAAAGGACTCACATGGAAAGCCCATCTAACAGATGGCACGTTGACTGATGTGAACCGTCATGACTTCTCGTTCATGGAGAATGGCAAGAAAATCGTTCCAGATTTCGCCTATATTACCATTCATGGCACGCCAGGTGAAAACGGTATATTACAAGGATACTTCGACTTGCTGCGCATACCCTACTCAAGTTGCAGTCTGTTAGTAGCGGCTCTTACATTCGATAAGTTTGCACTGAACCACTACTTGAACGGTTTTGGCGTAAAAATATCAGATTCGATCTTGCTGCGTAAAGGACAAGCTATTTCGGCTGATGAGGTAGCAGACAAGCTTGGTCTGCCTTGCTTTGTAAAGCCAAATGCTTCCGGAAGCAGTTTCGGCGTAACCCGTTGCACAAAGAAAGAAGAAGTGGAGAAAGCCATCGAGTTTGCACGTGGTGAAGGAGATGATGTCATGATAGAGGCTGAACTGAAGGGAACTGAAATTGCAAACGGTGTCTATATGAAAAAATCAGGTGACATACATGTGTTGCCGATAACTGAGGTGGTAAGCAAAAACGAGTTTTTCGATTATGACGCAAAATATAACGGACAGGTAACGGAAATCACACCCGCCCGATTGTCGGAAGAAACAACCGACCGTGTGAAAAAGCTCACGAAAGCAATATATTCGATATTGGGGGCGAGTGGAATTATGCGGGTTGACTATATCATTACAAAGTCGGATGATAAAGACATTGTAACCCTTCTTGAGATAAATGCTACTCCAGGAATGACACCAACGTCGTTTATTCCGCAACAAGCACGTGCAGACGGGTTGGAAATGAGAGATATATTGACAGAGATAATCGAAGAAAAAATAGGAGAAAATTATGACTGATATTCACGAGTTTGATGATATCCGGCCTTTCCTGCCTGAGGAACTGCCGGCAGCGTACGACCGGTTGTTAGGCGATGAGCAGTTCAAGGCGGTTATCGCTTATGTATATAAAGGTGTACCTTTCGAAAAGGTCGCTGCCGTGATGCGCTCTTGCAAAACAAGTTTGGAATTTCAAAAGACGTGTATCTATCCTGTATTGAAGAAACTCCTTGCACATACATGCGATGAGCTGACCTCGGACTTCTCAAACATCAAGCACAATGGCTATACTTTCATCTCCAACCACAGGGATATTGTACTTGATTCGGCATTGCTTGATTTTGCTATAGTTGATAAGAGGCTTGACACGGTGGAAATAGCCATAGGCGACAACTTGCTTGTGTATCCATGGATAAAGGACTTGGTCAGGATAAACCGTTCCTTTATAGTTCAAAGAACTCTTACAATGCGTCAGATGCTGCTTGCATCTGCCAAGATGTCGAAATATATGCATTATGTGATTGAAGAGAAACAAGGAAATATTTGGATCGCACAACGTGAAGGTAGGGCAAAGGACAGTGACGACCGTACGCAGGACAGTGTGTTGAAGATGATGGCTATGGGAGGAGGTGCTGACTCAATCGCAAGCATTAAGGCACTGAACATTGTACCTCTTGCCATTTCCTATGAATATGATTCATGCGACTATCTCAAGGCGGAAGAATTCCAAAATAAACGTGACATAGCAGGATTTAAGAAGAGCCAGAAGGATGATCTGGACAACATGAAAACAGGTATTTATGGATATAAGGGACGTATACACTATCATGCTGCACCTTGCATCAACGATTGGCTTGACACTCTTGATCCTCTTACACCGAAGGCAGAACTGTTTCCTATGATTGCAGAGCATATCGACAAGGAGATACATAAACATTACAGGTTGTACCCGTCTAATTATGCAGCGGCGGGGATGGATGTATCTGAAGAAGACAAAGCGAAGTTCAATGCTTACATTGACCATCAGCTCTCTCTGATAAAGATGGGTCACCCTGACTATGCGTACCTGCGTGAGAAAATGATAGAAATGTACGCCAACCCTGCTATAAATCAAATGAAAGCGAAAAGCGAGGAGTGAGATGAGGTGTGCGACTGCCATATTAGCTTGTTTGATGATGTGCGTAATTTCATTAGTCGCTACATCGTGCAGTGATGAGGAGGATTACGTCCCTTCATATGTGGTTGAATTGGCTGAAGCAAGGTCGGATGAGGACTGCAAGATACAGACAGTGCGGTTTGATGACGGACGTACATACAACGTAAGTCAAGACTTCACTGCAAGCCTGTCTGATTGGACCTACCGTTGCTTATGTGCTTACCGTCTTGATGGTGAGTCTATCCACATATATTCTTTGAACAGCGTATTCGCACAAGACGCACGTCCCTTAGCATCGTATTTGACGTACCCGCTTGACCCGTTGAAGTTTATCAGCTGTTGGAAATCAGACAGGTATCTTAATATAAAAGTTGGTATAATGACAAGTGGCGATAAAACACATGCTTATGGATTCAGTCTCGACAGTATTTCGTCGGTTGATGATTCTAATACGGCATATTTCACGTTGTTGCATAAATGTCCTGACAATGACGAAGAGGCATATACAGAGGAAACATTCATTTGCATGCCTATAAGTGATTGTTCTGATTATGATACATTGGTGGTCTGTATACCAACTTATGATGGAATTATAAAAATAAAAAGATAATATAAACATTCGTAATAATGAAAACCTACAAAATCATTAACAATCTGACAGGATGGGTGATATTTGCAATAGCTGCATTTACCTATTGCTCAACCATCGAACCTACAGCAAGTTTTTGGGATTGTCCGGAGTTCATAAGTACAGCTGTAAAGCTGGAAGTCGGACACCCGCCTGGTGCACCATTCTTTATGCTCGTCGGGAACTTGTTCTCTCATTTCGCAAGCGATTCAACTCAAATCGCCAAGATGATCAATACTATGTCTGCGCTGTTGAGCGCAGGATGTATCTTGTTTCTTTTCTGGACTGTTACACATCTTGCAAAGAAACTGATATGCAAGGATGATGATGCAATAAATATAGGACAGACTATTACAATAATGGCAAGCGGAATAGCTGGTGCACTCATCTACACTTGGAGCGACACATTCTGGTTCAGTGCAGTTGAAGGTGAAGTCTATGCATTCTCATCTTTCCTAACCGCATTGGTCTTTTGGTTAATTCTTAAGTGGGAAGATAAGGCAGACGATAAAGGAAGTGACCGATGGCTGATTCTTATCGCTTATTTAGTAGGCTTGTCTATTGGAGTACACCTGCTAAACTTGCTTTGTATTCCGGCAATGGTGCTCATCTATTATTATAAGCGCGCGAAGAATCCTAATGGAAAAGGCTCGTTGATAGCACTTGGTATTTCTGCTGTTGTCATATTTGCTGTTTTGTATGGTGTTGTTCCAGGCATTACGAAAGTTGCCGGATGGTTCGAGTTATTGTTTGTCAATGGTCTTGGAATGCCGTACAATACAGGTGAATATATCTATATAATACTCATGATCGTTTGCCTTGTTTGGGCAATCATCGAGTCTGCAAAAGCAAAAAGCAAGGTCCGCATGAACATTTCGTTCTTGCTGAGCGTTGCAATGCTTGGCATGCCTTTCTATAGTTATGGTTTTAAGAGTGTACTCATTGGCATAGTGATTCTTGCACTACTAGCCTGGTTGCTCTTTGCTTATAAGAAAGTTACTCCTAAGACTTTGAACACATCATTGCTCTGCATGGCTCTTATGGTTGTAGGCTATTCATCGTATGCTGTTATCGTTATACGGTCGACTGCCAATCCGCCAATGGATCAGAACTCTCCTGAAGATGTGTTTACGCTTGGCGAATATCTTGGCCGTGAACAATATGGAGACCGTCCTCTATTCTACGGACCTACATTCAAGTCGCGTCCTGAAGTTGTAGCCGACGGAGATGTGTTGAAGTACAACACATCTAAAGGTGCACCCGTATATCAGCGTAAGGAAAAAGAAAGTGCTGACGAGAAGGACAAATACGAAATCGTACGCGAGAAATTTGATTACGTATACCCGTCGGATCAATGTATGTTCTTCCCTCGCATATACGATGAGCGGTCTTCCGATAGATATCAAAGCTGGCTGGGAGAATTGCATT
>CAYVNW010000006.1:0-18669 GCA_964452915.1 uncultured Bacteroidaceae bacterium | reverse complement strand
ATATACGATGAGCGGTCTTCCGATAGATATCAAAGCTGGCTGGGAGAATTGCATTGCCGTGAACAATATGGAGACCGTCCTCTATTCTACGGACCTACATTCAAGTCGCGTCCTGAAGTTGTAGCCGACGGAGATGTGTTGAAGTACAACACATCTAAAGGTGCACCCGTATATCAGCGTAAGGAAAAAGAAAGTGCTGACGAGAAGGACAAATACGAAATCGTACGCGAGAAATTTGATTACGTATACCCGTCGGATCAATGTATGTTCTTCCCTCGCATATACGATGAGCGGTCTTCCGATAGATATCAAAGCTGGCTGGGAGAATTGCATTATAAGACTGTCAACTATACTATCCCTGGACAGGGAACACAACAACTTGAGATACCTACTCAATACGACAATATTAGGTACTTCTTCTCATATCAGATGAATTTCATGTATTGGCGGTATTTCATGTGGAATTTCGCTGGACGGCAGAATGACATGCAAGGGTTGGGTGAACTTGAACATGGTAACTGGATTACCGGAATCAAGTTCCTTGATGATATGAGACTAGGTGATCAAGATTTGCTACCGACTGAGTTGAAAGAGAACAAGGGTCATAATGTATTCTATTGCATGCCTCTGATTCTTGGAATAATCGGATTGTTGTGGCAGGCTTTCAGAGGTAAGAAAGGTATACAGCAATTTTGGGTTGTTTTCTTCCTTTTCTTTATGACAGGCATCGCAATTGTACTTTATTTAAATCAGACACCAGGACAACCGCGTGAACGAGATTATGCATACGTTGGCTCGTTCTATGCCTTTGCAATGTGGTGTGGCTTTGGTATAAGTGCAATCTCTGTATGGTTGGAGAAATTGTTTGGAAAATGGATGAATAAGCGTTTTGCTGCAATTACTGCTTCAATAGTAGCTCTCGTACCTGCAATTGCGGTTCCTCTGCAGATGGTAAGCCAAACTTGGGACGACCACGACAGAAGTGATCGGTATATGTGCCGTGACTTTGGATTGAATTATTTGGAAACAATACCTCACGACGGAGTTATCTTCACAAATGGTGACAATGATACATTCCCGCTTTGGTATAATGAGGATACTGAAGGCAACCGCACGGATGTTCGTGTATGTAACCTCTCATATCTGCAGACCGACTGGTACATCGACCAGATGAAGCGTCCCGCATATGAAGGAGAGAAGAGCTCTTCACCGCTTCCTATCTCATGGAAGAGAATACAATATGTATCAGGAAAGAATGAGGTGGCTGAAGTGAATCCTACAATCTATGTTGGTGGCAAGGAGTTAAAGATGAAGGAACTGGTACAGATGATGTATCAACAGAGTCCGGACATGGCACGTAAGATTTGGGGCGATGATCCGTTTGAATTGAAGAATGCCATCCATAAGTTCTTGCTTAAAGATGACATACCGGATGAATATAAGGACCAAGTTGCCGACTTACCAAGTTGCTTGCCTTCAGATACATTATACGTAACTGTCAATAAGGATGCTGTGCGTAAATCCGGCATGATGATTCCTGACGATTCAATACCAGACAGGATGGATATCAGCTTGAAGGGGCAGGACCGAATATATAAGTCGTTTATCATGTTACTTGAAATGATTGCACAGAGTAATTTTGAACGCCCGCTCTATATGTCAACTACTGTGGGTCCAACCAATTTCGGCAATTTGTGGAGACACTTTATACAGGAAGGTATAGCATGGAGAATTTCTCCATTTACCTTCAGTCAGAATATGCCTCAGCAATCGGTTGTTGATACAGATAAAATGTATGACAACATGATGAATAAATACCATTATGGTAACCTCAAACAGCCGGGCTTATATATTGATGAAACCTCAATGCGTCTTTGTTGGACACACCGTCGCTGGTTCGCTCATTTGATCAACAATCTCCTGAAAGAAGGCAAGAAGGACAAAGCTTTACTTGCTCTTGAAAAGAGCGACAAGGAGATTCCTGACTATAATGTGCCTTATAGAATGGATAACGGAGGATTGGAGATCGTTAATGCGTTCATTGCATGTGGGAAGAATGATAGGGCTGTTACCATATTGAACGAAATTGAGAAATGCTCGCGTGAGTACGTCTTGTATTATGCATCACTCAACGACTATCGTTTTTCTTCTGCTTGGAGAGATTGTAAGAGTGAAATCTATTCTTTGTTGGAAGTTCAACGTGCATTCGAGACGTTGGGTAAGTCTGCGGACAAGAACGCTGCTAAGTACGCAAAGCGTGCTCAGGAGTTGCTGCCATTTGTTAACAACACTTATTCAACATTGGCTACAAGGGCTGAAGGTTTAGGATTACAACCATAAGGAATGATTATAGAACAACCAAGCACGTGGCTTCGATGGCTATATCCAAGTGCCATTTGGAGGATGTCTCATAAGGAGAGAGCTGTCTATCTGACATTTGATGACGGACCTATCCCCGAAGCCACGCCTTTCATCCTTGATATTCTTGACAAGTATGGCATTAAGGCGACATTTTTCATGGTCGGCGACAATGTTAGGAAATATCCACATCTGAAAAGGATGATCGAGGAGAAAGGCCACAGGTTGGGCAATCACACGTTCAATCACGTGGGAGGTTTCGGATGTTCGAGTAAGGAGTTCCTTAGAAATACCTACAAGGCAGATCAGCTTATCCATTCGCAATTGTTCCGTCCTCCAAGGGGTTGGATGAGATGGGCTCAATATATGAGGCTCAGACGTAAGTTCACAATCATAATGTGGGATGTGGTTACGCGTGATTACAGTCAGATCCTGACAGCCGAAGATGTGGTCAATAATGTGAAAACTTACACGAGAAATGGAAGTATTATAACGTTCCATGATTCACTGAAGAGTATTGACAAATTATATACCGCATTGCCTCGATCCATCGAATGGTTGCAAAGTAAGGGCTATGAATTTAAGGTGTTCGATGCGGAGCAGAAACGAAGCAGGCACTTGAAGTGATGCTCTGTATAATCTAAACTCTATATGCATACTATTATACTTCACTCAGAGAAAATAAAAGCCGAAGCATTACGCCTCGGCTTTTCTGCATGTGGTATTGCTAAGTCGCACGAAGTGGATATGGCAACTGAGGGTAGGTTTAAGGAATGGATTGTTAATGGATGGAATGCCGACATGTCGTATATGGGGAAAAATGTCGATATAAGGCTGAATCCGGGTTTATTACTTGATGGATGCAAAAGTGTAATCAGTGTTGCCTTAAATTATTATCCCAAACAGCGTCTGGCTTCTTCGCAGTATCAGTTTGCGTATTATGCATATGGTAAGGATTATCATGATGTGTTGCGCAAAAAGTTATATGAGCTTGCAGCGTTTATTAGTGCGCATTCAACATCAATGCAAACCACTATAAACTTTAGAGTATGTGTTGATACTGCTCCGTTACTTGAGCGTTATTGGGCGTGTCAGGCTGGAATTGGGTGGATCGGTAAGAACCACAATCTGATTATTCCTCGAAAAGGGAGCTATTTCCTCCTTGGGGAGATTCTGACAGACAAAGAGGTTGATGTATACGACTCTCCCATGGCATCTCATTGTGGCAATTGTAACAAGTGCATGATGGCATGCCCTGGTAAGGCAATCTGTGATGACGGCACATTTATTTCCGAACGCTGTTTATCTTATTTGACTATAGAACATAGAGGTGATTTCAGTGAGGCCGAGGAGAAGGTGGTATTAAACCAAGTAAATACGGCTTCTACACCTTATTATATATATGGCTGTGACCGTTGTCAGATTGCATGTCCGCACAATGCCTTCGCTTCTCCTACTTCTGTCGAGGATTTGCACCCTTCTGATATATTTATGAATATGGAAAACGGCGATTGGGAACAACTTTCCATTGATGAATACAAATCAATCTTTAAGGGCAGTGCGGTGAAGAGAGCTAAATATGAAGGTCTGAAGCGTAATATCGATGTTGTTAAAAAAGAGACTGACCATTAGCCAGTCTCTAACAACATGAATTTATTCAAATCCATCAGCGGATGAAAATCTTTTTAAATGTACCGTTACTCATACGGACGATGTTGATCCCTTTTGCGTAACCATTTATTTTCCGTCCGGTTAAGTCGTATACTCCGACTGCTGTAACGCCTCCCTGTGAGTCAAACAGTTCTTCAATACCATCTACAGGGTTCTCTCCATCATTACTCAGATATACGGCTTTTATATATATGGCACTTGAACCGTCAGTCCAAAAGCCTGCCTTGTATATGTGCGACGGGTCGATAGTTCGCCCATTAGGTGTTTCAAGCTTTCTTAAGTCTATGACTGCGGTAGTCGATGTTTTCATATCGTATATATAGCAGTCCGACCAATAATTGGTGGAGTCAAACAGTCTGAATGATGGTTGTGCACTTGATGCGCGTCTCAACTTGACGACAATATAGTTGTATGCTGATAAATCGACTCCTTCTGTATATTCCCAACCTCCGAAGCCATACTGACCGGTTTTCAGTGAGCCGCTCTTCTCTGTAAAGGTTCCGGTACTATAGATTGAAGGGTTGAAGGCGTCTGATGTTAATGGGAAATATGAGACTGTTACGTTGAACGTTAGACTCTGGCTGTTGCCCATGTGGTCTGTGTATACTGCTGTAATCTCTGTATCTCCTTCCTTGAGCGCAATGATTTTCCCACCGATAATTTGTGCCACATCCTCATTTGTGTAGCTGAATGTGCAATTTGACGAAACATTACTTTCCAAACCTGAAACAGATGTGCAAATGATGTCGAGTGATTTTGAGCTGCCTGGTATCATCGTGTATGAGGTGGTCTCAAGAGTGAGTTCCTTCATAGTCAAGTCCTCTTCTGTATATGTGTGGAGAACGCCTGGGCCGTAGAAATATTCCTCTGCATAAGTAGGTTCTGTTGAGAACCAGTCGATATCGACATAGCCGCCCAATTGTTTAGTAGCATAATTGAATATGAAGAATCTGTTCCCTACAAATACTCCGAGAGTATATGCCATTGTCATCTCATGGCCAAATTTCGTATAGGTTATGTTATCCAAACTATAATAATAATTTGCCTTGTTTGTTCCAAAGTTTACCACAGCTCTCAAATAAACAGTATCCTCTGTTATTTCATTACCTATGATTTCAGTTTGAGCGCCTGTAAGAGATTGCTGTAGCAGGCTATAAAGATACTTCTTGCCATCAATCACTTTTATGCCTATATAAGAGTAAGGCTCTTGGAATACAGCAATACCTGCAATGTCGCCCTCCTGCATGTGGTCGGTAGCCATTTTTATTGTTCCATAAGAGTTGATATATTTGTTGTCTGCCGTACCGACAGGGCTATATCCCAAAATGCGTTGTGACAGACTGTTGCGTGCTGTATTCAGTGAATCTGTAACTGTTACGGTATGCAATCTGAGGAATCCAGGATTTTCTGTCAAACTCCAACTCCCATTGTCAGGATTATGATTCCATTCCCATTGAAGTGCAAGGGTCGGATTTGTGAATGTCTCGTTGGTTGCCAAATATGTTTTTGGATAGATTTGTCCTACATTGGGTTTTGGATATGCTTTACCGTTCACACTCACATCTATACCGTTATTGCCAATGATTGGCCATCCGTCTTCCCATTTCACCGGCTCCAAGTAAGGTATACGTCCGATGGCTCCTGCGTCTTTGAACAACATGGTCCACCACTCACCGGTTTGTGTCTCTATCAGTGCGCCTTGATGTATGTGCTGATTAGCAAATACGCGACCGTCATGTTCTTCGTATGGGCCCATAGGCGATTTGGACCTGAAGATTGTCTGACTGCCTTCTGTTCCTCCATAAGTGGCGTAGATGTAATAGTAGTCACCAATATGGTACATGTGGCTCCCCTCCAGCCCGTTGCCAAGCGATAGTACTTTGACAGATTCCAGTTTCTTGAGGTTGCGGTCCAACTTGTTTACGTAAATATCTCCTATTCCGCATGCAACATAGATGTAGCCGTCGCCTTCGTCATCGAACAGCCAGCCCGAATCGTAATAATGGTCATCCATCTTTGTCATTGTCCACTTGCCCTCGGGGTTGGTTGTTGTTAGCAAAATGTTTTGGGTATTATCAACGCCTTCTCTTCCGTAGCAAATGAAGTAGAGGTAGTATTTGCCTTTTGAATAATTGAGCGATGCAGCCCATTGCCCTTGAGAGTAGTGGTTCGCACCCAGTAAATTGTAGGCGTTGTTGTCGTCGACCTGTTGCAGTGGGTTTGCACAATATTCCCAGTTAACCAAGTCTTTTGATTTCAGTATAGTTGCTCCAGGGAAGTAGAACATTGTAGTACTTGCCATATAATATGTATCGCCTACACGGATCAAGTCAATATCCGGAAAGTCTCCATTAATAACTGGGTTGATATATGTGTTGTTGCCTTGGTCTGAAGTCCATTGACGTTTGTATGCCATGTATGGACGTGTATCCATGTTCCATTCTTTATACCAGTCGAAGCATGCCTGTGCACAGCATTCTTCATATCCATCGAATGCCACAACGGCTTTTGCCGGTGATGTAGCTAATGACTTATCGATGTCAATGTAGTCGTTTGTCCCTGTTAGGGTCATTCCTATATTCCCGAAGTGGTCGTGAACTGCTTTCCATGCGTTTCCCCACTTTGACGTAGATGCTGTTGCCCATGTTCCCCAGTTTGATTCAACCCAAGTCCCTGACTCATTGTAGTGTCCTGTTCCTTCCTTATATGGACTCCAGTCTATTTCCGTAACCATTATAGGATTTGTGTTGACTACAGGTACTTGCTTTTCAAATTGTGCGATAAAAGCGTTATGATCGTAGTTGTTGTCGCTTGCGCCGTACCATCCGGAATAAACGTGTACTGCGTAACCAATGTTGTATCCTGTGATGGGGTAAGTCTCATAGCCTTGGTATCCTGATTGCCATCCGGAACCGGGAACCCATATTATGCCGGTGAATCCGTTCTCTCTGATTTTGTCAACGATTGGTTGGAAGAAGTCGTGCAGTGCGCTGGCACTGCTTTGACCGTTGGCATCCAAAACATTTACAGGTTCGTTTGCCAGTTCAAGTGAAATTTGTCCTGCATGTTTCAATATACTATCGTTCTTGGTGACTATGTCCCATACCTTTAACAAATATTCTTGATAATCACCTCCTACCTGTATTTTGTTTGGGCAGACACCTGGTGGACGCATGATGATGTACAACCCGTGTTTCATTCCGTATGCGGCAATCCTGTAATACAGTGTCTTCATGTATTTGGTTAATCGTGAGGCACTGAACCGGCTAATGTCTGCCTCTCCGCTTTCAACACCGTCCGATTGCACGTTAGGGTCGTTTGTCCAGCAAGGATCTAAGTGTAAACGAAATACGTTGCAATAAGCTCCGTCTGTAGTGTCGGTGATAGCGGTGAACAGTTTGTTGAAATACGACAGGCATGCACCGACGTTACTGTCAGATGCTGAACTGCCCCATCGGTATGAGTTAAAATAAGGATTTGGAGTATCCATGACTCCGTGCAGGCGCACGGTATTACCGCTTGCGTCTTTTAAGTATTTATCTTCAACATGCAAGGGAGGTAAATTCCCGAATGTCTTGTTCTGTGCCATTCCGTTTGTGGTAAATAGCATTATCACAACGAAAATCAATAAATTTTTCTTCATGTTATGTAAGTATTTATTATTATTAACTACAAAGGTATAAATAAAATATAATACAAATTATCATATTGGGAAGAAAAACTTGAACAAATGAAACATGTGCGGCACGCAATGCGGTATTGTTTCTAATATTATATTGTTTGTTTCGATCGTGCTATTGTGCCTAACATGAAAAGCGTAATTTTGTATCACCAATTTTTAGTAACATAAAAAATTATACTTATGAGAAGATTAATTAATTACACAGCGGCATTTATTATTGTCATGGTTGTAGCACCTTTGCTTTCAGTTGCACAAAACTACAACATCCCTTCTGCAGATTACCCTAAGGTAACTGCTGACAACCGTGCTGAATTTAGAATCAAGGCTCCACAGGTTAATGACGTGCAGGTGGATATTTGCGGAAAGAAATATCCGATGCAAAAGGATTCGGAAGGTGTGTGGACTGTAACTACCGACCCGTTGGTCGTAGGTTTCCACTACTATTTCCTGCTGATTGATGGCGTATCAGTATGTGATCCTGCCATGTACACTTTCTATGGCTGCTCAAGAGTGGCAAGTGGTATTGAAATACCTGAATCCACCGAAGAGTCTGCTTACTACACTTTCAACCCAAATGTTAGTCACGGAAGAGTAAGTGAATGTCAGTACTATTCAAATATAGAGAAACGTGCTCGACGTTGTTTTGTTTACACTCCGGCAAGCTATGATGGCAGTAACAAGAAATATCCGGTGCTTTATCTGCAACATGGCATGGGCGAGGATGAAACTGGCTGGCATACCCAGGGCAAGATGGCCAATATCTTAGACAATCTTATTGCTCAGGGAAAAGCTCAAGAGATGATAGTCGTTATGGATAACGGAAACTGCGACCACTTCGACAGAAGTGCTAACATAGGAGAGTTCGGTGCCACTTTCAAGCCAATTCTTCTCACTGAGATTATACCTTATATTGAAAAGAACTTTAGGGTTAAGACCGACAGGGAAAATCGTGCTATGGCAGGACTTTCATGGGGCGGTCATGAGACAATGGATATAACTCTTCACAACTTGGATAAGTTCGCTTATATAGGCACGTTTAGTGGTGCGCTTATGGATTCGAAATTAATTTTTGACAACAAGGATTTCAATAAGCAGGTTAAGGTCTTGTTTATTGGCGAAGGAACAGAAGAGGGCATGGGCGCTAAGCAATTGCATACACAATTTGATGAGGCAGGTATAAAACACACATACTTTCTTTCACAAGGTACGGCTCATGAGTGGCTTACATGGAGACGTTGTCTTCGTGAGTTTGTTCAACTTATATTTAAATAGCAGATAACTATTTTTGTATTTTCTTCCATTCGAGATTCTGTGAGGCATTGATGTTCGACAGGATCTCGAATGTTGCGTTTTTTTCTTTCTCTGTTCCGTGACCTTTGTAGATGTTCACGATTTCATCACGCTTATAGTCTGTGAATATTTGCGGAAGCTGGCTGAGTGGCTTATTGGAGTGAGCTTCTTTCAACAGCTCTATTGATTCGGTTATTGCCGCCCTGCCTCGGTCGACGTTGTTTGCCATCTCGTCAAGTCCATCTCTGTGATACTTGTACATCAGTTGCCGGAAAGGTTCCATTGAGCTTTCCATATAGTCATTGATTATTGCGTGGCGGTTGTCGGTCTCGCTGAACGCCTTCCAACCTCCATCGCCCAGGTTTTGAGCGTTGTTTGCCACTGTCAGTGCCTTATTGAGAATCTCTGTACCACCCATAGGGGAGAACGTATCCAAGTCAAGTCCTATAAACAAATATGCGTAGTATGCCAGCATTGCTGTCAGGTTATTGTCTATATTGTTCTCAACAAAGTCTATAGGTTCGTTCTCTGTATATAGGAAATTGAAACTCTTGTCACGTTTCGAGAATATAGTAGTGTTGTATGTCGAATTGTACACAGGGCGGCTGACCTGAAACAGCATTTCGCATAGGAACTCGTTAGTTGCCGGATTATACTGCTTCACGTTGATGGTCATTGAGCAGTCGACCCGTTCTTCCTGCTTGTATTGCAGTTCGGTCCATGCTCTGTTGTTCATGAAGTCGGATATCACGGTTTGCAATGTTTCAAATACACTTGTATTAGTTCCTTGAACTTGGGAGTGTGTCACCTTCACATTGCAGTTTAGTTCCTGTGCATTGAGCATTGCAAAATGCATCAGTATGATAAATATTATTTCTAATCGTTTCATAATACGGACCCGTATATTTGTGTTGCAAAGATAACGCAAACCGGACACAATACAAAATAAGTTCACTTTTATTTAGGAATTCTCAATTAATTCGTATCTTTGCAGACAAATAAATTAGATTATGGCATTAAAAGCAGGCATAGTAGGATTACCTAATGTAGGTAAATCAACTCTTTTCAATTGTCTGTCGAGTGCTAAGGCACAGGCAGCCAATTATCCCTTTTGTACGATAGACGCACAGATGGGGCAGATTTCAGTTCCTGATGAACGTTTGACGAAACTTGCCGAGATCGTCCATCCGGGACGCATCGTTCCCGCAACATGTGACATTGTGGACATCGCCGGACTCGTAAAAGGAGCGAGCCATGGCGAAGGATTAGGCAACCAGTTTCTTGGAAATATACGTGAGTGTGACGCTATCATACACGTACTGCGATGTTTTGATGACGGCAATATAACGCATGTTGATGGAAGTATTAATCCGGTTCGTGATAAGGAAGTCATTGATACAGAACTTCAGTTGAAAGACCTTGAGACGGTTGAGGCGCGCATCAAGCGCGTGGAAAAACAGGCAATGGTAGGCGGTGACAAAGCAGCAAAGACCGAATACAATCTGCTGTTGCGTTATAAAGCGGCATTGGAACAAGGTAAGAGCGCACGCACAGTTGAACTTGAAAACACTGACGAAGAAGCTGCCTCGAAACAAATGTTCCTTCTGACGACAAAGCCCGTGTTATATGTATGCAACGTAGATGACAAAAGCGCAAAGGATGGGAACAGTTATGTCGATGCAGTCAAGGAGGCAATAAAGGATGAGGATGCGCAGCTGCTTGTGATTTCTGCGCAGACTGAAGCCGATATTGCAGAACTTGAAACATATGAGGAAAAACAAATGTTCCTTGAGGATTTGGGGCTTGAAGAAAGTGGGTGCAACCGCTTGATTAAGTCGATATATTCATTGCTCAATTTGGAGACGTTCATCACAGCCGGACCTATGGAAGTTAAAGCTTGGACTTATCATCGTGGTTGGAAAGCTCCGCAGTGTGCAGGGGTCATACATACCGACTTCGAAAAAGGGTTCATACGTGCTGAGGTGATTAAGTATGATGATTACATAAAGTATGGCTCAGAGGCAGCTGTGCGTGAGGCCGGCAAATTGGGAATTGAAGGGAAGGACTATGTGGTGCAAGACGGCGATATCATGCATTTTAGGTTTAACGTATAAACACTACTCAATATGCAACCTCTATTTATTGACTGGCAACCGGATATAAACGCATTCTCTGTCGGACCTGTTGAGGGCAAGTGGTATTCACTGATGTGGGCTGTCGGACTTATTCTCGCATATTTCATCGTGAAGAGGCTCTATCGCCATCAGAACATCCCTGAAGAAAAGTTCGATCCGTTATTCGTATATTGTTTCCTCGGTGTACTGATCGGGGCGCGGCTGGGGCATTGCCTGTTCTATGAGCCGGGATATTATTTGGCCAGTAAGAACGGTTTTATCGAGATGCTGCTTCCGATAAAGATATTGCCGGATGGCGATTGGAAGTTCCATGGGTATGCGGGTTTGGCAAGCCATGGAGGGGCTATAGGTTGCTTCCTTGCTATGTGGATTTATTCAGTGCGCAACAAGGTCGGACTGCTTACTGTGGTCGACAATGTCTGCATAGCGGTACCTCTGACTGCTTGTTGCATACGTATAGGTAATCTGATGAATTCTGAAATTATAGGTATACAGACAGATGTGCCTTGGGCGTTTATCTTCCACACACGTGATGCGCTGGTTGATGGCGTCGCCGTGCCGAGACATCCCGCACAATTGTATGAGGCATTGGCATACCTCGTAATATTCATTATCGGAGTGAGTGTCTATTATGTACAAAGCCGTAAGGAAAACAACAAAATAGCGGTGGGCACAGGATTCCACTTTGGACTATGCATAACTTTGATATTCGTGTTCCGTTTCTTCATAGAGTTCATCAAGAAGGAACAGGTAGATTTTGAGAAAGGGATGGCTCTTGATATGGGACAATTGCTCAGCATACCGTTCATAATTGCTGGCGTGTTCCTGATGCTACGCCCATTGGTCATAAAGAAGAAATCGTAAAGAAGCTGTCTAATCATATCCGAACATACATTGTATGAAAAAACACAAGGGTCGTAATATCGCAATAACAGTAATCGTAGTCCTTCTGCTTATAGGTGCGGGAGGATGGATTTGGCACAGTTGCTCACAAACTGACAGTTCGATCAATTTGAAAGATTACACACCGAGTAAAGAGTTTGAGCCGGCTTTCGATGCTTTGAACAAAAAGCCTGAGCCAACTTATGACATAGAGGAGACTGTGCGTATACTCAACGGACTTGAAGTGGCGCAGAATCAGTCTGATGATTTCATGTCGTTTCTTGAGTACATGGCAAAGCAAGACTACAGTAAGGTGCCACAGGACGTGCTGGATGCCAAGAAAGAGTTGCTGCCTATCCTTCAAAAGTTGTATGACTTGCAGCAACAGTATGACGAGCTTGACAATGTTTGGATGCTTGCGCGAAGTGCCACAAGCGGTGCGTCGAACTTCGCTGAGAACACGAATCCTATAGGTGTGCTTTCGTCTATATTCACAGGTAATCCTTTTGATGCGCTCAACATCAATAAGAATTTGGCTAAAGCAAAAACAGCAGCGTTTGAACAGTATGAGAAAGACAAGAAACTGAAGAAGTCGCTGAAGAAGGAAATCGACAAGGTGCGCATGTCGTATATCGATTACTTGGCAGATTATGCTCCGGTGTATTTCAAATATATGAACGAGTGGGACAAACTGTGTCTCGATCGTGACAAGGCTTATCTTGATATATATGCCGGCCGCACTGTTGAGGCATATAATGCTGTCGACAAAGTGTTGGCTAAATACCCTACAAATCGTGAGGCAATGCTTTTGAAGTCTCTTGCGCTGATACAAATGAGCAATTCGAAAGCAACACCCAAATTGAGTGGAGTACGTTCGGGCGATATCGAGAAGGATTCGTTGCTGCCGGATACTACTGATGAGGAGAATCTGACACAAGCTGATGCGATTCTTGATAATTACATGGAGCTCTACCCGAACCGCAGCGCGCCGGCATTGATGTTGAAGGGCATGATCTGTCTGAAAGAAGGCAATGAGTCGAAGGCAATGTCGTATCTCGACCAGGCAAGTGTGGAGTACCCGCGGCAGGCAGAGGCTTTGACCGACTTGCTCGACTCATATAAGAACCGTTCGTATCTGAATAAGAGTAGCGAAGGTAAATACCTGTTGCGGTTGTATCGCAGTACAATGGAGGGGTATGGTATGTTCAGTCCTAACTTGATCAAGGCGCAGTATTATGCGCGCAAGGGGATGCTCGATGAAAGCAAAGAGGAGATCTTCAACCATTTCTACCGCCGTGGCAATCAGGGCGTGTACGATTGCCTGCTTAGCGACATGCAATATTGCGAGGAACACATGTACAGCATATTCAAACAATTGCTTATGGAGCAGTCGTTCGTCGATGTTAGCGTTGAACCTACGACCGATTGGCTCGTATCGAAAAACGATGATGAGGTGAAATTGATTATCAACAATCGCAGTGATGTTGATCTTGAGAATGTGCGGATATTCTTATGCATTCACTATACTGATATGTATAAGGACGAGTATGATGTGGTGAAATGCCCGTCGATTAACATCATCAAGCATCACGATAAGACAGAAATAGGCGTAGTGAAACTCAATTACGAGGATAAGAAGTACGATGACATCACACGTATACGTGCTATTGCTATGACCGATGATAAAATCTGCTGGATTGATGATGTAGACTATAAATATATGCATGCTTACGAGGCATCGAAGCAGGATGCCAAGACAAAAAGCAAAAACCGTAGCCGTAAGGAACAGTTCCTTAACGACTTCAATATTAACGGCGATGCAATTATGTCGGCTGTTAAGTCGGGAATAAAAATCTATAGCAATATAAAAAATGGCGACAAGAGTTTTTGGGATAACGTGACCGGCATATGGAGCAGTGACGACAACAAGTTGAGAATAGAACTGCCGCGCATACTTAGCCTTATCGACCCTGTATTCTCTTTGGGACAGTTAAAGGATAAGGACAATGCGATATTGCCGGAAGAAAATTATCTTACAGGCAGCAGTATCCAACTTAAGTTCGACTATGAACCAAAGAATGGCACTTCCGTGCCTCTCTATATATATTCCGATTACATCAGTCTGAAGGTCACTATACAGTTCCGCAATGGTAAGTCGGAGATCAAGAAGGTTGAGATAATCTGATTCGTTTGGCTTGTTGAATTAATTACAATAACCATGTAATGGATAAGTAACGTTACTTATACCGACGGCTATGTGACTTCTGCCCGGAGACGACTGAATTTGCAGCATAAGTTCATGAGGTTCTGGCAAAAACTTCTTGAGGTGAACACAATAATTTTATCAGCTGTTTTATAAAAGTTGAGATATTTCTTGTAATAGACCGATGAAGTACAAATAAAAATGTCGTGATGCAAAAAAAACTTGTAAAATGTTTTTCTTATTTATAAATAATGTGTATATTTGCCCTGTTGTTCGTGATATTGCGATTGCTTTAATGTAAAAGTTGTTGTTAATGCTCAACGAACTACAAAACTCTGGCGAGAGATATTTTTTTAAGTAACTATATTTATTAACTAAAATCAAAACAGTATGAAGAAAGTATTCTTTTCTTTGGTAGCAATGTTGTGCTTTGTGTTTGCAAACGCACAGACAGCCGCTACTCTGGACATGACTAACATTGTCGGTTTCGCTGATTGGGGAACCTCGTTTACTACACACGAGGCAACCTTCTCAGACGCTCATGCTACTGTTAAGTTTGCTTCGGCAAACAAGCAGAATTCCACAATTACTGACTGTCCAGTTACCAAAGGAGGTGACATCGAAGTCGTTATGGACAACGGTTACCTTCTAAACTCTGTAACATTCAACTTGAAGCAGTGGAACACGAAAGCTCAAACTGCGACATTGCATTACAGTACTAATGGTGGTAGTACTTATACTGCAACTGAAATTACTTCAGATTCCACTTTCGTTCTTACGAGCGAAACTCTTCCTGAAAGTGTAAACGCAGTAAAGGTGACATTCTCATCAACCAGTAATCAAGTCGGTCTAAGCTCAGTCGAGTTGACTTACTCAGTTGACCCGTTTGTAGTTGCCGTTCCTTCATTCAGTGTAACTGCAGGTTCTTACTATGTAGCACAGAGTGTTGAGCTTACTGCCGCTGAAGGTGCAACCATCTATTATTCTACCGATGGTGAGAACTTCACTGAGTACACTGCAGCTATTGCAGTAGCTGAGGACGCTACAATTTATGCTTACGCACAAATGGGCGAGGAGAAGAGTGTTACAGTCTCTAAGTCTTACGTCATCGCTAAGACTTACACTTCACTCGCTTCTTTGCTCGAAGTTGAGCCAAGCAACCAGCCTGTAGCACTTGTTCTTACTAACGCTAAGATCACAAGTGTCTACACAACTTCAAATGGCAACCGCAATGGCATCTACGTCACTGACGGTACTGACACTATCGAGATCTATGCTTACGATGTTCCTGAGGAATGGACTGCAGGCGGTTTCGTTTCCGGAACTGTCTATGGAAAATATCAGGAATATAAAGGCACTAAGGAGGTTTGTCCTGCCGGTTATGATGGTCTGAGCTATGATCCGGCTCCTATCTTCTCAGAAGGCAAGTACTATTTATACAATGTTGAGGCAGGCAAGTTCTGGGGTGCAGGCAACAGCTGGGGTACACAAGCTTCTCTTGTTGACCATGCTGAATACCTGACTCTTCACACTGTAGGTGGTAAGTACAACATCGAGTCTCAGGTTTCTAACGGAGGAACTGCTTACTATTTCAATGGAAGCTTCATGGACAATGGTTCACCAGTAAGCCTTACAATAGCAGCAGACAGTGCCGTTGCCGGAGCTTACACAATCACAAATGGTGACGCTGTTTATGGCTACGATGGTAGCACAACAGTTTTGTCGGATAATGCTGAGGGCAACAACGCTTTGTGGAACATCTTGACAGAAGATGACATGAAGGCAAAACTTGCCGCAGCTACAGAAGACACACCTGCAGATGCTACATGGCTCATTCTTGACCCTGGCTTTGGTCGCAACAACCGTAACCGAGGCGCATGGACCAGGGTAGCAGATCATATAGTGTTCAACGGTAACAACACTAACAACTGCGTTGAATCTTATCATTCGAAATTCATTATCAGCCAGACTTTGAGCGGTGTTCCAAATGGTGTATACAAGTTGACTGCCCAAGGCTTCTATCGTCAGGATGGCTCAGACAACGACAATATGCCTGTATTCTACATCAACGATGCTACAGGCACATTCCCTGTAAGGATTGGCTCAGAGAACAATATGCAAGACGCATCAGTTTCATTCTCCGCTGGCAAATACACAATCGACCCGATTTGGGTTCAAGTAACTGACAGCACAATCACGCTTGGAGCCAAGAACGAGGTAAATACAAATCTTTGGTGTATCTGGGATAACTTCGTTTTGACTTATTATGGTGCAGATACTGACATCAACAAGAGTCAACTTGCATCTTCAGTAGATACTTATAAGAATGTTCTTGCTGCAGCTGAGGAACTTGCTACCGACTCTGCGTCTGTCGCTTCTATTGATAAAGCTACCGCAGCCGCTTTGGCAGAAGCTGTTCAGACTTATGCAGAGGCAACAGTCCTTGACTCTCCTACTGCTGAGTCTTTAGCTGCCGCTACTGCAGCTTTGAATGCGGTTGTCGCTAAGGCTAACGCTTCTATCAATGCAAAGGCATATGTTGATGAGTATTATGATATTATCGCAAAGAACAACTTTGTTACTGCTGAAGCCCTCGCTACTTATCAGGCTCTTGCCGACAATGCTCAAGCTCAGTGGGCTGCAGGTAATGCAGAAGCTGTCGTAGCTCCTTATTCTACACAATATAAGTCGTCTAATTTTACTGACGATTATCTCCTCTCAACTTGGAGCATTGGTGAAACTAAGGCGAATGATTTTGATTCGGGACTTTATATCAACACATGGTCAGTTGAAGGAAATACAGACGGAAGTGAATTCCGTGTTCCATTCTTCGAATATTTTACAACTGACGCTAACTCACTCGGTGCTACTACTCTCTCAGCTACACTCACCGGTCTTGCTCCTGGTAAGTATGCAGTTTCTGCATGGACACGTGTACGTCTGAAGAACAATGTAACAGACGCTCCTACAGGCATCAAATTCGTTGTTAACGACGGCGACACAGTAGACGTTACTACAGGTGCTCAGGTTGGTACTTCACAGATGTATCTCGATACATTCACTGCTGAAGGTACAGTAGGCGCTGACAGCACTCTTACAATCAAGTATATTGTCGAGGATGGCAACAACATCAGCTGGCTCTCATTCAAGAACGTTACAGTTGTTTATGCTGATGTTCCTGATGTTCATACTACCGTTATTGATGTAACTCATAACCGTATTGTAAACCAAGGTTATACGGCAGAGGAAGTTACTTACGATGAAGACGCAGTAAAGGCGGCTCTTGGAATTGAAGACCTCTCTGCGGCTACACTTGCGATAGTTGATGTAACTACAGGTGTGTATCATGAATATCCAACCGACTATAGCTCGGACGGATGGCTGAACTCAAACGGTGACGCAACAGCTTGGGGCAACGGCTCATACGTATGCTTGAAGGTTCCTGCAAACGGTAGCATGGCACTGTGCACAATGCCAGAAAACGAACCTGCAGAAGGAAGCGCTTTCAATGCAAAGTGGGCGTTCTATACAGCCACTGATACTGCCATACTCAATGTAACAATCAACTTCGTATCTGTTCCTGCAGTTGATGCTGAAGTTGTCGCAACAATCGAAATCAACCACGAAGAAGCAGAGAAGACAGCTTACAGTGCAACTTATGAGACTGTAGATGTTAACGCTGTTTGTGCAGCTCTCGGTATTACTTCAATCGACGAGGCTGAGTACAGAGTGGCATTCCCTGACGGAGAAGACGGTTACACTTATGAGGGCGTTACCACAGATGGTTGGAGAAATGCTGAGACAGGTGCACAGCTTGGATGGGGCAATGCAGGCGGTATCTGCGTTAAGGTTTGGGCTGATAACGGCCAGACTGCAGGTAATGTGACATATATCGGCTGCTACGACGATACACATGAGGCTGGCGAGGCTTACACATTCTACTATGCATTCATTGCAAACAATAAGAGCGTTATCTACAAGGTAAACATCAACTTTGTTGGTACAGCTACTGCAATCGATGGCATAGCAAATGGTGAGGCTGCTCCTAAGGGCATCTACAACATAAACGGTCAGAAACTCTCAGGTCTGCAGAAGGGCTTGAACATAGTTGACGGTAAGAAGGTTTATGTAAAGTGATGACAATCCTTTTATAGGACCAACATAAATGATTGATGCCTGTGGCAGAATCGCCACAGGCATCTTTGTGTTATATCAATACTTGTCTGATGAGTGGAAGTGTATCCGAGAATTCGCATACCTGACGTATATCATTATATCAATGTCTCTAAGCATTTAAATAGCTGTTTGAATTCAGATGTAGCCATCACTACTTTCTCTTTTTTTGCCTATCCTTTGATACGTTACTGTCCCGTTAAAATTGAAACGAATTTAGATATTAATATAAATCCCCAACCATATTAATATCAATGGCCAACCATATTAATATC
>CAYVNW010000005.1:0-85805 GCA_964452915.1 uncultured Bacteroidaceae bacterium | reverse complement strand
ACACCGCGGGGTTCATGGTGATAACACTACTTATGTGGGCGGCGTGGCGGAATGGAAAAAACGGAGTGTTCCGTCTGCCGTCGTTGCGTGCCGTGTCTGTCGCCTCACTGATTGTTCTGGCATACTGCCTCGCATACACCTTCGTCACCGACATACAGCCATTCATGCTGCGCGGATTCGATTCGTTTCCCGTACACGGAATGTTCGACAACGCCACAGGACTCTCGCTCAACCTATGCCTGCTGCTCGCACTCTCACTGTGGGACTTTCCAAAGGTGGGCAAGACTATGAGAACTGTGGAGTTGGTCGCACTGGTACTCACGGCTGCGGTTATCATACTCTCGGGGTGCAGGACGGGACTGATGTGCGTAGTACTTATGGGATGCGCATGCATACTCGGACAGCTGTGGGGACACAGGACGTGGAGAATTGCGGGGATTGCGCTGACCGCCACACTTGCCATAACAGTCACTGTGTACTCACTCTCCGTCAAAACGGGCTCCACGTCTGGCAGGAAATTCATCGCTGAACGCACAATGGGATTGATAGCCAACAGGCCCTTGACAGGTTACGGACTGTACGGCTTCGAGCATGAGTACATGAGAAGGCAGGCGACGTTCTTCCATGACAACCCCGACAGCCCCTGCGCATGGTATGCCGATGACATCACGCATCCGCGAAACGAGTTCCTGTACGCGTGGGCGGACTTCGGCATCGCTGCCCCACTGCTTCTCGCTGCACTGTTCATCATTCCGGTGGTGTGCCTGATCAGGTCCAAAGACTACAGGCGTTGGTACAGTCTCATCCCGCTCATGGTGGTGTTCGTGTTCTGCCTCACGTCCTATCCGCACAAGTACCCGCTCAGTTACGTGGCCGTAGCGGCAACATACGCAGGCGTGTTCAGTCCGCTATTGAAACGTCAGCTCAAATGTCACAGGGCGGTGGCCGTACTTACAGTGGCCGCATGTGTTGCGGTCACCGCTCTGCTTGTGAGGGAGGCCGTATACGAGGCAAGGTGGAGCCGCCTGATCCGGATATCGCAGGCTGGAGGCTCGAAGTGGGTGGCAGGGCATAGCGGAGAGCAGGAACATACATTAGTGTTTCAAAATACTATGTAGTCAACAACACATGCTCAAATACTCAATTTATCGTTCATGACGGTTTTGGGAAAAGCTATTTCATCACGGATTTAACGGTCGAATACAAGGAAATCCTGTACACCACGCAAGGTGAGTTTTATGGCTATGGCACTACACGAACACACAACGAGTCAGTCTCTTTGGATGTCACAGACAAGGTCATACCATATATTGCAGCAGACTATTAGTTTAACGTTATCAACAGAGTCAGAATTATGAGAAAGACAATTATCGTAATATTATTGCTCGCCGCACTTAGTAGCAACGCCCAGGTCATCAACCATGTCGACTGCCTTTACGGCAGCAGGAACTTGAGGGTGACAAGGATTGAATACGGAGACAAGGCAACGAAGGTGACATTCAAGACTACAAAGGAATGCGCTCCTACGCTGAAAGTGGGATACGGAATATACCTGGTGGACGACAAAGGCGAACGCCGCCACGCAGTCAGCGCGGAAGGCATAAAGTTCGACTCGCTCTATGTAATGGTCAAGGGACTGTCACGCAAGTTCTCCGTATCATTCACACCAGTCGTTCCTTACAATAAAGTGCTTGACATTACAGACCCGGGACAGTTCCGCATCTATGGACTGTATGATGCAGGGAAGAAACTTGACATCCCCAAGGTGGATACCGGCATTCCAGAGGAGGAGTTGAACTACCTGACATCCGGAACGGATGGTGACGTGGAGATAAGCGGGGCATACCATTCCGCCAAGGACCAGAACGGTACCATACTGTATTTCGATTACACGTTGTTCGGAAACGATCTCACAATAGCGGACCATTACGCCAAAACAGACAAATCAGGACGTTTCCATCTGAAGTTCCACGCATACACGCCCCTGCTCGTATTTTTCTGGAAGGGATACAGGAACTTCCACACCCTGCCACGTGAGCGCATGTACATACGGCCGGGCGACAGGATAGAACTCGACATCACCGACTGGGACGAAGGAAAGGAGCAGTCGTACGACAACCTGTCGGGACGGAAGGCGTACAACGGACTGGTCAACCTGCGCGACCTCACGCGCTTCCTCCCGTTTACGGATTATGCAAAGACCACCGGCAGCCATTTCCGCTATATGGGATACGGAGACATGCACGACCGCCTGCTGGAACGCTTTGACAAGGACATGGAATTCGCCAACTACATCTGCTGGCACAACAGGCTGTCACCTTACGAGTCACGGCTTTTCCTCAATACGATGCGGATCCTCTACGTCTCACACCTGTTAGACATGGACGCATACGTCAAGACGCTGTATGACCAGACAAAAGAATATGACGGGATGTCGGAGGAACGGAAGAAATTATACAATGAGGACGACACCACCATGCTGCTGTCCCTGATCGACCACATGGATTACTCGTACCTGAAGCGAATTGACCCAAGCGACTTGTCGTTAATCGCGGATCCTGAAACACAGACACTGGCATCCGCACTCGCCCATATAGTCCCCATCCACGGATGCCACGACATGGTGGCGGAAGACGACCCAGACCGCTGGATGAAGGTGATAGGACTGCAACGTAAGGAGCTGGAGCGGATGGCAGGATGGACGGGAATGCCATTCCTTATCCAGCTAATGATTGTCAAGGACTATCCTATCTTGTTCGGATGGAAACCCGCCGACGACAGGCAATACCGGCAGGTAAGAGAAATGCTGACAATACCTTGTTGCCAGACGTATCTCGACTTGATGCACAAGCAACTGCAGGACGAGGAAGACCAACGGCATGCGTCACGGAGCTTGCGAAAATAATCGTCAAGGCACCGTCAGCCACTGTTACCGATATACAACGCAAGGCAAAGGAGTGGCTGGAACGGCATGGTGGTGACGGCACTACGAACAGTTACTAATAATACATATGCAAAAAGGGCAATCCGGCTCCCCTTTCAACTTTCAAGAAGAGTCGGTCAACAAAAAAAATAAAAAATCAATGAACAAAAAAAGATTTTTAACTACTGGCAAGACAGCCATGTTGCTGTCAGTATGTGCCGCAACGGCACTGTGCGTTAATTTGGTAAACTCATGCTCAGCTGATGATGACGACGTGTATTATGGTGATGAGTTGAAAACCAGGGCGAAAGCAACAAGGAGCGCAAGTTCGGAGTCACCTGGAACGGATGACTCCTCTGTTTATGAAAGTGTTGAAATCTGCCATGGTGAAATGTCGGATACAAAGACCCTGCTCACAAATAACAACGACCATATATCAGTTACCGTAAAACTCTCGTGGGGGGATAATGAAGAAGCACCAAGTGTTAGCGTCAGTCAGCAGATAACCTCTGTTGACATACCACAGACATTGTTCGGCAATGTATCAAAGGAGTTGTACATAGTAAACAGCAATTTTCCACACAGCCCAGCCAAGGCACTTGGCGTAAAAGACTCGCCACGAACTTTTACAACATGGGTAGATGTCTCATACAAACTCGTAAGATACGATGTTTACGGCAATTTCATTGGCTATGGAGCGGAATACTCAGAAACTCTTGAATACACTTTTGATGTTACTAATTACACCACTGTAAATTACCGCAATATATAATATTACGCATTTAATAAAACAGGAGAATAAAGAATGAACATCAAAGTCAAATTAATTATGGCGTGCCTTTGTCTCGCAACATATGCCGACGCCCAGGTCATCAGCCGTGTCGCCAGTCTGTACGGCAGTAGGAGTTTGAGGGTGACAAGGATTGAATACGGAGACGAGGCTACGAAGATAACCTTTAAAACGACCAAGGAATGTTCGCCAACGTTGAAAATCGGACATGGTATTTACTTGATAGACGACAAAGGCGAACGCCACCACGCAGTCAGCGCGGAAGGCATAAAGTTCGACTCGCTCTATGTAATGGTGAAGGGGCAGAAGCGAAAATTCACAATCTCGTTCGCACCCGTCGCCAAAGGGAACGAGGCAGTCGACGTAACAGATCCCGACAGATTCCGCATATGCGGCCTGCATGATGCGCGAAAAAAGTTGGAAATACCCGATGCGGATCAGACGATGAATCCGTATGAGACCGCACCGGAACGGTTTGAGACCGGTTACGTGGATATTGAGGGCATGTTTCACAATGAGTCTGATTGGGAAGGTACGGTATACGCCAACTACTACAGCGTACGTCCTTATCTGAACGAAGCGGACAGGCTCGACAAATTCGACGGGATCGGTCCCGACGGACACTTTCATGTCCGCTTCAAGATGTACTGTCCACAAGAAGTCGGACTAATCGAATCGGAATTCGGAGGCAGATGGTATGGAAACGTTTTTCTCCGCCCAGGCGACAGCGTGTGGGTCGACGTGTACGACAAGTCGGACGGTAAGGGTGTAGAGTGCCGCAACCTCAAGGGGCGCGAGACATACAACGCATTGATGAACCGTGTGGGCATAGACCCTGGTTGGGACTGGATATACGGTCATGTTTACGGCACAGGTTGGAACGCCCGCAATTACCCTGCTTATACGGAGAAAATCAAGAACTTCTACAAGGAGGCGCCAGGATACGCAAACTATGTCTGCCGGCACTACGGAATGTCACCGTCCGAGTCGCACCTGTATTTCGAGAGGATCCGTGCCAGCTACATATTGGCATTGCTCAACATGGAGTTAAAAATGGAAGGAAAACTGGCAAACATGGAATATATACAAGAGGATACATGCGAGGGGATGCACAAGATCCTTTTCGCAAGCATGGTCAACAGGATGATAGAGAACACCGACCGATCGTACTTAAAGGACATCGATCCAGAAGATGCCTCGTTCCTGTTCCTTCAGCAAGGAAAGTCGATGGCGGGAATGCTGATGCAGCTAAGGCCGTTCAACAAGTGCCACGACATGGTGCCTGAAGACGACCCCGACCGCTGGATGAAGGTGATAGACATACAACGTAAGGAACTTGAGAGGATTGCAGGATGGGCGGGAATGCCTGTATTCTTTCAATACATGATAGTGAACGACTATCCGGCTTTGTTCGGTTGGAAACCAGCGGACGAGAGACAATACAAGCAGGTGAGAGAGTTGATTTCACATCCTTATTGCAGGAAATACCTTGACATAATGCACCGTGAGTTGTTGGACAAGGAAAGGCAGAAGAACGCCAACTGAGTTCAAAAAGAAGTCCGTCATCCTACCCTTTCCGATGGAATCAATAAGTGGGATGACATACGACAAACCTTAGCCCTGTAAACACCCATTCATCCATTGTTTGGCAAATACAGGGCTTTTAGTTTGATGGATGATTGTTACCCGTTAACTTCCTTTATCGATCGTTCTTATAACAAGAAAGGATGCGCATTCCCATACACAGAGGGCAAGCCAGTAGAACAAATAACTATGGGATTGCAGGGATAGACTGACGCGGGAGGAGAATCATACTCCTTTGTATAATCGCAGTTGACAAAACAAAGGACGGGTTCTGGTTTTAACACACAAAAGTGCGTTAATTTTTGTTATTATCAAAAAACCGATTTCTTGCGTTGCAATTTATTTATATTTTTATATCTTTGCGTATATAAATTTTGCTTATGAGCACCGACATACATTCTTTTACCAACATAAGATCAATCTGCATGTCACTGTGCATGTCACTGCTATTTGTGGACCCGCTTTTTCCTTGCTCGCTACATGAGGAGCCGATGTTGACACCATTAGCGACGAGTTCCCGCGTCCGCTCGGGTTCATCTGCGCCGACCCTTACAGCGGCGAGGGCTGCCTGATGCAGTTCTGAACGGATATATAAATTTAATTACATTAACTATAAAAACGCATTATGATGAAACGGTTAAACTTAAAAGGGACGGCAATTCTGCTGTCAGTGTGCACCGCAACGGCACTGTGTGCGAACCTCGTCGGCGCATGTTCCGCTGATGATGACGACATCTATTATGGCGACGAATTGAAAACACGCGCAAAGGCGACGAGGGGCGTGAGCGGTGACGCAATGGCCAATCCGGACAAGTCGGTCACGGCGGGAAGCCACATAGTGAACAAAGAATCAATCAAAGGAGACTTCTGCGTGGACTTTTACATCAGCTGGACCACGGGATGGATAAGGGGGTGCAACACCCCGCAGAGCAGTCCCCATGTAAGCGCGTCTCCTTATCACGAGGGCGAGCAGGTTAACACGGTTGAGGAATATTCGGGAGATCGTAAATACAAGTCCGTCGAGTATGACAAATGTTATGTCAACTCTGCGTCCGGGAAATGGATAGCCGGTGATCAGATACAGGTGACGTTCAAGTACCAGTATGACACTTACAAGGAGACATACCGACTGCGTGACAATCAGCGTGTCTACAATCATGTCACACATCATTACAACGTCACCTATACCAAGGGGTATTCTTACGGAGAATTGGGATGCAAGGAGGACTCCGCGTTGATAAAGCAGTGGATAAAGGATCATGAATTATGAGGAGGATAACAGCATTCATCATCTTATTGACTGCGCTTGTCCGCATGTCCGGACAAGGGTATGACATTGATGCGGGGTTCAACATCAATGTGAGTTCAGAGAAGCTGGGGATACTTCATCAGCGATTCGGAGTTCGTCGTCCACTCCCCGCTATATGCCCTGAGTCCCAAGAAAAACAGTCAGAACATGCCTTTAATGCAGATTGAGAAAAACGTCGGGCAATACCGTTTCATCGTAAAACTTCCGATGAAGGACAAGTCGGATATGGACAGCGCCAGCATTGCACCCTACATGTTATTGTACACTACATCCGGCGACACCGTCAGGCTGCCGTGGATTCGGCACCAAGTCAACGTGTACTCGTGGGTTCCGGAACAAAGGGGCCTTACCGGCATGGTCGGAATAAGGGGGTATCGCGCTACGCTCGTTTACGCCATTGACGACATCGGTGCGTTTCTCGGCAGGGAATACAACGGTTGCGACATCGACGACGGATATTATGTTTGGGATTTCCATGACGACCCAAAGCAGATAAGGTCGTTCAACCGAAACCTGAAGTCGGCAATGAAGATCCTCGAAAGGAGATGCCAGAGGATTATTAGGACGCACGATACGGGGCCATATCCCGACCTCTGACGGGCATTACGGTTCACAGGGCCGGACGCTGACATTGATGAGGCTGCCTGATGCAGTTCTGAACTGATATATAAATTACATCATACCACATAGCAATAACATTAAAATCATTTTTATTATGAAGAAATTATTAATGACCAAAGGAACGGCAATTTTGCTGTCAGTATGTGCCGCAACGGCACTGTGTGCAAACTTCGTCGGCGCATGTTCCGATGACGAGGACGACATCTATTATGGCGAGGAGTTTAAAACACGCGCCGCCACAACGGCAAACTCGAGCGGGGACGCTTCGGTCTATCGGCTGAATTCCCCATTATACACAGTGACCAAAGCTCCATTCAAATTTTCAAAGAAGATGACGCAATATGCTACGTTCTCATACGTAATTATCGCAAACGACGCATTTAACGGCTTCAATGTCCGCGTTACGAAGACGGATACGGAAACGATTACATCGGTTCAATATCGGGACGCGTGCAGTCTGTTACTGCGAAAGGCAGCGGCAATTCCAGTGTTTATACATTCAACCTCGTTTTCACCGCCTTTCTCCTTTCCGACGTAAAGAAGGAGGGTACATATACGACAACAGTGTCTGTCGCAAGAAACGATTTTCATTAAAGGCATAATAAAATACAAACAATTCAAACGAGACCGGTTATGAGATTCAAATCATTTATTTCATTGGTTATTGGCCTGGCCGCATGCAATGCCGGCATATTGTACGCACAGACTACAGACGTTACAGAATCTGACAGGAGGGAACTGTTGGAAAACGAGTTCAAGGGCAGGTCGCCATTAATAATCTATGGCATGGACACATTGTCAAGAAATGAGTTTGTCGGGTTGAAAGACGCGAATACGGAGATAGTGGTCCTGCATGGGGATACCGCCCGAATGCTTTTACGGCGACTACGCCAAAGACGGGGTCATCCAGGTATGGGACAACAGTATCAATGAAAGGTTCGAGGACTGGCGTGACGCGCTTGACTCGATAAGCGAAATACACTATAACGACTCAACATTATACGCACGGTTGCTAAAGGTGGCGATGATAAGGATGTTCCCAGACGGCAACCCTGTATTGCAGATAGGGAATTGGCGACATCCCATAAGGGACTTCATGTCATTCACTAATTATGAGGGAATCGGCATCCTTCCGGCAAAATTAGGACTATACGGTCCGGACACCGAGGAGGACAAACGCGGAGTCATATTCCTTAGTGTTGACTTGAAAACCTTTATGAGAATGGACCAGATAAGGAGGGGGCTTATTCCTGACGACAAACAGGAATAACTATGAACAGGTTCAAAAATATTAAAGGGACGGCAATTCTGCTGTCAGTATGTGCCGCTATGGTACTGTGTGCGAACTTGGCAAACTCATGTTCGGCGGACGATGACTATTTCAGACTGGATGACAAGTCTTGAACAGCAGCTTATATATATTCCAATTCTATTAAACGATACGAACGACTATGAAGATATTATTTCATTCGCTATTCATTTCCATGCTTTGTATGATACACAGTGGTTATGTCATGGCAGGCAACTATGATGACTATAAACAGCGTTACAAGGAATGGTACGGCATCTATCAATTAAAGATGTAAAAGAAAAAACAGGTCTTAAACGTTGGGCAGTTTACAATAATCTTCGTATCTTTGAGGCAGAGAACCCTCAAGTAGCAGAACAAATGAAGAAGAAAACAGATGGAAGTTGACAAGCTAACCAGTAAGACATTTGCGGAGGTGACAAGCTTTTTAGTACAATAAGGATATGTATTGACAAGTGATTTAGTATAACAAGTTGGAAAGTTTACAAGTGCATTCAGTAAAAGACAAAACGTACATTCACTCATTTTTTGGCAAATGCCACACAATTGTTGGGCAAATGCCAAACTATATCCAGCACGGTACTCTGCATATCTGATAGGTGATAACAAGGTTACAGGAGACATCACAGTAGTGGATGGAATATACTTTGATGAGGAAAGACGGTGACAGGACTATACGACACCAAAGGACAACGTATCAGCGCACTACAACGCGGTATAAACATAATACGTTACAAGGATGGTACGGCCGTGAAAGTCCTCCGTAAATAGGTTGAGAAGCATCTATAACAGAACGGCATTCCCTGCCACATGTTTGTATCAAGACAGGAGATTTTCTTTTTTATGTCGAATTTACTTGTTTGAAAGGAATATTTCCTTAACTTTGCACAACATTAATAATATGAAATTTCAACTTATGCATATTAGATTTATTTTCATAGTGATTCTTTTATATCAGCATACGATAGGAGCGCATGCGACCAACAATATTGTAATCAACGAAATACAAGTGGCAAATATTGACATGTTCATTGATTCGTCGTTCAATTATGGCGCATGGATTGAGCTGTTCAACCCAAGCGAGACGGCTGTATCATTAGCAGGCATGAGATTAAGGCATACTGATTCTGAGGATAAAGTTGATACATATATTTTAAACACATCACACGGAACAATCGCACCTCACGGATTTGCAACATTATGGTTTGGCCATAACAGCAGGGACGGTTCATATGGCAGTGGGGCGAGCAGGCAAATTCGATTCAAACTTGATGCAGAAGGCGGCACAATTGAACTATTGGATGTAACCGGCAAGATAATAAATGGCATTAACTACCCTGCCGCCATGTCACGATGCTCATACGCAAGATGCGAAGACGGAGGTGACATGTGGGGCTGGACATCTAACCCTACACCATCGTACTCCAACAATGATAACGAATATGCGGATGAACAGTTAGACGAGCCACAGATAAATACCGATGGAACATTGTTCACAGGCCGAGTCTGTTTTACCGTCACCATACCCGATGGCACTACCCTGTACTATACGACCGACGGTTCCGCCCCATCAGTCAAAAATGGGAACATATCAGCAGACGGTATTTTTAGTACGGACACAACCACTATATACCGTTTTATGCTAACGAAGCAAGGCAAGCTGAACAGCAAAGTCGTAACACGCAGTTTCATAAAGAATGACAAAGGATATTACCTGCCTGCAATCTGCGTCAACAGCAATCCCGACCACTTTTTTGATGATACGTTAGGTGTTTATGTACGGGGTTCAAACGGACAGATTGGTAATAATCAGAAAACAAAATGCAACCAGAATATGGATTGGGAACGTCCTGTGTGCATCGAATACCTGAAGCCTGACGGACAGACGGGCGAGTATTCCACCAAACTGAATGAAGAATGCTTATTGTCTATATTTGGCGGATGGTCACGATTCAATCAAGGGGACGATTTCTGGGAATATAAAACCTCATTCAAGCTCAATGCCGACAAGGCATATAACGGTCTCGGGTTCTTCCCATACGCAGTGTTCGACAGCAAGCCTTACATAAAACTAAAGACGCTGTTGGTTCGCAACGGAGGACAAGACCAATATGCGAGAATATGGGACGCTGCCCTGCAGGAGATAATCCGCACAAGTGGAATCTATATTGACTGCCAAGCTTGGCAACCGGCCCATGTGTTTATCAACGGCATATACCTCGGCATGTTCAACCTGAGAGAAGCGACTAATAAGAAGTTTGCATACAGCAACTATGGTATTAGTGGCGATAAAATCGACCAATGGGAAAACGACATCACGAAAAAGACCGGCACACTGGAGAAAGTGAACCAATGGTACGAACTTAGCGTTGACTTGGCAAACTCACCATCCGACACTGCAATATGGAACAGGATCACAGAAATACTCGATGTAGACGAATACTGTAACTATATGGCAGCAGAATCGTTTATGGGCAATGGAGATTGGATACGAACCGGACTTAAGAATATAAAAGGGTTTAATGCAAAGACAGACGATGGCAAAATCCACATCGTGATGTACGACCTTGACGGCTGTTTTGCAACTAATGACAACATTGTTGTGATTAACAGACTAATGACCGCAAAAAGCAAATTAGTCAAAGCATTCCGAAACATGCTAACATATGCGCCGTTCCGGAAACAATTCATAGATGCGTATTGCCTTGTAAGTGGCAGTGTATTCGAACCTTCTCGATGTAAGGCCATCATTGATGCCATGACAAAGACAACCCAAGCTGCCCTTGCCTTAGAGGGCAACAGTCCGGTGGAAAAAGCGCAACTACTCTACGGACGTATTGCCGACCAAGACGGGGTTCATGCCGCAGCAATTAGGAACCTGAAAAAGGCCTTGGAATTGAGTAGTGACCACTACACTCTCAAGATATTATCAAACACAGACCAGTGCCGCCTGCTGCTTAACGGACAGGAGATACCTGGCAACTATTTCGACGGGGCGTTGTTTCCACGAATTTCTTTGAAAGCATTGGCGCCAGACAACTATCGGTTTGACGGCTGGATGGTAAATGGAAGCATCGAGAGTACCGATACCATATACTGCATTGATGATCATTTTGAAGCAGGTAAGTATACGATAAAAGCGGTATACACACATATAGACGACAGTAAAGCACTACCTCCTGTGCGTATCAATGAGGTCAGTTCAAAAAATGACATATACATCAGCGACTACATGAAAAAGAGCGACTGGTTGGAGCTGTTCAACACTACGGATGGAGACATTGACGTAGAAGGCATGTACCTAAGCGACAACAGGACAAACCCATGGAAATACCGGATAGAGGGAGGCGGAAATATATCAACCATAATACCCGCACACGGCTACAAAGTAATATGGTGCGACGGACGCCAGGGTATAAGCGAATTGCATGCCCCTTTCAAGTTGGGTAATGACGATGGTGAATTTGTTTGCATAACGGCAAGCGACCAATCATGGACCGATAGTTTGGTTTACGACTCACAGCGGCGTTGGCAGAGTTTTGGCAGATATCCGGACGGCAGTAACAATGTTTCCATATTCGACCGTATAAGCATTTGCCAAAGCAATAAGGTGACCACGTCAACCATACTTGAATATGCCGGTACCGACAATACAGCAAACTATGTGAAGCACGTAGCATCTGACGGAAGGCAAATCGTTGATGTGCAATATTACAATTTGCAAGGGCAACGTATACATAACCTTACAGGCTATCACATTATTCTACAAAAGCAAATTTACAATGACGGAACATTCAATGTACGGAAAGTAAGGGTTTCACTCTAATAACCATCTTGTACTTTTCATGTTCTCTCGAACGTTTAACGCACGATGTTTAGCGCTATGGACAGGACATAATATCCTGTACCAATAAATGTAGGCAAAGAACACTACCTCTTATTCACTACAGCACCGTCCTTAATGACAAGATATGGATTACCTGGTTCTATGGAGACTTTTACATTTGGGCAATCATCTAATGCCCCGACACCGAAACTCCGCACGGACTTTGGCAGGACAAGCCGGCGCAGCTGTTCACACCCTTTGAAAGCTCTCATGCCGATGGTTTGCAGTGTGGGCGGAAGTCCGATACTTGTTAAGATGTTGCATCCATAAAAAGCCTGGTTTTGGATATTGGTCAATCCATGCGGAATATTTATGTCAAACAACCCTATACATCTTTGAAATGCTCCCACACCTATAACTTTCAAACTTGCAGGAAGGCGTACCGAGTTCAAAGAAATACAATGCAAAAATGTATACTTTCCGGTACTTTCAAGGTCGTCAGGCAATGAGACCATTACAAGGTCTGAACAATCAGCAAATGCACTGTCTGGCAGTGTCGCAATTCGCGCAGCACTTAAGTCAAGTGTCCTTAGAGATTGCCGTGCAAATGCTCTTAGTGTTTTTATGTCATCTGCATTAATATTACCTTCAATCTTCAGATGTCTTATGCTCCATTTTGACCGCTCCGTGAGCATATCACATAATGTGCCTGGGACAGTTACGCACAATGTATCCATGACAGGTACATAATCTTCGCTTGCAATATCGGTAAATAGCCACATATTATTTATAATGGTATCCTCTTAGGTCGTCAAGAGGATAATAGCCATTTCCTTTGCCACCCCAGCCGAAATTGACATGAACAAGTGTATCACGTAAGCCGTCGATAATGAATAGGTGCCCTCCTCCACCTGAGGCATTTTTCTTCCCTGATGCAAGAATAGGCCGTCCTTGTCGGATTTCATTAAAAATCAACCGTTGCCATGCGAGCCGCCCATCTTCACCATAATAGTCATTTTGATAAACGCAATTCATATACTTGCTGCAATGAAACACTTTCTTCATTGCAGGTAGGACAGTAGATCCCCGCGAGCTTGTGTAAGATCCCCAAAAAGTAGTATTCACACTATTAGCACAGTCGTAAATGAGTTTTAATGAATCGTGCGAGTCATCAAGAGAATAGATGACCTGTGCCATTGCGATAGGAACACAGCCTGCCAATGGTTTCTTTCCTGTACTGTCAGCAGGGAAGAAGCTGTTGTACGGACTGCCTTGGTCCCATTGCGTCTTGACAATCGGTTCAACATCCTGTGCCTGGCACAGGCAAGTCAGAGTCAAGAATAAAACACAAATAGTATTTCTTTGCCTCATACTTTCAGATTGTAATCCATCCAAACAGGAATGCCATCGCCACAACTAATATGATGACAAATAATCCGAGCAGGATATTAGCCCACATAAAGGTGCGATTGGCTTTATACAGTTTATTATTTCTCATTGTTTACCAAGGATTTTATTGTATTCAGTTGTATTATCAAGAATTTCTATTGCCTTTGAAAGGTCAGGGTCGTCCTTCAGTACTTCCTGTATGCTGCCGGCCTCGTAGAAATACCGTTTAATAATTTCAAGCGCAAGCATTTGTCTAATGTCAGATTTATGGCGGTCAAGTTCGTCTGCAATGTTGTGAGTCAACTTAGCCTCAAGCGCATCGAATTCAGGCTTTGCATCTTCATAATATCCTTCAAATTGCGCCAATTTCTTTAATTCCTGCAGGCGTTTGTCGCTCAAGCGGTCGTACTTGAAGTCACTTTCAACAACCATTTTCTTGAAATCCTCATAATCATCGTCCGTTATAGAAAACTCCTCAACAGAAGTCGGCGCGGGGTGTGTCTGGTAATATTTGATGCTATACTTCATCAATACATCATCGTTTGACAGATAGAACACTATATTTTGTACAGTGTCATGATGAACTTCCACATCTGGTTTTATACCTAGTCCACTAAGGACCTCACGTCCGTTTGCTGTATGAAATATACTGTCTTCCACTTGTGCAGTGCCATTTTTCCGGTCTGATTCCTGCCTTTTCAACTTATAATCTATTTCCTGTATGCACCTGCCACTTGGTATATAATACTTTGCAGTAGTAAGTTTCAAACTTCCGTTGTAAGGCAGATCCTTGATAGACTGAACCAACCCTTTCCCATAAGTCCGGGAGCCAACGATTATGCCTCTGTCGAGGTCTTGGATACTACCGGAAACGATTTCTGAGGCAGAAGCAGACCCGTCGTTAACCAAAATCGCAAGTGGCATATTGTCATCGAGTGGATTGTCGTTCGTCTCATATACAGAGTTGCCACTCTTTACCTTTCCTCGTGTTTCCACAATTGTAATACCCTTTGGAACAAACAGGTTCACGATTTTCACAGCTTGGTCCAATGCTCCTCCAGGGTTGTCTCTAAGATCAAATATCAGATCTTTCGCACCCTGTTCTTTAAGGGAAATTATAGCTTTGCGGACATATCCGTAGCAATCGTTGGTAAACTGGTTGAGATGTATGTAACCATGTCCTTTTATTATCCCGTAGTAAGGGACAGCAGGCAGTTTAATGTTTTTGCGTGTGATTTTTACTTCACGTGATTTATTTTCACCGGGACGCCGATATGTAAGTAGAAATGTTGTGCCAGGTTCGCCTCGCAGCAAATTGCTTACTTCAGAAGTGTTCATCCCTTTCAAGTCTGTCTTGTCTATTTTCAATAGCACATCACCGGCTTTCAGTCCGGCCTCATCAGCGGGCATATCTTTATATGGCTCAGCAATAATGATTGTTGAGTCTTTCATCATCCGAATTATACTTCCTATACCACCATATTTGGCTTGCGTCAGCATTTTCAATTCTCCTTCATCGTCCTCAGAATAATATTCAGTATATGGGTCAAGAGAGTGAAGTATTGCGTTGATGCCTGTCTTCATAAGTTTATCTGCATCCAATGTGTCAACATAGTAAGTATCGAGAGTCCGGTAAATACTATTGAAAATGTCCAGGTTCTTCATCACCTGGAACGAATGGTTCTTCTGCGCTGCCCCTTTAACCGGTAACAGCAGGCAAAATGCGATCAATGCGTATCCTATAAATGTCCTTCTCATCTTTGATTTATGTATTTATTCGGCAAAGTTAATAAATAATCATCAATTAATTTGTATCTTTGCAGGGATTATTAATAATCAATATGTGATATGGTTGGTACTTTCGATTGGCAATCAATATATAAACAGATAAATTCGGTGGCTCCGACAAGAAACGCCCGGCCTGTTATAGGTATAACAGGTAATTATAATGACCAAACTTGCACATTGGCTGAGGGATATTATCGCTCAGTGTTGTTGGCCGGGGGAATCCCTGTTATTATTCCTCCATACATGGAAACAGAATGTTTAAATGACCAATTAGCCGGACTTGACGGTTTGATATTCAGTGGAGGAGGAGACTTGAACCCATTATTCCTTGACGAAGAGCCTATAAAGGAACTACATAGTATTAATGCAAAACGCGACCGGCAAGAACTGCTGCTTGCTAAATTGGCATTTGACCGGCAAATTCCTATACTTGGGATTTGCCGAGGCATTCAAGTAATTGCTGCAGCATTGGGAGGCAAGGTGTATCAAGATATATATACACAAGCAGAAGAAACCAAAATCAAGCATAGCCAGGATTTGGATCGCGGAGTAGCATCGCATACAGTAAGTATAATGCACGACTCTATGCTTTGTTCGATTTTCGGCGGACAGACATCACTTGCAGTTAACTCGTTTCATCATCAAGCCGTGAAAAGCGTACCCGATGGATTCAAGGTCTGTGCGGTAAGCAATGACGGAATAATCGAAGCAATCGAATCTACCGAATTCAAATCAGTCATTGGCGTTCAATGGCATCCCGAGTGTTTTTGTATGAATGGTGACCAAAGCATGCAACCCCTGTTCGAGTGGCTGATAAGAGAAGCGCATTCATTCAAAAAGGCAAAATCACTACATTCGCAGATATTATCGTTGGACTCACATTGTGACACTCCAATGTTCTTCGATCAAGGCATCAATTTTGCGAGTCGTGACCCGAAAATACTTGTGGACTTACATAAAATGAATGAAGGTCACTTGGACGCATCGATCATGGTGGCATATCTAAAACAAGAGGAACGGGACGAAGCATCTTTAAATGCCGCAACAGCCAAGGCAAATCGCATTCTCTCGGAAATAGAAGGAATGGTTGAGGAAAACAAAGGCAGTGTAAGTTTGGCATTTACCCCACAAGACCTGTATCGCAACAAACGGGCTGGTAAGAAATCGATTATGCTTGGTATCGAAAATGGCTATGCAATAGGTCGCAATTTAGAGAACGTAGAACTTTTTCGCAAACGCGGTGTTGTCTACATGACCTTGTGCCATAATGGAGACAACGACATTTGCGACTCAGCAAAGGGAAAGGGAGAACATGGCGGAGTCAGTGAATTCGGCGAAAAAGTCATAAAGGAGATGAATAGAGTAGGAATGATGGTTGACTTGTCGCATGGTGGTGAGAAGAGTTTTTACGATGCAATCGAAATAAGCCAAAAGCCGATTGTATGTAGCCATTCATCAGCCAGATTCCTTTGTGACCATCCACGCAACCTGACCGATGATCAAATGAGGAAATTGGCTCAGACGGGAGGCGTGGCTCAGGTTACATTCTATAATGGATTCCTCCGGACAGACGGTAACGCCACTATTATTGACGCAATACAGCACCTTAATCATATGGTGGACATAATGGGGATAGAACACGTAGGCATAGGTACAGATTTTGATGGAGACGGAGGTGTACCTGGACTTGTCTCCGCCAGCGAACTAATCAACTTCACACGCAGGTTGCTTGCAGAAAGATATTCAGACGATGACATCGAATTAATTTGGGGTAAAAACTTCCTCAGAGTCATGACTGAGGTACAAAATATATAACAATGAAACGTATAATATATATAATAGGTGTGTTTGCAATGTTGGCATGCAACAGCGGAAACACCAACAAAGGTCAACAAGAAGTACAAACAACACAAGTATCTCCTGATTTCAACGCAGACAGTGCATATTTGTATGTCGCAAAACAATGTGCGTTTGGCCCGAGAATTATGAACTCTCCTGCTCACGATTCTTGCGCCACTTACATAGTACAACAATTCGATCGCTTTGGTGCGACAGTAATCACGCAAGAAGCAGACGGCAGATTATACGACGGCACAAAAGTACGGATGAAGAACATCATTGCATCATACAACCTCGATAATCCTGCACGAATTATTATTTGTTCGCATTGGGACTCTCGTCCGTGGGCAGATAACGACCCAGACGAAACATACCACCATACACCTATAGATGGTGCGAACGATGGTGCCAGCGGCGTTGGCGCAATGATGGAGATGGCACGACAAATACAGATGAAAGCACCAAAAATAGGAATAGACTTTATCTGCTTCGATGCCGAAGATTGTGGTACTCCACAATGGGCGGAAACCGGAGAACCTACGACTTCAACATGGTGTCTCGGTTCACAATATTGGGCGGGAAAGCATCATATTGACGGGTATACAGCTCGCTATGGAATATTACTAGATATGATTGGAGGCTGCGACTGCATTTTCCAAAAGGAAATGTACTCGCTGTATTATGCACCAAATATCGTTGACAGAGTATGGTCGAAAGCTCAACGGCTCGGATATGGCTCTTTATTCAAAAACGAAAAAGGCGGTGCCGTAACTGATGACCATGTACAAGTGAACCAATCAGGCATCCCTTGTATTGACATCATTGCACGAGATGCTGACGATGACACGTTTTGCAAGACGTGGCATACGATTAGTGATAACATATCGAACATAAACAAACAGACGCTCAAGGCTGTCGGACAAACAGTGTTGGAGATAATTTATACTGAGGAGTAAACATTATATGACAATAGAAGAATCACAACAGGAAATTATTGAGGAGTTCAACGATTTCGATGACTGGATGGACAAGTACCAGTTGCTGATAGATTTGGGAAATGAGCAGCAGCCGCTGCCAGCCGAATACAAGACAGAAAAGAATTTGATTGATGGTTGCCAAAGCCGTGTTTGGCTTCAGGCTGATTATGTAGACGGAAAGATACATTTCCAAGCAGAGAGTGATGCTTTAATCGTAAAAGGAATCGTCACATTATTAATTAAGGTACTCTCCGACCATACGCCAGATGAAATCCTCAATACCGATCTGCATTTTATAAAAGATATAGGATTGACAGAGCATTTGTCTCCTACTCGCAGTAATGGATTGCTTGCTATGCTGAAGCAGATGAAAATCTATGCGATGGCATTCAAGGCAAAGGACGAGCAGGCAAAATAATACAAAATGTTGTAACGAACTTGATGCTTTCTACGTTTATATAGATAGAAACGTTTCAAAAGAACAAATAATGTATAATTGTAAATAGCATTAACATGAGAAGGCAAACAAGAATCATTACTCTAATTTTGCTGTCGTTGGCAGGATGCATGTATGCTCAAACCGCTGATCAGCTGATTGAGAAATACAAGTCATTCCCTGGTGCGGAATACTCTGACATGACCGAGGAAAATCTGAAGGAGTATAAAAAAGACAGTATAGATTATGTCCGCAACGGGATTGACGTAAACAAAATCATCAAAAGTTTCAAGAAGGTAGAGCAGGTAGGGCTTGAACTCAACCCTTCGCAAAGCGAGACGCTTACGGAAGATATTAAGTCACTTAAAGGGTTCGAGCCTTTTGTCGTGCTTAACGATAATAATGAGGACACAGAATCCGATGAGAATATCTTCTCTAACTTCAAAAGTATTCTAAAAGGCGACACAGACTTATTTCATAATCTGCAAATGTATGTAAGGACAGAAAGGGATGACATCACAGAGTCCGTCATAAAGATTAATTTCCTTACCAAGACATATATATCCCATGCCGTATTCAGAATAAGTATGGACGACATGAAGAAGATGATGGCGCTTAATATGATGCAAATAGACGGGACAGACGATGATGATGACGGCAATGATGACAGCGAAGAGATAGACCGGAAGAACTTGGCAGTCATTATCAATGGAACACTATATCCTGAACTGCATTCAGAAAAAGAAGCCATGGACTATTTGGGCAGTCGCGGAGTCGCCATGGAATCGTGCAGTTGTCACTACTATATGGGAAGGCAGGCAGTGAAGGAGGAATTTCCCGATTTGAATATAACGGGAAATTGCGCGTTGCACGTAGAATATTCCACTCCGGAAAAATAGCATATCACAAACACGGCCTTGTGCTAATGAACTCAAAAGAATTCAAGGAACGTTATATGCCCCACTATAAGCTGCTTTACAGAGTGGGTAAACAGACTCGATATGTCTGCAGAAATACATGACGACATAAAAATCGATCCTACTAATGGCGTAGACGTACAGGTAGAACAAAAGGAAGATGCGGAAAGAATGAACCACCTTATCAACCTGCTACCGGAAAAAGAACGAAAGATCGCACAGATGCGTATGGTCGATGGTATGTCATACGAGGACATTGGGAACACGACCGGACTGTCCAATGGCAATATAAGGATTATAATTATGAGGATCAGAAACAAGCTTAAGTATCAATTTTTTAAAATAACGGAAACATGGAAAAATTGAATTTCGATGAACTTGACAAAATACCAATACCGGCAGGACTCGAACAACGACTGTCATCCTCTATCGACCTATGGGGAAAAATGGAACACGCAAAGCGGCGTAGTTTGCGGATTAAAACAATTGGTATTGCGGCTTCCATTGCACTGTTGTCGGGTATAGGCCTCTACTTCTACAATCAGCCAAACGAAAGCGCGGGTTTGAGAGATACATATATTGATCCCGAAACCGCATACAAGGAGGCAGAAAAGGCTATCGGACTTGTTGCCGAGAATCTTAACCGCGGCATGTACCAGTATAAGAACGCCAACGACAAGGTGTACAAGGCTCAGAAAATATTAGAGAAACAATTTAAAATAATGGAATAGTTATGAATCGAATAATATTAATAATATTGATAACAATAATAACCGGAACGGGCGCAAGCGCCCAAGTCAAGGAATTGGAGCAATTCGCTGAGATAAAAGACGTGACTTACGTATACATATCAAAGACCATGCTCAGAATGGCCGCAGGAATTGCCTCGCCAGAAGTTCCTGGAATTGACATCAAAGGACTTATGAACAAGCTGTCCGCCATACAGATTGTATCGACTGAGAAAAAAAACGGTGTGCGCTAAGATTGACGCAACCGTGGAGAAGATGGTCAAGAACAACAAATACGAACTCATGATGTCGATAAACGATGACACCGACAAAGTGAAGTTTTATATAAAAGAGACAAAAAGCAGTTCAGTGCTTTTAATGGCGGTGAATGAGGAGTCGGAAAACGTGGTAATGGCATTCTCCGGCAAGTTTAACGAACGGGATGTGGAAAAGCTGATGAATGAGAGCCAGCGGCAAGGGAAGTAACAGAAAATATGTGAGCACAGCAATACATCACTTTCAAAAGTGGCTTTTATTCAAGTAAGTCACATGACATAAAAACCTGATGTACAAGGGCGCAGTCATTTACTTGATAATGGTTATGCTGACAGAAGCCACATAGGATTAGATGGAAACTATATATTCATATGACCGAATTTTGGCAAACGCCTGTGAGATGACACCAAACATCCCGTGAGACGAATGTCAAAATTCGGTTATTTTGATTGTCCAAGCTAATGACGTGACAAGAATCCGAAAGAACCCATCGCTTCAGGAAGAGGACACGGCACTTCACGAGCCAATGAGAAATCACCACCCACTCAGAGTCTCGCCAACAACCGCCATTCCCGTCATACCTACGAACTTCCCCATCGTTATACCGTACTTTGTCATAATATCGTAACAAGTTTAATGATTGTGCATTGACAAATATAATGTATCTTTGCATTGTCAAGAATAAAAATCCGTATGCATGAGAATACTTGTAGTTGACGATGAGCAGGATATATGCGAGATATTGCAATATAACCTTGAAACAGAAGGATACGAGGTGGATGTCGCATATTCTGCGGAGTCAGCCTTGGATATGATAGCCGACTCCGTCAAGTCTGATAGCAATACAGAAAAACGGCCATCCTATTCGCTGATTCTTTTGGATATCATGATGGGTGAGATGTCGGGATTCCAAATGGCAAGAAAACTTAAAGAGAACCGGCAAACCGCCGACATTCCTATTATTTTCATTACCGCACTCGACGATGAGGACAGTATGGTCAAAGGACTCAACATCGGCGGCGATGACTACATATCGAAGCCTCTAAGCATGAAAGAGGTAAAAGCGAGGGTGAAGGCGGTATTGAGACGTGTACGGAAAGACTCACCGAAAGGTCTTTCCGATGCAAACAGACAGAACGCCTCAGAGACTGTGACACGATACAAGACCCTTTGCCTGGATTCTTCCAGCAAGACTGTCACTCTTGATAATGAACCTATACAGCTCACTAAATTGGAGTTTGAATTGTTGCAATTGTTATTAAAGAATCCGAATAAGGTATTCAGCCGTAATGAGTTGCTCGACCGCTGTTGGCCAAGTGACACATATGTTCTCGACCGTACTGTAGACGTGAACATCACCCGTCTTAGGAAGAAGATTGGCAAGTACGGCAAACAAATAAAAACCCGTTTCGGATATGGATATGTGTTTGAAGTGTAGCATACTTAAACCATGGGGTTATGTTTAGATCAAGGTCATTCCAAAAAAATCTACTATATAGTGTAGGTGGCGTGTTCATTGTTTTCGCGGCCTGTTTCAGCGTGTACCAGTATTATAGGGAGAAAAATTATAAAATCGACATTTTGGAGTCGCGCCTACAAATGTACAATTATCAAATGATGCAGACCCTGGGACCGGGCAAGTTGTGCGACAGAGACGAGTTCGATCAATATGTGGCACAACATAAAATTAAGGGTTTGCGTGTATCCATCATTAGGGCTGACGGAACGGTTATATTAGACTCACAGGATCATGATGTTGACTCAATGGGTAACCACTTGGAACGAGAAGAAGTTCGTCAGGCACTACGGCAAGGATATGGATATGACATAAAGCGGACTTCAGAATCTACCAACACAACCTACTTCTATTCCGCTACTTTTTTTCCATCAGACAGCATAAATAATAATAGCAGGTCGGGATTAATTATCCGGACAGCAGTCCCTTATTCGGCGGAACTGACACGTTCACTACAGGCAGACAATACGTACCTCTATTTTGCGCTGTTGCTTACCTTGACTCTTGGTATCGTTTTATACTACAATACATCACGAATCAGCCGGCACATAAGATCTCTACGTGAGTTTGCTTCTAAAGCAGAGAGTGATGACGAACTCGACCATGAGCTTGAACGCAAATTGCCGGACGACGAACTCGGCGACATCAGCCATACCATCATCGCACAATATTGGAAACTTAAACATTCTGAAGAGGATAAGGCAAGAATAAAGCGTCAACTTACTCAAAATGCCGCACATGAATTGAAAACACCCGCTGCAAGCATACAAGGGTATTTGGAAACGATATTGCAACATCCCGACATGGACGAGACAAAACGCATGCATTTTCTCGAACGGTGTTATGCACAAAGTAAACGAATGTCAGACCTACTGCTTGATATGTCGACGCTGACGAAACTCGATGAGATAGTTAAGACGGGGAACAACAGCAACGGATTCCAAGGAGGAAAGCCCGTCAATGTGACCGATGTCATAAACTCCGTGTTGGACGACACGGCGCTTCAGTTTCAACAAAAGGGGCTGAAGGTATGCTTGAACGTTCCAAACAAGGTCGTAGTCAAGGGAGACCAAGGGCTCATATACAGTATCTTCCGCAACTTGATTGACAATATCTTGGCATACGCCACGGGTGCTACAAAAGTCAGCATTGTATGCATAGAGGTCGAGGATGGGGGAGTAAAGTCGTACGAATTTACAGTCAGTGATAATGGCGTTGGAGTAGAACCTCAACATCTGTCACATCTGTTTGAACGTTTTTACAGAGTCGACAAAGGCCGATCACGAAAAGCCGGAGGCACAGGTCTCGGACTGTCTATCGTAAAGAATGCCGTAGCAGTACATGGTGGAAAGGTATCAGCAGAATTAACACCTGGCGGTGGACTTACTGTGCGGTTCAATCTAAACAGATAATAACATATTATTTAGGTCTAAACCAAGAAGAGATGTGCTAAGGTCGCCCTCAACACATCTCTCTGTCGTTATAAATAATGATTCTTAAAATTATGCTGTCATCTTTTTAGAGCTGTACTTGTGCGATAATACGCTTATCCTCTTAACTCTGCCGGACGACCCGGACGGAAGAAACGCCCCCTATCATTTGCACCTGCTGGTTTAAACCACTTGTCCTCTATATCCTTCAGCGTACTTGCCAGTTCTTCGCCATCAAATTCTACACCATTGATTACAACCTTGCCATTATCATTTGCCGTACGTATTAACGACTTAAGTTCTCCAATTGTAAGTTCGTAATTGCAAGCATAGTAACTGACTTTCCTCGTTTTTGGAATTATATTGATTTTACCTTCGCTCAGTGCTTTTGTAGAGCCGAGTACACTTTGTCCGTTATGGTTGAGGATGTCGAATGTAAAATCTACATCATTCTTTGACTCTTCAATGATACTGAATATGCACTTGTGAGAATATGGATCAAAGCCGATGCCAACTTCCATTGTCTTGTTTACCGGAGTGTAATACACTACTGAACTTTGAGCTGATGCAGTGAGTGTAACCACTACTACTGCTAATGTTGCGAATAACTTCTTCATAACTTGTTTCTTTTTTATTTTTGTTTTTTATTTGTTTCTGTCTTTTTGACTCTGCAAAGGTAGAAAGTTTTAATCCGGTAGAGCTGTTTCTTTTCCTAAACATTTTAGGAATTCTTCCACTAAACTTTTCCAAACAAAACGAGTCGACGTATACTTATATCAGTAAAAATTTATATAGATTTATTTTGTACTGTGTTTGATTTACCTTATCTTTGCAGTATATATATTATAGGTACATTGTATTATTAGTTAAGACGAAAGAATACTAAACTTTTGAACTATGAATAGACCATTTAAAAAAGAGACCTACGTACAGCGCAGGGCAGAACTCAAGAAAAGAGTTGGAAGTGGCTTGTTGCTCTTCCTTGGTAACGGTGAAGCCGGAATGAACTATGCAGACAACGCATACAGATTCCGTCAGGACAGTTCTTTTCTTTATTTTTTCGGTGGCGATTATGCAGGATTAGCTGCTGTGATCGACATTGACAATGATAAGGAAATCATATTTGGGAACGAACTCACTATCGATGACATCGTGTGGATGGGCTATCAACCTACCATTGCCGAAAAAAGTGCAGTTGTGGGAATCACAGAGACTAAGCCACTTGCCGAATTGGCAACATACGTGAAGAACGCACAGTCCAAGGGGCAGACCATACATTTCCTGCCACCATACAGAGGCGAGCACCAAGTATGGCTTCAAGAACTCCTTGGCATAAACCCTGCAGAACAAGCCGAAAAAGCATCCGTTACGATGATAAAGGCAATAGTAGACATGAGAAACCACAAGACTGCAGAGGAACTCGAACACATAGAATCGGCTATTGACATAAGCATAGATATGCACCTTGCTGCATACAAGGCAGCGCGCCCGGGCGTAACGGAAGCCCAGATTGCCGCAGCTATTGATGAGGCAGTAATAAGTCAGGGATGTTTCAAATCATTCCCTACCATTGCCACGACGAAAGGACAAACGCTTCACCAACATGCGTTTGTAAACACGTTGCATGATGGTGACATACTGCTAATCGACGCAGGTGCTGAAGATGAACTGCACTATGCCGGTGATTTGTCGTCATCAATGCCAGTCAGCGAAAAATTTACCGAGCAACAAGCCATGATATACAACCTGCATCTGAAATCATTCTATGCCGCAGTGTCTAAGCTCGCTCCTGGAGTACCGTATAAGGAAGCACACCTCGCAGCAGCAGAAACAATCTGTGCCGGGATGAAAGAGATAGGACTTATGAAAGGAGATCCAAGAGAAGCAGCAGAAACAGGAGCATATGCCATATTCTTCCCTTGTGGTGTAGGACATATGATGGGGCTTGACGTCCACGACATGGAAAATCTCGGAGAACAATATGTAGGTTATGCCGAAGGCGAAAAGAAAAGCACACAGTTTGGATTTAAGTCACTTCGTCTTGCCCGCAAACTCGAACCAGGATTTGTGTTCACCATCGAACCGGGAATTTATTTCATTCCTGAACTCATCGATAAATGGAAAGCCGAGAAGCAATTTACCGACTTTATCAATTATGACAAGTTAGAGGCATGGAAAAACTTTACAGGCTTGCGTAACGAACTCGACTATGTAATAACTGAGAATGGCGCACGGCTGCTTGGTCACAAAAAGAAACCAATGACCATTGAAGAAGTTTACGCAGCTAAAGGATGATAAAGATAGAAGGAGCATACGAGAATAATCTCAAACATGTATCGCTAACAATACCTAAGTATAAAATAACGGTATTTACAGGTGTGTCCGGATCGGGTAAATCATCGCTGGTCCTTGATACCATAGCGGCAAAATCACGAAGGGAACTAAATGATACGTTCCCTTCGTTTGTGCAACAGTATCTGCCGCATTATGGCAGACCCCACGTTGAAAACATCGAAGGACTGCCTGTGGCGATAGTTATTGACCAAAAGAAACCAGCGCAAAACAGCCGGTCAACTGTCGGCACCTATACCGACATTTATTCACTGATGCGACTGCTTTTCTCCCGCATAGGAAAACCCTTTATCGGTTATTCCGACACTTTCTCATTTAATCATCCACAGGGGAGTTGTCCAAGATGCTCCGGACTCGGCGAAATCCGCGAACTTGACATTCACAAACTCGTTGATTTCGATAAGAGCCTCAACGATGAAGACACTATTCATTATATTGCATTTCATAAAGGAGGATGGCGTTGGATACGGTACGCACACAGCGGATTATTCGACCTTGATAAAAAAATCAAGGATTATTCACCGGAAGAACTTGACTTGTTTCTGAATTCACCGCAAATCAAACTAAAGAACCCTCCTGCAAACTGGCCACGTACAGCGAAATACGAGGGATTGATACCGCGTATGTACAGAAGTATTATTAACTCGGAAGAAGGGCTGTTGCACAGTGCGGTATTAAATCCCATGCTCAAAATGGGAATATGTCCTGATTGCGGTGGAACAAGGCTTAACGCCAAAGTACGCTCGTGTAAGATTGAAGGCAAGAACATCGCCGATGCGTGTCACTTGTCAATTCAAAAACTTAACAAGTGGATATTATCTATAAATGACTCATTGGCAGTTGACCTAAAGCAATCGATAAGCCAACGTTTAAGCGCACTCGAAGAGATCGGATTAGGTTATCTCAGCCTGGACCGCCCTATAGGTACTTTGTCAGGAGGAGAGGCACAAAGATGCAAGATCGCAAAATATATCAATTCTGCTCTATCCGACGTGCTGTATATTCTCGATGAACCAAGCGTCGGACTTCACAATCACGATATTGACTTGATAAAAAACTCCGTGAGGAAATTACGTGACCACGGAAATACTGTCATTCTCGTTGAACACCACAAGGAAATGATTCGTATAGCCGACAATATTGTTGACATGGGACCAGGAGCAGGGTCTGAAGGCGGACAAATACTATACCAAGGAACATACGAGGGACTGCTGAAAAGTAATACAACGACAGGTAAGATGATTGAGGAAAGCGTACCAATAAAGACTTCACCACGACTTCCTCAAAAACTGTTCCATATTGAAAACGCGTCACTTCACAATCTAAAGAATATAACCATTGATTTACCAATTGGAGTGCTGGCAGTAGTATGTGGTGTTGCCGGCTCCGGCAAAAGCAGCTTAATGGAAGTGTTCCGCAAACAATTAGAAACAGAAGCTGAAGACGACTTGAACCGGAAACCAATCTATATAAGCCAAAAGAATATAGGAGTAAGCCTTCGCTCCACTCCGGCAACCTACATGGATGTGGCCGGCGACATAAGAAAGACGTTTGCCAAAGCAAACAAGACAAAAGAAGATTACTTCTCGTTCAATGGCAAGGGTGCGTGTCCCGCATGTGGAGGGAAAGGTGTCATTGTTTCTGAAATGGCATTTATGGAAAATATTGAAACTCAATGTGAGGTTTGCCATGGCCTGCGCTACTCTTCGGAGGCACTTGCATATAAATTCCAAGGTAAGAACATTGCAGAAGTAATGGACATGAGTGTTGCCGATGCTTCAAATTTCTTTGCTGATACCTCATTATACCCACAGATAACCGAGAAGATAATGGCAAAACTCAAACCGCTAATTGATGTAGGACTGCCCTATCTGCATCTCAATCAAGCATTGTCCACTTTGTCGGGTGGAGAGTTACAACGCATGAAACTTGCGTCATATCTTGGAGAGAAAAGCAAGGTGTTCATAATTGACGAACCAACCGACGGGTTGCATATCAAAGATATACGCCATATATTACACTTGTTTGATGATATGGTGGCAAAAGGAAACACCGTATATATTATTGAGCACAACTTGGATGTCATTAAATCAGCAGACTACATTGTTGAATTAGGACCTGGTGCAGGAGAACAGGGTGGTAACGTAATATTCACGGGTACACCATCACAACTTGCAAAATCGACAAATTCTGTGACGGCCGCATATATATAGAGATGTAATTACGTATATCGACTTACATTGGGAATGATATAAAGCATCGCATAAGCAAACATAACACGATACATAATTAACATTTTGTTGTTTTTTTGCTTACATATAATTTGAATTTCGTATCTTTGCAAATTAGATAACTATTATAATAAACAGTATATAATATGGCATTCACAAGAATTACAGCGGCAGAAGCAGCGGCATTAATCCAAAATGGCGATAACATTGCTCTTAGTGGATTTACTCCTGCCGGCACAGCAAAAGCAGTTACGGCTGAAATAGCAAAGAAAGCACATGCAGAACATGAAGCAGGACGAGAATTCCAAATCGGAGTGTTTACAGGCGCTTCCACTGGTCAGTCGTGTGACGGCATTCTCTCTAACGAACATGCGATTCGCTACAGAGCCCCATATACCACAAACCCTGATTTCCGTAAACACGTAAATGCAGGCGAATTGGCTTATAGCGATATTCACCTCGGTATGATGGCACAAGACCTTCGATATGGATTCCTTGGTGATGTGGATTGGGCAATCATTGAAGTGTGCGCTATTGAAGGTGACAAAGTATACTTGACTGCTGCCGGCGGTATATCTCCTACAATTGCCAAGTTGGCAAAGAAAGGTATAATATTAGAACTGAATGCTTTCCATTCACCAAAATCTATTGGAATACATGATGTTTACGAACCTCTCGACCCACCTTACAGGAAGCCTATACCTATCGAGCATGTAACCGACCGCATTGGCACTCCTTACATGACTATTGATCCAAAGAAAGTTATTGGGGTGGTAGAATGCGACCTTCCTGATGAGGCGAGGAGTTTCAAAGGAGAAGATCCAATTACCGATAAAATCGGAGAGAATGTAGCTGAGTTCCTTATGTCAGAAAAAAAACGTGGCATAATCCCTCCAAGTTTCCTGCCTCTCCAAAGCGGTGTGGGAACAACTGCAAATGCTATATTATATGCTCTTGGAAGCAACCCAGACATTCCGCAGTTGGAAATCTACACTGAAGTTCTTCAGAACGCAATTGTTGATTTGATGTTCGAAGGAAAAGTTAAGGCTGCATCAACTTGCTCTCTAACAGTCACCAACGATAAACTGCTCAGTATTTATGACAACATAGACTTCTTTAAGGACAAATTGGTCCTCCGCCAGTCTGAGATATCAAACAACGCAGAAGTTATACGTCGATTAGGCGTTATTGCCATTAATACCGCTATAGAAGTCGACATCTATGGACATGCTAATTCCACACAAATCTGCGGTACAAAAATGATGAATGGCATAGGTGGATCCGGTGATTTCGAACGAAATGCCTTCCTCTCCATTTTTACTTGCGCATCAGTAGCCAAAGGTGGATTAATATCAGCTATAGTGCCATTCTGTAGCCATGTGGACCACACTGAGCATGATGTGAATGTAATCGTAACTGAACAAGGTGTAGCGGACCTACGAGGGAAGTCTCCAATGCAACGTGCACAAACAATCATCGAAAACTGTGCACACCCGGACTATAAGCAGCTCCTTTGGGATTATCTCAAGATTGCTGATAAAGGTCACTCTTGTCATAAACTTAGTGCTGCGTTCGCAATGCACGACACGTTCCTACGTGAGGGAGACATGCACAAGACAAACTTCGCTTCTTATGTAAAATAAGGTATTATTGAATCTATAACGATGGCCATCGGCTGTTACGCCTTTGGTCATCCGTTTTTAAATAAGATTATGAAACTGATTTCATGGAATGTCAACGGCATTCGGGCATGTTGCCAAAAGGGCTTTGTAGAGACTTTTGAGAAATTAAACGCAGATTTCTTTTGCCTTCAAGAAACCAAAGTACAAGAGGGGCAATCCGATCTTGCCTTTCCCGGGTACAAAGCCTATTGGAATTACGCAGAGAAGAAAGGGTATTCAGGCACCGCCATATTTACAAAACAATTACCACTAAATGTAGCGTATGGTATCGGAATAGACGAACACGACCATGAAGGTCGAGTCATCACACTTGAAATGGACAAATTCTTCTTAGTAGATGTCTATACCCCAAACTCACAAGACGGACTAAGACGACTCGAATATCGTATGAAGTGGGAACAGGATTTTCAATCTTATCTTATCGGTTTAGATAAGCATAAACCTGTAATTATATGTGGAGATATGAATGTGGCACATGAAGAAATAGATATAAAGAACCCGAAAACAAACAGAAGAAACGCCGGATTCACGGATGAGGAACGAGAGAAATTTACAAAATTGCTCGATTCCGGTTTTATCGATAGTTTCCGGTACTTCTACCCTAACCTGAAGGATATCTACTCATGGTGGTCGTATCGATTCCACGCACGTGAGAAAAATGCTGGATGGAGAATTGATTACTTCGTTTGTTCTGAAAGGATAAAAGACAAACTCATCGATGCAAAGATACATACAGATATTTACGGCTCTGATCATTGTCCGGTTGAATTGGATATTGAATTATAAAATCAATAATCATGAATATTAATAAGGATGAAAGGAATAGAAAAAATAGGAGTCTTTTGCTCATCGTCTGACAATCTGCCTTCTGAATACTATAAAGAGGCAGAGAGATTGGGTGAATGGATCGGCAAGGCAGGTAAAACACTCGTATATGGAGGTGCAAACTGCGGATTGATGGAATCGGTTGCCAGAGGAGTAAAAAATGCCGGAAGCATTAATATTATAGGTGTCGTTCCCAAAATTCTGATAGACAAGAAGATGGTCAGTGATCTTATCGGCATACGTATTCCCACAGAGAATTTGTCGGACCGTAAGGCCTGGATAAATAAGATCAGTGACGTAATGATTGCGATGCCTGGTAGTGTAGGGACACTCGATGAGGCATTCACTGTCATTGCTGAGGATTCAATCGGCATTGGATCGAAGAAAGTAATCTTTTGGAATATAGATGGCTTTTGGAATGGACTATTCTCAATGCTCGACAACATGCAAAAGACAGGTGTACAAAACAAATCTATATCAGAGTATGTCATAAAAGCAAATACACTTGATGACGTAACAACAATAATCGGGAACCTAAAGATAGAATAAAATAAAAAACAACATGAAACGAAAAATTATAGGTATAGGTGAAACCATAATGGATATCATCTTTAAGAATGGACAACCCACAACAGCGGTACCAGGCGGCTCTGTATTCAACTCCGTCATAACACTTGGGCGTCTTGGGCTGGATGTCACTTTTATCAGCGAGACAGGAAACGACAAGGTGGGCAAAATAATTCTCGATTTCTTGGAGGACAATGGTGTAAATAATGAAAACGTATGTGTTTATTATGACGGACGCACACCACTGTCGTTGGCATGGCTTGATGAGAACAACGATGCCGACTATGAGTTCTACAAGGATTACCCAAAAGCTCGTCTTGATGTTATATGGCCACGTATTGAGAAAAACGATATTGTGATAATGGGCTCATACTTCGTTCTCAATCCAGTGCTTCGCAGTAAAGTAAAGGAGTTTCTTAATTACGCCAAGAGTAAAGATGCTATTATATTCTACGATTTTAATTTCCGTAGCACTCATAAAGGTGAGGCGATGAAATTGTATCCGGATATTCTCGAAAACCTTGAATATGCCGATATCGTGCGCGGTTCCACCGAGGATATAAACAACATGTTTGGAGATGATAATCCTGATCGAGTATATCAAGACGAAATTGATTTCTATTGCAAAAACATGATTTGTACCGATGGAAGCAAGAGTGTACATCTGATTTCTCCACGTGTCAAAAAGAATTATCCCGTTAAGAAAGTTCAGACAGTAAGCACGATTGGTGCAGGTGACAACTTCAACGCCGGAATTATTTACGGTTTAGTTAAGGAAAACATAACAAAGGAAACTGTTCAAGACATGAGTGAGCAACAGTGGGATAACATTATGAAGTATGCTATCGACTTCTCCGCCCATGTATGCCAGAGCCTAAACAATTCCATATCAAAGGAGTATGCACAACAGTATCTTGGCATCCAACAAAAAACATCACTGTTTGATTAAAACAAAATAGTATTATGAGAGTATTTCAAAACGTATCGGATATCGGCGACCTTGACCAAGCATTAAAGGAAGCCTTTGAAATAAAGAAAGACCGTTTCAAGTACAATGAGCTGGGACGGAACAAAACTGCATTGCTCATATTCTTCAATAACAGCCTTCGCACACGTCTGAGCACACAGAAAGCAGCCATGAATCTTGGCATGAATGTTATCGTCTTGGATGTAAATCAAGGCGCATGGAAATTGGAAACCGAACGTGGGGTGGTTATGGATGGAGACAAAAGTGAGCACTTGCTCGAAGCTATTCCTGTCATGGGGTGTTATTGCGATATCATAGGTGTCCGCAGTTTTGCTACGTTTAAAAATCGTACTGATGACTATGAAGAAAAGATACTAAACCAGTTTATTAAGTATAGCGGCAGACCTGTGTTCTTTATGGAAAGTGCCACGGTTCACCCTTTGCAGAGTTTTGCAGACCTTATTACAATCGAGGAGTATAAGCGCACTGAACGCCCAAAGGTCGTATTATCGTGGGCTCCGCATCCAAAAGCTCTGCCACAGGCGGTGCCAAACTCATTTGCACAATGGATGAACGCAGCAAATGTAGATTTTGTCATTACACATCCAAAGGGCTATGAACTCGACCCGAAATTCGTAGGCGACGCAAAAGTTGAATATGACCAAATGAAGGCTTTTGAAGGTGCGGATTTCATCTATGCAAAGAATTGGAGCTGCCCGGGAGTGACACGTCCTGACGACTATGGTAAGGTAATTAGCAAAGACATGTCATGGACGGTCGACGACAAACACATGGCTGTCACGAACAACGCGTTTTTCATGCACTGCCTGCCCGTCCGGCGCAACATGATTGTAACCGATTCCGTAATAGAGTCGCCTACAAGTTTAGTTATACCAGAAGCTGCTAACAGGGAAATTTCAGCCGAAGTGGTTATTAAACGAATGCTGGAAACATTATAGATGACTCTCTCAATTGAACCGTTTGCGAAAGAGTCAGCAACCACACACTCTAACACCCCAATCTGCACTGCCGTCCAATCAGTGCTCATTGGGGCTTTTCATAGTATGGTGCCTTGCACATTCAGCACTTATTTAGGTTCAGCAGAATCGTTATATCCGACGTTGCCACAAGGTACGCCTTGTCATGCAGACGGATCTTGACCAGTTGGTATTTCATTGCCAACGCTTCTGAGCAGTTGCGCACATCAATACCCAACGAATCTAATCTCTCTATTGCATGCTGTGGATTTGTGTCCGCCTCCGACGTTATACTATCCAAACGGTTGACCATATAGCCCTCATCCTGACATAAAAAACAGACCAAAACCGCAAGGCAAATAAAAATTTTCAGCCTTTTTGTTTCATGAGCCATCACTATAAAGTTTTAATCTGCAGCATAGATAGTAATAATTCATGATTCTATCGCAAATTATTCCATAAGAAATATGGCTATCTTACCCGTTTGTTTCATAGAAAGCAAATTATGACATTTTCGCTCAATGGCCCTTCTTTCATAACATTTTTATATTCAATGCCTTCAAGACATCAAAGGCACACAACAAAATGCCGTTGTTTCATGTTGCAATTTGAAACAACTTTTTCTTGCAGAGTAAAAACATATAGCGTATTTTTGCCGCATCAACCAAAAGAATAGAATTTATATGTGTTTGATTACAAACAAACTCAAAGGCGTGCTAATAGCGTTATGCCTTTTCATCGCCAATGCTTACAACAGCGACATGGTCGCCGGCACACCCATTCCAATAGACCCCGTCCCTAAAAGCAATGGTGGCGGAGGTTCGTCCCACATGCCAAGCAGATACCTGCTGTATCTGGAACTCGAGGACGAGGGGGACACCGACTCGCTCATCTTTTATTATCAAGGTGCAGAACCAGTCAGCTACTCCATCTACAGTGAGGACGGGGAGTTACGGCTACAAGGTTCCTGCCTGTTCGACTCCGTCGGCAAGTGCCAGGTGCCACTCGACGGACTCACACCGGGTACGTATACAATTACAATAATGGTAGGCGGTACCATGTACGAGGGAACCTTCCTGTTGGAATAATCGTGCAAGTCAGATAAGCATAGCTAAGCTTGCTTGAACTATGCCATGACGCCGCCGATTATCTGCGAAGCGAATGACAGTGCAAGCCGCCATGTACGTCGATTCCATCGGAAAATAGCGGAGTACACGCCAAACGTCCGGCGGGCAGTTTTTCTCATAGATAAAGCTTATTGATGACCTTCCGGACGGATTGGCGCTTTTCTCTCAACCAGAGACGTGATTAGTAACAACGGAATAAATGACAACATTTAATAATGCATAGAGAAGAATGTACATATAAATACAGGCAAGAGATACAGGACAAATCACGGGTTTGTACTAATGACATCAGCTCATTATTCCTTAATAATCCAATGATTAAATGTGCACGACGACCGCCCGTATATAGAATGTGATACGAATACTTGTAATTTTGATACAATATTTTTTATAAAATTAAATTCATTTATATTTGCGGCATCATTCGCCACGATCGAATATTCAAAGCAAAGATATATATCAACAACTAATAACTGAAAACAGTAATTATGAAAGAGGACCCAACATACAAGCACGGGAGAGCCGAAGTCCTGCATGACCTGCTTAATGCAGCGGCGTTCTTGTCGCAGACGATCGTATTGGCATTCTTCGTCTTCTCATGCTCCCCGGAAGAAGGAAGTCTGGAGGCCGCACTGAATGCCGCAGGAGGAAACAGGGGCGAACTTGAGAGAGTGCTTGGGCATTACAAGGACGATTCCGCCAAACTTGCCGCAGCACAGTTCCTTATAGAGAATCTGCCGGAACATTACTCCTATAGAGGGAAAGGAATAGACAATTATTATGCGACGGCACGGGCATTGTTCCTCTCCGGATTAAGTCCGTGGGAACAGTACGACTCGCTGCTCCATATCTACAAGGAGAAGTATGCGGGTTTGGAAGAAGACACCATAAGCGACCCAAAGATTATCACGGCGAAATTTCTCATCAAAAACATAGACCAGGCATTTGACCAATGGAGGAGCCGTCCCTGGGCCGACCATCTGACATTCGACGAGTTCTGCGAGTGGCTGCTCCCATACAAGGCGGTCGAGCTGCAGTCGTTGGACAGCTGGCGTGACTCCCTGTATGAGGCGTTCACTTCCGACCTCCGTTCCATGCCGCATGACGATGACGCCTACGGCACAGCCGTCAACGCCGCCAACACGGTCAACCGCGAGATACAACGTAAGATAAGGCCGTTCGGAATATACAGCGAGAGGACACACCCGTTCCTCAGCGCGGGCACCCTGCCTCACTTCACGTTCGGGGTCTGCACCGACTACGTGGTGCTGTCGGTGCTCACGCTGAGAAGCGTCGGAATACCATGTGTGATCGACGAGACACCGTACTGGGGACGCTTCAGGGCGGGACACAGCTGGGTCACTATACTAAACAGCCGGGGCGAGGAGCTGACATCGGAGTGGGACGTGTCGTCCGCCTTCGGAACGGCGTTCTTCACCGACAAGCGCATTCCGAAGGTATACAGGAACACCTTCACCGTCAACAGGGAGAGGAAGAGGTATATGGAGGAGTCGGAGTATAAGTACCCGTTCAGTCTCTGCCAGACTGATGTCACGTCACGGTATTTCAGAACCGCCGACGTAGAGATTCCACTGCCCGACAGCTTCACCCCATCCGAAACATACGCCTATATAGCCACATTCACTGGAACGGGAAGCGACTGGAGCGTCGTAGACTACGGGACGATCGAAGGAGGTACGGCACGGTTCCGTGACATGGGGCGCAACATACTATATATAGCGTTAGGATATGACGGAGAGGATCTGCGTCCTGTGTCAAGACCGTTCATACTCAAGCCTGACGGTGCTGTCACTTACATAACACCTGACACTGCGCACAGGCGCACTGTAACGGTGCGGCGTAAGTACTTCCAGTCAAGGAACGTCATGGAGATGAGGTACAGGATCCTGCACGGGAAGATACAGGGGGCGAACCACCGAGACTTTTCCGACTCCCTTACCATATACAGAATAGACGACGTGTACGTACCCGACAGGATTCCGACCGGCACGGACAGGAAGTTCCGCTACTGGCGCTATCTCTCCCCTAACGGGAGCTACGGCAATATCGCAGAGATTGCGTTCTTCGACGGCAACGACTCCATTATGACCGGAAGGGTTATGAGCAGCGCCGCAGACGACAGCGTCGCTGCCCGCGCCTTTGACGGTGACCCACTCACCAACTTCGAATGCGGGGAGCCAGACAGCGGCTGGGTAGGCATGGACATGGGAAGGCCCGTCTGCGTATCGTCCGTCCGCATTGTGCCGAGGAGCGACGACAACGACATCAGGCCTGGCGATACATACGAGCTGTTTTACTGGGGAGAGGGCAACAAGTGGGAGTCATGCGGAATCAGGAAGGCGGAGTCAAACGTCCTCAGCTTCGATGGCGTTCCCAAAGGCGCACTGATGTGGCTGAGGGATTACACCAGGGGAATGGACGAGCGTCCGTTCCTTATCGACGGGAACGGCGGCGTGGAATGGTGGTGACAACAAAGTATAGGGTACACGGACTAACCATACAGGACATGCGCATACAGATAAAAGGGCAATCCGGCTCCCCTTTCAAGAAGAGCCAGCAAACTATTTAATTTTTAATTAAAAAAATGAGAACGAAGAAATTAAAAACAAGCAAGACAGCAATGTTGCTGTCAGTGTGTGCCGCTATGGCACTTTGTATTAACCTCACCGGATCTTGTTCGGCGGACGATGATTATTTCGGACTGGATGACGAGTCCTACTCTTACCAGACAAGAGCGGCGACATCCGATACTTTGAGATATCTGACGCTTTCTACTTACGATCAGGAGAAATGGACAGATGAAGAGTTCGCAACACTTGCTGATGCGGCAATGCGCATGGGAGTGTATTTCTCAAAATCAAAAAACAAGTATGTATTCAGTGAGTCCAATGGAAAGAACATAAATGTCTCGGACTCGCTGTATGATTTGGTAAAAAGCCAGTTCGAACACACAAACTCCATTCTGAACGCAAAAAAGAGCGCAAAAGTAAGGAGAAGGAAGACATCCTCCATTGAAACCATAGGCGTGGTACCAAACTGCGTGCCTACCGCAATAAGCCATATGGGACAGGGAGCCCCTTCTTACGAAGATGCCATTGTCGCATGCGACACCATAGATCCCGGTTGGCTGCAAAAAGGCGGAGTGGCGAGTAACAAAGTGGGTCGCATAATCAGAGTATTCACACCTGTTACATCAATGAAAAATGTTGATTCGTTTGGCACAGGTTATAATTTCAATCAATGTGTGATGCTTATAAATCAAGGAGGAAACATCGATCATGCCGTAAACGCTACACATATAATAACATGTACAGGGACGGACGGCAACTCTATTAAATTAATTAATTATAAGGATTTTACCGATGCAAGAAGTAATGATGAAAGGTTCTATTTTAGTATTCTTTCAGAGCAAATATCAGCGATATTCACATTTTAATAGATACAATCTATGAGAAAAGTCTTTTCAATATTAATCGCAACGTCTTGCCTGCTCCTTAACGAAACGGTGTTATATGCCCAGGGGCATCACATGCCCTACGCTGGCTATGTGGCAATGAACAAGGAGTTTTATGGTATATCCGTCTGTTTCCCAGAGACCATGGTGAAGCAAATGCCATGTAAGGAGGGATCGGATATGTTTTTCTTCGGGCTCCAGGACGAAAGCAAGACATGGCCCAATTACCTCACAAGCCTGAGCGTCCGTTTGGAATCACACTGCATCCTGTTCCTGCAGGACAGCATGTCCATAGATCCCGGACCGAATTATCATACCAAGTCCATTGACACATCAGACAAGAACAAGGAATCCCCATTTACGGCTATAATGTTGAACAACTGCGATCTGCCATATACCTATTGGTATTCTTATAAAGATCCCAAAAAGGAACAGATAGAAACCGCCAAGAGGAAATATATAACTTATATTTCCGACAAGGAGGTTCTCGGACGCGCTAATGCGGACGAAATCAGCGTGGTAAAGATTCCATACATACGGAAGGTGATGATCATCGACAATACGGACTATAACGTATGGGCACACGCATACTTCGACTCGTGTTATGGAATAACGTTCAGCCGCACCGAAAGAGGGCGTAACATTTCATTTCTTGCATTTGTCGCGGAACTCGATGATGTCGGCATAAACGACTATGTCGACATGATGAGCCGTTACATATCCTTCGACAAGGACTTCGTACTGGAATGAGGCCCCACATTTGAATGAATTGTTGACGAATGCACAAGTTCATTACGGTATTCCTCATTTTAACCATGTCCGGGGGCGCGTTTCTTGCCTCCGGACTCTTCTACGACGGGAACAACGATGCAAGGGACTATTTCGTTATCGGGGCGTCGTTGGTTCTCGTCATTGCATGCTGTCTCCGTCCTGACGGATTCCAACATCTTGCTTATGCCGTTCGCTCCGTTCCTTTCGCCGTCGGCGTGTCGGCTGTCGGACTCGCACTGTCCGTATACGGCATACTCCAGTTCTTTCATCATGCCCCACAAGTGAATGCGTTTTTCCCCGTCACAGGAACGTTCGACAATCCGGCTGGCTTTGCCGTAACCTTGGCGATAACGGCTCCGGCGTCCTTTTGGTTATGCTTCGGCAAAGGGCGGCGCAGCCTATGGCTTAGGATAGCGGCGGGAACGGCATCCGTCGCCACTGCCGCGACTGTCACTCTGTCGGGGTCAAGAAGCGGCGTGATGGCATTGTCTGCCTCGCTATTTGTCATACTTCTGACTGAAACCAGTCTGCCACGGCGCATAAGGCGGCACAAGCTGGCCGGCGGACTATTACTGACTGTCGTACTTTTGTGCGTCCCACTATTGTATATGGTAAAACCCGCATCGGCTAACGGACGGATGCTCGTATGGTGCGTCTGCCTTGATATGATAGGGGAACGCCCACTGCTGGGACACGGCACGCACGGATTCGCGGTACATTATATGGATTGCCAGGCGGGTTACTTCCATGCGCATCCCGGCTCCCCGTTCATGTCGCTCGCTGACAACGTGACGCACCCGTTCAACGAATTCTTGCTGCTGGCCGTGAATCACGGCATTATTGGACTGGCGATGGCGTTGGTCCTAATGGTATTACTCTTTGTCGGACTGCTTAGGAATGGCGGACAGTTCCGCATTGTGGGCCTGGCTGTCGCCGTCTCAATATTCATCTTCTGCATGTTCTCCTATCCGTACCATTACCCTACCGTCTGGTTCGCCACGGGACTGCTGGCTGTGTCCGCCCTGCCTTCGCCACCACCAGCCACCACTCGAAAAAGGCATAGGGCCGCAAGGTGCGCGCTTGTATCCGCATCTGTCATAGTATTGGCCATAACGGCAGGCATGGCGTACATGAACATGAGATGGGCGGAGATGTCAAAACGCTCGATGGCGGGTCAGACCGAGCGCATGCTGCCGCATTACAGGGAAATGATGCCGGTGATGCGCCACAACCCGTTGTTCCTGTACAACTATGCGGCGGAACTGAACTATGCCGAACGCTACAAGGAAAGTCTCGGGCTGGCCAAAGAATGCGCCACGCTGATGCATGACTATGACGTACAAATGTTGATGGCTGACGATCTCGCATGCATGGACAGGAACAAGGATGCGGTAGCGGCTTATCAGCTTGCCGCATGCATGATACCGTGCCGTTTCGCACCACTTGATGGAATACTCGACATATATGTAGCGGAGGGTGATACGGCGAACGCCGACAAGATCGCCTGTCAGATACTCACAAAGAAAATAAAGGTGCCGTCAACCACTGTTACGGAGATACAACGCAAGGCTAAGGAATGGTTGGAACGGCATGGCGGTGGCAACGCCACACATAATGCGAGCCAGTAATATGTACGACATACGTAAACAAAAACAATGGCATGCTGCCCCCTCCTTTCAAGGAGAATCGACAAACTATTAAATTTTTAATTAAAAAAATGAGAACGAAGAAATTAAAAACAAGCAAGACAGCAATGTTGCTGTCAGTATGTGCCGCTATGGCACTTTGTATTAACCTCGCCGGATCATGCTCGGCGGACGACGAGGATGACATCTATTATGGTGACGAGTTGAAAACACGGGCAAAAGCGACAAGGAGCGAAAGCCCGGAAACCGGAGATGGCGGAACGACCATCTATGCTTACAAGATTGAGGAAGGGTCGGGAACAGTCACTTCATACATCAGCCAAGCGGAGGATTTTTATGCTACTGTGGAGTTCAGTTGGACAGGAGGAGAAACAGATGCCAACGTCGCACAAGTAAACGCAAGCGCCAGTATAAACATTCCAAATAAAACTATTATGCCAGCAGTGGGAGAAGATGTAGATGCCGACAAATATTATATTATAAGCAACAGTTGTTCCAATGTTCAGAAGGTTATCTATGACGCAGCGGGTAAAAGCCGTTTCATTACAACATTGAAAATCGTGTACAAGGAGATTATTTACAACACACGTGGCGAGTTCTACGGCTATGGAACCCAGCATACATATATAGACCGGGTCACATTGGACGTAACGGATAAGGTTGAAAGATACATTGCGGGAAAGGTCAACTAAGTGAATATTGTTTACAGATCAAAATATGAGAGTCATTTGTATTATAATATTTATGTGTGCTGCGCTTGGCGGCAACGCCCAAGTCATCAACCGTGTCGACTGCCTTTACGGCAGCAGGAGCCTGAGGGTGACAAGGATTGAATACGGAGACGAAGCTACGAAGGTTACATTCAAAACTACCAAGGAATGCGGCCCTACGCTGAAAGTGGGACACGGAATATACCTGGTTGACGACAACGGCAAACGTCACCACGCCATAGCTGCGGAAGGTATACAGTTCGACTCGCTCTATGTAATGGTGAAGGGGCAGAAGCGAAAATTCACAATTTCGTTTCATCCAGTGAACACCGATAACAATTTCCTTGACATAAGGGATCAGAAGGAAGGCTACTATATATACGGACTGTATGATATGAAGGAACGGCCTAATGTGCCGGAAGTCAGCACCGACATCGATCACGATGAACTGGCACTGCTGACAAATGGAAAGGATGGGGACGTGGAAATCAGCGGAACATACCACTCCACTCTGGATCAGTATGAAACGGTTCTATATTTTGCATATAATTTTTTTGGAAACGAACTTGACTATGCAGACCATTATGCCAAAACAGACAGCGTGGGACGATTCCACCTTAAATTCCATACACATACACCTGCACTCGTCTTTTTTTGGAAGGGATACAAAAATGTACGGAATTTTCCACGAGAGCGGATGTACATACACCCAGGAGACAAGATCAAATTGGAACTCACCGATTGGGACGAAGGGAAGGAACAATCGTACAACAACCTGTCGGGACGCATGGCTTACAACAAGATCATCAATGCAAGCGACTTATTGTTGTTCTATGCCGGTTTACATTGGAAATACACTAAGGCAATGAATAATATGAGTATACACAAGGACTATGATGACATACGGGCGGATGCTCTCGAATGCTGTAAACGGGAACTAAACCTGGCCAATTACATATGCTGGCACAACAGGCTGTCACCATACGAGTCAAGGCTGTATTTCAACTCCATACGGCTCTTTTTTGTCAGTTTCCTACTTAACCTTGATTGGGCTGTAAAAATCATGTATGACAATATTAAAGATATAAATAATATGGCAGAGTCGGAAAGGAGTAAATATGATGCGGCGGACAGTACGAGGTGCTTGTCTATTATGGGGCAAGCGGACTACTCTTACCTAAAGCTCATAGATCCAAACGACCTGTCATTGATCGCCGATCCCGATGTATCCGGCACCACATCGATGCTTGCCAACATGAGGCCAATACAAGGATGCCACGACATGGTACCGGAAGGCGACCCCGACCGCTGGATGAAGGTGATAGGCCTGCAACAGAAGAAGCTGGAGCGGATTGCCGGATGGACTGGCATGCCGCTGCTCGTTCAGCTGATGATCGTCAAGGACTACCCTCTTTTGTTCGGATGGGAACCAGCTGATGACAGACAATACCGACAGGTGCGGGAGTTGCTGACGCTGCCTTGTTGCCAGACGTATCTCGACTTGATGCACAAGCAACTACAGGACAAGGAAAGTCAAAGACATACGTCACAGAGCCTGCGAAAATAATTGTCAAGGTGCCGTCAGCCACAGTAACCGAGATACAGCGCAAGGCGAGGGAGTGGTTGGAACGGCATAGCAAACAGATACAGCGGGTATCTGTTGGCATATAAGAGCCTCCGCCACCATTGCTTTTAGGAACAGGGTCTATTGGAATGGGTGTGCCGGCGACCATGTCGCTGTTGTAAGCATTGGCGATGAAAAGGCATAACGCTATTAGCACGCCTTTGAGTTTGTTTGTAATCAAACACATATAAATTCTATTCTTTTGGTTGATGCGGCAAAAATACGCTATATGTTTTTACTCTGCAAGAAAAAGTTGTTTCAAATTGCAACATGAAACAACGGCATTTTGTTGTGTGCCTTTGATGTCTTGAAGGCATTGAATATAAAAATGTTATGAAAGAAGGGCCATTGAGCGAAAATGTCATAATTTGCTTTCTATGAAACAAACGGGTAAGATAGCCATATTTCTTATGGAATAATTTGCGATAGAATCATGAATTATTACTATCTATGCTGCAGATTAAAACTTTATAGTGATGGCTCATGAAACAAAAAGGCTGAAAATTTTTATTTGCCTTGCGGTTTTGGTCTGTTTTTCATGTCAGGATGAGGGCTATATGGTCAACCGTTGGATAGTATAACGGTGGAGGCGGACACCAATCCACAGCATGCAATAGAAAAAATTGGTTCATTGGGCATTGATACGCAACTCTCAAGTGACAGGACAGATGACAGGAATGGTTGTATATTGAATTTTCTTATTGATGTCGGAATAGATGCACAATGAAACGTGCTATTTTCCCAAGGCGGGTATAGTGTATTCCCCAATCCCTTATTTCCTCCTTGAACAATTCTTCTATTTGTGGATTTACCTTTGGCTCTCGCTTTGTGATTTTGAGTTTGCGGTTAAGTGGCTCGCGATCGAAACTATATGTTTGGAATATATCGAACGCTTTAAAATGGGTACCGTTTTTAAGTCCAATGTTGCGGACCATAGTATGGATAGGTGTCAGACAGAGTCCTCCAGCGCGGTATATGGCGATTTCCCAGCAGATGTCCCATGGAATTAGATCTTTCTTCAACGAGCGTAGACAAGGGAAAACTCCACCATATTGCAGCCGGTCCCTGTCAGTTGCTGTCAACCCCCTTAGTGCCTCTTCCTCTGAATGATAGTGTACGAAGTTCGCCTGCCACTTGTTCTTCCATGTTCCCCATCCCCAGCCCGACATATGGGGAGTGAAGTACGTCTCGTCTGGGAATTCGTTATCGGGTGACAAATAAATAAGGTCGGGGTGGTTGTTGAGTATGTCAAGATTCGTGAAGCCGGCGACATGCATCACACGTTTGTCGTCCTTATATATATTGAGGGATTCATTCATGTAGTCCAAATAGAATTCCGACACACAAATGTCGTCTTCCAATACTATTATGGAGTCATGCCTTTGAAAGACATATCCGATTCCTTCGATTATGTTTCTTTCAAGATACACGTTTTCAGGTCTTTCTATTATAGTAAGACTTCTTAGGGATTTGACGGTGTTTATGATATCAGCTGTCTGGTGCAGGTATTTTCTGACCTCGTTGACTTGTTTCCACGACCTCGGGTCTTTGCCTCCATCAGAAAACACATATACGTCAGTGTCCTTTGCCATGGAATTATCTAACAAACACTGCAATGTCCTTTTTATGTTGTCTATACGGTTGTAGACGAATATAGCTACCGGCGCAAACATGATACTTATCTATTATTAATCTTGTTTATCAAGATTTTTATATAGTACACAAATTTCTGGGATCCCTTCTTAATCAACAGTACGGCCTTTCGTGCAACATCTTTCACCTGATCTTGCTCTGGCAAGTATGATTTTAATTGTTCAAGTGATGACAGTTTATACTTGACTAACTTAATTCTTGCATTGAGCTCATCCTTGTTTATAATGCTATGGTCGGTCTGTTTGGATCTTGCCGATGAAGCTTGCAGTGTTGGTGTTTGGTCGATTGTCGCTCTGGCTGTGTCATAAGCAGTCTCTACTGTTGGAGTTTGTTTCGTATGGTTGTCCGTTGAAGAAGGATTTTCGTCTGTTTGAGGTTTAGTACGCTTGTCCGGCCGCTTTTTCTCAAATTTCCTTATAGCCTCAGCAACTTCACGAGCACAGTTGTCAAGATTGTAAACCTTGTCTGCCAGTTCTCTGGCTTTTTGTCCCATTTTCTCTGCTTCTTCCGGATGACTTACAATGAAGCGTATCGCTTTCTCCCATGCTACGGAATCGTAGTAAGGTACGACAATACCCACACCTTCTTTTTCTATATCGAATGGGTATGTGTCGTTACGTGTAGCAATAACCGGCAAACCCAAAGCAAGTGCCTCTACAAGAGTCGTAAGTCCTACTGTGTAATTCGTTTCCTGACAGCAAATGACAACGCATTTTGATGCCCAAACTTTTTGTGCCAGCTCGTTTGGGATCAAGCCCTTGATGAAGTTGATGTGTATGTTTGCTGACGGACGGAGATCATTCAGTATTTCCAGATAGTTGTCTCCACATGCGTTATATGCTATATATATGTTGAGTTCTTGTCCTGTAGCGCTGAATGCACGTATGAGGGTAGGCATATCCCTCTTTTCTTTACCAGTAGATATGAACCCCTCGTGTTTGTCAACAGGGAATTCTTTTTTCAAACGGTCGTAGCTGTCAAGGTCTGCCCCCCAGTGACATACTTGCATGCATGATTCGTGTGCTTTGGAACTTTTCAGTGATTCTGCAATTAGCTTATCGCTAAAGAAGAACATGTGATCGATGCCTTTGTAAAACAAATGGGCAATCATTTCACGAAGTCCGCTATCTGCCTTGACAATGGGCTGATGATGCCATATTATAATGGGCTTTGGATATAGGTGTAGCGCACGAAGGAAGATTAACAACTCAAGTCCGTTGAAATGTGTAGCATATATGGCGTCGATATGTTCTCTGCACGTTAGGACTCTCCATGTTACATAAAGCATAAGTTGGAACCGGTTGTTTATTGCCTTATGCTTGTGCATGACGACATCAACTCCATATTTTGGGAGATGTGTGGCTCCATAGAGGAAATGGGCGGGAAAATGGCCTTCCTTCCATCTCTTCTGAATCATATTTAAGTCTTGCGTATGATAAAAATATACTTTCATATCTAAATGCTTTTATTTTCGTCCGAACAAATATTTCTTGAATATAGGGCTTACTCTGAGAATACTTGAGACAAGACAACAGAATCCGATAATAAGCAATGCCATAATAACTGACTCTGTTACGTCGATCACAAAATTTTTCCTGTTGCTATTGATGAAGTCGCCCACCATCTTGAGATTTGGTAAAAACAAAAAATGCAAGAGGTAAATGTCAAGAGTCCTAACTCCTATATACTGAAGGAAGCGACCTATTGCATGCTGCTTAGTAAATGTGTCTTTATAGAACCTGAATGTTATGAATATAATCGTCATAAGAAGGTACATAGCGGTTGTTCTCGGCAGGTTCGTCCATTGGAATTTCAAGTTGTGCCACTTGAAAATATCTGCGCAACAGAAGACTGTGACAATGACAATAAGAGGGAAGAACCATTTGGAGTCAAATATCTTCTGCCACCCGCTCCAATACCTGTGCACAATATTGCCAAACAAGAAAAAGTGGAAATATTTCATGGTTTGGATGAAGCACGTGTAATTAAGTATGTGCGGTTCGTTAGCTTTTGGGAATGTAAACCATGAAGGCATATATACAATGGCGTAGGCACAAAGAGCAACAAACCATAAAATTGCGATTGGTATCCAACTGCGTGTTTTGAACTTGCTTTCAACAAAGGAGAAAATATAGTATATGATAAACATTTCAAGCAGTGAGATCGTAAACCAATATCCTGCTTTTGTCGGTGAAATCAATGCATATTGTAATCCTTCTACTAATGTCCGTTGACGGATTATAATGGCGATGAAAAGAAATACAATGGTAGGAATCACTTGTATCTTGAATTTTTTCCAGATCATCATGCCAAGCCGACCTGTAGTCCAATTGAAATCCAATTTATACGCCAGAAAACCACTTATGAAGAAGAACAACGGCATGCGAAAGAGCACGAGTAGTGGCATTGCCATGGATACTTTCTCCTGTTCTCCGAATCCGTGAGTACATACATGATAAGCCACAACGAGTATCATGGTGAAACCACGCATGGCGTCGAGCCATTCCATCCTTGGCTTCTTGCCCGCTAACGTGCAGTTTGTTGCTGTAGGCACTATGTTCATATCAAAGTTCTTAACCTGTTGTTTGCGCTTTGGGAACTGCAAAAATACAACAAATACATTGAAATGCAAAATAATAAGGCGAATTTATATTGTTTCAGTATGATTATAGTATGCTCGATTTAGTGTTGTGGAACTTATTTTGCATACATAACCACATTACAAAATGTTCTTTTGTAAGAGAGAAGATGATGCATAAATGGTAAATAATCATTTAACTGGGCTAACGTTACAGAATTTTATGTAACTTTGAAAATTAAAAGAGATGTCAATGGGTTTTAATGCAAAGGAATTGAAAGCAAAGTACAATCCGGAAGGTTCTTTAACTTGGAAAATGCAAGAACGAATGCTGGATATACTTAATGTTTTGGATGCTATATGTCGCAAGCATAACATACCATATTGGTTGTCGGGTGGCAGCATGTTAGGAGCAGTCCGACATGGAGGATTCATACCATGGGATGACGACTTAGATATTGAAATGTTGCATTCTGACTTTGAGCGGCTCATGAAGATTCTTCCTAATGAACTGCCTGAAAATATGGCGTTACAGTGGTATACAACTGATGAGAACTATTTCTTCCAATTCGCAAAAGTTAGGGATAGGCGAAGCAATTTATATGAAAGGAATGGCTATGACAGGGTGTTTCAAGAACATGGCATTTGGGTTGATATTTTCCCATTGGAAAGAATGCCTCGATGGATACATAAATTGTCCAATGCCACTTTTGGTCACACATATAAAATACTTAGAACTGCAAAAGATCCACATGAGGCAATGAAACGTGTACGAGCGTGGGCAAACTTTAATAGGAAAGTAGTTTTCCCCATTTTGAGAGGTCTGGCCGTGGTTTCCCACTCTAAGTATTATGATTTCGCCATGGGCATTCCTTACTATCAAAAAAGTTTGAAGGCAGACTTTCTGCCTGTACGCTATGTGAAGTTTGAGAATACCCAAGCTCCTATTATGAAAAAAGCCGAAAAATGTCTTGCATACCGTTATGGTAATTATATGCAATTACCAAAGAACCCAGGGTCTGAATACCACTCTGAGAATGTAGAGATATGGTAGGCTATAGGCTTCAGAACTCTTTTTCTTTTCTCATTATCATAACTGCTACCTCACTTTCACGTCAGGATTGACTTTTGTTTCGTGTTTTAATTTCATGTCATTGTAATTTTTGAGTATGCTCTCCTTTATTTTAGAAGATGAAACTCCTTCGCCATAAGGGAAGTAGAATACGGTAACGCCTAATTCTTTAAGATAGTCATATTTACCGATCCAATCATCTCCAACCACAAAGACATCTATATTGAGTTTCTTAACAAGTTCTGTGTGGTCAAGTGAGTGTTGAGGAATAACAACATCTGGATATTTGAGTGCTTTGATAATTGCAATTCGTTCGTCGAAAGGAATGACAGGCGGGCGTTTGTAACTGCATACCAACTCATCTGTACTTACTCCTACGATAAGGGTATCACCTAATCCGCGGGCATACTCAATCATTTTTAAATGGTTGCTGTGGAACATGTCAAAGGTTCCAGATGTATAGACAACGACTCTATTGTTGTACATATTATAATAATGGATTATTATTGTTCTGACTGCAAAAATACTACAAATCAATTGAATTGCAAAATAAATAGCGGCATTAAATGTTGTTTGATGAATAATAGTTGCACAATAATATTGTTTTCTTTTGCTCTTTAGCCCGTTTTCATTATCTTTGCATGCAGAATTCATTGATAACTGGCTATGCTAACTCAACAGGAATGCGAATTAATGAACAGATCGTCAGAGGGTACAATGATGGATACTCTTGGGATGACGTTTGTTCCAACAAACGATGATTTTGTCGTTGTGGAAATGCCTATTTCACATGCTAACAGGCAACATACAGGTATTGTTCACGGTGGGGCTTATCTTGCCATGGCGGAAACTGCTGCCGGCGCGGGTTCGCTCCACGTTGCAGGATTCAACGCCTTGGTATGTGGAATCGAAGTGGCGGGGAATCATGTGCAAATGTCGCCAACTAAAGGCAAGGTTGTTGCTAAGGCTTCGGCAATCAGTATCAGGCACAATATTCATGTTTGGAATGTTGATGTCTTTGACGAGCAGGGTAATTTATTATCTACTGCGAGAGTGGTAAATCGTATAATACAAGAAAATAAATAAATAAATATATTATGAATAAGCCTAAGAAAACATCCTTTTTTTTAATCGCAATATGCATGTCATTGACTGCTTGCGTACAAGGGAATACCGATCAAAAGCAAAGTGACAGTATTGAGAATGTCTCAGATGATGATACATCGTCTGTTAACATTGAAATTAAAAATGAAGCAGATAAAACAAACGAGGTTAGAGGTATTGCAGGCGACGGAACATCGATGCATTCTTTGGAATTGGTCGAAGGCAATGGCGACACGGTCTATTTGATGTATGAAAACAATGCTGTAGGCGGGATAATGAGTGGAGATCAATTAAATGTTATATATGGAACTATCGATGGAGAGCCTACGGCTCAATCGATCATTAATATTTCGTCGCTTTCGCATTTATGGTCGGTAAATGGCACAGGAAATAAAATGCATATAGAAATTAACTCTCGCGGAACAGTCACTGTATATGGCAAAACGAATGGGTACAACAAATGGACATTAGCTGATGGACGGCTTGTAATGTCGGGTACAATGGAATCTGATACATTTGATATCATGTTGCTGACGGACGACAGTTTGATTATTCAAAAAATTAATAAGGATACAATCATAAAAATGAAGAGAGAGAACTAACATGAGAAAAGTATTGATTATTGCATTAGTCTTTTGTGTATTTTTACAGACAGATGCGAAAAAGAAAGAAAAAACAGACCGTGAAGTGTGGGTTGATATAATGTATCAGATGGCAGAACCAGTTTTACGGAATATGGCTAACGGAACATTACAACAGGAAATGGATACGGTCAATGGCGGATTGGAACTCAGTCCGACTTGGGACAATCGGAATAAAAAGGTTGCATATATGGAGGCATTTGGACGCTTAATGGCAGGCTTGGCTCCATGGCTCTCCCTGCCAGACGATGACACGGAGGAAGGCCAAAAGCGCAAGCAGCTTCGTGAATGGGCATTGAAAGCATATACCAATGCTGTTGACCCAGAAAGCCCAGATTACCTCGGATGGAGCAGTGGCGGTCAGACCTTGGTCGACGCGGCATATCTCGTTGAAAGCCTGTATCGTGGATACGATGCGTTATGGAAACCTCTGAGCGACGAGACAAAACAACGTTATATAAAAGAAATTCAAGGATTACGCCGTTATGACCCTCCTTATACAAATTGGCATTTATTTGTCGCAATGGAGGAGTGCTTCCTTATGTATGTAGGTGCAGATTATGATCAATATCGTATACATATGGCAATGAACAAAGTGGAGGAATGGTATGTTGGAGATGGTTGGTACAGCGACGGACCTGCTTTCGCTTTTGATTATTATAATGCTTTTGTAATACAACCAATGTATGTGGAGTGCTTAGAGATGATCTGTGCAAAGCATGGCAACGATACCTGGATGGTTCGTAATACCGGCAATCTCAATGGATCGAAGAAACGACTGGAGGAGGCTAGAAAACGTATGCAGAAATTTAGCGTCATACTTGAACGCTTTATCTCTCCTGAAGGAACGTTCCCAGTGGTCGGACGCAGCATCCCTTACCGTATGGCTGTATTCCAGCCATTGGCCCAACTCGCATGGAGAAAACAACTCCCAAACGAATTGCACAACGGGCAAGTACGAGCAGGCATCACCGCTGTAGCTAAGAACATGTTTGGAAAAGCCAACAATTTCAACAAGAAAGGATTCCTTACTATTGGCTTTGTAGGTAATCATCCGAATGTAGCTGATTGGTATACAAATAATGGCTCGCTTTACATGACAGGACTGGCATTCCTCCCTTTGGGTCTGCCTGCGGATGACCCATTCTGGACCGATCCTGCAGAAAAGTGGACAAGCAAAAAAGCCTGGGAAGGAGATGATTTTCCAAAAGATCACAAGTGGAATATCAACAAAACGCCACTCTATTGGGAATGATGTGGATGGCAAAATCTTATGTGAGTTAATATAAAATCACTATGTCTGCTATAGATTTCGGAAATGGAGAAATTATACATAGAGGCCGTATTGAAGTAATATGCGGCTCTATGTTTTCAGGAAAGACAGAAGAACTGATACGTCGGATGAAACGTGCGCAATTTGCGCATCAGCGTGTTGAAATATTCAAGCCTTCAATCGACACACGCTATTCAGATGAAGATGTGGTTACACATGAAGGCGTGTCAATCAATTCCACGCCAGTTGATAATTCATCGAGTATTTTACTTTTGGGCAGCGACTGTGATGTAATTGGGATTGATGAAGCTCAATTTTTTGATGATAATTTGATCAATGTGTGTAACGAATTAGCAGGAAGGGGAATCCGCGTGATTATTGCAGGACTGGATATGGATTTTAAAGGCATACCCTTTGGTCCGATGCCTGCTCTTTGTGCAGTTGCCGATGACGTAGTTAAAGTCCACGCCATTTGCATGCGATGTGGTGCTTTAGCTTATATATCACACCGTAAAGTACACAATGGGAAACGTGTTCTACTTGGAGAAGTAAATGAATATGAGCCTCTTTGCAGAGAATGCTACAAACTGGCATTGGCTGAAAGTGAAGAGGATTTTAATGAATGATTTATACATTCATTCGCATAGAATATGGCAGATACGGTCCTGTAATTCACGGCCATCTGCCATTTTCCTTACCCCGTTGCATATGATGGAGAATGCCATTAAGTGCCCATTGGGCGCAGTCAGATAGCCGGCCAATGAACTAACACCACTGACCGACCCGGTCTTTGCATGCACGTTATTAAATGTATGTCCATTCTTCATACGTCCTTTCAGGGTTCCGTCTACTCCGGCGACAGGTAATGTTTCATATAACGGAACAAACACTCTGTTGTTATGACTATAAGCATACCGCAATAAAAGGACTTCGGCTTTAGGTGTGATATAATTGTAAAGTGACAATCCGCTACCATCAGCTATTCTGAAGTCGTCCGATTGAATTCCGGCTTTTCTCATTACTGTTTCAATAACACCTTCGCAATCTTTCCATCCGATTCTTTTTTTTGAAGAAGAGGCAAGTTGATAAAACATGGATTCTGCATACAGGTTGTCACTTTCTTTCATCATTCTCATAAGTATGTCTCCAATGGAATGCTGTATCTTGCATATCAGGAAGCCGGTATTTGTTGCAGGGTAATCACCTATTCCACATCCGTTTGTCATGATACTATCGGAACGCAAACGCATCATAAGTTTGGTTAGGAACTCCGTGGTCGGACTGAAACGGCTGTCTTGTTTTTGATTATATAAATAGGATTTTCCACCGAGACCTAATGGAGTAAGGTATGGCTGTTCGTCATCCCAACACCATCCGTTACCGAGTTTCAATGAATCTTTCATTGAAACGTCTGCGACCAACATCCCATTGATTCTGTTGATGCCAAGATCCTTTATGGATGTTGCTATCATTGTGATATGCGAGTCATCGAGTTTTGGATCGAAGTCACCTATAATATATATATTACCATTAAGGACACTGCCATGTAATAGTGTGTCGGGGTCTATTGTCCCTGTTGAATAAACGGATGTGGTGTAGTTGTGACCGGCACCGAGTATGTCGAGAGCGGAAATGGCTGTTAGAAGTTTCTGTGTAGACGCAGGACGCAACCTTTTTTGCGCATTATAACTATATATCAGTGAATCATCAGTCAAGTCATAAATACATATACCAGTGAAATAATCACTTGTATCGATTTCATCAACTACTGCCTTCAATCTCCGGCAGATAGAGCCTTTCCACGTAGAATCGGCATCGTTGTTTTGCAACTCGTGGTTGCTGTCCGCTTGTCCATATGCACTGTATGGAAATGTCAGAACGAGGAATAGCAACAACTGCATTACCTGCTCCTTATGTGTGTGTACATTTGTGATCATTGCTCTTTGACCTTCAGTAGTTGTTTAATAAAGTCATCTTCACTTTGAGGTATTATACCAACAGTCTTGTTGTCGCCATAAACAATGACTAAATATGTGATGAGAGCTTTCTTCCCAACTCGAAATTTTTTCAGACGCTCCACTCTCTTTATATCTTTTACCGGTATTGTCCTGTCTTTTGACAACCTTCCGTTGTGTATCGTAAGCGTGTCTTTTGTCAACCTGTACTCTGTGTGTATGCTTCTCTCTATAATGACTAATAGCAGAAGAATAGACAAAGCAAAGAATATGGCGTGTTTCTCCCACATGAAATATATAGTCAATACAAGCAAGAGAAAAATCATTACCCAGTTACCTAATTGTATACGTGCTTGAAATGTCCTTGTTGAAATCATTACCATAATATTTTTACAAAGGTAGTAAAAATAATCTGTGAAAAGAGGGTCCACGACTATATTTTATGCTAAAATGGATTAATTCATTTTGCCAGTATTATATTTTATGGTATCTTTGCAAAACCAATTGTTACATGGTATAAATTTACGTATGTTATGAAAAGAATAATGTTGATTATAGGCTGTAGTCTTATGATTGCAGTTTCCGTTAATGCACAGACGCTTGAGCAAAAGAAAATTTGTGCTTTGAAATGGACTTTGCAACAGGCATTCTATAACAAGTCAGAGGGACAACAAATAGCGCACTTGGATGTCACCGAATTCAAATCATTCAGTGAGTTCCAAAAAAACAAGCTCGTCAGTGACGTGCTAAAGAAGATTACGGATACAACGGAGCAAAACCGTGTGAAAAGAATCATAAACGCCACATCAGCAAGTGATGTTGACGCCAGTGTGCCGTCGGGTGCCAACAAAGAATACAAGGCTGATGTCGATAAAATAAAGAGCCAGACAGTTACTGAAGAGGAAGCGTCAGAAAACGAGGAACAAGAGAAAACGGAGGAACCTTCTGCCCCAGAACAAACATCTTCAACCCCCGAAATTAAAACCGTAGAAGAGGCTAAAACGGAACAAACGGCAGAAAACAATGAAACAGTCGTTGAAAACAACGATGAACCATCGAATTCATCGAGTGGTATGTCCTTTTTGGAGGTACTCTTAACCTCGTTTGGCCTGTATATTGTACTTTCAGTTTGCGCCTTGATATTTATCCGTTCAAGACGAAGTACTAAACGAGCAGAAGAAACAGTTTCGATGGAGCAATACAGGTCTGAGCGTGTCCGTCTTATTGAACGTATTAAGGCTGTCGAAATTGAAATTGATAATCTTAAAAGCGCAAAGAAAGAACAAAGGGAAGCAGGTAAACAGATTAAGGGTGCGGAAACACAGCAAACTGCAGTCCAAACACCTGCAACCTCAAAAATAGAGCCATCATCTGCTAAGACTCATGAGTCTAAGAAGAGCAACTCTCAGTCTTTATTCGATGAACCGGTAAAGGAAGAAAAAGATACACCTGAGGCCGTTACTCCACAAGTTGAGAAACCTGCAGTTCGTCCAAAGAACTATTCTGCTGTTATGTTTTACCCCGTTCCAATTGACGGCGTATTCGTTAATGGCAGTACTGAAATTGAGGTGGGTACTTCTTTCTATATGTTGAAAACGAACGATGACTTGACTGCTACATTCCAGATCTTGAATACACCGGAAGCAATCAATTCTGCGCTGGTATCCATGGATGAAATGGTGAAACCAGCATGCAAAATACTAAACACAGTGGCTTCTCCTGTGGAAATCCTCGCTGAAAAGCTCGGTACAGCCGAGAAATTCGGTGACGGGTGGAAAATAACCAATAAGGCTGTCGTCAGATTAATATAATACAGCACATATGTTGCCTTCATAGTTCAATGGATAGAACAAATCTCTCCTAAAGATTAGATCTGAGTTCGATTCTCAGTGGAGGTACAAGTTCAAGTTACAGTGAAACAAACAAATATTCTTAGTATGACATTTACAGAAATTTGTAATCCAATATTCAAACATGCAATAGAAGACTATCATCTGAAAGATGACGTTGATCAAGACATCAATAATCCATATGAACCAGGAACGATTGAGTATGATTTATATTTGAAAAATTGGATTGACACTGTTCAATGGCATCTTGAAGATATTATACGTGATCCTCACATTGCTCCAATAGACGCATTAGAGTTGAAACGACGTATCGACCGAAGCAATCAAGACCGCACTGACTTAGTCGAGCGGATTGACTCATATTTTTTATCTAAATATGCCGATGTAAAGCCGCTGCCTAATGCCACTATCAACACAGAAAGTCCTGCATGGGCTATCGACCGGCTGAGTATACTTGCATTGAAAATATACCATATGCAGGAACAGGCTACTCGTAGCGATGCCTCTCAGGAACATAAGGCGACATGCGAGAAGAAACTTAATGTCCTTTTAGAACAACAGAAGGATTTATCTTTGGCGATCGATCAATTATTGGATGATATAGCTTCGGGTAAAAAATACATGAAAGTCTATAAGCAGATGAAAATGTATAATGATCCGAACTTGAATCCTGTCTTTTACACGAAGAAAAAGTTTTGAGACGGTTATTAATCATGCGGCTTTCTGCAATGGGCGATGTTGCAATGACTATTCCCGTTGTATATTCTCTTGCCAAACAACACTCTGCTTTGAATGTCACGGTGCTTACACGAAATCGATTGACATGCTTTTTTGGTTGGATGCCTGCTAATGTCAACGTAATTGGTGTTGATTTAAACGAATATAAAGGGATTGCGGGACTTGGCAAGTTGTACAAAGAACTTAAAAGTTATGATTTTGACGCTGTAGCAGACTTGCATGATGTACTGCGTACAAAGTACTTGCGGTTCAGATTCCTTATGGATGGTAAAAAGGTCGCAGTCATTGACAAGGGTCGCAGGGAAAAACAGATGCTTTTAGGGCATGGTCTGGATCACCAACCTCTAAAACCTGTGGTGAAACGATACAATGAAGTCTTTGAGAAACTCGGGCTTGATTTCAAAAATGTGTTCGATCATATTCACGTCACTGAGTCTGAAATCTCCGAGATGAGCAAACATATCATTATCGGATCACAATTCAGTATAGGAATTGCACCATTCGCAGCTCATCCAGGCAAAGTATACCCTCTTAACAAGATGAAGGAGGTTGCATACACTTTGGCGGACAATGGTAATCATATATATCTGTTTGGCGCAGGTAAGTATGAAGCCGATATATTGTCGTCATGGGAAAGGGATGGAATCGTGTCGGTTGCTGGCAAGATGGGAGGATTGAAAAATGAATTGGTACTGATGAGCCGACTTAACATTATGATTTCGATGGATTCGAGTAATATGCATATGGCCGCATTGATGGGTACACAGACAATTTCAATATGGGGTCCGACCCATCCCAAAGCCGGTTTTGTTGCATGGAAGCAACCTGAGAAATCAATAGTGCAGTTAGCGATGGATTGCAGGCCATGTTCCATATATGGTAATAAACCTTGCCATATAGGAGGCTATCCATGCCTTAATAATATTGACCCGTTACAAATTGTGAAAATAGCGCAGGAATATGGAGCTAAATAAAAAGCAAAAAATATTATATGGTCTATTGTATACATTATTGTATGCAATCTCTTTGTTGCCATTAAGAGTGCTTTTCATTTTCTCTGATATGATATATCCATTTGTGCACCGGTTTTATCGACGTGATCTCGTTCGCAAGCAATTATTAGAAAGCTTCCCTGAGAAGACTGAAGATGAGCGCAGACAAATTGAACGTAAGTTCTATCACCATTTCTGTGATTTATTTGTGGAGGTCATAAAGCAATTGTCGTTTTCCGAGAAAGAAATGAGTCAGCACATGGTATTTGAGGGTTTTGACGATACTCCGAATCTCTTTTCTAAAGAGCAACCTATATTGTTCGCTTACTTGGGTCATTTCGGCAATTGGGAGTGGGTCGCATCGTTAAGTTACAAAGCATCGCCACTTGGCATTAAATGTGCACAGGTTTATCATCCGTTGGCAAATGCGGTCTTTGACAGGTTTTTCCTTGATATACGGAGTATGTATGGCGGTGAATGCATTGCTATGAGAAAAACCGTACGCCGACTGATTGAGGTCTATAACGAGAAGGAACCGTTTGTATGCGGAATGATATCTGACCAACAGCCTCGGTGGGATGCCATACATTATTTCACTCCTTTTCTTAATCATGAGTCGGCTGTATTTATAGGTACGGAGGAACTTGCGAAGAAATTTAATTCGGTGGTCTGCTATTGCAGTGTATCGAAGATTAAGCGTGGCTATTATAAATGCAGGTTTATTCCAATCACATCAAATCCAAACGAACTTGAGAACTATAAATTGACTGACAAATATATACAGATGCTGGAAGCCGATATACACCGTTGTCCTGAATTATGGCTGTGGACACATAAGCGTTGGACACGGACAAAAGAGCGTTGGCTAAAACGACAAAAACGGAATAACGATGAACAATGATTATCTGAAGATGTTTATAACTTTCGCAAAGATAGGCACTTTCACCTTGGGAGGTGGCTATGCGATGATGCCGATAATGGAAAAAGAGATCGTTGACAAATATAGATGGTTGTCGCGTGAAGAATTTATGGACGTTTTGATTGTGGCACAAAGTACACCTGGATTATTCGCTATTAACATGGCGAGTCACATTGGTAATAAGACTCACGGTTTTGTTGGCGGTGTCATTGGCACACTGGGTGTTGCTATGCCGTCAATAATAATTATATTGCTAATAGCAATGTTTTTTCAAGCTTTCAAAGGCAATATATATGTTGAGAAAATATTCATGGGAATACGTCCGGCTGTGGTTGCACTGATTGCCGCACCTTGCTTCTCAATGGCGCGTACTGCCAAAATAAACCGGCACAATGTTTGGATTCCGATTGTTGCCTGTTTGTTGATCTCTTTGTTCGATGTATCACCCATTTGGATTATAATAGTAGCAGGATTGGCTGGCTTTATATGGGGACGTATTAAAGCATATAATGAATCAAACACAATTAAATAATTAATATGATTTTTCTTAGATTGTTTTTGGTATTTTCAAAGATCGGCATCTTCAACTTCGGAGGTGGTTATGCAATGCTTTCGCTCATTCATAATGAGGTAGTTGAAAAAAATGCTTGGCTCACATCGTCTGAATTCACCGACATTGTAGCGATTAGCCAAAGCACGCCTGGACCTATTGGAATAAACTGTGCCACGTATACAGGATACACAGCTGTGTTGCATGAAGGGTATCCTGAATGGCTTGCAATTGTGGGAGCCATCCTTGCGTCTTTAAGTGTACTTTGGTTGCCTTTCCTATTGATGCTGTCTATAAGCAAATTGATGCTGAAGTACTCGAAGACAACGATTATGTCTGATATATTTTCGTTGCTTCGTCCCGCAATCATTGGGCTTATAGCCGCAGCTGCAGTTCTGCTTATGTCTAAGGATAACTTTGGAGACCCAAGTAGCAGTCCCTTTCAGTTTATTGTCAGTCTTATAATCTTTTTTTCTGCTTTTATTGGGACCCGTTTCTATAAGGTACATCCTATCCTCATGATCATATTGGCAGGATTGGCAGGGTTAATAATCTATTGATTAACGATCTTTGAAATACTGCCATATCATGGCGTATGCAACTGTCTCATACTTTTCACCGTCATCCAAAGCAGAGCAAGGGAATCTTCATGCAACCGCAGGGATAACAAAATGTGTTGGTATGACAGGCATTATCAATTGCCTGCTCTCACTTCATTTACAAGTGCTTTCCCGCTGATATAATCTTTCACGTTTTGCAATGTTGTAGTAGCTATATTGTGAAGAGCCTCACGGGTAAAGAAAGCTTGATGACTTGTGACAAGTACGTTGTTGAATGACAGCAAACGTGCAAGCGTATCGTCTTCCATAACCGCATCCGATGTGTCTTCATAAAAATAACTTCCTTCTTCCTCGTAGACATCAAGAGCTGCAGAACCGACCTTCTTCGATTTGAGACCTTCTATCAAATCGTCTGTATGGATCAGTTGTCCCCTTCCTGTATTGACTATCATCACCCCGTCTTTCATTTTCGCTATGCTATCCGCATTGATTATGTACTTGGTGTCTGGATTCAGAGGACAATGGAGGGTGATTATGTCGGAACGGTGAAAAAGCTCATCTTGTGTCACATACTGCATACCATTCACCCGTGCAAACTCCTCATCAGGATACGGGTCGTATCCAAGTATAGTCATACCGAAGCCGGAAAGCATACGTATGAACACTTTTGCTATTCGGCCCGTTCCAATAAAACCGATTGTCTTACCATATAAATCGAATCCTAATAACCATTGCAAAGAAAAATTAGCGTCGCGTGTACGTGTCACAGCACGCAGAATATGCCTGTCGGCCGCCAGCATCAGCGCAAGCGCATATTCCGCAATTGCATGGGGTGAATATGCTGGTACACGCACTACTTTTATGCCGTACTTATGCGCTGCCTCAAGGTCAACATTGTTAAACCCCGCACATCTCAGCGCAATCAACTTCACACCATATCCAGCCATTGCGCTAATAATGTCAGCAGTCAGAATATCGTTCACAAAAATGCAAACGGCAATTGCTCCTTGCGTTAAAGAGATGTTATCAAGAGACGGATGCGCCTTAAAATACTTAAGTTCAAATCCAAACTCTTCGTTTACTTTATCAAAAGACTCGCTGTCATACGATTTAGCTCCATAAAATACTATTCTGTCCATAGTTGATGCATTTTTTAATGTTACAAAGATAAGTAAATAATTGGTAAACATCCAACGGCATCGTACAAAAAATAAGCTCTATAAACATAAAAAAGGTGTCCGAAACTCATCTAAACACTTAAACGATGGCTCAATCAAACAATTCAGTCAGGACATCCAACGACTTTAACTCACCAAATCCTGGCAAGTGAAGTCGGTAGTAGTTGTTTATAACATCAAGGCATCTCCTCCGCTGCTGGCGTGAAAGATGATACAAATGCATATTGTCAAAATCCATATATAATAAATAAGGTAAGACACGCGCTTCTTCTGGACGGAGAAAATATGGATGCGCAGGTTGCAAGTAGCTATATTCACTGTTGAGCATATCGAAGTAACTGTATTTCTGTACACCTGTAGCCTTATCGCGATATATATCATCTACATTTGGATAAATACCGAGAAAACGGGTTAACCGCATCATCAACACAAGATGAAAGTTTGTATAACCGCTCGTACAGCTATCGATCCATCGGAGCGAGTCTTCCAAATAAGGATAGAGTAAGTCATCTGCCGCACCATCCTGTAAAGCATTGACAAGGAATTCAGATACAAATAAAGCAATGGCAGATTTTATGGGATTGGAATACAAGGACTGATAAACATAATATGTTGTCACACTTCGAGGTTGTGGCAGGCGACGCTGACCGTGAATATTACAATCGAACTCAAGCATACTTAACGGCATGAAATGTGATGCCACAGCACGACCGCCGACAGAATACCGGCACTTGCCAGTGCTTCCAGTCTTCATCATAAACGACATCCTTCCATGCGCATCTGTAAACATATCTACTATATGCCCATTTTCGCCGTACTTCACTGTTCTGAGAACAATTCCCTTTAGTCTTTCCACTCTAAAAACAACTTTTCAGTAATACACACATACAAAATTATAAAAAACATTGCAAAATCATATCTATGCTTGAAAAAAAACAGAAAAATATTTTGTCAGTCTAAATAAAGTAGTTACCTTTGCACCCGCAAAACCGAACCATTGGTTTTTGCCAGGCGTCACGCCAAGGTTGGTCCCTTCGTCTATCGGTTAGGACGAGAGATTTTCATTCTCTAAAGAGCAGTTCGATTCTGCTAGGGACTACTTCAAAAGAGAAAATAGACAAGAATTGAAGAATGGGCTTACGCTCACTGAAATAGCAAATAAAGAACTTAAATAATGGCAAATCACAAATCAACGATCAAAAGTATTCGTCAGTCTGAAAAGCGCAGACTGCACAATCGCTATTACGCAAAAACAATGCGTACTGCTCTTCGTAAACTCCGTGCTACAAAGGAGAAAGGAGTAGCAGAAGAAATGTATCCAAAGGTACAGAAAATGTTGGACAAGCTGGCAAAGAAAAACATCATTCATTGGAAGAAGGCTGCTAACTTAAAGTCAGGAGCAATGAAATATATAGCCGGACTATCATAACATCCCACTATTGCCATATATTCAACAATACGATAAATAGAGATGCCATTAAACGGCATCTTTTTTATTGCTAAAATTTACTTGATAAAACATTGCCATCCCAAGTTTTTTTTGTAAATTTGTACCCACAAAAGTGTTTAAACAAGCAATGGACGAAAACAGTCAGATAGATTCAAGTTACTCAGCGAGTAACATACAAGTATTGGAAGGGTTGGAAGCAGTACGCAAACGCCCTGCAATGTATATCGGTGATATAAGTGAAAAAGGATTACACCATCTTGTCTATGAGGTGGTTGATAACTCCATTGATGAGGCTTTGGCAGGTTATTGCACACACATAGAAGTAACCATAAACGAAGACAACTCCATAACAGTCCAAGACAATGGACGTGGTATTCCTGTTGACATGCACGAAAAAGAACACAGGTCGGCCTTGGAGGTCGTTATGACCGTTTTACACGCAGGTGGTAAGTTCGATAAGGGGTCATACAAAGTGTCGGGTGGACTTCACGGTGTAGGTGTTAGTTGTGTGAACGCCCTTTCCGTTAGAATGATCTCACAAGTATTCCGCGATGGTAAAATTTATCAACAAGAATATTCGTGTGGCAAACCACTATATGACGTTAAGCAAGTCGGGACCACAGACTTGAGGGGCACACGCCAACAATTTTGGCCTGACAAAAGTATATTCATAACAACCACATACCGTTACGACATAATTGCAAATCGCATGCGTGAGTTGGCGTACTTAAATGCAGGTCTTAAAATCACACTGAAGGACATGCGCCTCAACGTTAATGCCGAAGCTGGTATTGAAGGAGTACGTCAAGACGTATTCTATTCAGAGGGCGGGTTGCGCGACTTCGTACGTTACATCGACTCCACTCGTACACACCTTTTCGATGATATAATATATCTGAACACAGAAAAGGGCGGAACACCGATTGAGGCCGCCATTATGTACAACACCTCTTATTCAGAGAATATCCACTCGTATGTGAACAATATCAACACAATAGAAGGAGGTACACACCTACAAGGATTCCGAGCTGCACTGACACGTGTATTAAAGAAATACACCAGCGATGACCAGAAATTGATGGAACGCTTGAATAAGCAGAAGATCGAAATCAGTCCGGAAGATTTCCGTGAAGGCCTTACCGCTGTCATTTCAGTGAAAGTCGCAGAACCACAGTTTGAAGGACAGACTAAAACGAAGCTCGGAAACAACGAGGTCATGGGTGCTGTAAATTCTGCTGTCGGTGAGGCATTGACAAACTATTTGGAAGAACACCCGAAAGAGGCAAAGCTGATCGTTGACAAAGTAGTACTAGCCGCTGAGGCACGTATTGCCGCACGTACAGCACGCGAAAAAGTTCAAAGGAAGAACCCTATGTCGGGGGGCGGACTTCCAGGCAAACTTGCCGATTGTTCAGACAAAGACCCTGCTAACTGTGAGATGTTCATTGTCGAGGGCGACTCTGCCGGTGGATCCGCAAAGCAAGGACGCGACAGGCACTTCCAAGCAATATTGCCAATACGTGGTAAGATATTCAATGTGGAGCGTGTAAAATGGCACCAGGCATTCGATCACGAGGAGGTCAATAACATTATAAATGCACTTGGAGTTAAGTTCGGTGTAAACGATACAGATAGTAAGGAAGCGAACTATGACAAACTTCGTTATTATAAGACAATCATTATGACGGATGCCGATGTCGATGGTTCACACATTGACACACTTTTACTTACACTGTTCTTCCGCTACATGCCGCAACTCATACGTGATGGAAGGCTCTACATCGCCACTCCGCCACTCTACAAATGCACTAAGGGCAAAATAAGCGAATACTGCTACAATGAACAAGCCCGTTTACAATTCATTGATAAATACGGTGATGGGAATCAAGACAGCATTAAAACCCAACGCTATAAAGGACTTGGAGAAATGAACCCTGAGCAACTTTGGGAAACTACTATGAATCCTGAGACACGTTTGCTCAAACAAGTAACAATCGATGATGCCGTAGAAGCAGATTATACATTCTCAATGCTGATGGGCGATGATGTGCCTCCACGCAGAGAATTTATCGAGCGGAATGCAACATACGCAAACATAGATGCATAATCTAATAGTTTAAATATTTAATTAAACATTTCATTCAATTCTTACATATATTCTCGTGCCGACCAAAAAGAAGTGATTCTGACCGCGTCGGCACATTTTTTTGTCATGCGAAACACCTCAATTTGCAAACAGGCTTAAGTCTATAGACTCTCCCATAACCCTGTATCCCTGTGCATTTGGATGTAACCAATCACTTTCGTATAAATATAGTGGATTAAGACGGCTACGATCGGCCGCATCACTCATTACACTATCAAAATCAATAACTCCATCGTACACCCCAGACTGCCTTATCCATTCATTAACATGTTGACGGGCTTTCTCGCGCTCCGCATTGTAATATCCGTTTCCCTTGAAAGGCATAATGGTCGCTCCGTAAATTCTTTTTCCTCTTTTATGCGACTTACTTATCATCGACTTAAACGACTCAATCAAGGAATCAGCTGTGCACATCGGATTATCGGAAGTACCCAAATCATTTACTCCTTCGAACACAATTATATACTTAAGACCTTCTTGACTTAATATATCACGTTCAAAACGATTGTTCGCAACAGGTCCAAGTCCTCCGTTGATTACACAATTGCCTCCAAGCCCAAGATTAAGCACACTCAGATGGTTTAGCATGCTATTCGATTGTAAACGTTCCGACAAAACGTCAGTCCAACGATTCTGTCCATTGACGGTTGTACCACGACCGTCAGTAATGGAATTACCAATTACTGCTATTGCACCGTAATCAGCACCAGCCTCAACAAGTAATCCACTGATATAACACCAATGGTCCATTGTCGTTGAATTCGAAAAATCACTGGTATTGCCGTTTGCAATATACGATGTGGTTCGAGATCCGGGGTGACCGGTTATATCAGTCTTTGATGTTTTCCCGAAATGGATTGTAATGGCAACATTCATACGAGGTGTCAAATGGAATGGAATAGGGTCGGAAACAACCGATTCCCCTGGTTTCATCGAAAGTTTTCGCGCTCCTTTGAATGTCAGTGGCACAGACGAGAACTCATCAACCGCAGGACTGATTCCTTTTGTCAATGCCTCCGCAATTTCAATCCCGACAATCTCCGTAGCATCTACATTGTACTCGTTCGACAACTTAAGTGCAATCACATCACCACCAATTGACACCTCGACAATCTGACGAAGTGAGTTGCCTTCAAGAAAAGGCTCGGGAGGCAAATTAGCAGGTTCAACTTTTTGTACTGCTGTAGCCCACGTGGCTACAAACACATTCTCTCCGGCTCTTACTTTTGAGAAGCTCGCAAGAGACATAATTGGTAACATTATAAATAATAACTTTTTCATACCGCAAATTTAAGAATAATAACGACGCAAAGACACAGCGTTTTTGCTTTCTTATATCATTTGATACAAAAATGCAATTATTTGAATAAGATTATGACATTATCAATCACAAAAAAGCATTATCTTTGCTGTCGGAAACATACAAATAAACAACATTATGTATTTATTAGGTTACGACATCGGAACATCATCTATCAAGGCATCACTTGTTAATATCTATACTGGTGAATGTGAAGCAGCTGCGTTCTATCCTAATACAGAAGCTAAAATAATCGTTAAGAAAAAGGGATGGGCAGAGCAAGAACCAAACAGTTGGTGGGAAAGCCTCAAAGGAGCAACAAATAAAATAAAAGCGCAAAAGCCAGGACTTCTCTCACAAGTAAAGGCAATCGGAATCAGTTATCAAATGCACGGTTTGGTTTGTGTCGATAAAGACCGGCAACCGCTACGCCCTAGTATAATATGGTGTGACAGCAGGGCTATCGAATATGGCAATAAAGCATTTGATGGAATCGGGCATGAGAAGTGCCTTAGCCATTTGCTCAACTCACCAGGCAACTTCACAGCATCAAAACTTGCATGGGTGAAAGAAAACGAACCCGATATATATAGCAAGATATATAAGATCATGCTTCCAGGCGATTTTATCGCAATGAAAATGAGTGGAGGAACAATTAATACCACAATTTCCGGATTGTCGGAAGGTATGTTTTGGGATTTCAAAAACGATTGTATAAGCAAGGATGTTATGGACTACTTTGGATTCGATTATAATTTGATTCCAGAAATAGTACCTACATTTGCAGTCCAATCAACTGTATGCAAAGCTGTTGCTGACGAGCTTGGCATGCCTGAAGGCACCCCAATAGCATACAGGGGAGGAGACCAACCAAACAACGCCTTATCGCTCAACGTTCTGCAGCCAGGAGAGATTGCGGCTACAGGTGGAACATCAGGTGTTGTGTATGGTATATTGGGCGATGTTGATTACGACCCACTGTCGCGTGTAAATACATTTGCTCACGTTAATCATAAACAACCAGATATACGGCTCGGAGTTCTCCTTTGTATAAATGGAACAGGTATACTCAATGCGTGGATGAAACGCAATGTCGCACCAGAAGGAATAAGTTATCAGGAAATGAATATATTGGCAGACGAAGTTGCCATCGGGTCAGAAGGTCTTTCTATCATCCCATTCGGCAACGGAGCAGAACGTCTCTTGCAAAACAAGGATGTAGGTTGCAGTATTCACGGACTTAATTTCAATATACATAAGAAACAACATCTCTTGCGTGCCGCACAGGAAGGCATTGTATTTTCATTTGCATACGGAATGGATATTATGCGGCAAATGGGGATGAAGATTAATACTATCAAAGCGGGTCATGCAAACATGTTTCTCAACCCTATGTTCGTCCGTACACTGGCAAGCGTAACAAACGCTAAAATTGAATTGTATGAAACTGATGGTGCAGCGGGTGCAGCAAAAGGAGCAGGCATAGGCGCAGGCATCTATAGCAGTAGCGACGAGGCATTTGCGACTTTGAAACACTACGACTCTGTGACGCCGGATGTAGAACATAGTGCTGAATACAAGGAGGCATATGAACGTTGGAAGAAAATATTACAAACTTATATATAATAATTAATACAAATAAAATTATGGCTAAAGAATTTTTCCCAGGAATCAAGAAGATTCAGTTTGAAGGCAAGGATTCAAGGAATCCAATGGCTTTCCATTATTATGATGCCGAAAAAGTTATCATGGGTAAGAAAATGAAAGATTGGTTACGTTTTGCAATGGCATGGTGGCACACACTATGTGCTGAAGGCGGAGACCAATTCGGTGGTGGAACAAAATCTTTCCCTTGGAACACAGGTGCAACAGCAATTGAAATTGCAAAGAACAGAGCAGACGCCGGTTTTGAAATTATGGAGAAACTTGGCATCAATTACTTCTGCTTTCACGATGTCGACCTTATTAGTGAAGGAAACAGCGTAGAGGAATATGAAGCAAACATGAAAGCGATCGTTGCATATTTGAAAGAGAAAATGCAAGCTACAGGCAAAAAACTCCTATGGTCAACCGCTAACGTTTTCAACAACAAACGCTACATGAACGGAGCAAGTACAAACCCAGATTTTGATGTCGTTGCACGTGCAATCGTTCAAATTAAGAATGCAATGGACGCCGGTATAGCACTTGGAGCAGAAAATTATGTATTCTGGGGCGGACGTGAAGGATATATGAGTATTCTGAATACAGATCAGAAGCGTGAGAAGGAACACATGGCAACAATGCTCGGCCTGGCACGCGACTATGCACGCTCTAAAGGATTCAAAGGCACATTCCTTATAGAACCAAAGCCAATGGAACCAACAAAGCATCAATATGATGTCGACACAGAAACTGTAATTGGCTTTTTAAGAGCACACGGACTTGACAAGGACTTCAAGGTCAACATTGAGGTAAACCACGCAACCCTTGCCGGACACACATTCGAACACGAACTGGCAGTAGCTGTCGATAACGGCATGCTCGGAAGTATCGACGCAAACCGCGGTGACTACCAAAACGGATGGGATACCGATCAGTTCCCTATTGACCAGTATGAACTTGTGCAGGCATTCATCCACATTATCCGTAACGGAGGTCTGGGTACAGGCGGAACAAACTTCGACGCTAAGACCCGTCGTAACTCAACTGACCTCGATGATATCATTATCGCACATATCAGCGGAATGGACGCTATGGCACATGCTCTTCAAAGTGCAGCCAAACTGCTTGAGGAATCTCCATACAAGCAGATGCTGAAAGACCGCTATGCTTCGTTTGACTCTGGCATAGGCAAGCAGTTCGAGGATGGTAAACTTACACTTGAAGAAGTTTACGAATACGGGAAGAAGAATGGAGAACCTAAACTTACTTCTGGTAAGCAGGAACTCTACGAACGCATTGTCGCTACATATGCGGAAAGTTAAACCTCAAAGATTTATTTTCCACTACAATAATGACTCTCGGTATATCAACATGCCGAGAGTTTTTTCTTATAATATTTCACGGGCAATCCACGCACAGGCCTCCGCATCGGCAAGCGCATTGTGATGGTTTTCCAGATCAAATCCACATGCTGCCGCCACTGTATGAAGTTGGTGATTTGCAAGCCACGGAAAAGCTCGACGTGAAGCATACAGTGTATCATAGAATTCATAATCCGGATAGTCCATTCTGTATATACGGAAAACAGCACGAAGACACCCTTCATCAAACCGGCTGTTATGCGCCACTAATGGCAGACCTTCAATCATAGGTTCGATTTGCCGCCATACTTCAGGAAATACAGGAGCGTCATCTGTATCTGCATAGCTTAACCCGTGTACTTTTGAACACCAATAAGTATAATAATTGGGCTCAGGCTGGATAAGTGAATAGAATGAATCCACAATTTCTCCATTTCTTACAATGACTATTCCAACCGAACAGACAGACGAACGTGCACCATTAGCTGTTTCGAAATCAATTGCCGCAAAATCCTCCATTACCGCTTTGTGTCTATCTGTTCTTGTTGGCGTGCATATATTTTCGCGACAACCGCCCCGCTAAGATTATGCCATACAGAGAAGATAGCCCCAGGTATAGTCGCCATAGGATATGCAGCAAAATGTATTGTTGCCAAAGAACTGGCAAGTCCGGAGTTTTGCATTCCAACCTCTATAGATATAGCAGAGCACTTACTGTGCGGCAATCTTAGAATTCTTCCTATACCATATCCAAGTGAAAGCCCACACAAATTGTGTAGTATGACGACAAGAACTATCAGTAAACCGCCTGCGAGTAATTTCGATGAATTGGCACTAACAATGCAACCAATTATGAGCGCAATCATTATCGAAGAAAAGGCAGGAAGGTACACTGCAATACGTTTAGTGAACAGAGGGAGCGCCTTTTGAACCACAAAGCCAACTACAATTGGAAGAATAACAACCTCAACAATACTTAGAAACATTCCGGCAGCGTTCACATTAACACGTTCACCAGCATACAGCAACGTCAACAGCGGTGTTAGTACCGGAGCGAGAATCGTGCTTACGGTTGTCATACCTACAGATAGAGCCAAATCTCCTTTGGCAAGGTATGTCATAACATTCGACGCGGTTCCTCCAGGACAACAACCGACAAGTATGACACCTATTGCCAACTCATCGCTCAAATTAAATAGTTTTGTAAGCATAAACGCAGTCAATGGCATAATGATAAATTGTGCGAGACTTCCAATGATAATATCCTTGGGACGGGTAAACACTACTTTGAAATCATGTGGGTCAAGGGTCAAGCCCATGCCGAACATCACCAATCCCAGCATGGGTGAAATCCAAGATGTGTCAATCCAATTGAATGCGGCAGGTATAATTAGGGCAGTTGCCGCAACGACAACTACCAACACTGCCATAAACCGTGATATGAGGTTACATACGTTTAACAACATAGCCTCATTTCAACTTTTTCCCATCAGAGAAAGCATTTCCGACACGTTTTCCTATCTCAAGATAGCCTGTATGAACCGGATCGTAAGAAATCAAATGCATTTTCACTAAGTCTGGCTTACCATCTTCAGCAAGAAAATCTTCGTTAACTAAAATATTAAGTATTTTAGCTACAATGTAATATCCTGTTTCAGATTCATCGATTTTACGTTCGATGCGACATTCAAATGTCATAGGAAAATCAGCAAACACAGGCGCGTTTACAATCTCACCTTTTTGTATTGTCCAACCAGTTTTAGCGACCTTGTCCTTTACTCTCTTACCGCTGACAATTCCGACATAATCTGCGGCAACTAACGTCTCAGTTGTAGCGAAAGCAATGGTAAAATCAGCGTTAGAATTAAGATTTTCAGTCGTCTGGTGCTTTCCCATCGAAATCATTATTTCATCATTATCCCACGTTCCAGCCCATGCAGCATTCATGGCATTCGGGGTTCCATCTGCATCGTAAGTACCAATGATAATAACAGCCTGTGGCATAAACCATGGTTTCGGACTAAATTTTTTCATATCGATTGTGTTTAAATGTATTATACAGTTATCAACTTACAAAGGTAATCCAAATTATTGAATTGACCATCATTTTACTTGAATAAACGGTAGGGTACATCAAAAAAGGGGATAGCGCTGAAACCATCCCCTCAATACTATTGTGTGCGTTGAATGCCGTCAATCAGACATTATTTCACGCTCCATTCGTATACACCGCACGACTTGTCCTTTGGCTGCACAAGTTCAAGTTTTACACCAGAAGTTTTTACTGGATCAAAGCTTACGGTACAAGCAACACCTTTGTCAGTTGGATATCCGGAAGGATTCTTCACTTCTACCCAATTTCCTGCGTTGTCTTTGTAATACAGTTTCCATGAGTCAGGCACCTTACATCCCTGCCAAGGTTGGTCGTCATACCAATATACTGTAGATGTAGAAATCTCTGTAGGTTCCTTGAACTCATAAGCCAACCACTCTGTTGAGTTCGTTTTTGGCCACCAATGAGTATAAGGAATGCTACGGTCATTACCATCTGCAGGAACTAATCGGTCGTTTATTGCACCTATTGAAGGTAAATGACGCTGAGATGCAGTGACAGTTGATTGTGATGCGATTGAAGGTGGTAAAGCAGGACTTGTAGCGCTTAAGTCGTATGGAAGCCATACAGCCATATTACCACTACCGCGATGTGCCCATGCATAATAAGGAATGAGTGTCAATGTCTCGTCCTTTGTAGTAAGCTTGCCATCCACATTGAAACTGAGTGTCTGTGCACTGGTAATCAATGTCTGTACATGAGTATTTGCTATTTCTTTATCGCCTATAGTAAATTTAGGATCTTGATTAAGAAGTACACTCAGAACGTCACAGTCGTTGTCTGGCCATTCAGCGCAATAAACCAATGGGCCACGCTCGATACAAGCGCGTCCTTTGTCGGCTGCTACTTTACCATTGGCTTTAACCAAACGTGCGTCCATGTCAAAGTGTACACTCACCTTGTCTCCGGCCTTCCACTTACGGTTAATTACAAAGTAACCATCTTGAAGATCTCCCTTCAATTCTTGACCATTTACCTTGACACTGTATTTCAAGTTCTTTCCATCTGCATAGTGATAGAGATCGCTCGGTACAACTTGTCCGCGTACCCATCCTGGGATACGAATTTTAAGAGCAAAGGCTCCCTTTGACTTCTTTACCGTCATAATGATGTCACCATCCCAAGGATAGTTTGTCTCTTGTTGGAGAGTAACCGGCTTACCTCCGACTTTCACAGTTGTTTCATTGCTTGCGAAGAGATTAACATACAGGGAATTATCCTTAACAGCATAGATATATTGTGGTAATGAAGGGATGAAACGGGCAGCATTTGACGGACAGCACGCACAGCCGAACCAATCCTGGCGCTGATGCTGCCCCATTGATTGCAACGGGTTTGGATAGAAAAACTTACCACCGTCTATAGAAATACCGCTAAGCACGCCATTATAAAGTGTGCGTTCAAGAGCATCATAATACTTGCTTTCTCCATGCAGGAGGAAGAGGCGATAATTAAGGTATACCTGGGCTATAGCGGCACAAGTCTCGTTGTATGCGCTCATGTTTGGCAATTCATAGTTGTCTCCAAACGCCTCACCTGATGAAGTGGCACCAACACCACCTGTAATATAGTATTTCTTACCTACAATATTGTCCCAAATACGGTCGATTGCATGGATGTATGAACTGTCACCGGTAAGGGCGGCTACATCAGCCATACCGGCATACATATATCCGGCACGTACAGCATGGCCTACAGCCTCATCTTGTTCAAGAACAGGCTTGTGACTCTGTGCATACTCATCAATCTTATGGAAATAACCATCCTTGTCCCATAAGCCACTGCGTCTGTTTTCCCATGAAGGATCAATCTTACCACGCTGGTCAAGGAAGAACTTAGCCTGTTCAAGGTATCTCTTGTCGCCTGTGGCAGTGTAAAGTTTTGCCAGACCCATTTCAGCGATTTGGTGTCCTGGCACTACGTGAGCCTGCCCTTCTTTTGGACCGACTTCCTTAACCACGCAATCAGCGTATTTCTTTGCGATATTCAGAAGAGTTTTCTTACCTGTGGCATTATAGTGAGCTACCGCAGCCTCACAAAGATGTCCCAAGTTATAAAACTCGTGAGAAAGATCTTCGACAAGTTCCCAACGTTTTGTACCAGCCCAATTATGAGGATGTTGAGGATTCTGTGTACGGGCAGTATAAAGATATCCGTCTAGTTCTTGTGCTGCCTGAATAATAGCAATCACACTGTCGCAATACTTGTCGACAGGCTTGCCGTTAATCAATGCATTTGGATATGTCTGCATCAGATAAGAAGCACCTTCGAGAGTTTTGTATGGGTCGGTATCATCAAAGGTATAACCCATTGTTACCTCAAAAGTTTTGTTTGGGTCTTTAATGTGTTCTGCAGCTTGTTGGAAATTCTTGTAACGGTCTGTTTCCTCACACTTGCGGAATGCGAGTGGTATCGTTACATCTTTACTGGCCTGAAGCCTCTGACCCCAAAATGTGTTAGGTGTTACTTTTACAGCCGTAAAAGGTACAGGTGTTATCGGATAACCTGATTTGTCACTCTGTGCACTAATGCTGCACAAGCCACAAACAGTCAATAACGAGAAAGTGATTAATTTCTTCATAAATTAATTAATAAAATATTAGTATAAATTGTTATTATATGATATTTTCGCTTTGTAAAGGTTTAATGCGCCTCAAGCCAATTTGCACCCCAACCGCAATCAGCAATCAGAGGTACTTTCATCTTATACGCATTTTGCATTTCCTCTATAACGAGTGCCTGAAGCTGCTCCTTTTCATCCAGATAAACATTGAAGTTCAATTCGTCATGCACTTGCAGTATCATCTGTGAGCGGATATGCTCACGTTGCATACGTTGATACACTCTTATCATTGCCACTTTCATGATGTCTGCCGCCGTACCTTGAATAGGAGCATTTATAGCATTACGTTCCGCATATCCTCGTACTGTCGCATTATGGCTGTTGATATCCGGAAGATAACAACGACGACCAAACAGAGTCTCCGTATAGCCTTTTGCCCTTGCCTTTTCAATAGACGTGTTCATATATTCCTTAACTTTTGGATACGTGTTGAAATATCCATCGATAAGTTCCTTCGCCTCTGTGCGGCTGACTTGCATTCTTTCCGCCAATCCAAATGTGGTTATGCCGTATATAATACCGAAATTGGCGGTTTTTGCCTTGCGGCGTTCGTCCGCTGTAATCTCGCTAATTGGCTTTTTGAAAATCTTCGCAGCAGTCGCAACATGTATATCATGCCCTGTATTAAATGCCTCAATCATATTCTCATCACCACTCAGATGAGCCATGATACGCAACTCAATCTGGGAGTAGTCGGCAGAGAAAAACTCACAGCCTTCATCGGGAATGAATGCCTTGCGTACTTCTTTACCATTTTCATCACGTATGGGAATGTTCTGTAGGTTCGGATTGCTCGAACTGAGCCGTCCTGTAGCCGTGACAGCTTGATTATACGAAGTGTGTATATGTCCCGTTTTAGGATTGATGAGTGCCGGAAGTGCGTCTACATAGGTCGATAGTAACTTTTTGTATCCTCTGTAATCAAGTATCATCTCTACTATCGGACTCTTCCCTTTCAGGCTTTGTAGAACTTCCTCTGACGTGACATACTGCCCTGTCTTGGTTTTTTTTGCTTTATCAACGATTTTGAGCCTATTGAACAGCAGTTCGCCTACTTGTTTGGGAGATGATATATTGAATTTCATCCCCGCCAATTGGTAGATCTTGTCCTCTATATCCTTCATCCGTTTAGAGAAGTCCTTTGAGGTTTCAGAAAGCGACACGGTATCAATTCTGGCACCGTTGAGTTCCATTTGCGCCAGCACAGGAACAAGCGGCATCTCTATTGTATCAAAGAGATCAAATAATCCTTCTTTGTACAGTTCTGTCTCAAATACATTCTTCAGCCTAAGAGTAATATCGGCGTCTTCGGCTGCATAGTCGCACACAATTGCCGGATCAACATCGCGCATAGACTTTTGGTTGCGTCCTCTTGATCCTATCAACTCTTCGATATGTATAGTCTGGTAGTGCAGGTAAACCTCCGCCATGTAGTCCATATTGTGTTTCATTTCTGGCTTAAGAATATAGTGCGCCAACATTGTGTCAAACATTTTGCCTTTCACGTGTATGCCATAATTAGCCAAGACAATGATATCGTATTTGATATTCTGCCCTACCTTTACTATTGACTCATTTTCATATATATCTTTGAATTGACCGAGGATTTCTTGAGCTTTATGACGTTCTGCCGGTATTGGAACATAATATGCCTCGCCTTCTTTTACCGAGAAACTAAGACCGACCAACTCTGCCATCATTGGTTCTGTGCTGGTAGTCTCTGTATCGAGGCAAAGTATTTCTGTCGTTCTGATCTTATCAACTAAGTCTGATATTTTCTCTTGAGTGTCTATCAATTTATACACATGAGGAACATTCATGTATGTATCAAGTGTAGCTGAAGAAAAAAGGTCATCTGACCCATTTCCTTTACTGTCCGGTCCATATTGCACGCCACTTGCTGGTTGTGGCTGCGAAGCGAATAAGTCAAGTTGATTATTGGTCTGTTGTATGGGTTTGGGACCTTTATCAGTAGCAGTGCCAGCCACTCGTTGCAGTAACGTGCGGAACTCAAGTTGCTCGAACAGAGGCTTTATGCGCTCTATGTCAATTGGTTTACGGCTCAATGCTTCCAAATCGAGTTCTACAGGTACATCTGTTTTTATTGTAACAAGCAATTTTGAGAACCTTATCTTGTCTGCGTTTTCCTGTACCTTTTGCTTGAGACTTCCCTTTAGCTCATCGGCATGTTCAAGCAGTTGGTCGATTCCACCGAACTGACCGATAAGTTTCTCGGCAGTCTTCTCACCTACGCCAGGACAACCCGGAACATTGTCTGCTGTATCACCCATCAGGCCGAGAAGGTCTATCACCTGGTGGGGTGAATGAATGTTATATTTCGCACATACCTCACTTGGACCCAAAACGTCAAAGCCCCCCGATCCATGCCGAGGCTTAAGAATCCTGACGTTATCCCGTACAAGCTGTGCATAGTCTTTATCGGGTGTCACCATGTAGGTCTCTATCCCTTCCATTGCAGCAGCCTTGGTCGCAAGCGTGCCGATGACATCATCCGCCTCATACTTTGGAACTTCCAATATCGGTATGTTGTATGCTTCAATTATTTGTTTAATATAAGGTACAGAGAGTTTTATATCTTCAGGGGTCTCCTGGCGCTGTGCCTTGTACTCCGGAAATATTTCGTTACGGAACGAACCTCCTGCAGGATCGAAAGCGACACCGATGTAATCAGGGTCCTCCTCTCTCAAGACCTCCTCCAGTGAATTGACAAAACCAAATATAGCGGACGTATTCATGCGCTTGCTATTGATTCTTGGTGATCGTATTAATGCATAATACGCCCTATAGATCAAAGCGTACGCGTCAAGCAATACCAGTTTTTTCATTTCTTCCCGTAAAATTATAAAGTCATGCCGTTTTTTGTCTCTCTGTACTCTTATATTAATTGTCAGCCGTATTATTCAGGCTGCTTTCCGATGTAAGCCAGAATACCACCATCTACATACAAGATATGTCCATTGACAGCGTCTGATGCATGTGAAGCGAGGAATACCGCCGGACCGCCAAGTTCAGATGGATCGAGCCAACGTCCTGCTGGTGTTTTAGCGCAAATGAATTTATCAAACGGATGACGGCTTCCATCTGGCTGACGCTCACGTAGAGGAGCTGTCTGAGGTGTGGCAATATAGCCCGGACCAATGCCGTTGCACTGAATATTGTAGCCTCCATACTCAGAGCATATATTACGTGTAAGCATCTTTAAGCCACCCTTTGCAGCAGCATATGCACTGACTGTCTCACGTCCAAGTTCAGACATCATTGAGCATATATTTATGATCTTACCTTCTTTACGTTCCATCATTTCAGGCAAAACTGCAGATGATACTATAAACGGAGCCACCAAGTCAACGTCAATCACTTGCTGGAATTCCGCGCGTTTCATCTCATGCATAGGTATACGCTTGATAATGCCCGCGTTGTTTACCAGAATGTCAATCTGACCTACTTCTTTATGTATCGTTTTGACCAACTCACCGACTGCAACCTCATCCGTCACGTCGCACACATATCCATGTACATTCTTTATACCGGCCTCGGCGTAGTTCTTTAGTCCGCGCTCCAAAGCAGCCTCATTTATATCATTGAACACAATATTCTTCACACCCGCAGCAACAAATGCCTTTGCGATATTGAATCCGATTCCGTAAGAAGCACCTGTAATCCATGCATTCTTACCTTCAAGTGAAAATAAATCCATAATGTTTTTTCTTTTAAGTTTACGTATATGTTTATTTTAAATCAGTTATTTCATAAAAGTCTTGATCGCCATAATCTTGGTTTTCACCACCCATCCCCCAAATGAAGGTGTAGTTGTGGGTTGCCGCAGCCGCATGAATAGACCATTCCGGACTTAGCACGGCCTGTTCGCCTTGCATCCATATGTGCCGAGTCTCATGTGGTTCTCCCATAAAGTGACATACTGCTTGACCTTTTGGAACCTCAAAGTAGAAGTAAGCCTCCATACGACGGCTGTGTACGTGGGCTGGCATTGTGTTCCACACGCTGCCTGGCTTAAGTTCCGTCATTCCCATCTGCAGTTGGCAACTGTCGAGTGTCTTCTGCACTATCATACGGTTGATGACACGGTCGTTACTCTCTTCCAACGATCCAAGCGCAAGTATGTCTGCGTCAGCCTTCGTAACTTTCTTGCAAGGATATTCCTTGTGCGCAGTAGTAGAATTTATATAGAATTTGGCAGGATTGTTGGCGTCTTTGCTGATGAATACGACATCACGCTCGCCTCTTCCGATGTAAAGGGCTTCTTTGTAATCAAGTTCATATTTTTCATCGCCTACCTTAACCACGCCAGATCCTCCAACATTGAATACACCGACTTCACGACGGGTTGTGAAATGCGGAGCTTTGAGAGGATCTATCGCTTCCAATGTCAGTTCCTCTTTAACAGGCATAGCGCCTCCGACTATCATTCGGTCGTACATAGAATAAACCAAATTTACCTCGTCTTCCGAAAAGATCTTCTCAATGAGGAAGTCACGACGAAGACGCGTTGTGTCATAATTCTTTGCGTCTTCAGGATGTGCCGCATAGCGGATTTCATAATTTGTCTTCATATTATTTAGTGTATTTAAGTCATGCCTTATCAAGCATTGTTTTTACAAAGATACCTTATTTTTTTAAATTAAGGTATATACTTTGTTGCAAAATCAAAAAAATGACCTAAATTTGCCGCATCTAAGTAATGAAGATTAAATTCAAATTGACGCTAACATGAAAAAAAGATTACATTTGTTGGGCTTGATTGTGCTCTTTACAGGCTTTGCCTCTACGTCATACGCACAGGTTAGCAAATCCTATATTTATATTTGCAAGGGTTCTGTCTTTACGTCCGTACAAGTGAGTTCCGGAAAGGAATTCGAGTTCTCCGACGATCAGACACGGGTCACCATCGACGGCATAACGTATAATGTTAATGACATCGATAGTATAAGTTTCGAACGACCGAGTTCACTTACCGAGGAAAGTGATATTACTATAACAGACGGTGATACCGTTTATATAGCCTATAACGGCACTTCCGCGCAGGTTTCCGTTCCAAGCAAATACAGTAGTCTCATTTCCGCGGAAATAGAAAACGGGGATGTTGTACTGACATCTACCGCTGACGGTTCCGAAATAATCTACAGCTTGTCAGGCTCGTCCACAGCCGGTTCGTTTACTTTCAACGGCTCATACAAGGCAACATTTGTACTAAATGGCTTAAACTTGACAAGTACTTCAGGCGCAGCCATCGACATTGAATGCGGCAAGCGTATTGCTATTGAATTGGCTGATGGTACGACTAATTCCCTTGCTGATGCAAGCGAAGGTAGTCAAAAGGCATGCCTGTATGTTAAAGGCCACGCCGAATTCTCGAAAGGGGGCAGTCTGACAGTCAAGGGCAATACCAAGCATGCAATATCCACAAAAGAATATTGCCTCATAAAGCGGACGACAGGCAGCATAACCATAACCGGAGCTGAAAGTGACGGTATACATGCCGGCCAGTATTTTAAAATGAATGGTGGTACAGTTACTATATCCGGAATTGAAGGTGATGGCATACAAGCTGAGGCGACTAACGATTCCACCGATGAAAGCAACGGACAACTTATGATTGCAGGAGGAACACTCGACATCACAATAACCGGTGATGCAGCCAAAGCACTCAAGTCGGACTCTTTGCTTTCCGTTTCCGATGGTACAATTACCTTGACGCTTAGCGGCAATAAGGTCATAGACGGTGATGACGCCTCCTATTCCACCGGCATGAAGACAAACTCCGACATATCCGTTACAGGCGGATCCATCACAATCAATACGTCTGCTGATGGTGGAAAGGGATTGTCGGCTGACAACGACGTTACTATTTCCGACGGAACGCTCAACATAACGTCCACAAGCACCGGAGGCACATACGAGGCAAATGAGTCATCGGATGACGACGGTGACAATACATCGACGGAATCAAATGTCGTATATGTAAACATTCCTACAACAGGAGAATCAAGTCGAGGCGGTTGGGAACGACAAGGCACAACGACACCATATTGGAGCAATGTCTACCTTTACAAGAGCGATGGAACCAAGGTTGCCACTCTTACCAAATCAGTGAATGTGACAGGTTCAACAAATGCCACACTCTTGTTCTACTACTATGACTTCGGAGAACAAGTAAGCGGAACGTACTACTTCGCAAGTGATGACTATACATCGTCGTCACGTCGTCCAGGCGGCAGTTCTTCTACGTATGCTATCAAGTCGGGCACGTTCTCAGCGCCTAAAGGCTCTGACTATTACTTCTCTATCTCAAGTTCGTACACTACAAGTGGCTCTACGCGGACTTTCACTCTCAATAACGTGACATCAACCTACAAGGATGGCACAAAGACTACAGGGTCAACCGATGGCATTGTTTATGTGGCGGCAGGAATCAAAGCGGATGGCAATGTGACAATCTCTGGTGGAATTGTCGGGATTAATCATTCTGGCGCAATGAGCAAAGGCATCAATTGCGACAATACAGTCACTGTAAATGGAGGACAAATTACATTCAACACAACTGGAACTTCACAAGTGTACAACAGTGATGCCAAATATTGCACGGCAATCAAGGCAAACGACTTCGTACAGACCGACGGCACAATTGTCATCACAGCATCAGGGCTCGCTTCTCGCGGAATTTCTGTCGACAACGACTTAAACATAACAGGAGGTGACAATACTATTACTTGTAGTGGAGCAGGTGGTACAATCACTTCAAGTAGCACCTATGCGGCCAGGGCTTATGCAGTAGACGGAAACCTCAACATCCAAGGCGGCACTCATACACTCAAAGCTACAGGCAATGGAGGCAAGGGCATTAGAGTAGATGGCACGGCTACTTTTGGAAAGACTGATGGAACCGGACCGACCATGAGTGTTACTACTACAGGCTCATATGTTTCCTCATCAAGTGGAGGTTGGGGCATGGATTCCGGTGGTTCAGGCTCTGCTAAAGCCATCAAGGTAGATGGAGCCGTGACCATCAACGGTGGAGACATCAAGGTTTACACATCAACCGATGGTTCTGAAGGCATCGAAAGTAAAACACTCGTTACTGTCAACGGAGGCGACATATACATTAAGACGTATGATGACTGTATGAACAGTTCGGGCATGTTGGTATATAACGGTGGAAGAACCTACTGCTATAGCACAGGAAACGATGCCGTCGATTCCAATTACGGACGTAGCGGGGCTATCACTATCAATGGTGGAGTTCTTGTTGCAATAAGTACCAATGGAGCGCCTGAAGAAGGTCTTGACGCTGATAATAACTCTTATATTACCCTTACCGGTGGATATGTATTCAGCGGTGGAGCAAGTCAAGGAGGAGGAGGTGGCTGGGGCAGCAGCTCCTCAAGCATCGGAAGCGCGTCACAAGCCTATTGCTTATTAACCTCAAGCGTTAGCTACACTATTGGAAGGTACTATACTATTGCCGATGCATCAGGTAACAACATCTACACCTTCACCGTACCTGCCGCTCTCAGCAGTTCATTGTCACTCATAAGTGCGCCTACGATGAAATCCGGCACTTCGTACACTATCAAATATAGTACGGCAGCTCCGACCGATGCGACCAGCGAATTCAACGGCTTTTACTTTGGAAGTTCTGCTACCGGCACTACAAGTGTTACAAGTTTTACTGCAAAGCAATAGGATCTGTCATTTAAGAATATAAAGTATCACGTTCATTTAAAACAATACATACATCAAAAGATCATGGGAGGAATTATAGGAACAATAGTTATTGGAGCCCTTGCCGGTTGGCTGTCGGGCTTATTTGTGAAGAAAGAAAAAGGAGGCTGCCTGTGGAACATCATCATCGGTGTGATTGGAGGATTCATTGGCGGCAACGTACTCGGATGGTTCGGCATCGAATGGGGCGGCTTCTGGGGACAGCTCGGAACAGGAATCGTTGGTGCGGTCATACTTCTCTGGGTATGGAACCTCATCACGGGTAAATAACAATCCGGCTTAAATAGTCGTATGTAGATTATGAGGGTGCATCAAAATTCCGATGCGCCCTCTTTTTTACAATAGTCGGAATGACACTGTGGACTAAAGCAATCAACAAACTTATTTTGATTGATAACTTGATGAACTTTGGGCAATAACTTGATGAGCCTCGAAGGGTAATTAAGTCAGCTTTTTGATTCAAACTTAAAAAGAGAAAGAGGATGTACCATAAAACAGATTATGATACACCCTCTTTCATTGCACAGGCAGTCATGCCATGAGTCCGGCAGACTCACCGCTTACGTAACCACGCATCATCATGCCACTGCATGCGAGGCGGGGCCACACCTATAACTAATAAAACACGTTAGACAACTAATAAACGGCGTTAAAAAACACATGCCTCATGACTTTTTCCTCTCTAAAGTTTTAGTTATCTAAGTTTTTAGTTGTAGATTTGCAGCGTAAATCAAAAGAACAAACGACTATGATGACAAAAGAGAAGAATTACACGCTGACAAAATCCGAGATGCAAGTAATGAACATCTTATGGGCAAAAGGTAAGGCATGTGATGTTCATGAGCTGGTCAGCCAGTACGATGAACCCAAACCGGCATATACTACTATTTCCACTTTCTTGAAGATTCTTACAACTAAAGGATTCGTTGATTTCAAGAAAGGACAGGGCAAACAGTATCTGTATTTCCCTGTGATCTCCAGGAAGGAGTACACAAGTCGCGTCATGCACGATGTGAAGAACAGCTTCTTCGGAGGCAGTGCGTCATCACTAATCAGTTTCTTTGTCAAGAATGAGAAGCTCAGCAAAGAGGAGATTGAAAGCCTTTTGGACATGGTAAAAGATAATGACAACTGATTCAAGCAAAAAGCTATGGGTACCTTATTTATATATGCGGTCAAATCGGCAATATGCCTGACGTTGCTATATCTGCCATACGCCCTGCTAATGCGCAAGGATACTTTCTATTCGCTTAATCGTGGAGTCCTGCTCGTAGTTGTCTTACTGTCCGCCGTGATTCCTTTCATAGACAATACACTGTTTTTCAATCCTGCATTAGAGAGTTTGAGCAAAGCAGAACATGCGGTAGTGGAAGTAGGACTGCCGGTGTTAGTCCGCCAATCCGCTGAAACTACCGACGCGGCAGAATTACACGCTTCCGGAACCTTCTCATGGACCGATTTCATAGTTGCCGTTTATTTCCTCGGTGCTATAGTCTGCCTTATGGTAAAGCTGATACAATTATTCCGGCTGAACCGCTTTATACGCACCGGCTGCCTTTGGACCAGCAAGGAAGGTGGTGCAAACGTGTACTGCCACGCTGACAAGGTAAACCCCTTCAGTTGGATGAACTGCATTGTCATTTCAGAAGATGACTACGCTAACAATCCGGCTGTGATGACCCACGAAATGGCGCATATCCGTAAGCACCATTCATGGGACAACCTCGCTGTCGCCCTTATGGAAGTCGTACAATGGTTCAACCCTTGCGTATGGCTACTCGATGCATCCCTAAAAATGGTTCATGAGTATGAAGCCGATGATGCGGTGTTGCGATCAGGTATCACAGCAAAGAACTACCAACTTTTGTTGATAAAAAAAGCCATCAGCAACAGTGCCTACACACTTGCCAATGGTTTTAATTATAACTTACTTAAAAACAGATTCACTATGATGATGAAAAAGAATTCCAACAAGTGGAGCCGTGCAAAAGCTTTGTAGTTACTCCCGATGATGGCAGTGGCAATCGGCGCACTCGCCACTACCGGACTTACTGAAAAATCTGAACAGGCCACAGAAAGCAATCCTGTTAAGAAAGTGTCGAACATGAAAGATGCTCAAACAGCACCTGTAGCGTCGTTGGACCAGCCAAACGACACCATGGTCTTCTTGGTCGCAGAGCAAATGCCGACATTCAAAGGCGGATTTGCAGCTTTGCAAAAGTGGTTAGCTGAAAACATCCATTACCCTGCAGAGGCACAAGCCGTAGGAACACAAGCACGGGTAATCATAAGTTTCGTTGTCTACAAGGACGGTTCCATCGGCAAGGCTGAAATAAAGAACCACATGAAAGTTGGCACAGCCGACGATGCGGTAGACGTTGTTGCCAAGAACTCAGAAGAGCAAGCTGCATACGATCAACAAGACAAGAAACTCGAAGCTGCCGCACAAGCAATCGACAAAGAAGCTCTTAGAGTTATCAACAGTATGCCAAAGTGGACTCCTGGCAAGTAGCGAGGGAAAAATGTCAATGTACAGATGACAATCCCAATTATGTTCCGCCAACAATGATATATATGATGTGTATGGTATGAATCCAAACAAACAGGCTGATGCCCTTATAACAAGTGCCAACAGGCATGTATCAAAAAAATAATTTTATAAATGGAAGCGATTGTGGTAATCACGCATATCTCGTAATGCTTTCATCCAAATAAAATAGTTAGTAATAAGAATTAATCAATCTTTGGCAAACAGTCCGTGAGGATCGTTTGCCATTCTGTATTGGCAGTATCACATCGCTTCCATTGTGAAAGTATTATATGCTGATAAGGCACTGGCTTATTTGCGTCTTTATTTATCAGCATATTAAGGTGGGGGGGGGTACAGTAGTCAATCAAGTTTGCAGTGCACAGCAAAACAAGTAACAAGACAATTGCAATACAGAGTTCCATCCTGCGTGCCATCTTCTCCCGTTCCTTTTCTTCAGAGTCCATCCAGTTCTTACGATTTCCCATACAACATACAGCGTTTATAATGATTCTTAATAGAAAGGTAAAACTCCTTTGCCACTTTCTTCAAAGTCAAGCATCGAATTAGATTATCTAATCAAATACAAAGTAAAGCAAATATTTTTATATCCACAAATTATTTTACGACTTTCCGTTTCGTTCTTTTTCCGTTAACGATAACAGCCGGCCCTACTTCGGTATGGTTGTCAAGTGAAGGTGCAAGCCTCGCTCGTCCGACTTTATTCTTTTCATTAAACGCCCGCATGCCTCCCGCAGGATTTCTTCATGGTCAAATGCTAATGGCGGGGTATCACCCACAGGAAACCATTGTGCCTTTCGTGCATCATCTCCTCCTTTTACGTCTCCTTTGCGCACTAAAGCATAATATGCGATCGTAATCACGCGTCCGCGCGGGTCTCTGTCCACTTCAGAGAAACAGCCCAGCTGCTCTAACAGGTCTTTCCCGACATCAAATTCTGTTTCTTCCTTGAGTTCACGCAAAGCACACTCTTCTGTCGTCTCATCCATTTCGAGGAATCCACCAGGAAATGCCCAGCAACCTTTGTACGGCTCATTACCACGCTCAACCAACAACACTGATAACCCTCCTTTATCATCGTATCCGAATATCACACAATCAGTCGTCACGGCAGGACGTGGGTAATCATACGTATAAGTTCCTTTTACTGCTCCCATAATATATAATCTTACTTTGCCTTCCTCAATGCAGCTTCAGCCTTTCTCATATACGAACGCGCCTTGTCGCGTGCGGCATTCGCCTTACGTGTATACGACTCTGCCCGTTGCGTAGCGTTCCTTGCCTTTTGCTGATAAGACTTCACCCTGTCATACTTCTTTTGCTTCGAGTAATAACTCGCTTCCCGCAAGTAGCCTTGAGCCTGGCGGTTATAGTAGTCGGCATCTTTGTCATAACCTTGGGCCTGCTTCGTATAGTACTCAGCCTCCCGTTGATAATCCTTCGCCTGACGCATGTAGTAGTCACTCTGGGCATATACAGTCATTCCACTAAACAACAGCGAAATTACCAATATGATCCTGTACACACCTGTTGCATGATTGTTGTTCATAGCCTTCATATTTATATTACAAAAGTAGCGACTCGATTCGAGTTCTCCAAATGTTTTGCGAGAAAAAGGCCACAAGGAGTCACAAATTATTCATTCTCACCATTCAGCAACCTTGCCATGCGCACTGCAAGCCCGCTCAGTTCCTCATGCGCCGGCATTTTATCTCTTGCCGATTTTATATCAATATTATATAGTGCCACACTGTCCCTCTTCACATCGTAGGAATAATGAAGAACAGACCAAGTACCGTAATATACCAGTGTATCGCTCACAAATTCGCCATCTGCCAAAACCGTGGTATCAGAAGGCAAGTGCATTGGCGAGTCATAATAATGTGGTGAGTCACCTGTTTTCCCCATATTCACTTCCACAATGACCTCTCCCGTAGCATAGTCCTTGACTTGCAAATCCAGGCGGTCATAATAATCATACCCAAAGTTGTCGATATGATCGTAAAGGATGCTGCAGGTGCTGTCTTGCAACTCGTGGTCGATTGCATCGTCCTGACTTATTGCATTATCCCATATATTATATATAAGGTAATAACCATTCTTATGCAATTCCAAGTCCGTTATACCGAAAAAAGAATCACGACCATGACAGTCAATATACTCATACTCTGGCTTCACAAACAATCCATACCTGTCGCGCAAACCCACTTCACCAGAATTCGGATCTTTGATAAAGAATATTCCTTGGTATGTGTCTACGTTTCCCCTGCGGCTACGGCCATAATTAATGCATGTATATTGATTGTATCCAATAGCCAGACTCGGAAGCAATATGCCCAAGTACAAGGTAGCTATCAACGACAGTGCCAAGAGGCGTTTTATGCGGTAAAACCGACCACACATATATGCTACTATAGCGAAACTGACGGCAAGCATCGCTATACGCCACAAGCCGGCAAGCGGTTGGGCATAGAAGAACAGCAACATTCCGACCACCATAAGCCACAGCTTGCTGGAAGGAATCTTATAATACCGCAACAAAATCCAATAACTCAATGTTGGTGCTACAAGACAGGCGAATCCGTTTATAAAGTTTCTCATAGCAAGCCCTGCATAGAAAGCTCCAACAGCCACAAGCATAAGCGCAAAATAAGTCCGTGCCCTGTGGTCCTTCCACAACAAAGAGCCTAAAGCCTCTTGCCATGTCATTGTCATCCTCATCCTTTTCCGGCACAAGCCGACAATGTACGTTACGACAGGAAACAGCCAAAGCCATGCTGCAAAGACACAACCTGTCAACACCAACGTCTGCCTGTCGTAATCCACACCAAGCACAACGTATGGGTAGGTTGCCAAATCACGAATGCCCAACCCGATTTCGCCTGTCACCATCGAGAATACCGACAAGGCGAAAAACAATACAATAGACAGCCAAGACTTTCTATCATTACGATACAAAGAAAAGGACGCCAATATTCGCGCTACCACAGCCAGGATAGCAAACACCGCATGAACCGACAATGTCCCTGGATAATGGTATAAGACTATTATCGCCCACAAAGAACAAAGTGTAAGGTCAAACCCAAAAAGCTTCTGTTTCATTTCTATTGTATATACGCGTATTATAAGTGGTTCTTCCGCTTTTCTCGTTGGTCGGACACGATATTTACAAGACGATAATACA
>CAYVNW010000004.1:48245-90223 GCA_964452915.1 uncultured Bacteroidaceae bacterium | reverse complement strand
TACAATTTTGTGTTCTACGCTCATTATTTTGCTAAAAATTCAAATATTCTTTTGTATGCTTTATTGCTGTTTATTAAGTTGCAAAATTAGTTGTTTTTTTGTTCTTGACAAAATAATTAACACAAATATTTAATTATCACCACTTTTCGAGTTCGAGCTTAGATTCAATTTCATTTTCTATGCTATCATTAAGTTGATAAAAGAAGTCAAAACCGGTTTCCGCCTCTACATTGTCCACACTCCTTGCATAATAGCTCATGTCGTGATGTCCTGGTTTATTGCCGAAAATAAAGCCTATCGCTTTCGCATTGTCTTTATCAGTCGTCATTACGACTTTGAAGAAAGCATCGGGGACTGTTATATGATTGTCGCCAACTGACGTACAGTATTTTGAGCGAAACAATGGTCCGGCCACAATATAGATTTTCCCGTACTTGACAGCCCAGTCTCTACATGTTTCCTCCAAATATTTCCAATCATTTTGGTTGAGGTCACCGTCCTGTGGACAGATGTTGGTCATTAGGAACGATTCCTTTAGTGCCTTGAACGACCAATTGTTGTCGCCGGCAGGGCACATGTGTCCGCGTTGGTAGCCACATACACTTTCGCGTATGTCGCGGTATGTAGCACGTGGCTCAGGCACATCCTCGTCTTCGATGAACTTATTGTATTTTGACCTGTTGTATTCACCATTCACATGGTCGGCTGTCAGCACCCATCCTACCCAGTTTGGAGTTTTGGTTTGACGGTTGTATGATGTTGTATATGCCAAACGTTTTAGCAGTTGGTGTGGTACATTCCTCCCTCTCATGGATGGAATCTCATAGTTTGCAGTATCAGGCAACTCTTTTGTTTGTTCGTGTGATTGACTATGTTTTGCCGCAATGCCAAGCCTTCCAGGCAGGTTCCATAGAATGGCCACTGTCGCCACAATTACCAGTATTGCGATGTAGCCGGAGTTGGTATGTTTTGTCTTCTTTGCCATAATGACGCAAATTTATAAAATCTTGAGGAAACAAACAAACGACGGTATAAAAAAGTTATGACGTATTGATATAGTCAGCCGGCTCAATTCCGCTCTGAAGCTAATGAGGTTATGCCCATAAGTTAATTATGTTCTGTGCCGAACCTAATTAGGTTATTGTCCAAATTAAGTCATGCTGTAGTCATCCGTCCGGTTACGTGGAAGTTAAACATGGCGGGTAAAGGCTATTATGCCTGTATCCGCCAATCAATTATGCTACATTTACTTTAACTGTTCCGCTATGGCTCTCATTCCCTTTATAGTTGGATGCCCTCCTTGCTTGTCAATATCATGCAGACGGATTACATCTACTCCATAATGTTTGCAAATGCAATCGACCGACTCGTTAATTTCATCTTTCAGCTCGTTGTTAAGTATGAAGTGGAGTTCGCTGTTGATGTAGCGTTTTGTCATGTAGTCAAGCAGATAAGCTAATGCCGGTCGGAAAGATCGGAGATCTTCAGTGGTCCAGCCGGAATATTTGTACTCGCCAATAGGTGAGCCAGCCCAACTGTCGTTCGTGGCTCCGAAGATATAGATTATATCCGGACAGCCGAGATTGTCCATACGGGCTATAAACGAACGTTGGCTATAGTCTGCCTTCCCGTAACCCGTGTTGCAGATGGTAGATCCGGAGAATGAGTTATTCGTGCACAGACGGTATCCCTTTTCTTTCAATAATTGATACCACCAGGTTTCCGTAACCTGCGTGACATCTGTCTTGTTGCGTGGGGTAGTGTCATAATACCAAATGAAATTGGTATCAGGGTTAAGGTAGCCTTCAAAAGTGCTGTAAGAGTCGCCGAGGATAGATACAGACTTGGTTTGGGAGAATGCGGGCAGCTTCCACAAACTTATCAGGCATACCAAACATAATAAGTTCAAATGATGGAATAGCAGTTTATGCGTCATTTTCTTCAGGATCTTTATTGAGATTGTTGTTGATAGGCTCTACATCAATGCTTGTTACAATTTTTTTTGTTACGTTTCCATTAGAATCGATGGTAATGGCTATGGAATAACTGATGTCTGAGGTCTCGTCGGGATCGCCCACTACTGCGATAAAGTAGAAACGGTCGTGACGGTCTTCTTGCATATAGTTGAAATTAAAACCGGCGAGGACAGAACGCTTATAGTCTGTTTCCGGAATCAGGTCACGGAAAAACTCTTTGGTAAACTTGTGCTCGTACACCCGTTCCGATCCTTTTGTTATGTATAGGCGTACGTTGTTATCGTAATAAGTAAGTCCCTCCTCTGTAGTCACAGTGGGTAGACTCTTATCGTTGTTGAATGAGAATTCATAATTATAATGTATTCCTCCAACTTCCACTGTACCGTCAAGGTTGTACTCATGCATAGAATTGACGGTGTCAGTCGCTTCAATGTTGTTAGTGTCGGTTTGTTCCGAACTGTCCTGCTTTGTTGAGTTTCCGGAACAAGCGAAAAGCTGCATCAGCAGAACTACTGTGAAGCCGCCCAAAAACGATTGTTTCATAAGTGTATTTACTTTTATTTATGCAAATGTAATGATTAATTACGAATTAAGCGGTCGAAGTATGGATTTATTTAGTAATTTTGCACGATAAATATAAAATGAGGATTTGATTATGTTTAATAGGAATCCAAGAAACTGGCATCCGGTAAAGGGGCAGCCACTTACCGAGATGGACAAAAAGATCCTTGCTTTTCAAAACAAAGGAAAGTTGTGCCCGAGTCGAGATTTGATAAAGACTCCCGAACAGATAGAAGGCATTAGGAAGTCGGGAGTCATAAATACAGCCCTTCTTGACATGGTGGCAGAGAATATACACGCCGGTATGTCGACAGAAGAAATCAACACAATGGTACACGAGTTCACGATAGCTCATGGAGCCATACCTGCACCTTTAAATTATGAAGGTTTCCCTAAAAGTGTGTGCGTGTCGGTAAATGATGTAGTATGTCATGGTATACCGAGTCCTACGCAGATATTGAAGGAAGGTGATATCGTTAATGTGGATGTTACGACAATTCTCAATGGTTATTATGCCGATGCAAGCCGTATGTTCATAATAGGCAAGACAACGCCCGAACGGGAAAAATTGGTGCGTGTAGCAAAAGAATGCCTTGAGGTTGGCATGGAAGTGTGCAAACCTTATACGTTTGTAGGTGATTTAGGGCACGCAATAGCGAAGCATGCACACAAAAATGGATTCACCGTTGTACGTGACCTTTGCGGGCATGGGGTAGGAAACGCTTTTCATGAAGAACCCGATGTGGAGCATTATGGGAAGAAGGGTACAGGAATGTTGCTCGTCCCAGGAATGGTATTTACAATCGAACCTATGATCAACGCCGGTGATTGGGAGGTCGTCATTGATGAACAGGACGGATGGACGGTCTACACCGAGGATTATAGTGACAGTGCACAGTGGGAACACACATTTCTTCTGACTGAACACGGGCTGGAAATATTGACACATTAACATGATTGACGAAAAAAAGAAGGACGTATATATACTTGCCATCGAGTCGTCGTGCGATGATACGTCAGCAGCGGTTTTGAAGAACGATATATTGTTGTCGAATGTGACGGCAAGTCAGGCAGTACATGAAGCTTATGGTGGAGTAGTCCCCGAACTTGCAAGCCGCGCTCACGAACAAAACATTGTTCCGGTAGTGGATCAAGCGTTAAAACGTGCGGATGTGGCAAAGGATCAACTGTCTGCAGTGGCTTTTACGCGCGGACCAGGGTTGATGGGCAGTTTGCTTGTAGGTGTGAATTTTGCAAAAGGTTTTGCACGTGCTATGGGTATTCCTCTTATCGATGTGAACCATTTGCAAGGGCATGTACTCGCACATTTTATTCGTGAGAATGAAAATGATCATTCGCAGCCTCCTTTCCCGTTTATCTGTCTGCTGGTTAGTGGCGGAAACAGCCAGATAGTACGAGTCGACGCATACAACGACATGACGATTTTGGGGCAGACAATTGATGATGCTGCCGGCGAGGCTATTGACAAGTGCGCAAAAGTAATGGGACTGGGTTATCCAGGCGGACCGATAATAGACAAACTCGCACGTCAAGGTAATCCAGACGCATATCAGTTTGCACGGCCGAACATACAAGGCTATGACTATAGCTTTTCAGGACTTAAGACATCTTTCCTCTACTCACTAAGGGATTGGCTTAGAGACGATCCAGACTTTATAAGTCATCATAAGGAGGACTTGGCTGCATCGCTTGAAAAAACTATCGTTGAAATATTGATGAAGAAATTGCGTAAGGCAGTTAAGGATACAGGAATCAAGCATGTAGCTGTTGCTGGTGGGGTATCAGCAAACAATGGGTTGCGTAATGCCTTTCATGAACATGCCAAAAAATTTGGCTGGACTGTTTATATTCCAAAGTTTAGTTATACAACAGACAATGCCGCTATGATAGGTATTACAGGTTACTTCAAATACCAAGATAAAGACTTTTGTGATATTAACGCACCTGCTTTTGCAAGAATGGTATGAACATTATTATTGAAAAAAACATTCAAGAGAGGTTGATTGCCGCAGGCAAAACACTTTGCACAGCGGAAAGTTGTACAGGCGGACGTATAGCCGCTTTGTTGACATCAGTTCCAGGGAGTTCCGAATACTACAGAGGCGGAGCCGTAACGTATCAGACAGAAATCAAGGAGCTGGTGCTGAAGGTCCCACGTGAGGTGATTGACACATATGGTGTAGTCAGTTCACAGACAGCTGATGCAATGCGTGAGTGTGCATGCCGATTATTCGAGGCGGATTATGCCATTACGATTACAGGCTATGCAGGTCCGACTGGCGGAACGGAAGAAGATCCAGTGGGGACTGTATATATATCAGTCGGCTCATTGGATAATTATGTGACTAAAAGGGTGGTGAGTAATGGACTGAGCCGCAATGAAATTCAAGATGATGTGGCACGTCGTGCTGTCGATTTGTTTCTTGCGTTCTTGGATAATGATATGGTATGAAAGAAGTCCGTTTTTTTTATACTCCTGACCCTGAATCGCTGTCGCTGCCCGATGAAGAAGCTATTCATGCTGTGCGTGTCTTGCGACTTACGGAAAATGATGAGATTTTCTTGATGGATGGAAAAGGTTCATTCTATCAAGCGGTTATCACAGAAGCAGATAAGAAGCGTTGCAGATACCGCATCGTGGAATCATTACCGCAGGAGCGTCAGTGGAAGGCGCACCTGCATATTGCAGTGGCTCCAACTAAGAATATCGAACGAACAGAATGGTTTGCTGAGAAAGCAACAGAGATAGGTTTTAATGAACTCACATTCCTTGATTGTAAGTATTCAGAACGGAAAGTTGTTAAAAATGATCGGATAGAGAGAATACTTGTGTCTGCAATGAAGCAAAGCAGGAAATCAGAATTGCCTACGCTTAATCCTATGACATCATTTGAAAATTTTATTTCGCATGCGAAAGAAAGACAAAAGTTTATATGCCATTGTTACGATGAGCATCTTCCGTTACTCTATGACAGTCTGGTAACAAGAGAGGACACTGTTGTGATGGTGGGACCTGAAGGTGATTTCAGTTTGGATGAAGTGCGGTCTGCTGAGGTTGCGGGATTCCGTTCTGTGAGTCTTGGAAAGAGTCGTTTGCGTACGGAAACAGCAGCATTAGCGGCTGTACACCTTATGCATATTAAAAATGAGGTATAGTATAATATAAAACAGATACTAAATATGGCTTAAGTCTGTTTATGAAGGTATAAGAAAACAAATATAAAATGCATACAAAAGAAGAAAAATTACAGGCATTCAGCCGGTTGCTCGATGTGATGGACACATTGCGCGAGAAATGCCCATGGGACAGGAAACAAACAAATCAGTCATTGCGCCCAAACACTATTGAGGAAGTGTATGAATTGTCGGACGCACTGCTGAGAGAAGACAATTTGAATATATGCAAGGAATTAGGCGACGTACTGCTTCATGTCGTATTCTACTCAAAAATCGGTAGCGAAAAGGAAGAGTTTGATATTGCCGACGTGTGCAACAAGTTGTGTGATAAACTCATATACCGCCATCCTCATGTCTATGGAAATGTAAAAGCAGACAATTCGGAACAAGTATTACAGAACTGGGAACAACTGAAGACACATGAAAAAGACGGGAATAAAACCATTCTTGGCGGAGTCCCTGTCTCACTCCCGTCTGTGATAAAGGCTGAACGTATACAGGAAAAAGCAAGTAATGTGGGCTTCGACTGGCAGCATAAGGAAGACGTGTGGGGAAAAGTAAAGGAGGAAATAAATGAGTTTGAGGCAGAAATTGCGAATATGGACAAAGATAAGGCAACTCGTGAGTTTGGTGACATTATGTTCAGTCTTATAAACGTTGCCCGACTCTATCACATCAATCCCGATACGGCGCTTGAATACACTAACGCCAAATTCATTAAACGTTTTACATATGTGGAGCTTGCGGCCAAGACCCAAGGCAAGGAAATCCACGAACTTACACTACAGGAAATGGATGATCTGTGGGAGGAAGCTAAAAAACAATCATAGAACAATAATAGATAGTGTGTATCCTGCCATTATGTGTGTTAATGCAAAACGTTCTTATAATCCCTTCTTGACTGTTAGCTTATATTCGTTTTGATTGATAACGGCTCCTCTGCCTTTGGTTAATGTGTCTACATAGCTGTCGGCTGTAAGTTCCCAAGTGCCAATTACTTCAATATTTGCGGCTTTGGCATTATTGTCCGGATTGATTGCACCCCTCCATGTAACACCGTTCTCAACCTTTACGTTTATGGTTCCTGTATTGTCAGCTTTGACATCACCCTCATAATTCCAGTTCTTATCTGTAGTAAGAATTAAATTGCCTGTACCTCCTTGCGTTTTCCATTGTGTGTTGTAGTCAACAAACATCAACACTTTACTTGGGTTGGATATTATAACATCATTAAGTGTAAGTGTGCCTGTCATGCGTGTAGGTATCTCGCAGAATGGAGTTGATGCTTCTTTGACAGTCATTGTCCCACGGTTTATCGTAATTTTGCCGTTGTACCCTAATGCATCGCCGGAACCACTTTGCAATATCATAAGAGCACGTTTTTTACTACCCGATGTTATGTCGCAATCGTTATAGGTAAGTTCGTTGTCTCCTTCGATAACTCCTATTTCTCCTTGTGTACTCTCTCCCCATACGCTGTTGAGCGTAATGTTCCCTGTCGAGTAAGCAACAGCTGAATGTATGCCGGAAGTCCAGTACTTACCGCCATTGACTGTAACATTTCCTCCTCCTCGGTCGGTCGCTATCACAGAACTGCTTGTTCCTTCTGTACGTATGTCTAAGTTACTTGCGTTGATAGTGCCACCTCCTGTTGCATGAATGCCTCGTGACATATCTTGCTTGTTGCGTATGGTAACGTCTTTTATATTCACGGTGCCACCATAGGCAACGACTGCATTTGCTCCTTTTGCGTCAGTTGAAATAGTGCCTCCATTCATATTGATAGTACCACCTGTATTGGTACATAATGCAGAGTTGGTGCCATAGAAACTGCTGCCGTCACCGCTATTTGTATTGCCTTCTAATTTCTCAATTCTACAATTGTTCATTGTAAAGGTTCCGCCAATTACCTGTATTACATTTTCATCCTCACCGGTGCCTGTAAAAAGGGTGTCAGCGATTGTTTGTGTCCCTTCAGTCTGACCATAGCCTGTAGTACTTACCTTTCCAAGTTTCAGCACATTTTTGTTTCCCGGTCGTCCTCCTCCATGTCTGTTGCCACGATCATGTTGATGCCTATTGTCGTCCATCCTTTCGGGGCGTTCCTTTTGGCTGTTATAAGTTATAGTGGTGTCCCTTTGTCCAGCCTGACTGTTCTTGTCAGTGTGATCTCCGGACTGTGCATAAGCAGTGTCCGTAAATAAAGAACATGCAAGTAATGCTGTAATAATAATCTCTCTCTTCATAGAAAAATAGTTTGATACGTCTGTCTTTTTGACAGATTGAACGCTTTTTGGTTTAACAACAACCGTTGGATATGATGTAATGATGAGAGAATGGATGAGTGGCTAATGCCATTTAAGTTGTCTAGCATAACATCTGCTCATTGTTTGCGATAATTGTTATGCAGAAAAATTCTCGAAAAAACACACACCGCAACTTAAAAAAACACAGAATTTGTTTGCGAATAAGAATTAAAGCAGTATCTTTGCAACATCAAAAGACAGTATATGGTACTTTTAAAAAGTTGTACATACATATAGTTTGGATTTGGGGACTGATTTCCGAAAGGTTATCAGTCTCTCTTCTTTTATAGGCATACTCTGTGGTGCCTTTTGGTTTTTAGGAATAACAATACAAACATATAAAATAAAAATTCAGGATTCTTTGTATGGAACCGCTAAAACATGAGTGCGGCGTGGCAATGATTCGATTGCTCAAGCCTTTAAAATATTATCAAGAGAAATACGGCACATGGATGTATGGGTTGAATAAGTTGTACCTCCTCATGGAAAAACAACACAACAGAGGCCAGGAAGGAGCAGGACTGGCCTGCGCCAAACTGACGGCCCAACCTGGTGAGGAATATATGTTTCGTGAACGAGCGTTGGGAAGCGGAGCTATTACGGAGATCTTCCAAACAGTGCAAGGCAAATTTAAAAGCCTTACTGCAGAACAAATAGCGGACGCCAATTATGCAGAGAGATATATCCCGTTTGCTGGCGAGATATACATGGGGCATCTGAGATATTCAACTACCGGAAAGAGTGGACTGGCATATGTGCATCCTTTCCTTCGCCGAAACAATTGGAGAGCAAAGAACCTGTGCTTGTGTGGCAACTTTAATCTGACCAATGTCGATGAAGTATTCAATGAAATTGTTTCTAAAGGCCAGCATCCTCGTATATACAACGACACATATATAATGTTGGAACTCATTGGACACCGTTTGGACAGGGAAAGTGAAAGAATGTTTCAAAAAGCACAGGAGTTGAACCTTGATGGGGCAGAGATTACAAAATATATAGAGGATAATATAGATATAACAAATATACTTCGAACTTCAACTCCTCTGTTTGATGGCGGCTATGTACTTTGCGGATTCACAGGCAGTGGGGAGATGTTCTCAATGCGCGATCCATGGGGCATACGTCCTGCTTTTTGGTATCATGATGATGAAGTACTTGTTGTTACATCCGAACGGCCTGTAATACAAACGGCTTTTGACTTGGAGACGGATCAAATAAATGAACTTAAACCCGGGCAGGCATTGACGGTAAAAAAGAATGGTGAAGTTAATCTTACTCAAATATTACCGGCAAAACGATTTAGTGCATGTTCTTTTGAACGAATATATTTTAGCCGCGGTTCCGACCGCGATATATATCGTGAACGAAAAGCTCTTGGTGAACAATTGACCCCTAAAATATCAGAAGCAATCGAGGGTGATCTCGAACACACAGTGTTCAGTTTCGTCCCTAATACAGCTGAAGTGGCGTTCTATGGAATGCTTGACGGCTTTAAAAAGCAAATGAATGAACATAAGGTTGACACTCTATATAAGATGATTCAGAACCATAAACCGACGAAAGGCGAAATCAGAGATATCCTGCAAAATTATGTCCGAAGCGAGAAAGTGGCAATCAAAGATATAAAACTAAGAACGTTTATCACTGAAGGCAATTCACGTAACGATCTGGCTGCGCATGTCTATGATATTACATATGGATCACTGGAACCTTACAAGGATAATCTCGTTATAATAGATGATTCGATCGTTAGAGGTACGACTTTGAAAGAAAGTATATTGCGGATATTAGATCGTTTACATCCTAAGAAGATTGTACTTGTCAGTTCGTGTCCGCAGGTAAGATATCCAGATTATTATGGAATAGATATGGCGCGAATGGAAGAATTTATCGCTTTCCGTGCGGCTATTGAGTTGCATGTAGAACGAGGTAATTGGCAAACTATACATGATATTTACAGAAAGTGTGTAGACCAGACTAAACTTCCGGCGAGTGAGATGCAGAATTATGTTACCGATATATATAAGCCGTTTACTCCCGAGGAGATTTCTGCTAAAATGGTTGAAATGCTCAGACCTGAGGGAATGACGACTCCAATAGAAATCGTCTACCAATCGCTTGAAGGATTACATAATGCTTGCCCTAATAGTCCTGGAGATTGGTATTTCAGTGGAAACTATCCGACACCAGGTGGCGTCAGACTTGTAAACCAAGCGTTCATTAATTATTATAGAGATAAGTTTGAAAGTACAGATAGCATACACGACTGAACTCTTATAAATGATTCTAAATAAATACTCAGATAAAACATACACAATAATAAATACACAACATGGACACAAAATACATATTCGTCACAGGCGGGGTGGTCTCATCGCTTGGCAAAGGAATAATATCATCGAGCATAGGTAAATTGCTCCAAGCACATGGTTATAAAATAACAATACAGAAATTTGATCCATACATCAATATTGATCCAGGTACACTGAACCCATACGAACATGGTGAATGCTACGTGACTGTTGACGGGATGGAAACCGATCTCGATTTGGGGCATTATGAAAGATTTACCGGAATACGGACAACACGTGAGAATTCAGTTACGACAGGAAGAATCTATCAAGCCGTAATTGAAAAGGAAAGGCGGGGTGATTATCTCGGAAAAACAATCCAAGTGGTCCCTCATATTACTAATGAGATAAAAAGTCGGATAAAGGCTCTTGCAGCAAAACAACATTTTGATTTTGTCATAACGGAAATCGGTGGTACTATAGGCGATATAGAGAGTGCACCGTTTATGGAAGCAATACGTCAGTTGAGATGGGAAATGGGACACAATGCACTTAATGTACATTTGACCTACGTACCTTATTTGCGTGCCGCAGGAGAATTGAAGACTAAGCCCACACAACATTCTGTGAAAGAATTGCAGAGTATGGGAATTCAGCCTGACATTCTTGTGCTACGAACAGAACGGCACCTCGATGCTTCTATATTAAATAAGGTGGCATCGTTCTGTAACGTTGAGCCCGAGTGTGTTGTTCAAAGCGAAGACCTGCCAAGCATTTATGAAGTGCCGATTAACATGCAGAATCAAGGTCTTGATACATCTATCTTGCGTAAATTAGGTATGCCTGTGAACGAAACGCCCAAATTGCTGCCATGGCGCAATTTCCTTAAGTTGCAAAAGGAAGCCACAGAGGAAGTACATGTAGGACTTGTAGGCAAGTACGACTTACAAGACGCATACAAGAGCATACGTGAAAGCCTATCTCTTGCAGCGATATATAATGGCAGAAAGGTGAATTTGCATTTTATAAACAGCGAGTATGTCACACCCGATAATGTGGAGGAAAAACTAAAGGGCATGGCCGGTGTAGTAATCTGTCCAGGCTTTGGGCAGAGGGGTATTGAAGGCAAGATAACAGCAATACACTATACTCGTACGCACGACATCCCAACTTTTGGCATATGCCTCGGTATGCAAATGATGGTTATTGAGTTTGCACGCAATGTATTGGGCTATAGTGATGCACACAGTGTAGAGATGAATCCTGAAACCAAACATAATGTTATTGACCTCATGGAAGATCAAAAGAGTATTACAAATATGGGTGGAACTATGCGCTTGGGCGCATACGGATGTGACCTTAAAGAAGGAAGTCGGGTTCGTGCCATATATGGTGAGGTACATATAGAAGAACGTCATCGCCACCGCTATGAGTTCAACAATGAGTACAAGCAAGATTATGAGTCGCATGGAATGATGTGCACAGGTATTAACCCTGACAATAACTTAGTTGAGATAGTTGAAATACCGAATCTCAAATGGTTTATAGGCACTCAGTTCCATCCTGAATATTCGAGTACAGTATTGCATCCGCACCCGCTATTTCTTGATTTTATAAAAACAATCATACATTAGTCATTAGAATTAGTCGGTGGAAGTGCAAAAATACAGCGGTTGCAAATTTTTTGATGGTGGAATATTAAAAAAAATAGTAAATGTTTGTTCGAATAAAAAAATACGTGTACATTTGCAGCGTAAAAAGAATTTACGATGAAGTTAAGATTTGTAAACATAGCAACATTCAACATTTTGATAGCGTTTGGTAATCAGAATTTGAATAATGGTAAGAGCCAGAATAATAATCAGGTTCTTAAAAATTCGTTGTGTCCGTTTACCAGTCGAATGGATTGAAAATAACGATGAAACAGAAAGTAAAAATACAAGGGCTGGTTCTTAAACGGAATCAGTCCCTTTTTATTTAAGACAGGTAAGCAAAAGAATTACAACACAAACACAAGATAAATTACAACACAAACAAATTAAATCAACAAAAACTATGTGTGGCTTTGTAGGAATATTAAAAATCAAGGGTGATGCACTCAAAAAGAGAGAGCAAGCATTAAAAATGTCAGCCAAGATTCGTCATCGCGGACCTGACTGGAGTGGAATATACAGTAACGATAAGGCTGTGCTCGCGCACGAACGCCTGGCCATAGTCGACCCTTTGTCGGGAGGACAGCCTTTGTATTCTCCTGACAAGAAAAAAATATTGGCTGTAAATGGTGAAATCTATAATCATCAGCTTATACGTAAAGAGACAGCCGATTTTTATCAATATCAGACGGGATCGGACTGTGAGGTAATACTTGCTCTATACGAGCAGTATGGTGTTGATTTCATTGATAAATTGAACGGTATATTCGCTTTTGTCTTATATGATTCGACAACCGACGATTACTTGATCGCACGTGATCCTATCGGTGTAATACCACTTTATATTGGCCACGATAAAGATGGTACTGTGTATGTTGCAAGTGAACTGAAAGCATTAGAGGGATATTGTGACAGCTATGAGTCGTTCCTTCCTGGACATTACTGTACAAGCAAGCATGGTGGAAAAATAGAACGTTGGTACACACGCAAATGGTTCAAGTATGATGGCATGGATTGGTTGACATCAGACAGAAAAGAGGCTGTAGAATTGATTAAGACCTCTTTGATGGCATCTGTCAAACGACAACTGATGAGCGATGTGCCTTATGGCGTGCTATTGTCGGGTGGACTTGACAGTTCTGTCGTATCTGCTATTGCAAAACTCTATTCTGCAAAACGAATAGAAACTGACGACAAACGTGATGCTTGGTGGCCACAACTCCACTCATTTGCAGTGGGTCTTAAAGGCGCGCCGGATTTGATAAAGGCGAAAGAAGTAGCCGATTATATAGGAACTGTACATCATGAGGTTAATTACACGATTCAAGAAGGACTTGATGCAATACGAGATGTAATATATTACATTGAGACATATGATGTTACTACCGTCCGCGCAAGTACTCCTATGTATTTGTTGGCAAGAGTAATACGCAGTATGGGTATTAAAATGGTACTTAGTGGTGAAGGTGCAGATGAAATTTTCGGTGGTTACCTTTATTTTCACAAGGCCCCGAACGCAAAGGAATTTCATGAAGAAACTGTCCGTAAACTCAGTAAACTATATATGTATGATTGCCTAAGAGCAAACAAATCTCTTCTTGCATGGGGCGTTGAAGGGCGTGTGCCATTCCTTGACAAGGAATTCCTCGATGTAGCGATGTCTGTTGATCCGGCATTGAAGATGTGTCCTGGCAAAACAATGGAAAAAGGACTTGTACGAGAGGCGTTTGCTGATATGTTGCCAGCTTCGATCGCATGGCGGCAAAAGGAACAATTTAGTGATGGTGTTGGATATAGTTGGATAGATACATTGAAAGATCTGACTTCCAAGGCTGTATCTGATGAGCAAATGACACATGCGGCTGACAGGTTCCCTATTAATCCTCCATTGAATAAAGAAGAGTATTATTATCGTAGCATTTTCGAAGAGCATTTTCCAAGTGAGTCCGCTGCAAGGAGCGTACCAAGTGTTCCAAGCGTGGCCTGCTCAACTGCTGAAGCGTTGGCGTGGGACAAGGCGTTCCAGAATATGAATGATCCAAGTGGACGCGCCGTTGCTGACGTGCATGAAGATGTATGATGCTAAAACAAAAATCAATATTATAACAAACAACACAAACAAAACACTCAACAACTCAAAAAAAAGAATTAAACTATGAGTAAATTAAGATTTGACGTAGTGCAAGACGCTTTCAAGAAGAAAGCATTGCCAGTAGATGCACCAGATGAACGGCCTTCAAAGTATTTTGGAGAACTGGTTTTCAACCGCGAGAAAATGCGCAAGTATCTCGATGTGTCAGCTTACAATGAATTGATTGATTGTATCGACAACGGGCATCCTCTCGATCGTGCTATTGCAGATAAAGTGGCTGAAGGAATGAAAATATGGGCAATGGAACACAAAGTGACTCATATAACACATTGGTTCCAACCGCTTACTGAAGGAACAGCGGAGAAACATGACTCGTTCTTGGAGTACGACAAGAAAGGTGGCATGATTGAGGAATTTGACGGTAAATCGCTTATACAGCAAGAGCCTGATGCAAGTTCGTTCCCAAGTGGCGGTATTCGCGCTACATTTGAAGCACGTGGATATACTGCATGGGACCCGACTTCCCCTGTTTTTATTCAAGATGATACTTTGTGTATACCGACAGTGTTTATTTCTTACACCGGTGAGGCTCTTGACTACAAAACTCCACTCAAGAAGGCATTGAAAGCTGTTGATAAAGCAGCCGTGGATATATGCAAAATGTTTGATCCAAATGTAAAGAAGGTTTACTCCTATCTGGGATGGGAGCAAGAATATTTCCTGGTAGATGAGGACCTATATGCCGCACGTCCGGACCTGATGTTGACAGGACGCACATTGATGGGACATGCCTCTTCGAAGAACCAGCAACTGGACGACCATTATTTTGGAGCTATCCCTACGCGCGTGGCCTCGTTCATGAGAGAGGTTGAAATAGAAGGTTATAAGCATGGCATTCCATTGAAAACCAGACATAATGAGGTGGCACCTAATCAGTTTGAATTGGCTCCAATCTTTGGCGAGACAAACCTTTCAAATGACCAAAACCAAATGATAATGAATCTCATGGCAAATATAGCCCGCAAACATGGATTTGTACTATTGCTTCATGAGAAACCATTTGCAGGAATAAATGGTTCAGGTAAACACAATAACTGGTCGCTTGGTACAGATACGGGAACATTACTTTTAGCTCCGGGAAAGGATGCTATGGGTAATCTGCAATTTGTTACCTTCTTTGTGAACGTATTGGTCGCTGTGCAAAGGCATAACGGACTACTTAAGGCGTCAATCGCTTCGGCTACAAACGCTCACCGCCTTGGTGCCAATGAGGCTCCTCCTGCTATTATATCATCATTTCTTGGTGCCACAATGACAAATGTGTTACGTAAACTTTTGGAAGTGCCTTCTGATACGCCTATTCAGATTGCCGGCAAGAAAGGTGCGTCTGTAGGAATTGTGGAGATCCCAGAAATATTTATCGACAACACAGACCGAAACAGAACAAGTCCGTTCGCGTTTACAGGAAACAGATTTGAATTCCGTGCAGTTGGTTCAAGTGCTAATAATGCAGGTGCAATGACAACTCTGAATGCCGCTGTGGCAGAACAGTTGAAATTGTTCAAGATTGATGTCGATAAAGAAATGGCAAAAGGCAAACCAATGAATATCGCGTTCATGGATGTGCTTAAACCTCTTATCGCAAGCATAATTGATACTGTTTGTTTTGACGGAAATGGATATTCAAGTGAATGGCCTATTGAAGCAAAACGTCGTGGACTTGACGTGGAGACCAGTGTGCCTGAGATGTTCAAAGAGTTCGTCAAACCCGCTTCAATAAAGATGTTTACAAGTACAGGTGTGTACACGAAGGAGGAACTTGAGGCTCGTAATGAAGTTAAATGGGAGACATACACAAAGAAAGTTCAGATTGAAGCGCGTGTGATGGGGCGTATGGCAATAAACCATATTATACCTGCCGCACTTGCCTATAAGAACCGCTTACTTACAATAATCAACCAGCTGAAACAGGTTTATCCTGATGATTTCGAGTCAATGGCAAAAACAGAGACAGAATTACTAAAGAAAGTGACGGTCTTGATTGACGATGTACGCACTAAGAGTGGTGCAATGGTACAAGCCCGGAAAGCTGCAAATAAGATAGAGAATGAGTATGAAAAGGCGAAAGCTTATCATGAGATTGCAGAGTCTCTATTTGCCATCCGACGGCCAATTGACAAGTTAGAGGAGATCGTAGATAATGATCTCTGGCCTCTGCCTAAATATCGAGAATTGTTGTTTATTAACTAAATAACACTTGGGATTCCTTCCTCAGAGGAGGAAGGAATCTTATATATTTATATGTTGTATGATTTGAGATTAATATAGATATCTGGTTGTGCAAATATAAGCAATACTGCTTAAGGCTATTACCAAAATAAAAACAAAACACAGTTATATGAAAACACTGTATAATAAAATAAATGAACACGACGCCTGTGGTATAGGTCTGTTGGCTGATTTAAATAGTAACAAGACACACCAGCTTGTGGATGATGCTCTGACTGTCCTTGAAAATATGAGGCACCGCGGTGCGGAATCTGCTGACAACAGATCGGGCGATGGTGCTGGCATTTTGGTTCAGATACCACACGAATTTATACTACTTCAAGGTATACCAGTTCCTGAACGGGGAAAATATGGAACAGGACTCGTATTCCTCCCAAAAGACAAGAAACTTCAAGATGCTTATATTGATTTGATTCACCGTGAAGTGGAGTCTGCCGGTTTTACATTGTCTAAAATCCGGAAGGTGCCCGTCAATTCTGACATTCTTGGCGACGCATCTGCTGAAACAGAACCCGACATAGTCCAGCTGTTTATTACTGGAGCAAAGGATTTTAGCCGGTTTGAAGTAGACTTGTATTTGCTGAGGAAACATATAGAGCAACAGATCAATGATAAAGACTTTTATATAGTCTCTTTATCGAGCAGGACAATAGTTTATAAAGGCATGCTTACTTCCATGCAGCTGCGTGAGTATTTCCCTGATTTGAGCAGTCCGTTCTTTACCAGTGGCATGGCTATAGTTCATTCTCGTTTTAGTACTAATACATTTCCAACATGGTCGTTGGCACAACCGTTCAGAATGTTGTCGCACAATGGCGAGATTAATACGATTCGTGGTAACAGAGGATGGATGGAAGCTCGCGAAAGTGTGCTCTCGTCGGAAGCCTTGGGGGATGTAAAAGGTATCCATCCGATTATTCAACCTAATATGAGCGATAGTGCATCGTTCGATAATGCTCTTGAATTCTTTGTTTGCTCAGGGATGAGCTTACCTCATGCAATCTCCATGATGGTGCCTGAATCATTTAATGACCGCAATCCGATCAGCGATGAGTTGAAAGCTTATTTCGAGTATCACTCTATTTTGATGGAGCCTTGGGATGGCCCTGCTGCCTTGTTGTTTTCTGATGGAAGATATGCAGGGGGCATGCTTGACAGAAACGGATTGCGTCCTTGCCGCTATGTTATAACCGAGGATGGACGTCTAATTGTTGCATCTGAAGCCGGTTGCTTGAAGATAGACCCTCTGATCGTTAAGGAGAAGGGTAAGCTGCAACCTGGGAAAATAATGATGGTTGATACGGAAACAGGAAAAATATATAGAGATGCGGAAATAAAATCTTCGCTTGCAAATGAATGTGACTACGGACGATGGTTGCACACAAACAGAATTGAATTGGCAAAGCTTCATAGTGGACGAAAAGTTGAAAACTCAGTAAGCGATTTCCTTCGTAAACTACGTAGTTTTGATTATACTCGTGAGGATATTGACAGAACAATTGTCCCGATGTGTGTTAATGCGCAAGAACCATCATCGTCAATGGGTAACGATACTCCTTTAGCCGTATTGTCCGACCGACCACAGTTGTTGTTTAATTATTTTCGTCAGCAGTTCGCACAAGTCACTAACCCTCCTATTGATCCAATTCGTGAAGAGTTGGTAATGTCTCTGACTGAATATATAGGTGCTGTGGGAATGAATATTCTGACTCCAAATGAATCTCATTGCAAGATGGTGCGCTTGCCACAGCCTGTGTTGACAAATACAGAGTTGGACTTGCTTTGTAACATTCGTTATAAAGGATTTAATACTGAAAAGCTTTCAATTCTATTTGATGCGGAAAAGGGTGTGCAAGGTATGGCAGATAAGATAGAAGAACTTTGTCGTCAGGCAGAAAAATCCGTTGATGAAGGAATTAATTATATAATATTGAGTGACCGTGGAATTGATTCAGAACATGCAGCGATTCCTTCCTTGCTTGCTGTCAGTGCTATACATCATTATTTGTTGTCGGTACAGAAACGGGTACAGACTGCATTGATTGTTGAAAGTGGCGAAATCCGTGAAGTAATGCATGCGGCGCTTTTATTAGGTTATGGAGCCAGTGCCATAAATCCATATATGGCATTTGCTGTAATTGATGATTTAGTAAAACATGGCGAGATTCAACTTGACTACTCAACAGCCGAACACAATTATATTAAGGCAATTGATAAAGGTTTGTTGAAGATTATGAGTAAGATGGGTATTAGTACTATACGCTCTTATCGTGGAGCTAAAATATTTGAATCCATAGGACTGAATGAAGATTTGTTGAGAAAGTATTTTGGTACAGCAACGTCGTCTGTTGGCGGTATTGGCTTGAAAAATATCGCAATCGATGCCGTACGTATGCACAATCAAGGCTTCTGTCAGCCTGTCTCCGATATCCTTCCGCTCGTCGGCCAATATTCTTATCGTAAAGATGGCATTAAACATGCATGGACTCCAGATGCGATAGCAACACTTCAATTGGCTACCCGTACAGGAAGTTACAAGAAATTTAAAGAGTTCACACACCTTATCGATGACGTAAAGGACCCGCTATTCCTCAGGCAGTATTTTAAGTTTAAGTCCAATCCAATTCCGTTGGAAGAGGTAGAGCCGGAAGAAAGTATCATGAAGCGATTTATTGGTGCTGCAATGTCGTTCGGGGCTCTCAGTAAAGAGGCGCATGAAACAATCGCGTTAGCGTTGAATAAGATAGGCAGCCGAAGCAATACAGGCGAAGGAGGTGAAGATGAAGAGCGTTTCAAGGCAAAGGTCGATGGTATTTCACTAAGTAGTGCTGTAAAGCAAGTAGCTTCCGGCAGATTTGGTGTGACTACCGAATATCTTGTTAATGCCCAAGAAATCCAAATTAAGATAGCACAAGGTGCAAAACCAGGAGAAGGTGGTCAGTTGCCAGGATTCAAAGTTAATGAGATTATTGCAAAGACACGTCACTCAATCCCTGAAATTTCTTTGATCTCACCGCCTCCACATCATGATATTTATTCAATAGAAGATTTATCCCAACTTATCTTCGATTTGAAGAATGTGAATCCTGATGCTCAAATCAGTGTGAAACTCGTTGCTGAAAGTGGTGTTGGCACGATTGCCGCAGGTGTTGCTAAGGCAAAGGCTGACATTGTGGTAATTTCAGGAGCGGAAGGCGGTACGGGTGCATCTCCGGCTTCGTCTGTGCGTTATGCAGGAATATCACCTGAGATCGGTCTGGTTGAAACTCAGCAGACTTTGGTACTTAACGGATTGAGAGGACAAATTGAAATACAAGTTGATGGTCAGTTGAAGACCGGACGGGATGTTGTAGCTATGGCTTTGCTTGGTGCAGGTCAGTTCGGATTTGGAACAGCGCAACTGATTGTGCTCGGTTGCCTACTTATGCGTAAATGTCATACAAATGCGTGTCCTGTCGGCGTTGCCACTCAGGATCCTCGTTTGCGTAAGCATTTTCTGGGCCGTGCAGACTATCTTGTTAATTTCTATACATTCCTTGCCCGTGAGGTTCGTGAGTATATGGCAGAGATGGGTTTCCGCAGGTTTGAAGATATGATAGGGCGTACAGACATGATAGAGATTGATCATGATAAACTTAACGACAAGACAGGCCAACTTGATTTTAGTAAGATCCTGGCTTTTGTCGATAATGGAAGTTCTATCCATATGGATGTACATCCAATGCATAAAATCTATGACGTGCTTGACCGTGATATGATAATGTCGACTAAGGATTATGTCGAATTAGGCAGGAATGTCACTCTCGCTTATGACATAATCAACACCAATAGGTCAGTTGGTGCCATGCTGTCTGGTGAAATCGCAAAGAAGTATGGAGGCAAAGGACTGCCTGACGGTTCTATAAATGTTAGATTCAAAGGTTCTGCAGGTCAGAGTTTCGGCGCTTTCCTAATGAAAGGAATATCATTCAGTTTGGAAGGAGAGACGAATGACTATATGGGAAAAGGTCTTTCAGGTGGTTGTATCAGTCTATACCCTCCAAAGCATTCTAAGTTCAATGCTCAAGACAATATTATCGGAGGTAATACATTGCTCTATGGTGCAACAAGCGGTGAAGTATATATAAATGGCAGAGTCGGTGAGCGTTTCGCTGTACGTAATTCCGGAGCTATTGCTGTAGTGGAAGGGACTGGCGACCATTGTTGTGAATATATGACAGGAGGACGGGTGGTGGTTCTCGGAACTACAGGTAGGAACTTTGCTGCCGGTATGTCGGGAGGTCTTGCTTATGTCTGGAACAAAAATCAAGATTTTGACTACTACTGCAATATGGATATGATTGAATTGGGCCTTATCGAGGAACGTGCACGGCGTGAAGAATTGCATGACCTTGTGTTGAAGCACTATCTGCATACCGGCTCGGCACTTGCAAAACAGATGCTTGACAATTGGAGTGAGTATGTTGAGCAGTTCATTCAAGTTACTCCTATAGAGTATAAGAAAGTACTGCATGAAGAAGCTATGAGAAATCTTGAGAAGCGAATAAGTAATGTAGAACGCGACTATTAATTTATTGTATTATGGGAAATCCAAAAGCATTTTTAACTGTACCGCGCCAAGAGGCTGGTCACAGACCAATATATGAAAGAATAAGGGACTTTGCAGAGGTTGAGCAGACTTTAAATGAGAGTGAACGCCGCTTGCAGGCTTCAAGATGTATGGATTGTGGTGTCCCGTTTTGTCATTGGGCTTGTCCGTTGGGAAATAAACAGCCTGAGTGGCAAGACGCTGTATATAAAGGGAAATGGGAGCTCGCTTTTAAACTGCTTGCTGCAACAAATGATTTTCCTGAATTCACAGGACGTGTCTGTCCTGCGCTTTGCGAAAAGAGTTGTGTGCTCAATCATTGCATTAATGAGCCTGTGACTATACGCGAGAACGAATGTTCTATTATAGAAAAAGCCTTTAACGAGGGATTCGTAGTTCCGCATACTTATGAACGCAATGGTAAGAGAGTTGCTGTAATTGGAGCCGGACCTTCCGGTATGTCTGTTGCAGTGCAGCTTAACAAAAGGGGATATGAAGTGACGCTGTTTGACAAACACAATTCTATTGGCGGACTCGTGCGTTATGGAATACCAAACTTCAAGCTTGACAAGTATGTCATAAACCGACGTGCTGATGTTATGGCAGCTGAGGGTATAAAATTCCAAATGAATACCGAGGTGGACACAGCTAATTTGCCTGCCGGTTTCGATGCATACGTCATTTCAACCGGCACTCCAGTTGCTCGCGACCTCAAGGTCCCGGGACGGGAATATAAAGGCGTGTATTTCGCATTGGAATTGCTAAGCCAGCAAAATAAGATATTGACCGGCGAGGATGTAAGCAATGAAGAGCCGGTCAACGCAAAAGGCAAGACTGTATTGGTTATTGGAGGTGGCGACACCGGCAGTGACTGTATAGGAACATGTAATCGTCAGGGAGCAAAGAAAATCATACAAATAGAGATAATGCCTAAGCCTCCAGTCGGATACAATCCTGCAACACCATGGCCTCAGTGGCCAATAATTCTTAAGACTACCACCAGCCATGAGGAAGGATGTGAGCGTCGGTGGTGCCTTACGACAAACCGGTTTATTGACGATGGCGCAGGAAACCTTAGAGGAGCAGAGATTGAGGAAGTCGAATGGATCCCGTCGCCTGATGGGGAACGTCCACAGATGAAGCCTACTGGTAAGAAAGAAACCATAGAATGTGAAATGGTGCTTCTTGCAATGGGATTCCTACGTCCTGAGCATCCTGCTTTTGCCGGCAATGTGTTTGTGGCAGGCGATGCCAAGTCGGGCGCAAGTCTTGTTGTAAGAGCAATTGCAAGTGGCCGCCAAACTGCACAAGAAGTAGATAATTATTTATCAAATACAAATGTATGACTAAGTTAAACGTAAATTTTACGAGGCTCTCACACAATTATCTTTTTGAGGAGATTGCACAAAGAGTCGCTGAATATCAGTCGGAACATCCTGATGCTCGAATTATACGTTTGGGCATCGGTGATGTCACCCGCCCTCTCCCACAGGCTTCCATCGATGCCATGCACAAGGCTGTCGATGACTGTGGTAATGCAAAATCGTTTCATGGATATGGACCTGAACATGGTTATCCTTTTTTGATTGATGCAATCATTCAACATGATTTTGCACCGCTAGGTATAAAACTTACGCGTCAGGAGGTATTCATCAACGACGGAGCAAAAAGCGATACCGGAAATATAGGTGATATTCTGTCGGTCGACAATATTGTGGGCATTACAGATCCTGTATATCCTGTTTATGTAGATACAAACATCATGGCAGGCAGGCAAATAGAGTTTATTCCATGTACGGAATCTAATGATTTTACCGGTGATATACCTGATAAGCATTTGGATATTATTTATTTATGTTATCCTAATAATCCAACCGGTGCGGTAATTTCCAGGGAGAAATTGACCATGTGGGTCAATTATGCCCGACGGAATGATGCATTGATTTTATATGATGCCGCCTATGAAGCATTTATACAGGATGATGAGTTGCCTCATTCTATATTTGAAATCGAAGGTGCGAGAGAATGTGCCATAGAATTCCGAAGTTTTTCTAAGACTGCGGGTTTCACCGGTGTCCGTTGCGGCTATACAATTATCCCTATGGAATTGAAAGTACGGGCAGAAAGAAATGAAAAGGTGTGTCTCAATGATTTTTGGGAACGTCGTCAGTGCAGTAAGTTCAATGGTGCTTCTTATATATCACAGAGAGGAGCGGAAGCTGTGTTTTCTGATGAAGGGCAGCTGCAAGTCAAGCAGTCAATCGACTATTACATGGAGAATGCACGGATTATACGTGAAAGCCTTGTGAAGCTTGGACTGAAAGTTTATGGAGGGCAGCATTCTCCGTATATATGGGTGTCCACACCTCATGGTGAGGACTCATGGTCGTTCTTTGACCGTTTGTTGAATGATGCTAATGTGGTGACTACACCAGGTGAGGGCTTCGGGAGCAATGGCGAAGGCTTCATACGGATCACTGCGTTCGGAACGAGAGAAAACAGCGTTGAAGCAATGGACAGAATAAAGAAAATGTTATAATAGATTCATTATAAATAAATATGAGGAAAGCAACGTTAATGCTTGAAGACGGCTCTGAGTTTGAGGGCTATTCTTTTGGGTATGAGAAATCCGTGGCGGGCGAATTGTGTTTCTACACAGCAATGACAGGCTATCCCGAAAGTCTTACTGACCCGTCGTATCGTGGGCAAATTCTTGTCCCTACGTATCCTATGATTGGTAATTATGGCGTACCCGATGACGAAACAGTCGACGGGGTTTCATGTTTCTTCGAATCCGAGAAAATCCAATGCCAGGCTTTAGTGATTTCTAACTATTCTGATAAATACAGTCATTGGGACTCCAGTCGCAGTCTGTCGGCTTGGCTTAAACAAAATAAGGTCCCTGCGCTGTGTGGAATCGACACGCGTGTGTTGACAAAGAAATTACGCGACAATGGTGCTATGTTGGGCAAAATCGTGTTCGATGGGGTTGATGTCGAGATGACCGATCCTAACAAACGTAACCTTGTGTCTGAAGTGTCGATAAGTGAACTGCATACTTATGGACATGGTAGCAAGAAGGTCCTTTTAATTGATTGCGGTATGAAAAATAATATTCTACGCTGCCTGTTGAAGTTTGATGTCACCGTAAAGCGCGTGCCGTGGAATTATGATTTTCGTAGTGAGCATTACGATGGATTGTTTGTATCTAACGGTCCTGGTGACCCTTCGTTATGTAAAGAGACAATTGAACATCTGAAATGGGCGATAACCCAAGATAAGCCCATAATGGGAATCTGTTTGGGAAATCAACTGCTTGCTCTTGCTGCCGGAGCGAAAACATATAAATTGAAATATGGCCACAGAGGACACAACGTACCTGTTCGTGAAGCAGGCACCCATAAGTGTATGATCACCTCGCAAAACCATGGATTTGCTATCGACGATTCAACTCTGCCCGATGATTGGGAAACATCTTATGTGAATCTTAACGATGGTACCAATGAAGGCATACAGCATCGGACCAAGCCTTTCTTTTCTACTCAATTCCATCCTGAGGCGTCAAGCGGACCAGTTGACTCGATGCCACTTTTCGAACGGTTTATCAATAATCTATAATTCTGGCGTCAACTTACAGACTTAAAACAAAAATACTATTTATGAACTCTGAACTGAATAAAATACTGATATTAGGTAGTGGAGCATTGAAAATCGGAGAGTCGGGTGAGTTCGACTATTCCGGGTCGCAGGCATTGAAGGCTCTGCACGAAGAAGGAAAGTTCACTATCCTCATCAACCCGAATATCGCTACTGTGCAAACATCCGAAGGTGTTGCCGATCATATATATTATCTGCCCATCACTCCCGAATTCGTAGAGAAGGTCATCATCAAAGAACGGCCCGATGCAATCATGTTGTCGTTTGGTGGACAAACAGCTTTGAATTGTGGTGTGCGGCTCTATGAAAGTGGAATCCTTGAGACATATAATGTGAAAGTAATTGGTACGCCTGTACAGTCAATTATAGATACCGAGGATCGTGAGCGTTTTGCCGAGATGATGCATAGCATTGGAGTGAAGACAGCCCATAGCGTTGCCGTGAATTCCATTGATGAGGCTTTGGAGGTTGTGAGAGAAATAGGTTATCCCATAATTGTGCGTGCCGCTTTTACGCTTGGAGGACTGGGCTCCGGTTTTTGTAATAATGACGAAGAACTTCGGAAACTTGCAAGTTCAGCGTTTACTTTCTCTCCACAAATTTTGATCGAGGAATCTCTCAAAGGATGGAAGGAAATAGAATATGAAGTAGTACGTGATAAATATGATAATTGTATCACTGTATGTAACATGGAGAATTTTGACCCTCTTGGCATTCATACAGGGGAAAGCATCGTAGTCGCTCCCTCACAGACATTAAGCGACCATGAGTATCACAAACTCCGTCAGATTGCCATCAAGATTGTCCGTCGTGTGGGTATAATTGGTGAATGTAATGTGCAATATGCTCTTGACCCTAATAGCGATGACTATCGTGTGATTGAGGTGAACGCCCGTTTGAGCCGTTCATCTGCCTTGGCTTCTAAGGCTACAGGCTACCCGCTTGCCTTTGTAGCTGCCAAGTTAGGCCTTGGCTACGGGTTGGACGAAATCAAAAATTCAGTTACTAAGGTCACATCTGCTTTCTTCGAGCCCGCACTTGATTATGTCGTTGTGAAGATTCCGCGTTGGGATCTCGGAAAGTTCGACGGAGTATCTAAACTGATAGGTTCGTCAATGAAGTCGGTCGGTGAAGTTATGGCTATCGGTCGGACTTTCGAAGAGGCGATACAGAAGGGTATACGTATGGTGGGGCAGGGACTCCACGGTTTTGTAGCCAATACTGTCAATGTGCCCGATGTAGACTATGAATTGCATAACCCGACCGACAAACGTTTACCGGCTATCGCGCTTGCATTCGATATGGGATATACTATCGACCAGTTGCACGATATTACAAAAATTGACCGCTGGTTCCTTTTCCGCTTGCAAAACATATACAACATAAAGAATGAGTTAGAGCAATTCGACCAAATCGAAACTCTTCCGCTGGAATTACTTAAAGTGGCGAAGATGATGGGATTCTCTGACTATCAAATCGGGAAAATCGTAATTAAGGACGAGATTGTCAACCCGCATGAAAAAGGATTGGATGTCCGTGCCTTGCGTAAACGATACGGAATACTTCCTGTGGTGAAACAAATCGACACCATGGCAGGTGAATACCCTGCCCAAACGAATTACTTGTATCTGACGTACAACGGAAGTGAATCAGATGTAGACTTTGCGCACGACGGTAAATCGGTTATAGTACTTGGCTCGGGTGCCTACCGTATCGGTTCTTCCGTCGAGTTCGACTGGTGCGGCGTGGCTGCCATCAAGAAAATACAGGAGATGGGCTACCGCGCGATAATGATAAACTATAATCCTGAGACGGTAAGTACTGATTATGATGTGTGCGACCGTCTCTTCTTCGATGAGTTGACGCTCGAACGGGTACTCGACATCTGTGATTTGGAAGAACCTATGGGTGTGATTGTGAGTACCGGCGGACAGATTCCTAACAACCTGGCTCTTTTGCTTGACAGGCAGGGGATAAATATCTTGGGTACGTCTGCTAAGTCCATTGATATAGCAGAAGACCGTCAGAAATTCTCTGAAATGTGCGACAGCTTGGGCATCGATCAGCCTCGGTGGAAGGAACTGACGCATATGGAAGAAATATATGAGTTTGTCGATGAGGTCGGACTGCCGGTGATGATACGCCCATCCTATGTTCTTTCGGGTGCCGCAATGCGTGTGGTATCAAATCGTGACGAACTTGAGAGTGCTCTGAAAAATGCAGCTGTGGTCAGCCAGGAACATCCAGTCGTGGTAACAGAGTTCCTGCAGCGCACCAAAGAAGTTGAGATCGATGCTGTTGCTCAGCATGGCATCATCAAATGTTATGCCATCAGCGAACATATTGAATATGCTGGTGTTCATTCTGGCGACGCTACAGTGGTGTTCCCCGCTCAAAAACTATATTTTGAAACCATCAGGCGCATCAAGCGTACAGCACGAAAGATTGCTGAAGCTCTGAATATATCGGGCCCTTTCAATATTCAATTCCTTGCAAAGGACAATGAGTTGAGAGTTATTGAATGCAACCTGCGAGCCAGCCGCAGTTTCCCTTTCGTGTCTAAAGTGACTAAATTTAACTTCATTGGCATGGCAACTGAAATTATGCTTGGTAAGGAAGTGGAGCCGTTTGGCAAGAACTTTGCCGATATCGACTATGTAGGAGTAAAGTCGTCGCAGTTCTCGTTCGCACGCCTGCTGAAAGCGGATCCTATTCTTGGCGTCGACATGGCATCAACGGGTGAGGTCGCCTGTTTAGGTGACAATTATTATGAGGCATTGCTGAAGAGTATGCTTTCTGTGGGGCATCACATTCCGGATAAGCAGAAAGGCATATTGATTTCATCTGGAGAAGCACGCTCAAAGGTCGATCTCCTGCAGGCAGCCGACACCCTGCACAAGGCAGGTTACAAGTTGTATGCTACAAGTGGTACGGCTCAGTTCCTTGCCCAATCGGACATTCCTTCCGAGGTGTTGCACTGGCCTGATTCGGAGAACAAACCAAATGTGCTGGACTACATACGCAATCACAAAGTCGACTTGGTAATAAACATTCCGAAGAACCATACGCAACGCGAATTGCAGAATGGCTATCTTATCCGACGTGCGGCAATTGACTACAACATACCGCTGATAACCAACTCCCGTCTTGCGTCGGCCTACATATATGCATTCTGTAGGTATGGGTTCGACAAACTCGAAATCAAGCATTGGGGTGAATATTGATGCAAGCTGAGTGAAGTCCAAGCTTGCTTGAGCTATCCCGAGGTGACACCAACTATCTGCGAAGTGAATAGTGATGCGCCTCATCTGTATCTAACTAATAAGGCAGAATTCCCAATCTGGGGATTCTGCCTTTATACTGATTAGTGTCATTGACTCAAATTACAACTTATGAGGATCACTTGACAAGTATTTTTTTTGCCATCAACTATATTGATACCCTTCCTGACATCCGATAGTTTTTGTCCCATGATGTTATATATTCCAGTGGACTTTCCTTCTGTCCGCGCTCCCTTTTCCTCCTCAGTGATGGACGCCGCCATGGTAACATCAATGTCAGGATAGAAAGGCATCTTGTGGAAGGTGTAGTATTTTTCGTCATGTGGCATTCCTGTAACATGTTCCGGGGCGAGGTATACGATTTTTCCGTACTGCCTGAACATGTTCAGACGCGAGCAGTATTGTTTTTGCTCCCAATATATTCTTCTGAAAGCTTGAGATACGCACGTATAGAGAATCAGCGGATATAGTGAATTTATGCATCCTATTCCCTCTATAATATAATTGTCGTGATACCCGGGCCACTCCTTCCATGTCCATGCATAGGTGCCGGAGTCTATCGTATCACAAAAGAACAGTTGTATCATGTCACGCGTCGTCCCGTCTGCAAGTGTTACGGGGAAACGGTCAAGTATCGGACGCTTTTTATAGCTATAATTATAATAATAGTCAATAGGTAGGGTCATGTACGATTAGAGTATCTCCTTTTTGGAGGCTGAAGTCGTAAATGAATTTTTCTGCTTGAGGGGAATCGCGTTGACAAAGGGATCTGCCACATATGAACTCATACCCATACCCATATATCCTGCTTCCTTCTTCGCGTAGGTAACCGCACACGAAAGGGGTTGTCCTTAATCTATCATATTGATAATGCACGTTCCAAAAAGGACGTGTTAAATGATTCCCTTCAGCGTCGTATATATCGTACCACAGTTTTTTGTATACTTTATTACCACCTAAAACTGTATCACCATCAAGATAAAACTTTGTGAACATAAAATCCTTATCCATCAGATACCCGCAATTGTAGGAGTAGTACACCCACTCAGGATTTCCCTCAAGCATTGGATGCCGTTCTTTCCGTTTTTGTGCATTGCCGTTTAATGACGATGCAAGCATAATCGTTGTAACAATTAGTATGGTTGTTGTTTGTCTCATAATATGTTTATTTTATTGTTTCAATATTTAATGTCGCACCAACAGGGCACTCAAAACAGTCATTAATGCTTAATGAATCACGAACTCTCAATTTTACGTTTCCACCAACTGAAAGTTGGGATTCTGTAGAGGTAGTTCCGATTCCGACATTCCCGATGCTGTCAACACGCAGTTGTGCCATACATGTAAACCCTCCTATTATAAATAAAAGAGCTGTTAAGTTGATAAAAGTAATCTGTTTCATATATAGTATTGATTTGAAAATTAGTGTTGCAAGTTATAATTATTTTTTTATTATGTGGTGTTATACTAATTAATAATCATGCAAAATCTTATGATATGTTATTATTTGTGTCTGCTCATATCCTATGAGAGGAAATAATGGTCCACAATCATTGCATATAAATCAGAAAGCTCGTGGACATATAAACATATAGAAGTGAACGTAACTTAGTATTTAGAACTTAGAATTGTCCGGCCTTGGCTGAACGGTCAACACAAGCCGATGTCTTAGTCCCATACTAATGCTTATACCGTTCAGCCAAGGCTGGATGATAAATCAAAATGCCTCAATAGATGAATCCGTCTTGTTGTGACGTCTTACGTAGTGGTAATGCTTCTGACTCTGTGGCATATCACTCGTCTCTCATGACGGGTTAGGGTTGAAGCCATTCTTTGGTACGGTCCAATATCCAATCAACGACTGTTTCGGTTGATGATGGCAAGATACCCTCGTCGCTGTATACCACCTCTACGTTCGGATTGTTTAATTCCTTGTTCACCATCTCTGTCACGCCTGAGGCATCAGCAATTTCCTTAGCAGTGGATGTGAGATACACTCCTTGTATTAATATCCGTTTCTTGTTTTGTGACCACTGTTTCAATGTCGGTATTATTTCACGAACCATCTTGTAACCCATTGCAACAAACTTGTAGTCTACCTCTTTTATACCAGTCGACTTGCGGCAGGTATCGGCGATGCTTTCCATTTTTTTTGTCCAAAAACTAGTCCACTGCTTGTCTCCGTGAGATACAAACAGTAGAGCCTCGTCCTCTGGCGATTTGCTCATGTCCTTCACGTTCTTCAGCATGATCTCCTCAATGACGTTGTTGTAGCTCAATGTCGGTCCGAGTATAATTGGAATCCTGGTATGCACAAGTTTGGTTCCCTCTTCATTCAGTTCCGCTATAGTTGACGCATTGAACTTGTGTCCGATAATGTTAGGAATGTCCTCATCGCTGTGGCTCGATGGGGCTATGAACAGAGGAATGGCAAATATTGTGTCAATACCTTGTGCTTCACAATCGCTGACTACAGTTGCGATAGTAGGTTCGGTAAATTCCATCATTGCAACTCGTACGTAACTGATGTTGAGTTTCAACTCGCTTACTCTTTTTTGTAATAACGGTTCCAGATCCAAGACCGGTTTCCGCCATTCTTCCATAGGCGAGCCGTGTGATATTACAACCAAGGCATTCTTGGCGTTCATGCAGAGTGTGCTGATAAGCAGTACTGCGGAAAATAAAAGTTTATGATTCATTGTATCATTTGTTATTATAGGTTCTTAATATGATGTCACCATGTCTTCTGGCACACACAGATAAAAGTCTGCCTGCCCTGCGTAGGCATCGTCTAATGTGTCTGTTGTCTCCTGTTTTACACTGTAGATAGTCTTTACTTTTGCTTTTGGTGCATATGTATGCAGGTATTTTATTATTCCATTGCCTGCGGCTGTATGATAGTTGCCGTTGAAGTGTATGACAGCCTTATCCAGATTCTGTGCGATGAACCATGCCATGGTTGCGTCTTTTAGTCCTTGTGCCTGTCCCAAAAAGGTGGGGTTAGCGTCTTTGTTGGCACCCATTTGTGCCATCATGCCAAAAGCTTCGTTTGCCACTGCATTGTCTTCATAGGGGATCGGCAGATGCGGAAAGTAGCGTTTTGCCTCGTCGGAAAGTGAGTCGAGATTAGCGAGACCTCTCGATTTGACAACGCTCGCATATCGGCGTGGTACATTGGTTGCTGTGAAGTGTATGTTGTTTTCCTTGCAAAAGTCAACAATTGCGGCATAGTCGGTCGAGTAATTGGGCCATAGCCGGCATTCGTCCTCAAACTGCTTGTAGTCAATTACGTTTGAGAAGTACTCATCGATTATTAACTGGTTGTCTGCCTCAAACATTTCCATGCCGACGTTGATTTTTCCCTTTTTTGTTTGGAAAAGTGATTTCAGTACTTGAACTTCCATCCAGTGGCATATCGGGTCGTTATGCATTTCACCAAAGAAGACAACATCTGCGTCTGTCAGTTGAGCTATCATTTGTGGATATGCTACCGGCTTGCCTTGGGAGTCGAACAGGCGATACGCTGTAGGGGACTGCGCTGTACTCAGTAATGAAAAGGCGCAAAGAGCGAAAGTGAAAAGAATTCTATTCATTTTGATTGATATATCTTTATTAAATTGTTCTTGTTAATTATTTTGGCAAACATGCCTCTTATGTCTTCTGGTGTTATCGAGTTCAGCACATCATCGTACTGATTATAGTCACTGAATGTCTCACCGTTAGTTATGCGGTCCAAGATGACATCCAACCATTCTCCGCTGGAGTCGTCTGCTAATGACTTCCGCTTGGTTACGATAAACGACCGTTTCATTTTGTCGAGCTCTGTGTCTGTCACAGGATTTCGTCCCAAATCGTCAATAATGTCTTGCATCTGTTTTTCCATGCGCATGACGTTTTCATTTTGGACATCAATATACAGCCGGAACCATACAATGCGGCGCGGCACGCCGTTATAGTTTACGTCGGCGAATGGCGAGTAAACAATACCCGATTTTTGCCGCAGTTCGCTCAGCATGCGGGCTTGCAGTATGTCTCGCATGAGTTTGAACATGAGTGTCTGGCGCAATCCTGGTGTGTAGTTGTCAGTAAAGATGAAGTTGCAGTTGGTCTGTTTGTCGTTATCCGATGAGAAGTGAATTAAGGAGTCCGCAGGATGGGTAAATTGGCCTGGGTGTTCATTCTGCGAATACTTAAATTTGTCATTAACTTGCATTCTTCCAAATGTGTTGGCTGCTAATCGTACCACACTGTCAACGTCGAAACATCCAGTGATAATCAGATTAAGCCCTTTCGGATTGGTAAATGTTTGCAAGTAGAAGTCTGTCATATCGTCCAGATTGAGTTTCTGAATATCCTCGCGGGTGTAAGGTATGAATTGTCCGTATACTGCACTCCCTACCAATGAGTCTACAGTGTTATTGACCTGCCGACTATAGTCGGCTTGCATCATTTTCGACAATACGGTTTCCTCGCCCCATGAATCATATTCGGCTTGCCGGCTTTCCTCAAAGTCTGCCTCGTCCTTGCCGGGATGGTGCATCTTCTCGTACAAGAGGTTCATTACGGTTTGGATCTCAGTTGATGGTGCGGTCACCAATACTTGGTGCCAGTAGTTGCTTATTCCAATGTTCATCAACAGTTCTCGTTGCAGGCATATTTCTGCGAGTGTGTCGGAGTTGATAGTCGATATTCCTCCCATGTCAACGTATGACACTGCGTCTTTGAGGTGGTTGTATAGTGAATCAGGTAAGTCGCCCAGTCCTCCACGTCCTAATGCGAATATTTGAACCACGCTGTCTGTCAAGGTGTTCGGTCGCATGATGATACGGATGCCGTTTTTAAGAATGACTTCAGTGATATTTAATTCTTCGTATTCGTATCGTGACTCTACGGATTCAATGTTAGGATGGTGCTCGTTGAGAATTGGTGGTATTTGAATCTTGTCTTTCCCTGAGTCGTGTACACCGTTTGTGAAAATCACGCTGTCTGCTATCACTGCTTCGTAGCCTTTTATTGCACCTCCCCCGTTCCATGCGGACAGTATCGAATCTTCGGAGAGATTGTGTGTACCGTCTTTGGGATATTTGTATGCGGCAAGTAATGCTTCGCTCGCTTTTAACAATGACTTGGCGATACGTCTGATATGTCTCTTTGATGTCTTGAGCAGTTTCTTCTGTATGTGGGCAGACTCGTAATCATAGTATACGTGCCTGTCACCCAGGATCACTGCGTCAATGAAATCTTCACAATAATCTGCTGAGGCTTTGTCGGTTGGTTCTGTATTCACATGTCCTGTGCCTTGTGCGATGGCTCTTTTCAGTTCTGTTTCAGTCGGACCATACTTGGCCAGCGTGCGTAGTATGTTGGATGTCCGTCTCACGTCAAGGAGCAGTTCGTGCTCCGTTGTGTCGCTCATTGTGAATACGAGATGGCTCTTGTCGGCTACGTACCAGTGGTCCGTTGCGCTGCCTCCAATATCCTGCATGCGATGGTCGAGGATGCTGACAGTCATACGCTGCCTTTCATTTTCAATTTGCTTGGCTAATGAACTGGTGAAGATCGCATTGTGTGGAACTATCAGTTCCAGCTTGTAATTGTAATCGTACTTATTGGGCAGTGTCATGAGCTCAACACCTTCGGGATATTCTTGAGGAATGTTTTTTATGCGCACTTTTTTCTTGGGAATGTCCGACAGCAGCTTTTTTATTTTGCGCTCGGTCAGGGTGGCGTCTACATTGCCTACAATCAGAATTGTGGCCGTACTCGGACTGTACCACCGATCATAGAAGCCGCGTAATGTGGATTGTCGCATTGACATGATGTCGGCCTCGCGCCCTAAAGGTTCGTGAGCGGCATAAAGTCCGTTACCAATTTTCAAATCATAAAATTCATCGTTATTATTGTAGTCGTGAAGTTCTTCCGCAATTACGTTTCGTTCCGCGATTACCTGCTCCTTGTCTATCGTCAGTCCGTTTATGATGTCACTCATAGCCATGAGGGCCGTGTCTACGATGTATATCGAATTTGCGTCGACTGGCAAGGAAAACCAATATATAGTTCGGTCGTAACTGGTGTATGCGTTGATGTCTCGACCGTACTTCATCCCTTGGTTTTCAAAGTATTCCACCATACTGTTGCCTGGAAAGTGCTCGGAACCGTTGAATGCCATGTGTTCAAGAAAGTGGGCGGCTCCCCTTTGGTTGTCGTCTTCTTGAATCGATCCGATGTGCATCACCAAACGGCATTCCACGTTGTGTTGTGGTATTTCGTTAGGCAATATTATATAGTGGACGCCATTAGCCAAATAGCCTTCCACCGTTTCCGGTGGAAGGTTTACAGGCACTTCCGGAGGGAAGAGCAGATGCATGAGAATCATGTACAACTCTGTGAAGATGTAAGTCATGATTTGAATATCGTTGTGCAGGGATTTGAATATTGTTATTTATGCAGTGTATATGTCACGTTCACACGGATGTAGTCATACAATATTGAGCCTGCCCCATAGTCCCATGAGAATTCAAACTTCATAGTGCCGTTAGTGAGGTCGTATGATGATGTTGGACTTACATAATTGCTTGGATCGTGAACATATGCGTCGGATGAGATATCTGAGTTGCCAAGGATTGCATCAGGATTGAATGGATTGTATTGTTCCAATAACCCACTTACTGAGTAGGTTACATCGGTTTCACCTTCGTTGACTGCTACTTCTGCCCCTGATTCTGCCAGTTGCTGCAAGCGGGTCCAAACAGAGTAAGTGTATACGAAAGGTATCTTGGTTATCTCTTCGTCGTATTCGTTTGTAGCTGCTTTTGTGAAGCTTACAGTACCGTCAGCGTTGAGAGCCAAATCATCGAGCGTCACGTCGAAAGTCTCAGTAGCGAAGTTGTAGTTCACAGCTTTTATCAAGGCTGCTTGAACTGGCATCTGCATGTAGTATTCATTATCCTCAACAGTGCAACGGCGATATTTCTCATAAATAAATGAGCCCATGCCCATAGGGTTGCTGATAATCTTCAGAATCGGCTTGTCGGCCGTGGCGTTCTCACTCAGGGTGATGATGCTCTTGCCTGTAAGAGTCCGAGTGTCTTCTCCGTTGTTCTCTGTCTCCTTGTCGTCATTGCCAAAAGTAATGACTGTGGTGACGTCAACGATGCCGAGTACTTTTGTCAGGTCAATTCCGAACGAATCTTTGTATCCATTGATAAGTGCAAGTTGCTCTGACGTGAGTTCAGGAACAGATGCGGCTGGCCTCACTGTGACTGATATCTGGTTGCCCTCAAGTACTTTCATGTTGCTGTCTGAAAATCCTGTAACACCGATGTAAACAACTTCATTGACAGCAAGTACATTGGCGTTGTTCGATAACACCTCTACCGATGCAGTCTTCTCTCCTGCTGCAAAAGTAACAGTATTGCTGCTGAGTCTGACAGCTCCTTTATCATCACCGCTGATGCCTAAGGTGATCGTAGATTCTTGTTCCACTGCGCGTGCAAGGTTTACGGTCACTGTGACGCCTTCTGTAGCATCTTCATAGAGAGTTGGGTCGCCATTGATCGACAGTTGCACGTAGTTGGTCATTTCTTTGTCATCATCGTCGTCGCTGCATGATGCAAATATCAATGCACCAAGCGTCAACATTAAAGTTGTCTTTACTAAAATCTTCATTGTCTTAATTTTTTTTGAATAGTAGTTTATTATTGATTTGTCTATATATTGCAGTGTATAATGTCTGGCGGCTTATCTGTTGATTTGCCATCCACGGTTTGGGTTGATAACTTCGTTGTATCTGTATTCTGAGGCTGGGATAGGGAATGTCCATCTATAGTCTGTAGCCCCGATTGTGGTGCGTACAGAATTTCCCCAGATGCCATATTTTTTCAAATCACTGTGGGTACGTTTCAAGTCGAAATAGTTCTGTCCCTCACCTGCAAACTCTTTATATTTCTCGTGGAGTATACGGTCCGTAAGCTTACTGTCCGAGAGAGATGTATCTATGCTTTCTGCTCCGACTGTTTCAAGATATTCGTTGAGTGTCTCAATTGCCTTACTGGAATTGCCTAATCGTGCGTATGCTTCGGCTGCGATAAAGTAAGCTCCGGCGTAACGCATGCGGTTGATGTAGCTGTTGGTGCCGTTCTCCTTGTTCACCTTATTATATTTACCAAACAGTATATGCGTTATACTGTTGATCTCCTTTTCATATTCTGTCCATTCTTTGCGTATGTCACCATCCGGCATCTCTAACTCAGGGTTCAATGCGAAATAGTCACCTTCCGTGTCGCTATATTGTATGCCAGCGTAAACGGAGTTGCTGGTATTGAAAGCGAATATGCGTCCGGCATAGGAGGTGGAACTCCATATTCTGCCGTAATTATCTTTTGAAATCCAGCTTTTGTCGCATCCGTCAATCAATATGCCTGCGTAGGTTGTAGCGTCATTGTATGCGCCAGTATAAAGAGCGAGTTCTGCAAGTTCGTAGATTGCTGCCTTTTGTGAGAGCCATCCGTTTTGGGTGGGTGAATTGTCTATTGATGCTGCTTCGAGGAGCAGTGACTTGATATACTCCGCACAACGCTTTTTAGACGACCGTTGTTTCATTTCAATTCCGACATTTGATTTCAGTATGACACCTAAGGTGTCTTCTGAGTCATCATATGCAGAGGCGAACAGACGTAACAGGTCGAAATAGCACATCGCCTTTAGTGTATTGGCTTCGGCTATAACGGCGTTTAGTTTGGACGAGTCGTTTGCCTCTGTAACTACCACGTTTGGAATACGCTCTTGCAGTACGTCTATATTGGCTATGCAGTTGTAGTATGCAAGCCAGCATTCCGAAGCAAAGTCGCTAATGTTGATGTCTTGCCAGCTGTAAAAGTTGAGTTGATTTACGTCTTTTCCAGATACGTTGGTCATGCAGAAGTCATTCCCTAATTTCGACAAGTCGTATTCATAGTTTGGATAGAGTATGTAACACGATGTGAGCAGTGAGCGTGCCGATTCGATGTCGGTTATAGCGTCTGGGTCGGAATAAAGATCGGGTGGGGGAACGTCGATTGAACATCCGCTGAATCCTGCTATGATGAATGCAGTCACGATCATTGACCGTACAGTAGTGCTTAATTGTCTTATTGTATATGGTGTTCTCATGTTCAGAATGTCAGGTTTAAGTTAAACGTATATACCGGCTGTGTGGTACCTGCCAATTGTCCGCTTTCCGGGTCGCTTTCTTTGTAGTTGGTCCATGTGAACAAATTACTTCCTTGCAATCCGATTGTAGCATACGATATAAATGGCAAGCGTTTTTGCAACCTTTTGCCAGGTACTCTGTACCGTATGGAGATCATCGACAGTTTCATGTAATCGCTCTTGCCGATGGTTCGTGAGTTTGGGTAGAGGGCGATATTGGTTTCTGCCGTGGCTGATGTGTAGAATGGAGTCCAGTAGATCTTGTCCTCGTCGCCTTGGTGAAACCACATCTTTTCAGTCTGTCCGGACACCGCATTCATGTTTGCGTTGTCTTTCGTCCGTACATAGCTGTAGTTAAAACGCTGTACGCCACCGTGCACATAGTAGAAGTCGGCATCGAATTCGAGTGTCTTATATGCGAAACTAAGGTTTAATGTGCCTGTGTATGGAGGAGTAAGATGTCCGAGTGCCACCACGTCGTCCTTGGTGAGTGGTTCGTAGCCTGTTTCTCTCCGTTTGGCGTACTGAACACGGGATAGCCAGTGAGTGGGTTTATTCCGAGTGATACAGGGCCGTAGAGCATATCGTAGCTCTTTCCTATTTCGTAATCTGGAACCAGTGCGTCCTCTGTGGAGTATATCTTGTCGGTGTAGTACAAGTCAAGTACTTTGTTGTCGTTGTATGCCAGTGTCGTACCAACGCTCAGCCGCCAGTCGTAATTGTCTATAATTTTGGCGTTGAAACTGAATTCCACTCCTCTGTTTCTCAACACTCCTATGTTACGCATCAATGACGTGAAGCCCGTGGAAGTTGGTATAGGAACATCGAGCAGTGCCTCATCGGTGCGGCGGTTATAATATGTGATTTCAAATGTCAGACGGTTCCACAAGTCAAAACCTATTCCGCAGTCGAAGTTTTTGTTTTGCTCCGGTACCAGGTCTTTGTTGTACAGCTGTTGGAAGTTGAGGGGCCGTTGGTTTTCGTAGCTTGTCGTTGCATAGCGGAAACTGGCGACTGTTGATGACACTGAGACTCCGTTCAAGTTTGCTGTCACTCCGTATGAGAGCTTCAAGTTGAGTCGGGTGAGTACTTTATTGTCTTTTAAAAAGTCGTAGTTGCTTGGCGTCCATCCTGCGCCCACTGCCCATGCGTTGTTCCAACGTTTGTCTTTGGGTAGAATTGAAGAACCGTCGCGCTTGAAAGTCCCATATATATCGTAGGTGTTGTCGAATGTGTAGCCCCCGACGATACCGAAACCTATTTGGGCACTTTTGTCGCGTGGTGCACTGACGTATGGCTGGCGGTTTCCGCTGAGGCTCTGATTGATTGCGGCAGCAGAGTTGATTGTGCCCACACCGTATCCTCTCATTAGCTCGTCGTCAACATTTGTGCGGTAATAGTCCATGTTTGCTCCGATGGTCAAGTCGTGCTTCTCTGCAAACGTGTGGTTGTATGTGACACGTGTATTTGTCGTTATGTTACTTGTCGTATTCTTGTATTTGGAGTAGATTCCGCGTTCAATCTCGGGGTGTCCGCTGTGGGTCTCTGAGTATGCTGTTGAAGGTGTGAACTGATACCCTTCGTTCAGCAGGAAGTCCAAACCCGCCGACACTGCTATGTCGAGTCCTTGCAGAGGAGTCAGGTTGAGTGTTGCACCTACACCACCGTTCTTGTCGGTTGATTCTGCTTCGTATTGGTGCATCAAGTCGTCAAATGTCTGTCCGGGGTACGACCACAGTTCGCCGGTTTTTGTCTCGTATGGGTTGAGTTGGTATATCAGTGATGTCGGGTCTGAACTTGTACCGTTTGGTGTGCGTGTCTTTGAATAGCCTCCGTCAACACTGATCATGAGATAGCCTATATTGCCTATGCGGTTGTCGAGGTTCATTCTAACTCCCATCTTGTTTTTGCTGTTTCCGCGGATTCGTCCGCCTTGGTATGAGTAGTTTCCGGATATATAGTATGTGGTTTGTTCATTACCTCCTTTAATACTAATGTTGTGCCTTTGGTACAGATTGTCGCGCAACAGTGTCTTAAACCAATCGGTATGTGTGTTCCGCAGATCTTCAAGTTTGCTTTCACCATCTGCTATCAGCAGTTCCAGGTCGGGGTTGTTTGAAAAATATTTGCGGTAGTAGTCTTCACTGTACAGGTATCCTGGGGTTGATGTGCTTTGGAGTAGCCGTTCCAGTTCGAGCTTTTCCGCCGAGTCCATCATCTTAATGCCACGTCTGCCGCGTGTGGTTAGACCGATGTTCATGCTATAGCTCACGGTTGTACGACCTTGATAACCTCGTTCAGATGTTATCTCAAGCACTCCGTTGGCAGCTTTCACACCATACAAAGCACAGGCTGCTGCGTCCTTCAACACTTTTATGTCCTTGATATCTTGAGGGTTCAGGTTGTAGAACGTTTCTGCAGAAATCACTTTGCCGTCCATCACGTACAATGGCTCGTTGGTGGCATTACCGGCTCGCAGTGATGAGTTGCCTCTAATTCGTATTTTGGGTGTGGAGCCCAGTTCACCGGAGTTGATAACCACAAGCCCCGGAACTTGCCCCTGTAGTGATAGGGCAAAGTCGATCATTGGCTTTGCCTCCACGCGTTTCATGTCAATTGATTGTACTTGACCTGCTTTGTTACGCAGGTCGATTGCGTTGACGTTCGATTCCGCCTTCACAACAACCTCACTTAGCATGTTGTTGTCTTCTTTCATCGTGATTTCGATGTATTGGCGTCCATTGATGTCAACTTCGGTTTTCTCATATTCGATATAAGTGATGATCAGTTTTGCATCTTTTGTCCATGAGCCTTTCAACGTGAAACGTCCGTCAAGATCAGTGGCGGTCATGTAGTCCGTTCCGTCCACTTTTACTGCCGCCCCTATCAAAGGCTCTTTGTTCTCGTCTTTCACGTATCCTACCAGTGCATACTGGGCGTTTTGCGCAATTGAGCTGGTACAGAATAACAGGCAGAGCAATGCTGCAGCAATGAGTCTGACAGAGTTGTTTCTGAAGGTCGCATTGCAACTGCCATATGTGCAAATAAGGTGTAATGTCATGTGTTTTGGATTCCTATAATTGGGTGTTACATAAATCGGCTGCAAATTTAATCGATTTTGTTATTTGTAACAAATATAAACACGATAGATATTGTAAAATACTCAAAAATGGTTAGTGCCTCAGTCGCGTTTTTGCCCTCTGTACACTTCTATGGTATTGTCATTCGTGCTTGCATGCACTTACAAACCGGCTGAACAGCTTGCGGCTTGACGGCTCTACTAAATACGAAAACTCGGGATGCCATTGTACTGCCCATAGGAATTTGTGCTTAGGGTGGTATACTGCTTCAACTATACCGTCAGTGGCAATGGCCATAGGTCTGAGCGAGGAGGTAATTTGCTTTATTGCCTGATGGTGGTAGCTATTGACCTCAAGTGTGCCTGTCTTTAGCAACTCGCTCAGTGGTGTGTCGCTTATTATGCAGACTCTGTGTACTGGACGGTCGTATGAGGCTGACTGGTGGTGTTCTACTGTCGACGGATGTTCTGTAGGCTGGTCTTGGTACAGTGTGCCTCCAAGAAAGGCATTGATGAACTGTATTCCGCGGCATATGCCGAATGTCGGTATGTTCCATTGCAGTGCGAGATGCAACAGTATGGCCTCCATGTTATCACGTCCTTTGCATAGCTCGCCACACAGAGGGGTAGGTAACTCGCCATACAGCGAAGGAGATATATCATGTCCTCCGGTCAGCAACAGTCCGTCTATTGTCGAGGCGAGTTGTTCCAGTGTTTCATTGTTGTCAGTCAGTGGAAGGGTCACAGGGATAGCTCCCGCCTCTTCGAGTGCTTTCATATAGCCGGGTAGCATCCAGTAGCTTTGGCGTTCGGAATCGACCAGCGGTACGACTCCAATCAATGGTTTGTTCATGTTTGTGTTGTTATTTTGTTGGCATCGTGCAAATTTACAATAATATTTTGAAAGACAACAGGAACGGAAGTAGAAATAACCTTGGAGCAAGGCAATATTGGCACGATACTTAAAAGTTTTAACTTTCTGAATGACACGTTGTCCACATTTGTCCACAATGCAAGATGTATAAGATTTTCGGCATGCAGATTGCATTATGTTTTGTGGAGTTCGGAAGTCCGAGACACGAAACTGAGGACGACGGAAGCACTCCAAGAAGATAAACAAAGAACTTATAAAAATAAAAATTGGAGGTTTGATTTATGTTATTTCCAGTATTACGTTCAGAAGACAATTGGTTAGACAATGCATTTGATGATTTGCTCGATGACAGCCGTTGGCCAAGAGTTAATATTACATCACCGGCGATAAACGTAACTGAAACCGAAAAAGAATACGAATTGGAGCTTGCCGCTCCAGGTGCTACTAAGAAAGATTTCAATGTAAGTCTTGACAATGACAACAACCTTGTCATCAAGATGGAGCACAAGGAGAATGAGAAACATGAGGACAAGAAACAGCACTACTTGAGGCGTGAGTTCTCTTATTCTAACTATCAGCAGACTTTGACTTTGCCAGACGATGTTGAGAAAGACAAGATAGAGGCTAAGGTTGAAGATGGTGTATTGCATGTAACTCTTCCTCGTAAGGAGCAAACCAAAAAGTCGCAAAAGACAATTGAAATTGGATAACGTTTAATGTCTGTTGACATAAAACGAGAATAAGTCAGGCATTTCTCTCTGTGAGAATTGTCTGGCTTTTTTTATCCGCAGAACAATTTGGAAGTGTACGGACTCATTGCGAACCCTGTGGAGTATTACGGCATAAATAAAGCGCCTATGAGTCCTCTACTTGCACTATCTGGTTGGTCCCTGTTTATGTATGCCGGTTTCCAAATCCGTTTACTACCGTTTACTATCCGTT
>CAYVNW010000004.1:0-48145 GCA_964452915.1 uncultured Bacteroidaceae bacterium | reverse complement strand
TGGTCGTACGTCCACACACCCTATGGTCGTACGACCAAGCACCGAGTGAACGTACGTTTACTACCCTTATGGTTGTACGATTACAGAATACGCTGATTTACAGGTATAACCGACATTATAGCACTGCATCATAGCCTCTCGGTTGCGTACTGAAGATCCGTTCGCTTTGCTCCCTTAGATTTGCGGTTGAAATTTGGTCAGTCGGTGTTGCTCGAGAGGACGGCAAGGTGGGTGCCGGATTACAAAACGAGATGTTGGAATGATTGGATATTTGGATTGCATTTGTTTAAAGTAGTGGACTTAACAACCGCACTATGCCTTCGAACAGGCGAATGTGGAATGGCTTGCTAATGTCGCTCAGCCGTGTTGACTTCCTTTCATCAGCGAGAAATATCGCCTTGAAGCGCATGGCGGTTGGCTGGTCGTAAAAGAATATGTTGCATTCGAAGTTTTGCTCGAAACTCCTAACATCAATGTTGGCCGACCCGCAGGTGCTGAGGTAGTCATCGGCTATGAGCAGTTTTGAGTGGTTGAATGCTGGTCGGTATAGGTATACTTTCACTCCAGCTTCTACCAAGATGGATATGTTTGAGTTTGTCACCCATTCCATCACTTTCGAGTCACTATGCCGCGGCACCATCAGCCGTATGTCCACACCACTGAGGGCTGCAGTACGCATAGCAGATAGTATAGGTTCAGTAGGAATGAAATATGGTGTTTCCATATAAACATAGTGCTTTGCGCTCAGCAGTATGCTTACGTAGCCTTGCATGATGTTGGGCCACTCGGAAACAGGACTACTTGTCACGATTTGCGCTACTGGACCGTTGTCGGTATTTCCGGTTGCAGCAGGGAAGTCTGTACTGGATGACGGAACATTTTCGTGTGCCACGTAGCTCCAATCGAGAAGAAACGTGCGTTGTAGAGCACAGACTACTGTGCCGGTTACTTTTGTATGTATGTCACGCCATGCTTGCTTCTTTGTTCCCCATACATATCTGTCGGCTATGTTCATACCTCCAATGAAGCCAGTAGTTCCATCGATCACTATTATCTTACGGTGGTTGCGATAGTTGGTACGGCTTGTGAGGCGTGGAAACCGCACAGGCATGAACGAGTGGACTTGTACTCCTCCTTTCTTCATGCGGCTGAACACTTTGTCTCCAAAGTGCCAGCTGCCTACATAGTCGTAGATGAGTCGTACTTCGATGCCTTGTTTGGCTTTCTCAATCAGTGCATCGGCTACCATATTGCCTGTTTTGTCGTCTTCGAATATGAATGAAAGGAAGTGTATGTGGTGTTTGGAATGGGCTACAGCATCGAGAATTGCGTCGATGAATTCTTTCCCACTTTGGTATATCTCAACGTTTGCTGCTCTGAGAGCCGGAGTTTGGTCTTGATTGTAGAACAGACGTGCCACCCTGTCGAACTCTTTAATTTCCCTGTCGTCCTTTTGCCCTTCCACATCAAAGCTTTTGTGCTTAGTGAGCTTGTAGACCGATTTGCGTCTAAGTTTTCTGCGCTGCCGTATTCGTTGTCCGAAGAAAAAGAAAAGAATGATGCCTACAATGGGTAAGAACCACAAAACGAGCAACCAGGCGATGGTGCGTGTAGGCTGCCGGTTCTCGGATAGTATAGCGATCATGGTACTCATAATGAGTATCGCGTATAATGCAATGATTATATTGTAGAGTATGTCCATCCGTTTGTGCTAAGAATAAATGCAAAGATAGCGCAAAACGTCAACAAAACAAAGAAAATTCGTTTTTTTTATTTATGGATGCTGTCTCTCTCTCTCGTGCATGCCTGCATGAGATGATTATGTTGCAGGGATGCGTTTATCTATAAAAAAGTGCCCTTAAGTTGAGAAATAACTTAGGGCACTCCACGGAAAGATTATCAAAAAAGTTTTTTATTGTTGTTTTTAATTATCATTATGAACATCTTCAGGGTCTTCTTTACCTAAATATGTGTATTCGAAGTTTGAACTTTTAGCTGACGGAAACTGGCTACGCTGATCTACGTCTTGTCTGTTACGCAAGTGATTTACAATCTTGTTATAGCAGTCCATCGGACTTCCTGCCTTAAGCCGTACCCTGAATCTCGTGTCGCGATACTGGAATTTGTTTGTAAATTGGATTGGCACGACACGCTTGAAAGTCAGTGCAGCTTCATACCATCCAGGGTTTGGTTCCGACATCAATTCAAGGATGGATTTTCTCTTTTCTGGGACATGTTGAACTCCCGCTGCTTCTTTTTGGGCTTTCTTGATTTGTTCCATCTCCCTGAATTCCTCAATAGTGTCAGCCTCGGTCTTGAGGAAGAGTATGTAGTTGGAATAGTTCACTTTCAAGCGGAACGGATAGAGGTTGTTTGATGTGTAGTAGAGGTTCACACGGTTCACTGCCTCCTCTGAGTACTTGAAATCGTGTATGGTTTCAAGGAACGCTACTACTTCGTCCATGTTATGGGCGATGGTGTCTTGCTCAAAATATCTTATGTATAAATTCATATATGATAGAATTCCGCATGTTAAGTGCCGTTTGCTTTTGTTGGAGATCGCTTGGTAGCGACTTGTCGGCATTTCGCAATTTTATTGTACTGCAAAGGTAATTAAAAAAAATGATTCAACGGTTATGTTTCGCAAGAAAAAATATTATTACCCGCATATATTGTTTTTTAAACTGATTTCTCCTGCAATAGGTGTTTCCATTTGTTTCCTTACTTCATCGGCCGTCTGTCCTTTGCCAAGCAGAGTCATAAGTTTTGTGACTGCGCATTCGACTGTCATGTCGTGTCCGCTAACCACTCCTGATTTGAGTAGTGATACTCCTGTGCGGTACATTCCCATTTCCACACTCCCGCTTTGGCATTGGGTTATGTTGACGATTACCTTTCCTTCGTCCGTCGCTTTTCTCAGTGCGTTGAGAAACCACGTGCTTGTGGGTGCATTGCCTGAACCGTAGGTTCGCATAACCACTCCTTTGATTTCTTTCATTTGGAGTACTCGTTCTATAAGGCTTTCTTTGATGCCAGGGAAAAGTGTAAGTGCGAGGACGCTGTTGTCAAGTTTTGTGTTTAACAGCAACTTGGCACCGGCACATGGACGTAGAATGCGGTCGGTGAAATAGTCGATGTGAATACCCGCCCGTGCTAAAGGAGGGTAGTTGTACGATGTGAATGCGTTGAATTTATCTGCGTTTTCCTTTGTGGTCCGGTTTCCCCTGTAAAGGTGTTGTCCGAAAAAGATGCATACTTCCGGGACTATTGGTCTGTTGTCACGGTCGTGAGCGGCGGCGATTTCCACTGATGTTATGAGGTTCTCGCGTCCGTCAGTTCGCAATACTCCTATAGGTAATTGACTACCTGTAAGTATGACAGGCTTGCCGAGGTTTTCAAGCATAAAGCTGAGTGCACTTGCCGTGTAAGCCATGGTATCGGTACCATGAAGTATTACGAATCCCTCGTAGGCGTCGTATTGGTCGTGGATTATGTGTGCCAGTTTAATCCATAGCGACGGTTCCATGTCGGAAGAATCAATCGGATGACTGAACGTAATGTTATCAATTTGGAAGTCAAACGCTCCCAACTCGGGTATGTGCTTTAGTAGATGATTGAAATCAAACGGTTCCAACGCTCCGGAAGAACTGTTTTTTATCATTCCGATAGTACCTCCGGTATATATTATAAGTACTCGTCTCATAGCTGTTTTTTTATTCTCCATTCTTTTGGATAGAGATTGTTTGCTCTGCTTCCTATATTTTTAGCCTGTCCCAATGGCATATGTTTATATGTGATAGTTACAATTCCACGCGACGCTGACGGGCCAAGCTTTACAGCCTCGCCCCTCAAGTATTGAAGTGCAGTGGGCTTGTCCACGTCCACGTGTTCTACGCTGTCTTGTGTGCGACTGACGAGTGAAAGCAACTTCAGCCGTCTCGTCATTTTTGATGTGATTCGTATTTGTTTGTTGTCATGCTCACCGTCTTTCCTCATAATGGCGCAAAAGAACCCTTCGCCACGTGCTTTGTGCGGCAGAAAATGACAGCAGTCGAACGACTCGTGCGGCAGGAGATTGCCACTGATGCCCCATTCGTCTTGCCGGTAGCAGGGAAGAATGCCTGCACCAAGGTTTTCGCTTATCCATTTCACATTCTCTTCATTTTCTCGAGTATTAAATGTACAGGTACTATATATAAAAAGTCCGCCGGGTTTCAGGCAATCCCATATGTCTGCCACTATTTCCCTTTGCCGTCGCTGGCACATCTCCACATTTTGTAATGACCATTCGTTAACAGCCGTTTCATCCTTCCGGAACATTCCCTCACCCGAGCAAGGAGCATCGCAAAGTATGAGATCGAATACGTTCTCCATTTCTTTGTAATCCTTAGGTTTGTTATTGGTTACAATGACGTTTGAATTTCCCCATTTACTTAAGTTTTCCTTAAGAATACTCGCCCGTTTGGGTACAATCTCGTTGGCTACTAAAGTGGACTTGTCGGAAAGAAGTGAAAGTAACAGTGTCGACTTTCCTCCAGGGGCGGCACAAAGATCGAGAACGTTTACGTCTTTGCTTCCTATATATATATTAATAAGGTGTGCTATAAACATTGACGATGCTTCTTGGGCATAGTATGCACCTGCATGGAAAAGAGGGTCCATGATAAATGCAGGACGCTCGGTGAGGTAAAAACCTTCTTCGCACCAAGGAACGCACGTGGCTTCATACTGATGGAGCATAGTATCCAGTTCAGCTCGTGTCTCGTCCGTAACAAACTTCCGGTTTAATCTGATACTGGTGGTAGCCGGCTTGCCAAGTGCATCGACAAGAGACCTTGCACCCTCATGTCCGAGTATGCCTCCCATCTCATTTATAAAGTCGTCGGGTAATACCATCTTTGATGTTGTTAATGTATTTGTTTCCTTCTAACAGAAAGCAAAGATAATAAAAAATACTCATGTTGGCAAACAATAATGATTGAATGGTTACAATGTGTTTGATTTATTATTAATTTTGCAATCCGATTAAAGCATATAATAAAATTATGGTAACTTTTATAGTTTCGTTGATCCTACTGATTTTAGGATATTTTGTCTATGGCAAGTTTGTGGAACGCACTTTTGGAGCCGACCCGAATCGCAAGACTCCATGTTATACACTACAGGACGGAGTCGATTACATACCGATGCCTACTTGGAAGGTATATCTGATACAATTTCTTAATATAGCCGGCACTGGCCCGATATTCGGTGCGATACAAGGTATTTTATTCGGTCCCGCAGCATATTTTTGGATAGTGCTTGGATGCATATTCGGTGGTGCCGTGCACGACTATATGAGTGGTATGATATCGTTACGCCGCAATGGCGAGAGCCTTCCGGAGATTGTAGGTGCGGAACTTGGACGTACAACTAAGGTGGTGATGCTTATTTTTGCCATGGTACTTATGATACTGGTAGGTGCCGTGTTTACAAGTACTCCAGCTGGTTTGCTTGGTACAATGTGTTCATCTACAAGTTACATTGGATCCACCCAGTTTTGGATTCTTATTATAATCGCGTACTATATACTTGCGACACTATTGCCAATAGACAAGTTGATAGGGCGCATATATCCGTTGTTCGGACTTGCACTCCTTATTATGGCGGTAGGGCTCTTTGCGGGTATATTTTTTAGTGATGGTTCGATACCAGAGATAACTGATGCATTCACTAACCATCATCCGAAAGCAGATACGATACCTCTATTCCCTTGCTTGTGCATTACGATTGCATGTGGGGCTGTCAGCGGTTTCCATGCCACTCAAAGTCCAATGATGGCACGATGCATCAAAAATGAGAAATACGGACGTGGAGTCTTCTATGGAGCAATGATTACCGAAGGCATTGTGGCATTGATTTGGGCCACAGCAGCAATCAAGTTTGCTGATTCATTAAATGTCGGCGGTGATACGCCTTATGAGAAACTTTTGACAGCAATGACCGATTCAGATGGTAGCATCAATCCCGCTATTGTCGTAAACAACATATGTCACTCATGGCTTGGTACTTTTGGTGCTATATTGGCTATTCTCGGAGTTGTGGCTGCACCGATCACCTCGGGTGATACAGCTTTTAGAAGTGCGCGTCTGATAGCTGCTGACTTTTTGAAAATTAAGCAAGACAAAATGTCGAAGCGGTTGATGCTTTGTCTTCCGATATTCATGATTTCTATTGTTTTGTTGTATCTCGATTTCGCTGTCTTGTGGCGTTATTTTGCGTGGTTCAACCAAACTTTGTCGGTATTCACATTTTGGACCATTACGGTTTACCTTGCAAAAAACGGCAAGTCGTTCACTTATCTAATGACACTTATACCTGGATTGTTCATGACATGCGTATGCTCGACATACATCCTTGTAGCTCCAGAAGGGTTCAGTCTGCCGACAACAATTTCCTATATCATAGGAGGTGCTTTCACTCTGGTATTGCTCATTTGGTTCATGTACTGGCTTAATATGTACAGGAAGCATCCAAAGTTGCTGTAACATTCAGGTGCCGCCAAACATATGATGCGCTGTATTCAATGCCTGTCATTATTTCTTTGGACAATATGTTTGTCTGCTGATGCTTGGCAAAAATTGGAGTTCAGTTCAATTGATGCTTCAATGGGGCTGAGCGACAATCAAGTGCAGCATATCATGCAATTGAGGGACGGACGTATGGCAGTGACCACCCGAGGTAATATAAACATATACGACGGTGGTTCGTTCAAATACATTCACACCCCTAACAGAGCCATACACAATTTGAGAGGCTATAACGGGGCGTATCATGTCTATGAGGACCGCGCGGAAAGACTTTGGGTGAAGGACTTCCATACTTTGAGATGTTTCGATTTAAGACAAAACATGTACATAAATATAGACTCTGTGGCTGACTTTTGCAAACTGGTTGAGAGTGTTGATGATATATTCTTTGACCACGAAGGCGATATGTGGGTAGTCAGCAAAGGTATATTGGTGCAAAATGAGAATTGCAGTACGTATAGGTTTAGCGGAGGCAGTGACGGCAGTCGGGCACTGCTCGATTTGGAAAAGTCTGGTGATTGTCTCTACTTATTTTTTAATGACGGATCCGTAGAATGTTGGAACATGAAGAAATGTATTTGTGCGTACACATTGAAGTATGGACATCCTACGCATACGTCATTGATCAGCTATGTTGACGGACGCTTTTATCAGCTGCGCAACACTAAGTCCGGTGGTGCATGTTATGAGTTTGACACAAAAGAACGTCGCTGGCACCTTGTGCTGGAAGTTCCGTATACGTTGCATACGATAGCGATTCGCGACGATAAAGAAGCCTTGATCAGTTGTCCTGAGGGTGTATGGTCGGTCAAGTTAAATACCAGAGAGTCAAAACTTGTAACAGAGTTGGTCATTGATGGTAAACGACAGGCAGCCAATCAGTTCAATACAGTATTCATCGATAATCAAATGGGAATATGGTTGGGGTCGTACAATAAAGGACTTCTGTATGCTCATCCATACCGTCATTTATTACGTTCATACGACCAGCCCCTCTTGTCTGTGCACGGTTTGATTTTAAGAAGCCGTTCCTTACGAGACAGCCGTGGATGGCTGTGGGAAGGAACTAATGACGGACTTAGACTGACTGTAAATGGATTGCCAATGATGCTGTATAGCGAGAATGGACTCTCGAACGACCTTGTACAGGCTATAGTTGAAGATAAAGAAGGCGACATATGGGTTTCTACAGGAAATGGTATTTCAAGAATCGCATTTGAAAGGAACGTTATAAATTCGCGTTTGCCTGAAATGGGAGACTTTCATATTGAGCCATTCTTTCAAGATGATGGCGCACTTAAGGGTGAATACAAATGTGAAGCATACGTGACAGACGATGGGAAGATAGTCTTTATTGGACTTGACGGTTACACTGTCGTTGATCCTGCATTATTGGAAACACATGCTTTGTGCCTTCATCCTATGATGGTGAGGTGCGAGGTTAATGGCGAGATCTCAAATGGCTGTCTGCATGGACTTATAGGCAAGGCCGCATTGTCATTCGACTTCGCTTCGCTTAATTTTGCGCAGCCTAATCACACTGTGTTCCGCTATAGACTGTTAAGTGATAAAGACAGATCCGACTCGTTATGGACTGTAGTCACTGCTTCTGCTGCAGGAGGAGTAGTAAGTTTAGACGGTATGTTGCACTTACAGTATCCTCGACTTACTCCTGGTGATTATAAACTTCAAGTTCAAGCTACAAACAAGCAAGGCGAATGGAAGGGTGAGGTCACAGAGGTCGCTTTTACAATTAGTCCAGAATGGTGGAATACAACGTTGGCAAGAGTATGTTTTATTGTTTGTGTGGTTGTAATTCTTACATTGGTTTGGTTGAGCTATCAACGGATTCAATATCAAAAACAAAGGGAAGAGACACTGCTTGCCAGAATCAAGGATTTAATTGAACTGTCGGAAGGAAAGCACGAGAATATTGCGGAGTTGAACCTAAATGACACAGGCGGTAATCATGATGACGGGGCTGCCGTGCAAGATCCGTTGGTGAAGCGGGCTATAGAACTTGTAGAGCAACATATCGGAGAACAAGGATACAATGTAAAGCAGCTGAGTAGTGATTTGTGTATGGACCGTACGGGGCTTTACAAGAAGATGAACGCCATACTAGAGCAATCTCCGAGTGTGTTCATCCGTACAATAAAGTTACGCAAAGCATATGAGTTGATTAGTACTACGGATATACCCATTATGAATATTGCCGAACTAACCGGATTTTCTTCAGCCAGCTATTTGAGCAAATGCATTCAGGCGGAATATGGAAAGAAGCCTGCTGAACTTAGAAAACAAGAGTGAAAACACTACGATTTCAACATAGTTACCATTCAAATCAACATCGTTGTTGTTTGTCTATATTGAAAAGATATTAACTTTGCAATTGGATTTAATCATGCAATCAACCAATTGTAATTATAAAAAGAGTATGAAAAAATTATTAGTTTCAATCAGTATGATGGCTTTCACGCTCGTTATATTGGCGCAGAAACCATCGTTGGTAGTAAATGGCAGTGATGGACTCAGGACGGAGGTTATTGTCTACGACAGTTCCATTGTCCGGATTGTGAAGTATCCCTCATCGTTGAGCACACGGCCCGACAAACATTCTTTCAGTGTTATACTCCAACAGAAGAAGTGCAAAGTAAAATTAAGCGATGACTTTGTGTTGACAGCCTCAATTAAAGTATGTGTCGACAATGATGGAAGGGTAACATTCTATGACAAAAATGGAAATGAACTACTTACAGAACTCGATGGACATGTTGCACAGATTACCGATGGTGTTGACAAGGGTTTCTATAAATCGTCGCAAACATTCAAGCTCGATAAGGAGGAAGCAATATTCGGACTCGGACAGAGGAAGGACATTGACATGAACCAAAGAGGTAAGAATGTAAAAATATGGAGTACAAACACAAATATAACTATTCCTTACATTACAAGCCAGAAAGGATACGGACTTTATTGGGATAATGCAGGGCTAAGCTATTTCAAGGACAGTGAAAACCAGACAGAATTCAGTAGCGAGGTCAGTTCGGGTATAGATTATTATTTCCTTTATAAAGACGGTACTCAAGACGGGGTTATGGCATCCATACGCGAGCTGACAGGACAGGCTACGATGTTCCCACTGTGGACGCTTGGTTTCTGGCAGTGTCGCGAAAGGTATAAGAGCAGTGACGAGTTGTGCGATGTTGTTGACAAATACCGTGAACTTGGCATTCCTCTTGACGGAATTGTTCAGGACTGGCAGTATTGGGGATGCGACTCCAATTGGAACGCTATGAAGTTTCAGAATCCAAGATATATAAACAAGCTGGGTGATCCTGAGTACATGCGATATCTTCCTGATGGAGAAGACAAGAACGCAAAATATGCTGAACCGAGAATCAAATCACCAGAGGAAATGGTTCAGTATGTGCACAACAACAATGCACATTTGATGATAAGTATTTGGGCAAGTTTCGGACCATGGACCGGTCAGTACAAAGAACTGAAGAAGATCAATGCACTATATCCGTTCGATACATGGCCACGCAACCGTGGTGTCATGCCGTATGACGCATTCAATCCAAAAGCACGTGATATATATTGGAAGTATCTGATGAATCTTTATAATATGGGTATTGATGCCTGGTGGAGCGATTCTACTGAACCCGATCAGTTTGAACAGCCTGGAGACAACGAAGTTATGACATATGCGGGAAGCTGGAAGTCTGTCAAGAATGCATTCCCTCTAATCACAAACCTTGGCATTTATGAGCATCAACGCAAAGCAAAGGGTGAAAACGACAAACGTGCCTTTCAGATGACTCGGTGCGGAGCTTTCGGCTTGCAACGCAGTGCAGCATTCAATTGGAGCGGTGACATCCAAGGCACGTGGGAGGAATTCAAAAACCAAATACCATCAGGCCTTAACTACACACTTTGTGGTATACCGTTCTGGAATACTGATCTCGGTGGCTTTTTCAGTTGGAATTACAACAATGATCCGAAGAGTCCTGCTCTGCAAGAGTTGCAGACCAGGTGGATGCAATGGGGCGTGTTTACACCACTCATGCGGAATCACTCGTCAAGTCCGATGGTTACCGAACTTTATCTAATGGGTAAGGAAGGCGATTGGGCATACGATGCCATGAAAGCGGCAATAAAGTTGCGTTATAGAATTTTGCCATACAACTATAGTCAAATGGGACGTTGTGTACAGAATAGCGAGACTATGATGCGTCCGTTTATATTTGACTTCCCAGACGACAAGATTGCAATCAAATGTAACAATGAATATTTGTATGGGCACAGCTTTCTGGTACGCCCTGTAACAGACCCTCTATATACTTACAAAGATGCACGCAATAATGGGCATGTTATTTACCCAGAGGTCAATCAAGCTGCTGCACCAGTAAGCGTTTATCTGCCTGCAGGTTGTGATTGGTACGACTTTTGGAATAATCAAAAGGTGAAGGGCGGAGTGACGGTTCAACGTCTGGCTCCTATCAACATCATGCCAATATATGTCAAGGCTGGTAGCATCATCCCGTTTGGTCCGGACGTACAATATGCATCAGAGAAAAAATGGGATAATCTCGAAATACGCATCTATCCTGGATCAGATGCTGATTATGAGTTCTACGAGGATGAAGGTGATAACTACAACTATGAGAAAGGTGCATTCTCTATCATTAAGTTCCATTGGGACGACGCAAACAACGAATTGACCATCAGTGACCGTAAGGGCAGTTTCAAAGGCATGCTGAATAACCGCAAATTCAATGTTGTTATAGTGGATGCAAGTACACCTTCGGGTGACAAGCCTGCTACTGGCATTGTGGTAGACTACTATGGTAATGAGGTTAAGGTGAAAAAATAACTTGACCTTCACTCATTTGAACTAATAAAAGCGTGGCGACTGAATGGTTTGCCGCGCTTTTTTTACTCTTATGTAGTCTCCAATAAAATTTTTCGTATCTTTGCAGGGTATAAAACAATTAAGAGTATGAAAGAGTGCATATTTGTAGTAACATTCATATTGTGCCATTTGTCAGCATCGGCACAAGAACGCACAAGTGTTTTACTGAACTTTGGATGGAAGTTCCGTTTACTTGATGAGAAGGAAACTTTCTCTCCAATGGCAGATGACACTGGATGGCGTGTTGTAAACCTTCCGCATGATTATCAGATAGAACTTCCTTGGAACGAGAAGGCAGATAAAGCTCGCGGATTCAAAGACTGCCCGTCTGCCATTTACCAGAAGCACTTCATGGCAGATTCCTTGTGGAGAGGTAAAAAAGTACTGCTCGATTTTGAAGGTATAATGACAAGCGGCGATGTATATATAAATGATGAATATCTGGGCCACATCGCATACGGTTATCTCGGAGCCGAGTTCGACTTAAGCAGGTTTTTGAAATATGATGGTGAAAATATAGTAAGTGTGAAATGTGTTGTCGCAAAAGACGGCAGGTCGCGATGGTATACAGGTGGAGGCATTTTCCGTGATGTGCACATATATGTCAAGAACCCAATATCTGTGGCACGGCATGGCTTGTACATAACAACTCCGGATATTACAGACGAATATGCCTGTATTGGCCTACAAGTCGACATTGAAGGAGCAAGAGCTCAGCGATACGATATGACGCTTGAGAGCACAATCTATGATCCAAGTGGACAGGTAGTGGCACAAGGCTGTTGTGATGTTCCCAAATATATTAAGTTAGCAATCAACGAAGTTAAGATGCCCTTAATTAAAGTTGACAAGCCGAAATTGTGGTCGTGCGAGAGTCCGGTTCTCTATAAGGCAGAAGTTGTATTAAGGAAAGAAGGTGTGGTAATCGACCGCGTAAGCGATGAATTTGGAATACGGACAATTGAGTTCACAAAGGAAGACGGATTTAAATTGAATGGGAAGAAAGTATTTTTGAAAGGAATAGCGAACCATCATGACATGGGCGCGCTTGGAGCAGCTGCATTTGAGGATGGAATTGAGCGACAATTTAAAAGGTTGAAAGAATTTGGATATAATCACGTTCGTACGAGCCACAATCCATATTCGCCGGCTTTTCTGAGGCTCGCTGACAAGTATGGCATACTGATTGTTGATGAGTTGTTCGACAAATGGCAACAAGGTGGAAATATGTGGGTGGCTGACGAACCGTTCGACCAACTATGGTATAAGGCAGAACGGGAATGGATCAGGCGTGACAGAAATCATCCGAGCGTCATCATGTGGAGCTTTGGAAACGAATTGCAAATCAACGAGTCGTGGGCCGGGCTGCCTACAGGTGATTGGGGCATAACGACATACAAATTGATGAAGGTTCTTGCAGAGCGATATGACCCGACGCGACAAACAATGGTTGCAATGTTCCCTGCTCGGGCAAATGCCATACGCAACGACCCTGAGTGGGAAGGCAACTTCAATCCTCCGGAGTTGTCGTGTGTGACCGATATCGCGGCATACAATTATCAGTATCCTGCGTACAAAGGATATCTTGAACATGATTCAGACTTGATTATATATCAAAGTGAGGCAACTGTCAACGACCTGCTCGGACCTTGGGAAGGAATGGACAGGCAAAAGATGGTAGGTCTTGCCTATTGGGGAGCTATTGAATATTGGGGTGAGTCGAATGGATGGCCTAAGAAAGGATGGAACTACTCTTTCTTCAGTCATAATCTCGACCCGTATCCACAAGCCTATTTGATTAAGAGTGCGTTTATTGATGAACCTATTTGCCGGATTGGGGTGCAAGACGGGAAGGGAGAGGAGATTTATTGGAACGATAATACTGTAGGAACCACATTCCTTTCAAGCCATTGGAATCGTACGGTAGGCTCAAAACAAAATGTATATGTATTTACGAACGCAGAGGAAGCTGAGTTGTTGGTAAACGGAGTGTCACTCGGAACAAAGAAGAACGAAGGGCATGGGAAAGACAAAAACCGCTTGCTGTGGAGTGACGTGGATTATGGAAATGGTGGTAACATTATAGCAATTGCCAAAAATCAGGGAAAGGAAATTGCCCGTCATGAATTGCGAACCACCGGAAATGCAGTACGGCTTATGGTCGAGGAAGAGAAAAGTGATTGGAAGGCTGACGGAATGAGTCTTAAATATATTCATATATATGCGGTTGATTCCAAAGGCAATATTGTGCCGAATGCAGACGGCGAGGTGAAAATCAATGTGAATGGTGAGGCTGCGATTCAAGCAATAGACAATGGTGACCACTATACTAATGAGTTGTTTGATGTAAACCCGAAGAAAATGTACAAAGGTCAAGTGTTATTAATACTGCGTTCAATGAAAAAGGCGGGAGATGTGAAAGTGGAGATTACATCGCCTGCGTTAAAGAAAACACAACTGAAGCTACGAACGAAGTGACGTAACATGTATAAAATAAGCAGTAGCCTTAAAAGATAATGGAAATGCCATCTAACTTTCAGCAAGTTAGATGGCATTTCTGTCATTCTTGACATATGTTTTTATGGGGCTTTACTGTTCTTGCATATATATATATGCCAACGTAGATATTCTTATGTAAAAGTTCCAACAAAACATTATGATTTACGTGATACGTAGCTTCCGTCGCGTGTGTCAACTTCTATCATATCGCCTTCGTTGATAAACAGAGGTACACGAATTTGCACACCAGTCTCAAGCGTTGCCGGTTTTGTCGCATTTGTAGCGGTGTCGCCTTTAAGTCCAGGTTCGGTGTAAGTGACTTTCAGAACAATTTTCACCGGAGCTTCAGCTGTGAGAATCGCACCTGTTTGGTCATCGACCGATGCCATGACCATGGTTTCACCTTCCTTGAGAAAATCACCACCAGTGATAAGGTCCTTGTTTATGTTCACTTGCTCGAAGGTTTCTGTATTCATGAATACCATATCGTCACCCTCTTTATATAAATATTGGAACTGCTGATGGGACACAGTCACATCGTCAAGTTTCGCTGATACAATCCAAGTGCGCTCAAGCACTCTTCCGTCTTCTACATTACGGAGTTTTGTAATCATCACTGTATTTCCCTTGCCTGGTTTCTTGTGAAGGAAGTCAATCACTACCCAAATTTTGCCGTCGTCGAGACGAAGGCATACGCCTTTCTTAATGTCACCTGCTAATATAGCCATACTGTTTGTTTGTATTAAATGTAATTTATTCTTTTATCGTTTCTCTATCGTCTTGAAATCGGATGCAAAATTAGATGTTTTTTGTAAAAGAACAAAAAAAGTAAGTGAAAAAACGCCGTTTCTTTTTGTTAGGTTACATAAAATCACTAAATTTGCACGCTGTTTGCGCCAATGGAGCATGAGTATATGTAAATGCCCGTCTTGGATGATGGCGCTGAATGAAGTAATGATAATTAAAATATAAGGAAAATGAAGAGAACATTTCAACCACACAACCGTAAAAGAATTAACAAGCACGGATTCCGTCATCGTATGACTACAAAGAACGGACGTCGCGTATTGTCGGCTCGTCGCAAAAAAGGACGTAAGTCACTCTCTGTATCAAACGAGTTTCACGGAAAGAAGTAATCCTTTCGGGCAGATAGAGATTATAAGGGCTGGGAATAATACTCTCAGCCTTTCTTTGATGCAAAAAGATGATGCTCACCTGAAACAATAAACGGACGACAATTACGTTTATAAAGATATGAAGTTAAAAGCAAGAGAGCGAATTGAATTAATTGGATTAATTGGACTGATCGGTCTAATTGGATTGACCAACGTGAGGACGTATGCGCAGAAGCGTACGGTCATGAACCGTCCTTATATTGATCAGCGACGGTTCCACTATGGCTTCCTTGCCGGTATCAACCTACAAGATATAGAATTTGTCAACAATGGCTTTGTCGATGCAGACGGGAATCAGTGGAATGCCGATATCGCAAACTACGATGCAGGTTTCAGCGTTGGTATCTTGGGTGAATTGAAAATCAATGAGCATCTTGCATTGAGACTTATTCCGACAATGCATTTTGGTGAGAAAAACACCACTTTCCGTAATCAAAAAACAGGAGAGCACAACATTCAGAACATGAAGTCAACCTTTATTTCAATTCCAATTGACCTCAAGATAGCAGGTGAGCGTTATAATAACTTTCGCCCTTATGTAATGTGTGGAGTTAATCCTGTGTATGACTTGACAGTCAAGAAGCAACGCAATCTCCTGCTGAAAAGTTTTGATTGCTTCCTTGAAGTAGGGATGGGATGTGATTTCTATCTGCCTTTTTTCAAATTCATACCGGAGATAAAGTTCTGCTATGGACTTATGAATATAATAGAAAAGAACAGGACAGACATAACCGAGGCGACACCGATGATCTATACTAACTCTGTAGATAAAGGACGCAATAAGATGATTGTACTGACTTTCTATATAGAATAGCCGATTGCTCTTTTGAAGACAATCGGGGTGTGGTAGTTGGACATTAGGCGTGGAAGTGGTAACCTTTTTACCGTTATTTTTGATTCTGAAAAAATTTTTACTTACTTTTGCACCGCTGTAAACAAAGAAAACAATAGTAAGTCATGCGATACTCAGTAGTAATACCCGTGTATAATCGTACCGACGAAGTTGACGAACTACTTCAAAGCCTTACTCAACAAACAGTCAAGGATTTTGAGGTTATAGTTGTTGAAGACGGGTCGAAAGTGAAATGTGATGAGGTTGTTGAACGTTACAAGCAGAAACTGAATATTAAGTATTTCTATAAGGAAAACAGTGGCCCAGGCACGTCAAGAAACTATGGTGTGGAAAGGGCAAGCGGAGAGTTTGTCATCATACTCGACAGCGATTGTGTTGTTCCGCCACAGTATTTTGCTGTAATCAATAAGGAACTTGATATAAACCCATGCGATGCATTTGGAGGTCCTGACCGTGCCAATGATTCGTTCACACCGATTCAGAAAGCAATCAGCTACAGTATGACAAGTTTCTTCACTACTGGGGGCATTAGAGGAGGAAAACGGAAGATGGATAAATTCTATCCGCGCTCGTTCAACATGGGGGTACGGCGTGATGTGTATAATGCGCTCGGAGGATTTTCGAAGATGCGCTTCGGTGAGGATATAGATTTCAGTATACGGATCTTCAGTGCCGGCTACACTTGTAGGTTATTCCCTGAAGCATGGGTGTGGCATAAGAGGCGTACGGACATGGAGAAGTTCTTTAGGCAGGTATTCAACTCGGGCATCGCACGAATAAATTTGGAAAAACGACATCCTGGAACTATGAAGATGGTGCACTTGCTACCGGCATTCTTTACTATAGGAGTTGTATCGCTTATCGTAATCACTCTGATTCTGCGTTTTGCAGGTTCATGGCTTTGGATGTATACAATACTGCCGGTGGTACTCTACTGCCTGCTGATATTTATAGATTCATCAATACAGAATAAAAGTATGGTGATAGGCTTCCTTTCGATTGAAGCTGCATTCGTACAACTGTTCGGTTATGGACTTGGATTCTTGAAGGCGTGGTGGCTACGATGTATACTAAATAGGGACGAGTTCAGCGCATATGAGAAGAACTTCTACGACTGACAGTCGTAACAAACAAAAGACAACATTTATATAAAAGTGAAATGGACAATGGTTCAATAAAAAGTTGGGCGAAGGAAGATCGGCCCAGGGAAAAAATGATGGATAAGGGCGAGAGAGCCCTTACAGATGCCGAACTTTTGGCAATCCTGATAGGATCGGGAACATCGAAGAAATCGGCTGTACAGTTAATGAAAGAAGTCTTGGATACGTGTGACAACCGTCTGTCAATGCTTAGCAAGATGACTATTGAGGAATTAATGTCTTTCAATGGAATAGGAGATGCAAAGGCAGTTAGAATCAAGGCTGCGGCTGAGATAGGAAGACGTAGGGCATTGGAAAAGACTAACGGTATAAACCAAATTGTCACAGCTGAGGATGTGTATATGATGATGCACCCTTTGATGCAGGACTTGACGCACGAGGAATTTTGGATTTTGCTGCTTAACAACAGTGCCAGAGTTCTTAAAAAAGTGAGGCTGAGCAGTGGGGGGCTTACTCAAACTGCGGTTGACATACGAATGATATTGAAGGAGGCTCTGATGGTAGACGCAACAAATATAATAGCGTGCCATAATCACCCTTCAGGATCACTCCGGCCGAGTGGCGACGACATTAATCTGACAAACAAGATAAAGGCAGCCGCTACGACAATGAACATACATCTGCTCGATCATGTAATAGTGACCGACGGACAATATTATAGTTTCGCAGACAATGGAAAAATATGACATAGAAGTGAAGACGGTTGAGATGTTGAAAACAGTCTTTGATCCTGAAATCCCTGTTAATGTGTACGACTTGGGACTGGTATACAAAATTGATGTCACAGATGATTACGTGGTAAACATTGAAATGACGCTTACTGCTCCTTCATGTCCTGCCGCTGACTTTATAGTGGAGGATATTCATCAAAAAGTCGGTTCGATAGAGGGTGTGAAAGGCGTTAATGTGGAAATAGTCTATGAACCCGAATGGAACAAAGACATGATGAGTGACGAGGCAAAACTCGATCTCGGACTGATGTAGTGAGGCGTGGAATAATAACGTATATAACTCTTGTTTATTTATACGAATTTGATAAATTATAAGAAACAAAATAGATTCAATATAATAATAAAGACAAACTATGGTGTATTTCTTGTCGGACGCACATCTTGGCAGTCGTGCCATTGAACATAAAAGAACTCAGGAACGGAAGTTGGTGAGATTCCTTGACACAATAAAAAACAAGGCGGATGCTGTGTATCTCTTGGGTGACATGTTCGACTTTTGGTTCGAATACAAGGATGTGGTTCCAAAAGGATACACACGTTTTTTGGGTAAACTGAGTGAACTGACTGACCTTGGGGTGGAAGTCCACTATTTTACCGGTAATCACGATATGTGGATGGGTGATTACTTGGAGAAGGAGTGTGGGGTAATCATACACCATGAGCCATGCTTATTAGAAATTTACGGAAAAGAATTCTATCTAGCACACGGTCACACTTTGGATATCGACAAGAACGACAAGATGGCCCGTTTTATGTTTTGGTGCTTTCAAAACAAAATTCTGCAACGAATTGCACGATGCTTACATCCACACTGGTTTGTAAACTTTGGACTCAATTGGGCAAAGCATAACCGCATAATGCACGACGGAACAGGAGAAGACCAATATAAGGGTGAACAAAAAGAGAACCTTGTAATCTTTGCTAAAAATTATCTGAAGGCACACCCAAGCGTCAACTATTTTATATTCGGCCACCGGCACATAGAACTCGATTTGATGATAAGTCATGAATGCCATGTAATAATATTGGGCGAATGGTACAGCTTGTTTACATATGCTTCGTTTGATGGTGACCAACTCCTGATGGGCAACTATATAGAAGGAGAAACTCAACTATAGAGGTCAAATCATTAGTTACAACTCTTGTTATATGCTTTTTTTGCATTTTATGCGAAAAATGCATTGCTGTTTGCATGTAATTTTATAATTTTGCAGTCTCGAATGAATAAATATACAAAAGATGAGCATTAAGACATCAAGACTGGAAGTGATAAGGTTGATTCTGTCGAGCCAGGAAATATCATGCCAGGAGGATTTACTTAAGGAATTGCGACGGGAAGGTTACCAGATTACTCAAGCAACCTTATCGAGAGACCTCAAGCAGTTAAAGGTGGCAAAAGCAGCGTCGATGAGCGGAAAATCAGTGTATATTTTGCCAAATAACACAATGTATAAGCGCATTCGTGAACACAGGCCAGTAAGCGAAATGCTGATGAGCAACGGAGTGCAGTCGATACGTTTCAGTGGTAACCTATGTGTCATCAAGACACGACCGGGATATGCGAGCAGTATCGCATATGATATAGACAATTCAAGCATACCAGAGATCATAGGCACTGTCGCTGGTGATGATACGATTATGATTGTGCTTGAGGAAAATTGTTCAAGAGACTTGATAAAAATGAAACTTGAGACTACACTAAACAAATAAAATAAAAAAAAGATGAGACAGGAGTGAGTCCTGCCCAAAACAGCAGAAATGGAATATCCTGATGGAATAAAGGTCATTGTGGCTGATGCTTCACATGAGAAGTACGTAGACCTTATTAATAATACAATACGCGAGGCTGCAAAAAAACGAGGGACGGGAATTGCGGAACGCACACACGAATATGTCGCTACAAAGATGAAGGAAGGAAAGGCGATACTTGCTCTCGATTCAAGTGTGCAAACGGAACTTGGGGATAAGTTTGCCGGATTCAGTTATATCGAGACTTGGGGAAATAAAGCATATGTAACTACTTCGGGTTTGATTGTACATCCAGAATATCAAGGACGTGACATATCAAAACGAATAAAAGATCACACGTTCACACTTGCACGCGTCCGATGGCCTCATGCAAAGATCTTTTCTCTAACCAGTGGCGATGCTGTAATGAAAATGAATACGGCGCTTGGCTACGTTCCTGTGTCATTTCAGCAACTGACAGATGATGACGCTTTTTGGCGTGGATGCATAGGATGCGTGAATTACCCGATATTGCAAATGAAAGACAGGAAATTCTGTATCTGCACCGGTATGCTATATGATCCGGAACAACACAAGGGTGAACCTACGCCCATCGAAATATTCCAAGAGATTATAAAAGAAATGACAAAAAGAGGACTTATGTGATACTGTGCGTACGAATCTGTTTCCACAGTGAATATATAAACTCTTTTAAGCGATATCAAAGAACATAACAAAAATATACAAAAGTATGGATAAGAAGAAAAAGGTGGTGGTTGCGTTCAGTGGAGGTCTGGACACATCTTATACTGTGATGTATCTTGCAAAAGAGAAAGGTTATGAAGTTCACGCTGCATGTGCAAATACAGGTGGATTTAGTGAAGAACAACTGAAAACAAATGAAACAAATGCCTACAAGTTGGGTGCTACTAAATATGTTACATTAGATGTGACACACGAATACTATGAGAAGAGCTTGAAATACATGATTTTTGGTAATGTGCTTCGTAACAACTGCTATCCTATCTCTGTCAGCTCGGAGCGTATCTTCCAGGCGTTGGCAATAGCCAGATATGCTAAGGAAATAGGTGCTGACGCGATAGCCCATGGAAGTACAGGTGCAGGTAATGACCAAATCCGTTTTGATATGACTTTTCTCGTTATGGCTCCTGGCATGGAGATTATTACACTCACACGCGACGGAAATCTCAGCCGGCAAGAAGAAATTGACTATCTCAACAAACATGGTTTTTCAGCAGACTTCGCCAAACTGAAGTATAGCTACAATGTAGGGCTTTGGGGAACAAGCATTTGTGGTGGCGAATTGCTCGATTCTACCAAAGGACTCCCGGAGTCTGCCTATTTGAAACATCCAGCAAAAGACGGACCCGAGATCTTGAAGATTGGTTTCGAAAAAGGTGAGATTTGCTCGGTAAACGGTAAGGCGTATTCAGATAAGATCGAGGCAATACAGGAGATAGAGAAAATAGGTGCTGCTTATGGAATTGGACGTGATTGCCATGTCGGTGATACGATAATAGGCATTAAAGGAAGGGTTGGCTTTGAGGCTGCAGCCCCGATGCTTATAATTGGAGCGCACCGTTTTCTTGAGAAGTTTGTCCTTTCTAAATGGCAGCAGTACTGGAAAGACCAAATCAGTACATGGTATGGCATGTTCTTGCACGAAAGTCAGTATTTGGAACCGGTAATGCCTGATATGGAGGCTATGCTTACGAGTTCACAACGCAATGTAACCGGTGAAGTTACTCTCGAATTACGTCCTCTTACGTTCCAAACCGTCGGCGTTGACTCTCCTAATGATCTTGTTAAGAACAAACTTGGTGAATACGGAGAGACTGCCAAGGCATGGACAAGCGAGGACGCAAAAGGCTTTATCAAAGTCACTTCAACGCCACTTCGCGCTTACTATCTTGCTCACCCTGACGAAAGACAATAAGTGATGATTAAAGTAGGAATATTTGGGGCAGCAGGCTACACGGGAGGTGAACTGATTCGCCTGCTCGTAAACCATCCGTCGGTTGATATAGTATTCGCAAATAGTGAGTCAAATGCAGGAAACAAGGTTTGCGATGTTCACGAAGGGCTTATCGGTGAAACAGAATTCACATTCACCGATCAAGCTCCGATAGATGATGTTGATGTGATCTTCCTTTGTTTCGGTCACGGGAAAAGTGAGTCCTTCCTTAAGGAACATTCAGTACCTTCACATGTTAAGATTATCGACCTTGCGCAAGATTTTCGTATAATAGGAAATCATGATTTCGTTTATGGTCTGCCTGAAGTGTATCGTGGAAAAATTTGTACATGTAAACACTTGGCAAATCCTGGATGTTTCGCTACTGCGATACAACTGGGTCTCCTCCCATTGGCAAAGGCGGGTATGTTGGTAAATGATGTTAGTGTTAGTGCTATCACGGGATCTACTGGTGCCGGACAAAAGCCAGGTAGCACTACACATTTTTCCTGGCGTGTAGATAACATAAGTATCTATAAGGTATTCACACATCAGCATTTGCATGAAATCGTCCAGACGCTGAATGACGTGCGCCCTTACGATTCACCTCGTTTCATTGACTCTCTCAGTGAGGGTTACGACAAAACAGAAGGGGTGAGTATCGATTTCATCCCTTTCAGAGGTAATTTCTCACGTGGCATTTTTTGTACTGAGACAATTACGCTCGACTTTCCTGTTGCTGATGTTGCATCGCTTTACAAAGATTTTTACGCAAATGCCGCATTTACTCACTATTCCGATAAACCATTAGATTTGAAACAAGTTGTCAACACAAATAAAGCCCTTGTACATGTTGACTCATTTGGTAGGAAGATTGCTGTTACGTCTGTAATTGACAATCTTCTGAAAGGTGCAGTTGGACAAGCTGTACAAAATATGAACTTGATGTTCGGTCAAGATGAAACAGAAGGACTTAAGTTGAAAGCAAGCGGATTTTAATAAGAGATAAAATATATTATAATAGATAACATTATGCAGTTATTTGATGTTTTCCCTTTGCTCAATGTCGCTATTGTGAAGGGCAAGGGATGTAAAGTTTGGGACGATAAGGGGCAAGAATACCTCGACTTGTATGGAGGCCATGCAGTCATAAGTATAGGACATTGTCATCCTCACTATGTAGAGATGATGACCGAACAACTTGGCAAACTCGGTTTTTATAGCAATTCGGTCATAAACCCGTTGCAACGTGAATTCGCCAGCCTACTTGGAAAAGTCTGTGGGTATGATGACTATAGTCTCTTCCTTATCAACTCAGGAGCGGAGGCTAACGAAAATGCAGTGAAACTCGCATCGTTCTATAATGGGCGTAAGCGTGTACTTGCTATCGACAAAGCATTTCACGGTCGGACATCGTTAGCTGTGGAGATGACAGACAATAAAAAAATTGTGTCGCCGGTAAATGATAACAGTCATGTAACTTTTCTTCCTCTTAACGATTTGGACGCTTGGAAGAAAGAAATAGAAAAGGAAGATGTATGTGCCTGTATAGTTGAGTGTGTGCAAGGTGTCGGTGGAATCCGGATGGTTGACAAAGATTTCTTGCAAGGCATCAGCAAACTGTGCGGCGAGCACAACACCATTCTTATTTGCGATGAAATACAATGTGGATACGGACGTACTGGTAAGTTTTTCGCACACCAACACTTGAATGTAACCCCCGATTTGATAACTGTCGCAAAAGGAATAGGCAATGGCTTCCCAATGGCTGCAGTTCTCATCTCTCCTAAGTTTAAGCCTGTATATGGTCAGCTCGGCACTACATTTGGCGGTAATCATTTAGCTTGTACAGCGGCATTGGCTGTACTCGATGTTATGGAAGATGAGCATCTTGTTGAGAATGCAGGTGTTGTTGGATCATATCTTATGCAACGTCTTAAGAATGAGCATTTGCCACATGTGACCGATATACGTGGCAAAGGTCTGATGATAGGCATCGAACTCGATATCCCTTACAAGGAAGTCCGCAACAGTCTCGTGTATGAACAACATTGCTTCATCGGTTGCAGTGGAACTAATGTCCTGCGTGTACTTCCTCCTCTATGCTTGTCAAAAGAAGAAGCAGACGACTTTGTGGACCGTTTGAAGAAGGTACTGTCAACATACGACTGGACAGACTGATATGCGCTACAAGATCTTACTTGCATCGTTATTGCTGTGGAGTTGTATTGAGTTGTACTCGCAAGATTCAGCACTTACTGTAAGTAAATTGCTGAAATCTACGACTATTGGCGGATATATAGTTCCAAGAGCTGTGTGGACTGATAATGAGCAGTCTGATAATGGTACTGATTTCAGCGTTCGTTGTGCTCGTGTGCACATCAAGGGCAACATACTTGATTTTAGCTTTAACTTGCAAATGGAACTCGCTGGACGTTCTAGTACTAAACAGGAAAAAGGTCCACGTGTTATTGATGCGTGGGTAGAATGGAAAAAGTATGACTTTCTTCGCCTTCGCTTCGGACAGCAAAAACGAACATTCACGTTTGAGAATCCTTATCATCCGATGAATATCGGTTTGGGTGGTATTGCTCAATGTATCAACTATCTTGCGGGTTTCAATGACCGTGTAGGTGAGCATGTGTGTAACGGGCGTGATCTTGGTGTAGCAATTTATGGAGATCTGATCCCGATGGATAGCCACAAGTTCCTTCACTATCAGGCGGGTGTATTCTCGGGACAAGGCGTTAACCATTCAGATAAAAACAAACGCAAAGATTTTATGGGCGGTGTGTACGTGGAACCGATTAAAGATCTGAGTGTGGGAGTTTTCGGATGGACAGGCAACTATGTCGATGATGAAGGTGAGACTATTGACCGCAAGCGTTGGAGTGCAGGTTTGAAGTATGAGTCCGACTGGTCTGCACGTGCTGAATATGTGGGGGACAAATGTGCTGACGGTTGGTATGCGCTCGTAGGAATTCCAATTATCAATAAATGCAAACTGTATGGACGTTGGGATGTGTACCGGTTCGATAAGAGTTGGGCAACGACTAAGACAAACTACGGACTCGCTTTCAACTACTCCATATGCCAGTATCTGCTCATGCAAATCACATATTCGGTTACTCACGATCGTACGGCTACAGACCATAATTATAATCAAATTGATGTCCAAACATATGTGAAGTTCTAACTTTTATGCCTAAATTTGCATCAAACAAGTTAAAAACAATGGAAACGAAAGCTAAATACATCCTGGTCATGTTGTTGGTTATTGCTTTGTTTGCGACTCCATCCACAACGTGGGCACAGACAATAGAGGAAGTCACGGCTGCCGGAAAAGCATACCAGCAGGAGTTAAAAGAGCAAATCAATGCTACTAAGGATAAAATGAAGATAACGCGTGCACAACTGAGCAGCGAGACACGTGAATTAAACCGCCTTAATCGTGAGTTGCAAAAGACACGTACGCAATTGCAACGTGAAAAGCAATCAGCCCGACGTGCTAAGGCGACAGGGCGCACATACAAACCGCGTATGGTTATTCCTGAGACAAAAACAGAAGACCTGACAACAAAGAATGATCAGTCTGGTCAAACTAATAAGACCAAGCGGACAATCACAGTCAGGCGAAAGAAATCATCTGTATCGGAGTCATCGGGCAAAGAGTCAAGCAAGGAAGAAAAGGCTGAACAGATACCTTCTAAGAAGAAATCATCAACAGCCGATAAAGACACCATTGATAAGGAAAAGACGTCTGAAACAAAAGTGAAGAAAGATTCTTCACAGCAAAAAGCCAATGATAAAGATGCTATTGTGCAGCAGAAAGCAGCGGAAAAGGAAGCTGAAGTAAAAGCAAAGGAAGAAGCAGCAAAACAGAAAGCAGCGGAAAAGGAAGCTGAAGCAAAAGCGAAGGAAGAAGCAGCAAAACAGAAAGCGGCGGAAAAGGAGGAAGCAGAAAAAAATAAAGCAGCGGACAAAGAAGAGGCTGCGAGAGAGAAAGCAACAGAAAAGGATGCTAAGGCAAGATTGAAAGCTGCAAAAGTTGCCGCAAAGAAGAAGGCTGCAGAACAAAAGGCACGGGAAAAGGAGGAGGCAAAAGCCAAGAAGAAAGCTGAAAAAGAGTCAAAGCCAAAGGTTTCCGTTCGCAGACAACGTGATCTCAAGACAAAGTCGTCTGATACTGATGAGCAGAAATAAGTTACAAATATTGAAGGACCTATTAATGCCGTATTTCTGTAACAGTGAATTGCATCCAGCCCGATTCTTTTTTGTCATTATATGTAAACAGTCCTAAACGGTCTCCCCGGTAATTACCCCATTTGAGTGAATAGTCTGACTCAGGCAAATGTTGGAAGTGTACTCCGTCGTAACTGTACGAATAGCGGCTCAGTCCGTCAAGCCCCCATTCGCTACGCAGATAAATTGCATGTAGTTTGCGTGAGGGTAGGGTGAGCAAGGCCGTTGCTGGCGTGTTGTTGGTTTGGAAGTAAAGTTTGCGTGTTCTTCCTTCCTTCCTGTCTTATCCCGAATATGGACCATGAAGCAGAAAAGTGACAAATACCTCCTGATTGGCCGTCAACCATATCTTTCAAATTGACTCGTACAGTGATGCGACTCTGTGATGTACGCCACGAGCGGGTTGTGAGTATATTTCCTACTTTTAGCAGATTATTGGTTTCAAGTGGTCGGAACGCACCAAGAGTTACATGCAAAAGACCTTTACGGTAGCCGTAGTGCTTGACCATGTCGGTACGTAGATAGTAGTTCCATTCCCATGCTTCGCCGTATGGCACTATTTTGTTATTCAATGAGCGGCGTTTCCAGAAGCTTTGTGTCAATCGTAAAGCATGTTGAGCTTTTGAATTTCGCGTTGATGGCTTGGTATGATGCCATACCATACTGCCATCCGCATGGGTGCCGGCGACAGGCCATCCGTCGGTGCAAGTGACAGGAAGCAGACTCACCACACGTCCTGCCCAGTCGCCTGTTCCATGGTGAGTAAGAAAATAGCTGTTTCCGTCGGAATCTGTAAGAAAGCCTCCTTGGTTGGGTTCGTTATACTGCCGCCCTGTTTGAGATACAGGATGTGCGTCACTATAAGGTCCCGTTATGTTAGAGGCTCGGCGTATCATGAGTTGCCTGCCCTCATTATTTACTTCGCTGAACAAATGGTAGTATTTGCCATCATGCTTGTATAGTTTGTTAGCTTCACGCCCTCTGCCCTCATTGATAAGCCTGGCTGTTTCCAGTATGACATCATGATAATCGCTTGTCAAATCGAACAGGTATGTTTTGTATCCGTTGGCAAAATCTGTACCGATGAGATACCCTTTACCATCATCGTCAAAGAATGGACAAGGATCGTCCCAGCCGCTTCCAATTGACATTTTTGTCAGGTCATCCCATGGTCCGGCGACAGAAGATGCGGACGTCATGAAGTAACCTTCATCGGGTGTACCAAAGTATACATAGAAGCGTCCATTATTGTATCGGATGGCTCCTGCCCATACACCGCGTCCGTAGCGGTCCATTTTGTCATAGTTCATTGCAGGACTGATCTGCCTTATGTCCTTTACCGCATAACCATCGATTTCCCAATTTACCATATCCGATGATTTTAGTATTATCATGCCTGGCTGAAACTGAAAAGTGGATGATATCATGTAGAAAGTGCCGTCCAACTCAATACAGTCAACGTCACTGAAATCGGCTGGAAGTATGGGATTACGATAGGTGTCATCGTGCATATCGCCCCATTTATTCCACTTTCCCCATTCTTGTGCGTTTGCCTGATACGACACTGCCCATGTGATTAGAGTCAACAATACAAATCTTGATACCGACATAATAAGATGATAAAAAATAAATGTATTTGCAAATATACATGTAAAGTGACAGATAACAAAATGTTTCCAATAAAAAAATAACGTGTGCGAAATGAATTTTTTGTGTTAGGATTGCTTTGCTTTGGTTTAATTTGCTTACCTTTGCGCTATAACTATCAATTACTATTACTGATGAAGAAAAATTTAGCAATATTATTGTGCCTTTTTATGGCCATAACGATGTCCGCCCAACGTGTGACGGATAAATTAGACAGAGGACTTGTGGCTGTACCAGGACAATCTGGGGGCATTTTCGTTTCATGGAAGGTGCTTGGAGAAGAATACTATGACGTAACTTACAATTTGTATTGCAATGGTCAGAAAATTGCAAGCAACTTGAATGTATCAAACTACACACATTCAAGTGGAACCACTGCTTCAAAATATAGTGTTGCACCTGTCGTACGAGGGGTGGAACAAGCACAATGTGCGCAAGTGTCGGTATGGGCAGCTGGCTATAAGGAGGTGCAGCTTATTGCGCCAGTCGACCGTGACGGAAATGATGCTGAAAGCTATTACCAAGTGAATGACATTAGTCTTGGTGATTTGAATGGCGATGGCGTTAGCGAGTTTATAATTAAACGGCCGTGTTCCGATGCAGCCGACACTTCACAGAAGATACGTTTCCATCATGTGGACTGCTATGACATCAATGGGAATCGTCTGTGGTGGATAGATATGGGACCGAATATGCTTGCTGGAGCAGACGAGCAGTGGGATGTGGTTTGCTTCGATTGGGATGAAGATGGCAAGGCAGAAGTCTTACTTCGTGGGGCAGACAACATGATTATACATCATTCTGATGGTACGACAACAAAGATTGGCGGTGATGAAGATACGAGATGGAGTGGAATAGAATATACTTCAACAGGGAATGAATACCTGCTTTACTTAGAAGGTGCTACAGGTAAACCTTATCAGATTGGACCATCTGAACACCCGAACTATATGAATTATCCGCTTACACGTGGACAGGACTCTGATTGGGGTACAGGTATCATAGGGCACAGATCAACAAAACACTATTTCGGAGCTCCTTATCTTGACGGACGTCATGCCAGTATATTCTTGGGACGGGGTTGCTATACACAGCATAAAATGATTGCATACGATGTAAATCATACGACGCATCAGTTGACGCAGCGCTGGTATTGGGAAAGTACAAAGAGTGGACCATGGTTTGGACAGGGTTATCATAATTTCGCTGTCGGTGATGTTGACTGGGATGGTAAAGATGAGATTATCTTCGGCTCAATGGTAATTGACGATAACGGAAAAGGACTATCAACTACAGGGCTTGGGCATGGCGATGCACAGCACTGTTCAGATTTCGATCCATATCGCAAGTATGAGGAACAATTTGCATGTAACGAGACAAGCCCTTGCATGAATTATCGAAATGCTGTAACATCGCAGATATATTATCGTATTACAGGTGGCAGTGATGACGGACGTGCTCTAATGGGTAACTTCACGAACGGTTATCCGGGTTCGACCGGACGGTCGGTAGCATCTGGATGGATCAGTTCTGTCGCCGACAAGGAAATAAGCAGTCTCGACCTCATTCCGTGGAGCGATTTGAATGCCCGAATCTATTGGGACGGAGACCTTCTTGATGAATATATGGACTCTCCTGGAACTGCCAGATCTGCTGTTGTGTACAAGCCGGGTACGGGAGCTCGGTTAGTTCAGTGTGTTGGTAATCTTGCAAATAGTTCGAAGAATAATGCCGGAGCTATTGGGGATATATTTGGTGACTGGCGTGAGGAGATGGTGCTGCGCTATGGTGATAATGCGTTTGTGATTTACACGACTAACTATCCAACTACCTACAGAATTCCAACTCTCTGGTCTGACCACCAGTACCGCAACGCTATGGTATGGCAAACTATGGGATACAACCAACCACCTCACAAATCATATTTCCTTGGTCAGTTGGAAGGCATAACAGTCGCGCCTCCTACGAATACAATGACAAATCGTGTGGAGATCGCAAATGGAGGCACAATCACCTCACAGGACGAACATCTTATCGTATGCGAGATGAATGACACAAAGATCAATATACAGGATGGTGCGGCTCCATACATGATTACATTCTATGTACCTTCAAAAGTTGAAGGTACGGCGGAGAGTAACACGACAATTCAGAATACACCAATCAATTACTCATACTATACATGTGACGTGACAGGTGGAGCTCTTACTGGTACAATGCGTCTTGTGAAGCAAGGAGATGGTATACTTAACCTGCCTGCGGTTGACATGACATATACAGGAGAGACGAATGTATGGGCAGGTACGCTCAATTTCAATGGAACAATAAAAAAATCTCCTTTATGGCTCAACCGCTTTGCGGAACTCAATTCCGATGGAGGCGAGTTTAAGAGTATAAAGGCTGACTACGGATCGATAATACGACCTGGTGGAGCAGACAAAGTAGGAACAATCACTGTCGACAGCATGTTAAGTCTCGGATTCGGCTCGCGGATTATACTTGATGTATATTCTGACGGTTTCAAGGCTGATAGAATCAACACTGAGGCAATGAGCGTTGAGAAGAAAACCGCTGAAGTATGGCAGAACTATGGTCCTGCATATATACAACCAGTCATAGAGATTGTTGAACACAAAATCGAAGGTGCTACAACGCTTGAGCCGGGTGACTATATTATAGGTAAGGTGAAACATCTTACAGGATCACTTGCTAACATAAAGATAGAGGGTATAACCGATCTTAAAGCGGGACTTTCTATTGATGCTGACAGTAATGTTGTTCTAACACTTGGTTCCGTGCGCGGAGCTTCAGAGATTACATGGACCGGAGCATCATCAAATGTCTGGGATTATGCGAAGTCAACCAACTTCTACGATTTCGGAGATACTGCAAAAATCGCGGACTATTTTGTAAAAGGTGATATAGTGAACTTCACTGATGAGGCAATTACAACCACAGTAAATATTGAGGATGATGTGGTTGCTGATACGGTGCGATTTAACAACTCAACAAAGAATTATACTCTTTCGGGTACAGGTTCGATTCAAGAAGGTTCGGCTTTTGTAAAAGAAGGTACTGGATCGGTAAGGATCACTAATGAGAACTCATACACTGGCGGTAACTATTTGAGAGGCGGAACCATCATTATCAATGCACTCGCAAACGATAATAAGGCAAATGGTAATCTTGGTGCAAAAACTACAATTGCAAGTAAATTTACGATGGAGAACGGAGCGACACTGCAGAATTCAGAGTCGATTATCAATGGCTCTCCAATCAAATTCGTGGGTATAGAAGGAGGCGTTATTGACAACTCTGGCAATTTCACACAGAATGCTGCTTTCTCGGGGACTATACTCACCAAGAAGGGTAGTGGATGGCTGACAATTAATAATGCTGGTACTGTGAGCAAGATGATTGTAGCTGCGGGAACGGTAAATGCGACGGCAAAGGCAGCTAACGCTGTTGAGTTGCAAGGTACGGCTTCCATTATGGGAAGTGGATTCACCAGTGCGCCTATAAATGTGGCAAGTGGAGCGAAAGCATCATTGACGACGGTGAACAGAAGTACTACAAGTCTCGCGCTGACAGGTGACGGACAGATCACGGTCTACAGTGCAGCCGAGCAAGGTAACGGATGGGTGGCAACACGCACCCCTCTGAAACTGAATATGTCGAAATTTGAAGGGACGTTGGTTGCGTCTGCTGCAATCGCTTCTGATGGTCGGTTTACTTTCGATACAAGTAGTGGCGGCGATGGTTGGACATTGAATATTCCTTCAGGTGTGTATGTACAGAATTCTGGCAAGACACTCCGTATCGGACAACTGACAGGTGATGGTTCGCTTGGTGGTTTCAGCTCTTTTTCCAACAATTCCACAGCTTCGGCTAATACATGGCAGGTTGGAAACGACAGTACGAACTTTACATTCGACGGAGTCGTAACAGGTAGTGACAAATTCACTAAGGTTGGTGACTGCAAGATGACAGTAAAGGGCGTATGGGACAATACAGGCGCGATCACAATAGCTGACGGAGAACTGCACGTCAACTCTGGCGCAGCTTTGGGTACAGGTGCGCTCACCGTGTCGAAAGATGCGATACTTTCGGGTGTGGGATCTCTGACAAACTCATTGTTTACTGTCAACGGAACACTGCAAGTAGGTGCACTTCCTACTTCGTTCTCCGGCTCACTCGATATGGGCAGTAAGAATGTAACTATAGGAGTACAGGGAACTTATCAAACATGTGCGCGCAAAGGCGCCACAGAATCGAATGCCGGTTGTGCTTATATGACGAATGTAAAGACTCTAACTATAAACGGTACGATAAAAGTCGTGTTAAGTAGTATGTCAAGCCTCACGGTTGGGGACTCTGTCAGGGTATTCCAGGCTGAAAAAATAATTGGAAATCCTAAGTTTGACCTGCCAAATGTGTTTGTTTGGGACACAAGCCATATAAAAGAGGGAATATTGCGTATTATAGGACGTAATGACATAAACAATGACGGAATGGTCGACACACAAGATGTCTTACAAATATATGACTATATGAGGACTCACGATAGCGGAGATGCTACAGGGGTTGTGGAAGATGCAAATAACGATGGTGTAGTCGATACTCAGGATGTGTTACAAATATACGATAATATAAGGGACAATTAATAATAAATCTGATATGGCAACGTATGCAATAGGAATGGACATAGGCGGTACAAATACTGTCTTCGGAATTGTCAATAAAAAGGGCGAGATCATTGCGTCTGATGCAGTCAAGACACGAGACTACCCTGTGCTTGATGATTACATAAAGAATGTAAGTGAAAGAGTGAGGAATTTGTATGAGAGCCGGAATATCAAGCCCAGTGAAATAGCAGGACTTGGCATAGGCGCTCCAAATGCTAACTATTATCATGGAACTATTGAGTATGCAGCAAATCTCCCGTGGAAGGGAATTGTGATATCTCTTGCCGACTTGTTCAGTCTGGAACTCGACGGTATGCAGGTAAAGGCAACTAATGATGCTAATGCTGCTGCTCTCGGTGAGAAGGCTTATGGTGTAGCTAAAGATCTCAACAACTTCATCATGATTACACTTGGTACTGGTGTCGGATCGGGCATCGTAATCGACGGTAAAATGGTGTATGGAAATGATGGGTTCGCAGGAGAACTCGGCCATGTAATCGTTCGGCAGAACGGACGTCAGTGTGGTTGTGGCAGAAAAGGATGTTTGGAAACTTACTGTTCGGCGACAGGTGTGGCACGTACAGCCAAAGAACTGCTCCAGACTTCTGAACTTCCTTCATTGTTGCGAAATCTGAAGATTGATGACATCACATCGAAAGATATTTATGACGCTGCGGTGAAAGGTGACGAGATGGCTATAAGAATATTCAAGGAAACAGGAACAATACTCGGACATGCTTTTGCAAACTTCATCGCTTTCTCCAACCCTGAGGCGATCATACTTTTCGGAGGACTGGTGAAAGCCGGTGACTTCATCCGCAAATATACTTACGAGGCGATGGAAGACAATGTCATGAATATATATAAAGGACGTACAAAATTGTTGATTTCCTCAATCAAGGATTCCGATGCAGCTGTTCTTGGTGCTTCGGCAATTGTATGGTAATCAAGCGTTATTATGAATATTCTTGAATAAAGAGCTTTTCATGTTGATGTTGTACGTTATTTTTGCTAACTTTGCAGACACATTTTAATATTAAACGAATAAATATATGAAACCAACTCTTTTTCTACTTGCTGCTGGTATGGGAAGCCGATATGGAGGCTTGAAGCAGCTTGATGGTCTGGGTCCAAATGGTGAGACTATTATGGATTACAGCATTTATGACGCTATACGTGCCGGATTTGGCAAGATCGTATGGGTGATACGTAAAGATTTTGAAGACCAGTTCCGGTCGCAGATCCTTTCTAAATACGAGGGTAAGGTAGAATGTAAGCTCTGCTTCCAGTCTCTCGACGCTCTACCGGAAGGGTTTAGCGTCCCTGAGAACCGTGTTAAGCCTTGGGGTACAAATCATGCGGTTCTGATGGGAAAAGACATCATAAAGGAGCCTTTCTGTGTTATCAACTGTGACGACTTCTATGGTCGTGATGCATTTGAAACAATCGGAAAGTTCCTCACCGGACTACCTGAAGGCTCGACTAACAAATATGCTATGGTAGGCTTCCGCGTTTGCAACACATTGAGTGAGAACGGATCTGTTGCACGTGGCATTTGTGCAACTAATGACAAACATCATCTGACGGATGTAGTTGAGCGTACTGAGATAATGCGTGTAAACGGGAAAATTTGCTATAAGGATGGTGATGAATGGATAGGTATCGAAGAGAATGCACCTGTGTCCATGAATATGTGGGGCTTTACCCCTGACTATTTCCAACATAGTGAGGAACATTTCAAGGAATTCCTTAGCGACCCTAAGAACATGGCAAATCCTAAATCGGAGTTTTTCATCCCATTGGTAGTAAGTAAACTCATCAATAGCGGAACATCAACTGTTGAGGTTCTCGACACGACAAGTAAATGGTTTGGTGTAACTTATGCAGCCGACCGTCCGGACACGGTCGCACGCATCAAATCGCTAGTTGATGCAGGGGTATACCCTGACAAATTGTTTTAACAGTTGATAAATAAATGTCCCTTCCCGTACAGATGTACTGGAGGGGACGTTCTTTTTTGCAACAGTAACAACTATATGAAAACAACAATTATAATAATAGTCATTCTGCTCGTAAGTCCGTCTGCCATGTCTCCGCAGGAACTCACCATCATGTCATACAATTGTGAGAATGCGTTCGACACAATTCATGATGTAGGGAAGAACGATACAGAATACCTGCCAGGCAGCGCAAAGCGATGGACCCGTTGGCGCATGTTTCAGAAATTGGACAAAATCGGAAAGGTAATCGCTGCGGCAAGCACTGCAGTGCCTGTTGACATAGTTTGCCTTGAGGAAGTAGAAAATGACACTGTGCTGTCTTATCTGACACGACGTACACCTCTTGCGTCTGTCGGCTACGAGTACATTATGACTCATTCTGCAGATGTTCGTGGCATTGACGTTGCTTTGTTATATTCACCGTTCGCTTTCCATCCGTTGCATCATCATTCTATACGTGCTCACACAACATCAGCAACCAGGGACGTACTTTACGTGAGTGGAACTGCCGGCAGCGGAGACACACTGGATATTTATGTCGTCCATTTGCCGTCAAAATTGAATGGCAAACAGAGCATGCGCAACCGTGAAGTGGTGGCGGGCACAGTCATGCAGTCGCTCGACTCGTTGTGTTCAGTTAGAAACGAACCGAATATTGTGATTTTAGGCGACTTCAATGATGGTCCTGAATCCAAACTTTGTAAGACTTATTTTACTAACTTGGTGAACTTGTCGACACAGTATGCATTGATCGACCAGAGCAAGAAAGCAATAGTGAAAGGCACATATAAATATAACGGCTTTTGGGATTGCATAGACCAAATAATAGTAAGTAGGAATCTTGTTGGGAGTAAACCGTACATACTCAACTTCCCATTCCTGCTTGAAGATGACACGAAATTCGGAGGTCTAAAGCCTTTTCGTACGTATATAGGCTATAAGTACAACAAAGGCTTCAGCGATCACCTTCCGGTGATGCTGAAGCTGAGATTTAATTGAATTAATGTCGAAAACGAAGTGATTTATACAATGCCTTGAGCCATCATCGCTTTTGCAACCTTCATGAACCCTGCTATGTTTGCACCTTTCACATAGTTCACATAGCCGTCAGGCTCCTTGCCGTATTGCAGACACTGTTCGTGGATCCCGTGCATGATGTGGTGAAGTCTTTCATCAACTTCCTTTGCACTCCAGCTCAGGTGCATTGCGTTTTGGCTCATCTCAAGTCCTGATGTAGCTACACCTCCTGCATTGACTGCTTTCCCAGGAGCGTAAAGCATCTTGTTGACAATAAACAGGTCAATTGCCTCCGGTGTGCATCCCATATTGCTTATCTCGCCGACACAGGTCACACCATTTTTGATCAGCTGTTGTGCATCGTCACCATTCAGTTCGTTTTGAGTGGCACATGGTAACGCTATGTCACACTTAACTTCCCACGGGCGTTTGTTTGCTATGAACGTACTGCCAGGGAATTTGTCAGCGTATGGAGCACAGATATCATTTCCGCTGGCACGCAATTCGAGCATATATGCTATCTTCTCTTCATCAAGTCCTTCCGGATCGTAAATATATCCGTCTGGTCCAGAGATGGTGATCACTTTGGCTCCAAGTTGTGTCGCCTTGGTTGTTGCACCCCATGCAACGTTTCCAAAGCCGGAAATTGCTATTGTCTTGCCTTTGATGTCTATACCCTTGTCTTGCAACATCTCGCGTACAAAATACAATCCGCCGAAACCTGTAGCCTCAGGACGTACGAGTGAACCTCCATATTCAAGTCCCTTTCCTGTGAGCACTCCGCTCCATTCACGAGTGAGCTTCTTGTATTGACCGAACAGGTAGCCAATCTCACGTGCACCGACTCCTATATCGCCTGCTGGAATGTCGATTTCAGGACCTACGTAACGGAACAGTTCACTCATGAAAGCCTGGCAGAAGCGCATGATTTCAGCTTCGCTTTTACCGCGTGGCGAGAAGTCCGAGCCTCCTTTGCCTCCACCCATAGGCAGTGTGGTCAGTGCATTCTTGAATATCTGCTCAAAGCCGAGGAACTTCAGAATGCTGAGATTCACCGATGCATGAAAACGAAGACCGCCTTTGTATGGGCCAATTGCACTGTTAAACTGCACACGGTAGCCAAGGTTCACTTGTACCTCACCCTTATCGTCCACCCAAGGCACACGGAAGGTGATGATACGTTCAGGTTCCACAAGTCTCTCAATGATTTTCGCTTTCTCGAATTCAGGGTGCTGGTTGTAGATATCACTAATTGACAACAACACTTCCTTAACTGCCTGAAGATATTCTTTTTCTCCAGGATGCTTGGCTTCAAGCTGAGCCATGATTTTTTGGATTTCCATAATAGTTGTTGGTTTATATATTGGAATTGATTATTTCATCTGTGTAGGGGTACTTCCCTGCATAGTTTTTGAATGTATATGCAAATGTAGTAAATTGAATTTGTATCGCAAAATATTTAACCGTGTTTTTTTTCTTTCTTCATGCATTCATGCTTTATGAAGGAGATGCCTTTTCTTGTTGTAGTTCTATGTGATTAGAAAGGCACACCCCACAATGTAAAGATTCCATGGTGTTGCAAATAATACGGATGCAGTTCTGTAACTATCTTTAAGTACATAGAGTTGATATCAGACTCGAGTATCAAATTCTTTTTAATAAAGTTTGTCATTTATAAATAAAATACTAACTTTGCAAAGAACATACAAGTCAATGGTCACAAGGCATGACACACAGGCACATGAGACACACTTTTACTGCCGTGTAGAGACCGACAGCCAAAGAGTGTATAAGGGGATAGGACAAAAGTTGGCCAATCCCCACTTGCAAATTCTTTCAATTCCGCGCTTTTATTATGTACATATTGTACACAATCTTCCATTGGAGTTGTGTACTGTTGTTGTGTTCTTTCACTTCAATCCGATTTGATTAATCCATTAACTGATTCTTGAATCCATATACTTTTAGATTGGAGAAGCCGCTATTATGGCAATTGTCAGAACCAACTAATTGTGACTGATGACTGTTTGTACAATCGTCTGGCAAATGCCAAACGATTGTTTGGCAAATGCTCAACGATTGTCAGGCAAATGCCAAACAATGATTGGACGGGCTTTTTGTCTTTTACTGATAGTCATCACTGAGTACTCTGACTATACTTACTTCAACTCTATGTTAAGCGATCATGCTCAAGGCTGCAGCACTGACATCTCCGATGTCAGCACACATTACATCTGCATTGCCAGGATGCACCGACAAGAGACGGCTTCTTGCGATAAGAGATAAGGCCAGAGATTTTCTCCTCAGCCGGCTCGAACTGAGGCTGCATGAGGGCAAGTCCGTGATTGTAGACTGCAATAGAGGAGTGGAGTTCCTTGGTGCGTTCATCAAGCCTCACCGGACGTATATCAGCAGGTCATCGTTGAAGCGGATGCAGAGGCACGTGGAAGAAATGGAGTCGGCTTGCAGGCGAGGTGCAGTTGACGGTCCGCATGAAGCGCGAACTCCACTGTGCGAGATATGGCAGATATGTGTACGATGCTTATGTGGTCTTTGCCGATAGGATACCGACTGCAACCAGTATCAGTGAGGCTCCGGCTATACTTGTCCAACTCCATCCATCGCCCAGGAAGCAGATGCCTACAACCATGGCAGTTAGAGGTTCGAACGCACCGAGAATTGCAACTATTGTGCTGTCGATGAGCCGCAGTGACATGGTTACGCAGATGTTGCTGAGTGCTGTCGGAATGAGTCCGAGCAATATTAGGTTGATGAGACATGGCAGGTTGCTCACTTTTTCTACACCTCCTTCAGCAAAAATGCTGTATAATGACAAGTATATCATGCCAAGGAAGAAAACATAGAAGGTGAGTTTGAGCGATGTGACTCCACGCACTCTTAGACGTGGAAGGAAGATAAGATAGAGGGCGTAGCACAATCCGGAAAGTAATCCCCACATTACTCCCAACACTGAAAACGAACCGTCCCCGCTGAGCATCCCTGTAAGTAGCATCACTCCTAACGACGCAAGCAGTATGGCTGACGTGAGCCGCCATGAGAACTTGTCGCCCAGGAATATAAGTCCTATTAGTGCGCACCACACAGGGTCGGTATACACCAAGGCCGTCGCTACACCCGACGATAGATAGTGATAGCATTCAAGCGTGCATAGTGCTGTGCCGTTGTAAAATAAGGACAAAACAGATATTCGCCAAAACTCTCCCCATGTAATCCGCAAGTTGGTGTGTCGGAAAATGAGTACAAGCAACATGCCCATTGACCCAAACAGGAAGCGGTAGACTAAAATACTCACGTTTCCCATACCTGCCGCAATGACAGGAATGGAAAATAAAGGTATCAAGCCAAACGATATGCCCGACACGATACCATTTATGAATCCTTTTGTTTGTTTTGTCATTTCTTTTGTTTTTCAGTGCAAAGATAGTATTTTTATCCGTATTTTCTGTGGCTATTGAAATAAATGTTGTACATTTGCATGGGTATATAGTTTTTGAGAATACACATTAATTTGTTAAATGGAAAACAATATGATTACAGTTACAACTAAATGGAAAGTCATACTACTGTTGTTGATGTTCTGTGTGAACGATATTCACGCTCAGGAGGCATTCAGTGGTTATGAAGTAGCACGCGAAGGTGCCTGGTGTTGGTTCGCAGACCCAAGGGCGACCCATTATGAAGATGCAAATGCGGGAGTGAATGTTTCATGGATTGGCTATATTGACGTTCACGGAAGTATTAAGGCAATGCAAATGGATTTTGTGACCGGCAGGAAAAATGAGGTGCTTGTGCGAAGCAACTTTCAGCCTGACGATCATAACAACCCAACGTTCCTTGTACTTCCCGATGGACGTGTAATGATTTTTTACATGGCACATACATCTGAGCCCCGTTTCTACTACCGTATTTCCGTACGTCCATACGACATAACACAATTGGGAGCGGAGAAAGTCATAACAGTAGCAAACAACACGACATATCCTTCACCTTTTATTTTAAGTGAAGACCCTACACACATCTACTTGTGCTGGCGTGGCATCAATTGGCATCCTACAATCGGTCGGCTTACGATGCCTGATGGTAACGATGACTGTACATTTGATTTCGGACCGAAGCAAATCGTGCAGAGTACGGCTGCGCGCCCATATGTGAAATACCAGAGCAATGGAAAGGATAAGATCTATCTGACATATACTACAGGACATCCTGACAATGAATACCCGAACTGGGTATATTTCAATACAATCGATATCAATGCAGGAGGAACTGAAGGCCCGATTCTTCGTGATGTGAAAGGCAATCAATTGTCGGTCATAGGCAATGGTCCTTTCTATATTTATAAGACGTCGAACTACAAGAACAGTTATCCGCTAACTGTTGTGGATGCCCCCAGTTCCTTTCGCGATTGGATTTGGCAAATTGCCACCGACAGTGCTGACAACCCTGTAGTGGCTATGGTGCGCATCAACAATGCGAAAACGGATCATGAATACTACTATGCACGCTGGACTGGCAATGAATGGAAACTTATCGATATAGGATATGGCGGCAGGTCGTTCCACGGGCAGAACAGGGAACTGTGCTATTCCTCGGGCATAGCTATCGATCCTGACACAGTAAACAATGTTTACGTTTCTCTGCCGACTGCTAATGCGTCAGGAACAAGTGTATATGAGATATGGAAATACGTGCTTGACGACGCTGGTAACATTACTGATAAACAGCAGTTGACTAAAAACTCTCAGAAAAATAATGTACGCCCGTTCATTCTGCCTGGGTCGGCTAAGTCGCCATTACGCCTTTGTTGGATGTATGGAGATTATGTATATTGGTTTAAAACTTACCCGACAGAATTGCATTCTGATTGGAAACTTCCGGAAGATGCAGCCGATTTGAACAATGGATTGCTTAAGACAGAAGCAGGGAAAAGTCTGACTATGACAGAGAGTGAAATGGTAAAAGTGTTTGACGGCACCGGCAGCGGAACTTTCTCCGTAAGTATTTCACCAGTGATCTCAACCGATCCTTATAGCGGAGAGTTACTGCACATCGGTTCCGACATTATGCTTGGTCTTAATGCAAATCATTACATCTATGTGAAGTTGAATGGCAAAACATACACAAGTGCCACACCATTCTATACTGCTGACACTCCATCAAGCTATTACAATTGCCCAATAACTAAACCATATCTCACACTGACATACGATGGTAGCAGACTTGTCATTTACCGCAATCATCTCATTGAAATGATTGTTGATTCAGATGGACTGACTTTGGGCGATGTGTCAGTCGGTGGGTTCTGGGGTAGTGTAGACGGCTATTCCGTCTACAACCGTGCAATCTCACAAGATGAAGTGCGCCGGCTTGTAGTGTATAGCAGTCTGGCTCAAATAAGTATTCCGAATCCTGTAACTACTGATATCGTACTGCCTACAAGTATCAGTTCGGGTGCGGCAATAAGTTGGACCTCAAGTGATGGACATGTGCTGAGCAATGATGGTATAGACCACTATCCTGCAACTGCCACAGATGTCACCCTTACAGCTGTAAGCGGTACTGACACATTGAAATTCCAGACTACGGTGCTGCCTCGTGACATAACAAACAATCTCATGTTAAGGTACGACTTTGAAACAGACGAGACATACATACAGGATGGTGTCACGCAAGTACGTGACTTGAGTGGTAACGGACGCGACTTGGCTGTTATGGGCAAGGCGACTGTGGACGGTACTTTGAATACGACGCAGAACACGGCAACAGGATTCAGTACGAATGGATATGCACTTGCACCATCACACATAATCGACAGCTTGCGTAGCTATACAGTACTACTGCAAGCTACACCAAAGAGTTTAGATAAATTACCACGCTTCTTTGACTTTGGTGTTGGCGCGAACAACAGCTTCTTTCTGCGTGCCAATGCTTTGTCGGCAGGAATTAAATATAATGGTGGCTCAACAACATTGGTAACCGCATCTACAACACTTACCGCAGATACGACTTACAATGTGGCTGTCACTTTCAATGCTGCCGACCATCTGACTACAATCTATATCGATGGAGATGTAGTGGCAAGCGGCACAAACAATATATGTGAACCTTACCAACTGACTGCTAACGGTACTGACTTACGCAACTACATTGCACGTACTCAGTGGTGGCAGGACAACTCGGACAATGCCGACTATATAGGTACGATCGACAACTTCCGCCTCTACAACATCGCACTTACACAGAATGAACTTGCTACTTTGCAGGGCTATGATGTACATGAAGGAGATAGCGCTCTGATTATTGACTACACGGACTCAATTGCAAATCCTGGATTCGAATCTTCTTATAAGACTATGGAGAATTCAGGCGTGACATCCGACCGTGCTATTTATTTGCCGGAAGGATGGGAAGCCAACTATCAGAATGGCAATGAGAATGATATGAGCATCTTGAACCCAACCGACTTATACGGTAATCTTTTCACGGCTCCATTAAATGCACGGACAGGACAGATGGGAGCGAACACCTATCTTGTCCGACAGAAATGGGGCAAATCATCTATAGGTTTCAACCAATCTTTGAATGTGTTGCCGGCTGGCGCTTACGAACTTATTGCCGATGTATGGTATTCTGGCGGAACAGGTAGCAGCCAACTGCTGGTTACACCCCAACAGTCTGATGCTCAAACGTTGTCTGTTACGACTTCGTCAACCAAGTGGCAGACGCAGATACTCCCATTCACTCTCAATGGTTTTGAATCGCTTAATGTAGGCTTTTGTGCCAAGAAGTTGACTAATGGCACAGAATCTTTTTCCGGATTCGACAACTTTTGTCTGCGTGATGTAACTGCATTGAAAACAAAGTCAGCCTTGCTAAGTCTGCTGACTGATATCTTATCTGCCACAAAGAGCAGAGGCGATGCTACTGACGAGACTTTGACAATAGCTATATCTGCGGCCGGAAAAATGTCTGACAGCAATACTTGGGATGAAGTGTATGCTGCTTATATCGCCCTGCGCGACGCTATCGCAAATCCCGGCACATCAGATGCAATACACAACGTGACAGACGATGTCGAATCTTCTTCGAACTCTGTGTTCTATGATTTGAATGGCCGTCAAGTACGTAGATCTGATATCGTCCATGGTATCTACATTGAGAAGAAAGGGAATACGGTCATGAAAAGCCTCAGATGAAATAAATAGTATGTAACATAAGAAAGAAATACCATTAAATAAAATAATACATGAATATAAGTAAAGAATTTTTCTTGCCGGTATTGATAGGTATAAATATAGCAGCACAGGTGCGAGCCGATAATTGGATGGGACGCTTGCCTGATGACGCTTATGTTGCAGTACTGTCAATCCCTGGGGCGCACGATGCGGCTACAGGCGAAGGTTGGGCGGAAGGAAGCGAGGAACTCGGAAACCAGTTTGCCAAGACACAAGATCTAAGCATAAGAGACCAATGGAGCGTTGGCGTACGGATGTTCGACTTGCGTCCGTGTGTATACGAGAACTACATGAATATCAATCATGGCATAGTGCCTACGAGTGCTCATTTCGAAGATGTTCTCTGTCTGTTGCGTGACTCGCTTATAGCCAACCCGTCAGAGTTTGTTCTCCTACATCTGCTTCATGAGACAAGTGGTGACCAAGTAGAGAATGTGTATAATACCCGATTGCTTGAAATATTGAATCGTGATGACTTAAAAGATTATTTCGCAGTTTTCAAGAACGACTTAAAGGTCGGTGATGTGCGCGGCAAGATACTCCTACTCAGCCGTGACAATTACTCAACCAATCCTGTTGGAGGTATCTTCAAGAACTGGACAGGCGAGGCTAATTGGTCAAAGCAGACACAAGGCGTGATTGCAGGCATAAACAGCATTACAGCCAAGTTGTATATGCAAGACTACTCGGACACTCATAATGAGGGTTGGGTGGACACTAAGATTGCGGCAATCAACAGACTGTTGGATTTTAGTACGAAGCACAAGACTTCGGCTACAATGGCAAGTACCATCCGGTGGGTTATCAATTTCGCATCTGCTTATTCGCAAGTCGTGTCGTTGTTCGGTTACGAGATCTCAACAAGTGACGGATATCGCGATAATGCCACACATTCACACAAAGCAATACTCGATTATCTTGCATCTCACGATGCTGGGCCAACAGGAATCATCATGATGGACTATGCGGGAGTGGATAGTACGGGAGAGTATGAGGTGAAAGGAGCTGAACTTGTAAGGGCGATCATCGACAACAATTTCAAGTATCTGCAAGATACGTCTGGCATAATACCCGTGACAGAAAACAAAGAAACTTCCGGTATCTATTCGGTTTCGGGAATGCAACTGGATGGCATTAAGAAGGGAATCAATATTGTGCGCTATGACGACGGCTCTGTCGCTAAGTTGCTTTACAAGTAACATATATTCATTGGCCTTACGTGTAGGGAAAAACAAGGAAGACATGACTGAGGCAACACAATAAAGGCAAACGTTTCAACGTTTCATAATGTATGATGAGCAAAGTCAGATACATATATGCGGTTGTTTCAGTGGCGCTTCTTGTCGCTTCCTGTAGTAATGAAGGCATTTACTTGAAGAAGGGCAACCAGTCTTTCGCATTGGGCGAGTATTATGTTGCGGCACAATACTACAAGAAGTCATATCAGCGTGTGCCGTCGAGAAACAAAGCCCGACGCGCCGACCGGTCGTTCCGTATGGGCGACTGCTATCGCCGTATAAACAATCCACAAAAAGCGATGCAGGCGTTTGCAACGGCTGTGAGATATAATTATCCTGATTCAACAGCTTTGCTTTATTTGGGCACACAGCAACTGAAATTGGCGAACTACAAAGGTGCCAAGGAAAGTTTCTCAGCGTATCTGAAACTTGACCCTGACAATGAACTCGCTCGTTCCGGTTTGCAGTCAAGTGAGCTTGCGCCCCAGTGGAAGGCTAATCCCAATCTTTACAAGGTGAAGAAGGAAGCTCTTTTTAATTCATCGCGTTCTGATTATTCTCCTATGCTCTTTGGCGATGATAGCGACCAACTCATTATTACATCAACCCGCAGGAATGCTACCGGCGACGCACTTAGTGGCATAACGGGAGTGAAGCCGTCCGACATGTTTATTGCCAAGAAAGATGAGAACAAACGTTGGAAACAAGTAGAAGAAATTGCCTCTGAAATCAACAGCGAGTACGACGATGGTGTAAGTTGTATATCGCCCGACGGTAAGACCCTATATTTCACGCGCTGCAGTTCCGACCCGTCATATCCGCGTTATGCAGAGATATACCAGTCGTCACGCTCCGATGCATCTTGGGGCAAGCCGGTGAAGTGTGAAATCAGTAAAGACACGCTTTCTTCCTTCGCTCATCCGGCTGTGAGTCCCGACGGCGAGTGGCTGTACTTTGTGAGCGATATGCCAGGAGGTGAGGGCGGATATGACATTTGGCGCACACGTATAATGAAAGACGGTTTTGGAGGAGCTGAAAATCTTGGTCGTCCTATAAATACTGTGGGTAATGAGATGTTTCCATCTTTCCGTCCAAACGGTGAATTGTATTTCTCGTCCGACGGACATCCGGGCATGGGCGGTCTTGACATCTTCAAGGCGACTGTCGACAGCGTGAAGGGTTGGATAGTGGAAAACCAGCAATATCCACTCAATTCCAGTGCCGACGATTTCGGCATGACATTCGAAGGAGTGCACAATCGTGGCTTTTTCTCATCGAGCCGTGGCGACAACAGTCGCGGGTGGGAGAATATCTATAGCTTTGAATTACCGGAGATATTGCAAGTAGTTACCGGATGGGTATACGAGAAAGACGGTTATGAATTGCCTGAGGGACTTGTTTATGTTATAGGAGACGATGGTACTAACGAGAAGCTTAGTGTCAAGGGTGACGGCTCATTTCAAAAAGTCTTGACACCGGGCGTCAGCTATGTCATGCTCGGTACTTGTAAAGGTTATCTTAATGTGAAGCAGGAAATATCGGTTCCAAAAGACATAAGAGAGAGTGCAGAATACACCTTGCAGTTTCCGCTTCCTCCTATCGACATTCCTGTATTGATCGATAATATCTTCTATGAATTCGACAAAGCAACGCTTACCGAGGCCTCAACAAAGTCGCTTGACAGTCTTGTGATTATGATGAACGAGAACCCTAACATAACGATCGAACTGGCTGCCCACTGCGACTATCGTGGAAATGATGAATACAACAAGCGCCTGTCGCAACGTAGGGCCGAATCAGTGGTGAGGTACTTGGTCGCACACGGTATAAAGGCAGATCGTCTCACGGCTGTCGGATATGGAGAGGAACGCCCAAAAGTGGTCAGACGACGTCTTGCCGATACATATAGTTTCCTAACCGAGGGAGACACTCTTACCGAACAGTTTATATTGAGTCTGAAGCCCGAGGAGCAGGAGATTTGCAACGCCATCAACCGTCGCACCGAATTCAAAGTGTTACGTACCACCTACGGCACTACCCTGAAGGAGTACGACTCTGCACCAACAACATCACGGGACGACTCAGAAGAGGCTGTGTACAAAGAGCAGGAGGGAGCTAAAGAGGATGATAAATAGAGCAAAAATAAGCATACAATTAATGCGGGAACACCAAGGCATGAAGCAATAACCTTCAGTGATGCAATGGATGATCGATAGATCGATTAGCCGCGAGCGCACTGGAGTAAGTAACATTATTATAAATTCGTCGAACTTAAATCTCTTGTATATTTGAAACAAGAAATTCGGGAATTATGGTATATGTTGATGCCTGTCATACTACAACGTAAACTTGCACATTCTCATACGGCTTTAAACGCTGAAAACACCCCTTAGAATTTCCCAGTTGGAAAAAATCTTTTTCCCAATTGGGAAATTCAAAAAAAACAGTTGGGCGCATAATTTTTAGTAATTGCACACTTTGCACAATCCAACAAGATGTTTCTCATAATTTGAAAAACTGCAATGTATTTAATGCAAGATTTTAACATTCATAGATATGAGGCTTAGTCCTTCATTTTGCCGTACCCATTTAAAGCATCATCCCCAAGCCTGTCATAAACTTAGGGATGCGCCAATGAGCCGCTTATATATTAATATAAGGTGTTCACTTGACAAGGACTTTCTTCACAGTCCCGTCATCGTAGCGTATGATGTTGATGCCGCGTTGCAGGGTCGAGTACTTGCGTCCCGACAGGTCGTAGATACTGACGGAGTAGGAGCGTGGCAGGGTGTCAACCACTATATCGTCGATACCAGTAGGATCGTCACCTGTTTGGAATGTTTGTTCCGTTCCATAGAACGTCTCTCCCTCACTTGTCGTTACAAATGCCACGTAGGTATATGTGGAGTTGTAGTCCAAGCCTGGTAGTGTGGTCTCCATCACTGTGCCTTTCACCTCCACTATGTTCGCACTTGATGGTATAGTAGCAACGGCAAGAGCGGCAGCCCTGACATTGGCGGCTGAGACGTTGGCTTTCCAGTAAGCGAAGCCTTGGCTTGTGATATTATCAGTACCACGTTGAGCATATCCACGTACTTTTGCACTGTTCCCATCCACGCTGACACTTGCATATGTGTGAACAGTAGGTTGGAAGTAACTTGTATTTGTAGGGTCAATTCCCACCCATTCCCCATAATAACGTGTGCCGTTGTTTGCCTCATAATATGGTCGGTACTTCCACAGGTAATTTGTGTTGAGATTGCGTATGTAGCCTTCCATCGTTCCTTCATACAGGTAGCCGCTGCCCGAGTTGGACGTGAAGTCGTCTATCCAGTCGGTGCGCCGCCACTCGAAGCCAACATTTGTCTCTGCATCGTCGAGATTGGAAGTCGCTTGAACAATTACATTACCTTCGGATATCACTTTTGGCTGTTGGGTTTCAAGAGTTAGGGTAGAAGTATAAAAACGTTCTGTTGTCGAATAGCTTGCACCATCCCCAATTTGAATGCAATAATAAATAAAATATTCAGTATCTGGATTCAAGCCTGTAAAACAGTGCTTGTCCCCTTCGAAGTATACACTATCTATAATGGAGATAATTGATTTGCCAATTTCAACATCTTCATCAGTGTAAGTTCCCTCAACATTGATAGTTGAAGGCGATGTTGCTATGATGCTTACGTTAGGTCTTAAGCTGTCAGTAGTGTATTCGACTTTAATGTCACAAGACACTTTGCTGTCAGTAGCAGATTTGCGTATCGTAAATATGTCCGTGTACGTATGCTCTGGATATAGATCAGTCACTACATATTCTTTTTTGATTAATGTATTGTCGCTACTAAAATATGCGTACTCGCTATAGCTGTCATCCATCTTGAAGGTTGCAGAGGTTTGAGTTGCGTCCACTTTAATCACAGGTTTTTGCAACAAATTATGGGTGCCTGTTTCGAACGGAACAAAATTACTATGCCACAAGGCAAGCAACGCATACGTTCCTCTTTTTACGTAGATATTAGTGCAACTTGGGAATGCCTCAGTTCCAATAAATGTAACATTATCAGGAATTATAACCGAAGTCAGTCCAGTGCAGCCTTGGAATGCGCTGGATTCTATTGTTGTCACAGAATTAGGAATGTTAACCGAAGTCAGTCCAGTGCAACCATTGAACGCATAGGGCCCAATAGAAGTTACAGAGTTAGGGATTGTAATGCTTGTTAGTTCAGTACACCCTCGGAATGTCTGGGAACCAATCGAGGTAACGGAACTAGGAATTATAATATTGGTAACTTTCTCTCCGTCAATGTAAAGGTTATGAGCATAATATAGTGGGTTGGAAAAAGAGATAATACCTGTGTCAACAGTAAAGTTAATCGAACACAAACTCTCAATGCTGGAAAATTCTGATTTAGTCAACCCAGTGCACTCATAGAACGCAGACTTTCCAATATTTTT
>CAYVNW010000003.1:19425-109740 GCA_964452915.1 uncultured Bacteroidaceae bacterium | reverse complement strand
TTACATAGAGTGAGTCGAACTTTATGCCTTCCGCGCTGACGGCGTGGTGGCGTTCGCTGTTATCATCTACCAGGTAAATCCCGTGACCTATCTTTTACGTTGGCGAACATTTCTTGGTCGTCTTGAATGTTACGACGGTCGCATCATCCGCATAATCAATTCTGGTCACTTTCAGATCTTCCATACGGCTGTACAAGCAGGCGACATGGTCGATTACTCGTGCATCCGAGAAGGATGGTATAGATACAAGGATTAATAAAAGTAACTGTTTCATAAGCCAGTTTATTTTTTCTCATGAATGTGACGGTGTACTTTGCTTGTCACATCCAATTTAACCGTTTTGGAATATGTATTAGAAGCACCGTAACCTGTTTTCTGACCATACATATCATAGGTTACTTGTTTATATTCCACTGTAACATCCGTTATAAAATAGCTTTTGCCTTCATAATTCCATATATCCAGGGTTACAGATGTACAATGTTTGTAGGTCACTTCATATTGTGGAACTTCAATATATCCAGATGGAGTGGATATCGTTATGGTTGGATTACTTGTTGTAATCTCGGTATTCACCTGTACGTTGGAGGCGACATCGTTGCCATCCCATTCAAAAGTTATTGTGGCAGTAAGGTCGTTGGCTTGATTAATGTATTCCGTAATTGACATTGGACCGCCGTCAATGGAATAATCATAGGAGATGATTCCACCTTCTCCCACGCTCCTTGTAGCTTTCGTACGGGTTTCCAACTCGTCACCATAATAGATGTCATCCTCATCTGCGGAGCATGCGCCGACGAAGTTTGTACACAGTGCCGTTGCGGCACATACTGACAGCTGTATGGCTATCTTGCTTAATTTTAAATTACTCTTTAGCATAATAAAATATGTTTTTTTAATTGTCGGCTCTTCTTGAAAGGGGAGCCGGCTTGCCCTTTTATCTGTATGCGCATGTCCTGTATGGTTAGTCCGTGCACCCTATACTTTGTTGTCACCACCATTCCACGCTGCCGTCCCCGTCGATAAGGAACGGACGCTCGTCCATTCCCCTGGTGTAATCCCTCAGCCACATCAGTGCGCCTTTGGGAACGCCATCGAAGCTGAGGACGTTTGACTCCGCCTTCCTGATTCCGCATGACTCCCACTTGTTGCCCTCTCCCCAGTAAAACAGCTCGTATGTATCGCCAGGCCTGATGTCGTTGTCGTCGCTCCTCGGCACAATGCGGACGGACGATACGCAGACGGGCCTTCCCATGTCCATGCCTACCCAGCCGCTGTCGGGCTCCCCGCATTCAGCGCGGCCTCCAGGCTTCCTTCCTCCGGGGCGCATGAGAAGACGAAGAATGCCAATATGATCGTCTGCGACAAGAACACAGCCGCATTAAGAAGTGGGCCGTGCCATACTCCGGCTCTTCCGTACTTGTATGTTGGTTTTTCTTTCATAATTACTGTATTCAGTTATTAGTTGTTGGTATATATCTTTGCTTTGAATATTCGATCGTGGCGAATGATGCCGCAAATATAATTGAATTTAATTTTATAAACAAAATATTGTATCAAAATCACAAGCATTCGTATCACATTCTATATACGGGCGGTCGTCGTGCTCATTTAATCATTGGATTATTTAGGAATAATGAGCTGATGTCACCAGTACAAACCCGTGATTTGTCCTGCATCCATTGCCTGTATTTATATGTACATTCTTCTCTATGCATTATTAAATATTGTCATTTATTCTATTGTTACTAATCACGTCCCCTGTGGAGAGAAAAGCGCCAATCCGTCCGGAAGGTCAGCAATAAGCTTTGTCTATGAGAAAAACTGCCCGCCGGACGTTTGGCGTGTGCTCCGCTCTTTTCCGATGGAACCAAGGAACATGGCGGCTGAAATAGTCATCCAAACAGGAAGGTTCCCTCGTACATGGTGCAGCCTACCATTATTGTAATGGTGTACGTACCCGGTGCGAGTCCGTCGAGTGGTACCTGGCACTTGCCGTCGGAGTCGAACAGGCAAGAGTCTTGGAGTTGCAACTCCCCGTCCTCACTGTAGAGGGAATAGCTGACTGGTTCCGCACCTTGATAATAAAAGATGAGTGAGTCGATGTCTCCTTTGTCCTCGAGTTCCAGATACAGTGGGTACCGGTTTGGCATGCGTGATGCTCCTCCTTTGCTGTTCTTGTCTGATGGATTACCAATTGGAATTGGTGTACCTGCAACTGCGTTGTTGTTATAAATGGCTACAAACAAGCATAATACTGCGAATGCGCTTGCAAGTCTTTTAATACTGTTCTTATTCATCTTGTTATTTAATTTTTCGGTTGCAAAGTAACAATATTTTTTTGATTAAAAAAATATTTTGCTGTCCCACTCTGTCCCATATTCTATTTGATTTTGAAGCGTAACCCTGTCATGAGTATTCAGAAGCCTAAAATTAACAAGATAAAAATTTTTGTTTCTAACTTGATTTTTAACATTTGGTGGGACAGTGTGGGACACCTTGAAGAATCCAAACAACGTCTGCTGGATGTATCAGATTAAGTGAACAAAGAATGAAAGTATGTTATCTAATACTTTTAGGTTTCACGGAGCAGAAAACAATATTTGCAACGAAGGTGTCTCGTTCATCGTACTATAATTATAGAAAGCAGTATAAATGGATTACTGATGAGTCCTACAGATTTAAATTTGTTTACAAAGAGCGCATAACAAATTGAATAATGTAGTAACTTTGCAAAAAACATAATAATGAACTTAGAGGAAGAGACTAAGTGCGGGTATACCATACCACATGCAATGAAGCAGGTATGGGCATTGCAAATGGAGATGGCAAAGAAGCTGGTGGATGTATGCGAGCGCCACGGCTTGATGATTTGGATGGATAGTGGAACGTTGTTGGGAGCCGTAAGGCATCACGGATTTATTCCATGGGATGATGATATTGATTTTGTGATGATGAGGAAGGATTACGACAAACTTGTAGCAATCGGAGAAAAAGAATTCACGGATCCATACTTCTTACAAAACACATACTCTGACGATATGTTTTATTGTGGACATGGAATTTTGCGGCACAGGGGTTCTACCGCAATGACTCGCTACGAGGTAAACGGGAGTTATTGCCGGGGGCTTGGTGTCGATATCTTTGTTTTAGACGGGTATATAGAGAACCCCATATTGCGTTTCCTGCATCGTACAGCTACCATGGTAATAAAGAAAACCATACGCGGGTATTTGGCCGACATGAGTGAGATTACGAGTGTACAGAAGAAGGTTGTTGCGATATTGTCGAAAGGCTTATATCAATTCGTTGACTATAAAAAGGCATTTGCCGTATATGAGAGCCTGTTCCGCCTTGTGGATGCCGACAAGTCTCGTAGAGTCTCGGTCATTTCGTATAAGTACAGTTCGCATCGGCGTATTAGAAACAGAAGTTCGTATGTCAGGCAAGAATGGATAAAATTTGAAGACACTATGTTTCCTGCACCAAATGATACGCATGATGCTCTTGTGTGCTATTTCGGCGAATCATATATGATACCGCAACATTTGCCTACTGCGCATGGTGAACGGTATCTTGATGCTGAACATCCGTACACGGAAGTCGCAGAGGATCTGCGGAAGCATCCCGAAAATTTCGACAAGCGAATAAAGCTACTTTATACGACTGATGTCTGCTGATTCACAACTGTATTTAAAATAAAAAGGGAAAACCTATTAGTTTAGGATTTCCCTTGAAACAGTGTATGTATCTGCCTTATTTGATTCCAAGCTTAGCTTTTACTTGATCTGTGACATCTGTGCTGATAGTCTCGTTGATAAATGGTATGCCAGACGAAATATCCATAACGTATACATATCCACCGGCTGTCCCAACTTCCTTGATGGCCTTGCCTACTTTCTCAGATATCTCGGACAACTTGGTCTGCTGAGTCTTTTGTAACTCCTGCTGGCTTGTCTGGTAATATTGTTCGAGGCGTTGGTTTAAGTCCTGCAACTCTTGTTCGCGACGTTGCTTTGTTGCATCGGGTAGGGTAGACGCGTTCTTTTGGTAGTCGTCCAGTTTGGTTTGCAATTCGTCTTGCATGAGTTTCAACTCGTTTTCATACTGTTTTGCCAAAGTTTGGATTTCGTTCTGTGCTGTAGTATATTCCGGCATGGCTTGAACGATTAATGTAGAGTTCACATGCGCAAACTTTTGTTGCGCAAACACACTCATCGGAAGAAGGACGAGTGCAATTAATAAGATCCTTTTCATTGTTATCATTATATTTTATATTGTTTATCTTTAATATGAATATCCAAGTTTTTGAAGCACTTCGTCGCTTATGTCTATTTTCGGAGAGGCGTATATAATACTGCCACCCGAGGCACGGTCGAGAACAAGCTGATAGCCTTTTTGATCGCATATATCTTTTACCGCATTATATATCTCGTCTTGTATTGGAGCCATCAGGCTTTGGCGCTTCTTGTATAGTTCGCCCTCACTGCCGAAATATTTCTTCTTTAGGTCGCTTGCTTCCTTTTCCTTTGCCATGATGGATTCCTCGGTCTTTTGCTTTTGCGCATCAGACAGGAATACAACTTCTGATTGGTACTTCTTGTACATTGTCTCTACTTCTTGCAGGATGGTTCCTACCTCATTTTCCCATTTCTTAGAGATTTGATTGAGCTGCTCGTTAGCACGCTCATACGCAGGTACGTTTTTCAATATGTATTCCATATCGACTAACGCGAATTTCTGTGCGTTTGTTGCAATGCAACATAAACCGACTATTAACGATAATACTAACCTTTTCATATAATACTCTTGTTACATGTTATACTTTTAAAATTCTTGTCCGAGTACAAAATGGAAGTGGCTGCCCCCATAGGTCGATGACCCAAATACTTTGTCGAAACCATATGCATAGTCGATACCCATCATACCGACCATCGGGAGGAAGAGACGTACACCGACACCTGCCGAACGTTTCATCTCGAACGGGTTAAAGTTCCTTATCTTATTCCATGCGTTACCACCTTCAACGAAAGCCAATGCGTATATGTTGGTTGATCCTTGCAGCAACAACGGGTAGCGTAGCTCGAGCGACATGCGTGAATATGCATAACCTTCTGATCCCACGCTTGGAGTGAGTGAGCCGTTTTCATAACCACGAAGGGCAATTGTCTCGGTATAATAGCTTGTGGAATATCCTGACATACCATCACCTCCAACGTAGAATGTCTCGAATGGCGACAGTTTTTTCTTGTTGTAATGACCCAGGAATCCGGCATCAAAACGTGTGACCAACACGAAACATTTTTGTGCACTGGATAATGGTACATACAGACGTGAATTGAACTTCCATTTGTGGTACTCAATCCAACGATATTTCTTCTGTAAATCGTGCTGATAGTTGGCATCGCTGACCGATGTCGCCAAACTTCCGTAATCAATTCCGTCCCATAAAGAGTATGGAGGAGTTGCACTGACAGAGAGTGAAATCTCTGATCCGCGGCGTGGATAAATCATGTTGTCTGTCGAACTTCGCATGAGTTGCAAGGTCAGGTTGATGTTGTTGCAGTTTCCGTTGGATATCAGGAAGTATTCCCAATCTTTCAGCATGTATCGTGTATAGGAGAGTGACGTCTTGAAGTAAAAGTTGTTGTCTGGCCAGTTCAGACGTTTTCCCCATCCAATTGACAGACCAAACAGCTGTATGTACTTATCTGGATCGTAATAGGACGAGTAGTTATTGTAATACGAACTGTTGTAGTTGCCGTAACCATATAGCATCGAATAGTACGAGTTGTAGTAATTGCTGTTGTAGTAGCTGCTACTTACGTCTGTTTGTCGTGAATAGAACGCAGAAACCGACAGTGAGTTAGGACGCTTGCCACCACACCATGGATCATAGAATGAGATGCTGTACGACTGATAATAACTTCCGTTTGTCGAGCCGCTTATCTCGAATTGCTGGCCATGACCTTGCGGAATTATGCCTCTTCGGTTCTTATTCTTTCCAAAAAGATTTTGAATGGAGAAATTGGTGAACTTGAGTCCGATTTTACCAATGATACCGGTCTGCCCCCATCCAAGAGAGAACTCAATTTGGTCGCTGGCTTTCGGTGTTAACCCTATATTCAAGTCAATGGTTCCATTGATGTTATCCGGACTGATCCAGTGATTAGGATCGAGTGCTTCAGGATCGAAGTGTGTCATTTGACTAATCTCCTGTGCAGTCTGCTTAAAGGCGTCCATAGTAAAGAGGTCGCCTGGTTTGATTTTCAATTCACGTCGCACAACTTCCTCGTATACTTTGTCGTTGCCGTAAATCTGAATCTTGTTGATTGTTGCCTGTTTACCTTCTTCAATAGTGATTTCAAGATCGATAGAGTCTCCATCTACCTCTGCTTCCTTTGGATCTATACGACTAAATACGTAGCCTTGATTGTAGTATTGGTTACCAATGGAGTTCTCGTCGGCCATCAAGCGGTCGTTAAGTTTCTTTTGATTGTATACGTCTCCTTTGCCCATTTGCAGTGCGTTAGCAAGATCAATGGAGTTGTATATAGTATTACCTACCCAGTTGACATTACGCAGGTAGTACTTCTGTCCTTCATCTATATTAATGTAGACATCTACAAGGTTGTTTCCTATGTCTACCACGCTGTCTGAGCTAATAATCGCGTCGCGGTAGCCGAGTTCGTTGTACTTCTCAATAACGCGCTCTTTATCTTCCTCGTATTTCTCTGCTATAAATTTTTTTGCTTTGAAAAGACTTTTGAAGCCCTTTTCGTTTGTTTTTTTCAATAGGCCGCCTGAAAAGAAGTTACCGGTAAATTTACGGCGTGACAGATGGTCGTTACCAGTGATAAATATCTTGTTTACCTTAACTTTCTCATTTTTATTTATGTTCACGTCGACGATCAACTGGTCGGGATGCGAGATGTCGTCTTTTTGTACGATTTCCACCTCGGCATTTTTGAACCCCTTTTCATCGTAATACTTTTCGATAATCTTTTTAGCGTGGTCAATCATATTTGGTGTAATCTGATTGCCTTTCACAATGCCTATTTTATCTGCCAAGTCATCACGCTCACTTTTTTTCACTCCATTGATATTGACTTCCGATACTTTCGGACGGGCACCAAGGACAATGTTAAGAAAAATGCTGTCGCCTCTGATTTCACTCGCTTCGATTCTCACATTCGAAAATAATCCGTTTTTCCAATATCGTTGAACGGCATTCCGAATGTCATCACCTGGTACGGTGATATGTTCGCCAACTGACAGCATTGATATGTTAATCAGGATATAATCTTCATATCTCTTTATGCCCTCGTTTGCCGCTTCAATGGTAATACCACCGATTATATAGTCGTGTGGCTGTCCATAAATGATAGTTGGCTTTACTTGCGCTGCAGTTGGCACGGAAAAAACGAACGTAGCAATGCACACTAAAACAAGTGTTATATGTATCTGTAGTTTCATCATGTTATTTTTGTGCTTCTTGTGTTATTTGGTCACCCGTCTTACCATACCGTCTCTGCCTATGCTGAAAGTCGGCAATAGCCTTGTGAAACTCTTCTATTGTAAAATCGGGCCAATAGACGTTAGTAAAATAGAATTCGGAGTAAGCACACTGCCACAGCAAGAAATTACTTAACCGCTCTTCGCCCCCAGTACGAATCATCAGCTCAGGGTCCGGCATGTTACGTGTTTCCAAATGTTGACTTATTGTATCTTCGTTGATTTCGCTGCTCTTAAGTGTCCCTCTTTCTACTTCTTTTACGATATCGCTTACTGCTTTTGTTATTTCCCATTTTGAGGAGTAGCTGAGCGCTAATACCATACATGTATTAGTATTGTGCTTTGTACGATCGGTGAGATGCCGGACTGTGTCTTGCACCTCAGCAGGTAATCGCTTTATATCGCCTATAACTTCAAAACGGGCATTGTTCTTCATAAATACTTCTTCCTCCAAATGCTGCAGAAGCAAACCCATCAGCGCGGTTACTTCCTCTATTGGACGGTTCCAATTTTCGGTTGAAAATGTGTACAGTGTCAGATAGTCAACCCCAAGTCGGACAGCTTCCTCCATTATCGTGTGCACTTGTTGGGCTCCCTGTTGATGTCCCATAGTTCGCTCCATTCCACGAGCCTTAGCCCATCTTCCGTTACCATCCATGATGATTGCAATATGGCGAGGAATTCGATTATAGTCTAATTGGATTGACATATTGTTACTGCTTTTATTCATTATTACATTTTCTGTATTTGGGACATAAATCATAAGAGATATAAAACATGGTGAATGAGTAGGAGTCTTTATTCTTTAAGAATCCGCTCTCGATTGAATATGGATCGCTGATGCCATCCAGCTCGTCACTCATACTGAAATGCATAGTCCAGTCTATTCCTATATTTATTCTGTCCTTTAATTTATATTTTACACCGAATCCGATCGGGATGTTCATAGTGAACTTTTTGTTGCCATAAGTAAATCCAAGTCCAAGTTGTATATAAGGTGCAAGACGCTTAGATCCTTTGTATCCGCGACCGGTACCATAGCCCCAAAAGCACAATTCATATTGACAGGAGGCATCGATGACGGAATTATCGAACTCCCATTCCTGACCTACCACATCCGGGAACTTATTCGATTGCTCAAGGGCATTACCTGAGATACCACTATATGCCAAGTCGAATTTTAGGGCCATTCGTTGGTTCAGGTTGTACCTGGCGAGCAGCCCGCCTGCAAAATTGGTGTTTTTGTAAAGAGATGAGTAGTTTGCATCGCCCAAATAGAAGCCTCCACCTAACATGCCGCCAAGTTCGAGCTTGTATTCGAGTTCCTGTGCCATCGTATTCGTAACCGGAATGACGCACAGAACGATTAATGCCTTCAATTTCATGAACAAACCCATCCGCTGTTATCTAAACTTGTTGAGTATACCCTTCCACACTTTTGCCTTTCCTTCGTCATCAGTCTGAATCATATAGATGTAATAACCTTCTATGGCTGATGCAATTGGCTTGTAGGCAATCGCATCTGATGGCAGATACTGATATTGTGTGACTTCCCACCATGTGATGCCGTTATCTTCTGATTTATAAAATATGTCGTTGTTACCTCCGAATGCATAGAGAGCATTGTCGTAGTACAATACAGATAGGTTTTGTAATGCAGGAAGTGGGTTCTCATTTTCTGCTGTTACTGTTATGTAATCCCATGTTTGGTTGCTCGATGCCTCATCTGCTGTTACCTTATACCAGACTGCTGCATTGTCTTGTACGGAGTCCGTTAGTCCCACGCACACACATACGTAGAGAGATTGATTGGTACGTGTCGGGTACGACACTGCTGATATGCATCGTTCAGGTATTTTATCAATGTTATTCTCTCCGCAAGTATCCCAGTTCACTAAGTCGCGTGTCGCAATGATTTTATTTCCATCAAAAGCGTACAGGTAGACAGGATCGCTTGCCAATAGAGATTCAACCGGTTTGTCTGATGCCACGCTCCATCTGATGCCGTCTTCTGAAGAATATATTGAATGATTGCCATTTGTTGCATACATTTTAGCATCAAATATTATAATGGAGTTTAAATCAATGCTGTCGGTTGTATATTGCAATGTCGCAGGATCGCTCCAAATGGAGCCGTCTTGTGAGATGCTGACAGATTGCTCTCCCTCATAATCCGCAAACACATATAGTTGCCCGTTGTAGCTAACTAACTTCTGACTTGCAGTCAGTTGAAGGTTATTTTCGACAGGTGTCCACAACAATGAGTCAGCATTTGCTGAATATTTATATATCACAGCGGTGTAGTGCCGGCTCGATACACCGTCGGTTGCGACCACCAGAAAGTCCATTGGTGTGGACAGATCTATAGAGTCGGAACCGCTTGTCACTACATAGTAAGTGTCATCGTTGTTGAGTTTTGCATAAAGGGTTCCACTGCAACTGATACTTGGAACAACTCTTGTGAGATTCGTCCAACTTGGCAGTGAGTCTACGGAATATATGTGACCATTTATTTGGTCTATGTTGAACTTTATGCTACTTCCGCCTATGGTTCGTGTGTATGTACTGTCTGTCCCATCGGAGGCGGTCGTATACAATGTTGTTGTTATATCGCCGACAGAAAAACTGGTTATGACACATTGTGGAGTCTCTTCTACGTCGTCACTTGATATGCATGAAGACACCGACCCTGTCATGAACCCCAAAATAATTACAATATATATAGATATGTATTCCCTCATTTTAATCACGTTTGAAATACAAAAATACGAACTATTTTTGCTATATGGAAGTGCTTGACGGACTTTTAATTATTTTTATATGATTTTCTGTGGTGTTTTATAGTTTATTGTCTTTACCTCGGTTGATTTTTAGGTTTGTATAGTGTGTGATGAGCCTTCCGAACCACGTTATGAATTCTTTATCAACTGAGACGTCTGATGGTAATATTGGGGAAACAGTTCCTTGCCCAATTGGATGGGGCCCTTGCTCCATGTATGCCTCGTCCCACAAGCGTGCATCGATGAATTCTTGTAACACGTTACGGCCTCCCTCAACCAACAGCGACTGTATTCCGTCATCGTGCAGTTCCGACATAATGTCATAAATGTTACCGCCGGTGACGATAGTGTTATTGTCCGTTATGCTTATTCTATCTTTTCCCATTATATTTTTGTCGTGTGTGAGAATAATGCGTTTGGGATCCGGACCGTACCAATAGCGTGTAGTAAGTGAAGGGTGGTCGCAATAATATGTGTTTTTGCCTACAAGAATTGCCTGGCTCTGTGTCCGCAGCTTGTGTGCGTGCATTCTGGTGTATTGATCGGATATTGCTGCTTGTTTACAGTTGCCATGAGCGTCAAAAGCTCCTATGAAACCATCGCTGCTTTGAGCCCATTTCAATGTGATGTATGGTCTGCCATATTGGTGGTACGTAAAGAAAACCTTGTTCAATTTCTTACATTCTTCTTCACAAATACCGACGTCAACTATTATACCTGCATCGCGAATCTTTTGTATTCCTCTGCCTTGTACCTTAGCGAAAGGATCCTGGCAACCTACAACAACTCTCTTTATTCCTTTTCTGATTATCAAATCGGCACATGGTGGAGTCTTCCCGTAATGGCTACATGGTTCCAGACTGACATAGATAGTTGAGTCGTGCAATAATTTCTCATCTTCGGCCTTGACTGATGCAAAAGCATTTACCTCTGCATGCCCCTCGCCACAACGAACATGGTATCCCTCACCGATAATCCTTCCATTGTGTACAATTACGGCTCCTACCATAGGGTTGGGCTGTGCGTTTTGCCTGCCGTTCTTGGCAAGTTGCAGGCATCTGTGCATATATTGCTCGTCTTGTGTCATCGCAATTCTGTTTTTTTACTACCAAAAGCTTTTTCGAGGACTCTGAGTTCCTTTTTTGTAATGGGCAGGACTGTGCCGTGACGCGGGAAGAAATCCTTTGTAAATGACTCCGGCTGATGAGTGAAGTCGATTAAGTTGTTTGTCCGCTGGAATTCATATTTGCCGCTTCCATAAAGGTCGTACATCAAAATATATTCGGTCTTGCCATGTTTGCAATCTTTCTCATTGAGTTTGAATACGCCCGAGCCTTCTACTCCTGTGCGGCTGTCTTGGTAGGCATCAATAAACAGGTCGTCTTCAAACCACGGGCCATACAAAGATGATGACACGGCTTGCTTGATGCCGTTTTTATATTCTTTCCCTTTGGAATCCTTTACGTTTCCCTTATAGAAGAAATGGTATAAACCATCCTCCCCCGGAATGATGTCACCATCGATAGCACCATAGGTCGGACTCCACATGAGATGTGGAACGTCCTCGAAGCCGGTGAAGTCTTTATTGGCGTATGCACAATAGAAGTCGAGTGTGGAACGTTTAGGGTTGACAGAATCGGGCTCTTGTGCATCTTTATATTTTATAGTGAAATAAATCAAGTACTTGTCAGCCTTAGTATCATAAACTGTTTGCGGAGCCCAAACCCATTGCACATTGTCAAATTGGTTTGGATATTGCTCTGTAAAATCAATTGCCGCATGACTCCAGTGTACGAGGTCGTTGGAATGCAGTAGTACGATCCCCGGGTTGAATCCCCATCCATTCTTTTTTGTGTACATGTCGGTAGCTACAATATAGTAGCCGTCGCCTTTGGCTCCACGGAGAATATGAGGGTCGCGGATACCGCCTGTGTTTGAAATATCCTTGCTGTTAAGTATTGGCTGGTTGCCATTTAATGCATGCCAATTCACTGCGTCCTCGCTTACCCCGAAACGCAAAGACTCCTGGTTGTCACCACTGCCCTCAAAGTATGTAAACAAGTATGCCTCAGTCTTAGGTGTAGTAGGTATTGTCTGACTTATGTTGCCGTTGTCTGGCTTGATGAACGGCACTCCGTCGGTCGTTATGTCGCATTTCAGTATGTTGCCTTCATTGTCGTATTTCAGCTCCTGTGCACAAACACTGCGGCTATATCCTGACCCGTCGTTAAGAGCTCCGTTGTGCGTGAATAAAATAGTCTTGCCTTTGAATTCTACGATTCCAGGGTGGGTGGTATTGGAATTGCCCGAGACTTCCGAAAATATACCTTTGTATTCGAATGGTCCGTCGGGATTGTCGCTTACGGCATAACCCAGTTTCTCAGGCCACCCACACGCAAACGACAGGTAGTACTTGCCATTATGTTTATGGACCCATGGAGCTTCGGTGAATGAGGAATACGCCGGAGTGATGTCTTTGATTTCGCCATCAATCTCAATCATATTAGGTTTCAACTTCGCAGCATAGCACTTCCTGTTTCCCCAATATATCCAAGCCTGTCCGTCGTCGTCAATAATAACAGCAGGGTCGATGCATGCCCATGAGTGGGAAGTACCAGGACAGTTGGCATTTGTGAGGAGCTGTTTTCCAAGAGCATCTTTAAAAGGTCCGTAAGGGGAGTCACCTACGGCTACTCCTATACCACACCAATTGGTACTGATGTAGAAGTAGTATTTGCCATTACGTTCAATCACGTGGGCTGCGTATGCATTATGGGAATTCTGCCACTTGAATTCATCGACATGTAAGGGACTCGGATGTTCGGTCCACGTAACCATGTCGGTGGTTGTAAATAATCCCCATTCATACATCCTATATCTGCTTTGATTGCCTGCATAATCTATTCCCGTATATAAGTACAGGGTGTCGCCTTTCACAAACGGGGCAGGGTCTGCGGTGTGTTTATGCGTTATAATTGGGTTTTGTGTTGCTCTCCAACGGTATAGCCCATCTGTATTGTCATTCCATTTTTGTGCTGAAATGCTACATGTCGTAGCTGAAATGAGGTATAGTATAAGTGATAATTGTAATTTGTTCATTGTAGTGCGTTATTTCGTTATGTATGTGTTGAATGAGTGTGGCGCAGTCTTAATATTCAGATACTTGTTCACTATTTTAACTGATAAAACAGATTCTGTGTCTGTGAAGTTACCGGCCGTCACTATATATTCTTTTCCTTTCTTGAACACTACGACAGGGGTGTTGTTGTATTCTCGCCCTGCATATCCAACCATTTGAACACCAGGGTCAATGAAGTGACTGAAATGTTTGTACGCATAGTATTCTGCTGTATATCTCATCTGCCGTGTTTTGCTGTCAACTTGTATTAGTGCGTTTTGTGTCCATCCCCAAGGTGAAATTCCGTTGTCAGTAAGTATAAAGTTCCAATTGTAGTATTCATCACATCCGTTACCGAGATTATCGGAAAGGAGCAGAAACGTATGCTCGCCTGCCTTCCAATCCATTGAGCCGTTACCACATTCACTTTCACTTACCATGAAGCGGTGGTTTGGGTAACGTTTCCGCATTTCAGGAAGGTTGTTCCTGCATTCCCATTGTGTTCCTATGCCCTTGACGTTGGCTTGCAGTGTTTTGTCATCAAGAATTTTTTCTACGTAGTCCAGGCGGTTCGTATTGAATGTACCTATCCACAACTCAACCTCTGGATGTTTCTGTGCAAGTGTAGGTGCGAGGAAGTCATTGTTGAACCGCAAAGTCCCTTCAGCCGTCCAAGCGCACCCAGGATATGGCGTATACGAATATGCCTCGTTTTGGTACATGACTTTTGTGATTGGTAACCCTTGCTCGGCATACAAGTCAATGAATTTGCAGAACATGTTGGCATAGCATTGTAGGTAACGCGGATCTTGAATGAAATAATCTTGTGAGGCGAGTCTGCGGGGAAACACTCCGTTTCTGTCACCGAGCAGTTTCATCTCATCCGCGTCGACTTGTTTTCCGTCGTCCATATAAAGAAGATAACTTTGGCGTTGATCCATAGTGTTATATTGGCTTGGCGATACAGGGTAGTCCTGGTTGATCTTCATCCATGTTGGCGGACTCCACGGACTCATGAAAAGTTTCAGGTCCGGATAGTATTTCTGGGCAGCGCGTGCCAGCGGAATTATATTGCGCTTGTCGCGTTCAATATTGAAATATTTCAGTCCGAGGTCTCCTACGACATCATCGCAACTGTACCAACTGCGTGAATAGTCGTTGGCATTCATGCTTACACGCCCATGTGTGAAATGCAGGTCTCCATCGGGAGAGAAGAGGTTCCGCATAATCTCGTCTTGGTTGTCTCTGCTGAGCAGGTTGAATGCGTCCCAATCAAGTTCGTTGAATGTCGTACCCCATGCCTGGAATGTGGTGCCTTTCTCGTCGCCTTTGATCGTGACCACGGTCTTGCCTTCTGGTTTGCCGTTGAGACTTGCCTTTGATACCTTCCATACATCGTTTTCGGTCGTAGTGTATTTGGTGGCACTTTGTGCGGTAGCGTGATCGCATACGGCTGTTGCCATCAACACCGCCATGGTCAATTGCGATAATTTATTCATATAAGAAGTAATTCGTTTAATAGATTAGACGTTGTAATTGTATATGTTCAAGTTGCAAAGATACAAATAATTATTGAATACAACGCTGATTCGCCTTCAAATCTTATGGCGCAGTTTGACGTTGTATTCATTAAGACAGCATGTAGTGGTATGTAATAACGCTGTGCTTGTTCCTCTTAGAATTGGAAGTAAATGAATGGTTGCACGTCGCTCGACTTGATTTGAATGACGATATAGATGACAATGACAATCAACAAGACCTGTGCCACAAATGGAGATTTAATGACTAAGTTTCTAGTCATTAATGAAAGCCGTTGTGGCATGAAGTGAAGAATAAATCCCAATGCCATGAGTATTGCCACCGGCCAGTAACCTGTAAGCCATTGCATAATTACAGTAGGTTGGAAATGTGTGGCTATTTGTTCCAGCATAGCAAATGCGTTTTCGTATGAGCTGCTACGGAAAAATACCCATGCAAGGCATATAAGTTGGAATGTGACGAACCATCCTATGGCTGATACAAACATATTGGGCTTACTGCTTTTGTCCTTCTTTGACCGGATTGGAGATAGTTTTGGACATACAGATTTCCATATTTTGTCGAGTACAAGCATGAGCCCGTGTAATCCCCCCCATAAAACGAAATTAAGCGACGCTCCATGCCAAAGGCCCCCTAAAAGCATTGTAATGACAAGATTCAGATATTGACGTAATTTGCCTTTCCTGTTTCCGCCCATTGATATGTACAAGTAGTCTTTCAACCATGATGACAAACTGATGTGCCAGCGGCGCCAAAATTCTGTTATGCTTTTCGATTTGTATGGTGCATTGAAGTTTAATGGGAACTTGAATCCGAGTAGTAAAGCAATTCCGATTGCCATGTCGCTGTAGCCTGAGAAGTCAAAATAAATTTGCATTGCGTATCCGTAAACTGCCATCAAGTTCTCAAACCCACTGTATAATGTCGGCTCGTCGAATACACGCTCGACGAAGTTTATACTGATATAATCGCTGATGACAGCCTTCTTAAACAACCCTCCGACAATGAAGAACACTCCTGTGCCGAACATCTCACGTGTCACTTCAAGCGGTTTCCGTATCTGTGGAATGAAGTCGCTTGCCCGCACAATGGGACCTGCCACAAGCTGTGGAAAGAAGCTTACATAAAAAGCGTAGTCAAGTATGTTGTTCAGAGGTCTTATGTGCCCTCTGTATACATCTATTGTGTAGCTGAGCGATTGAAAGGTGAAGAAACTTATTCCTACGGGTAGGAATATATCGAGGGTTTTGAATGTGCCACCAGTGATGTCCGCGATGATTTCACCGAAGAAGTTTGTATATTTGAAATATGCGAGCAGTCCCAAGTCGATCATCAGACTTAATATCAATAACGACCTTCCCTTGCCGTTTTTCTTGTAACTCCCGTCTGCCGATGTCTGTGCTTTGCAAATCCCTTTTGCCAACAAGAAATCACTTATTGTCACTATTGCCAACAGGTAGAAGTAGAGTCCGCTTGACTTATAGTAGAAGTAGTACGAGAAGGCTGTTACAAACAGCAATCGCAGTGTGTTCTTCTTTTCGAGCAGCATATATATAAAGGTGAAAGCGAGGAACAGCCACAAGAACAATCCGCTGCTGAATATCATCGGCTGCGAGGAGTCATAAGTCAGTTGGCTCAGTACTTTGTGTATATCTATGTTGAACATGTTCACTTATTTTATTGTCGGCGTCTCAGGCATTGGGTTGGGGGAAGGCTTGCCGTTGGTTCGGTTTGTACCGCCGTGCGGCTGCTTGTTAGTGATATAGCCTTTACGCATGTCATAGTTCATTTTTCCGTTCATCAGTACGTTGTAAAAGGTCTTACCAATTTCCTCGCCTCCCCGGAAGTTTATGTGTGTATAGTCACGGTTCGCCTTTCCTTGTTTTTGTAATCGTGCCATACTCCCAGATCCACCCATTCCTTGTTGCAGATTCCAGAAGGCGATGCCTTCGTCCTTTGCCATGCCGCGCTGTGCCTCGACGAGGTCCTCAACTCCTTCCATCGTCTGGAAGTCGCCCCTTTCTGTGCGTACATCCCTGTTGCTCATGCTGACAATGAGGAAGCTGGCTTTTGGGTATGCTTTCCTGAAGTTGTTGATGCCCTTCTTGAACTTCTCACAGAATGCGGTATAATTGTGAGTCGTAGGAGTCGCCATGTTTAGTCCAAAGTGCATGATTATCAAATCATAATGTCTGACTTTTGCAAACTGCTGTATTACTTCTGTCGGGATTTGCCCTAAATGCCAGCCGATGCTGCCACGCATTGCGAAGTTGTCCAATATGATTCCTGTTTTATTCTCAAGCGCTATACCGTAGAAGCGGCCGTTACCTGCGACTTTTATGCTGACCTTGCCAATCTTGCCTTTGATACTGCAAGTGTCTACTCTGTCGCACGCCGTGCTGTCGTCCTCCATTGTGTATAACGGCTTATATTCTTCGTCGTTTATCGAATAGTCCATTGACAGGTTTTGTGTGGGAGTAAAAAACACGGTGGCTGTCTGCACTGTGTCTAAGTGTGTAGCATACACACGGTGTTGTCCTCTTATGTCAATATTCGCTCCGGCTGTAGGTATGTAATACCTGCCATTTATCCCTTGTAGTTTTGGATTGAAACCTTTTCCTGCGCTGTTGATTGCCGAATATTCCGTCCATCCGCGGCTAAAACTGAGGACGGTGGTTCTAAAACCGGCTATTTGTGACTGTATATCTACGAAGCCCACTCCTTTACCTCCGTATTTTTGTTGAAGCAGTTCGCGTAATGTCGCTGTCAAAATGTCTCCTTCCACAAATGAGTCTCCAAAGTAGGCTATACGGACAATGCGCTTCTTTGTATGCCGCAACGCTTCAAAGAATTTGTCCATCTCACGATTGATCCCAAGGCTGTCGTGGAAGTCCTCTATAGGAATCATGCCTTCTGGTACACTGTCTTTGTAGTCTGTTATAATTGTCTCCTCCTTGGCCTTTTCTGTGGCTGTAGTGGTAGTTGCGGGCGCATTCGTTTGGTCTGCCATGACATCAGCCAAAATGTTGACCTGTCTAAGTTTGTAACCGGCAACGGTGATTTGTGGCAGGAAATACATTCCCACCAACACAATAATAACTGAAAGAACAAGGAAGAATGTCCGCTTTATCATTATTCAATTAGTTCACACCTTCATACTTCAATGTAGCGTAATCCCGCAATATGGGTCGGCTGCTTGAATTAAGTTGCAAAGTTAGTACAAAAGAGTGAGAAGGCAATCACTTTTACAAAATATTTCTTATGGAGACAATGCACTTGACAGGTTGTAGCGTCCAAGAGTAATCACAAGATGATAAAAGGCTTTGACAGAAACATATTTGTAGATCCACTGAATTCTATTGCTTCCTTGGTATGCTGTACGATTCATTTTGAAAAGCCATGATTTTGTCTGTAAAGTGAAGCATACAATGAACTGTGTGGTAATTGCCAGTAATTAGGCAAATGATGATAATCGGTAGATTCATCCTGGCATAATGAAAACCGGAACATGGGCTTCCATGATTTTATTTATTATAGTCTTGGTCCTTGCCTTCTTTATTATCATACATATTAAGAAGCGAAATAAGGAAAAGTTGAACGAGCGTGAGAAAGAGCAGGCAAGACTTAAGACGGTCATAGAGGAAAAGAACAAAGAAGGCATACTACTCAACGCGCACGTTAAAGAGGTAGAAACAGAACTGAGTACATTCAAAACGCAGGCACAACATTTGAATTCTGAACTTAGGCAGGTGAAGGAGTTGTTACACAAAAAAACAAGGAACTGTCGGAACGAGAAAAACAGTCCAAATCGTTGATGAACACCCTATGCTCATCGAAATTAGACGATGAGGCGCAGGATGCAAAACTCTTGATAATTACGAAGTTGAATGAGGAAAAGCCTTTGGACTCAGCTGATTGGACGTTAATTTATTCGGCTGTTGACAGGGCGTTCCCTAATTTTAGGACGCGCTTGCTCTCAAGTGAGAACGCACATTTGGACGGCAAGCATATGAATGCCTATTACTTGGCATGCATGGGACTTTCAATACGTCTGATAGAAAAGTTGACAGGTACGTCTCGATCTTCTGTAAGCAGAATACTGGCAGGGGCAGATTGGATAAAGTCAGACAGTCCCTTTATGTCTGCAGAACCTGAGGAATAACCAACTGTTCACTTAAAGGTTCTTAATCGGTTGTTATTCATTTTTTGAAGTCTCAGTGGCCTTTGTTTGTTCGGCAGGAGTTTCCGGGAGCATTGGTGCCGTGTCGGCTTCGATAAACATGGAGTCGTCCATCTCTTCAAGCGACTTTTTCTTCTTGTTTTCTTGCGCTCCCGCCTTTAGGAGTTTTTTTGCCGCTGTGATGATGCTTGCGCCGCTGTCTGCGGTTGTAATCTTCAATTTTGAGATTTTCTTCACGGTGTCGTTCACACTCGACTCTACGTCCATGAAGCGTATGCCAAAATCCTGCACACGGTCTATGACTGTATTAGCCGCATCCATCAGGGCTTGTTGGTTTTTCAGCTGGCGTACTTGTGTCCACATCATTTCCAACACACGTAGATTCATGTACATTGTTTGTGGCCCAAGTATCATGACTCCCTCATCGTACGCTTCGCGCCATAAGGTGTCATCGTTAAGTAGCGCAAGATTGAGTGCACCTTCAATAGGTACGTACATGATGGCGAAGTTGAGCTTATTATATCCGCTGGGCAGGTATTTTGAGTATTCCTTTTTTGCAAGTCTTTTGACTTGTGCTCTAACACTGGCAATGTGTGCTTTCAGATATTCTGTTTTCTCTGGTGTCCCATCTTCCGCATTCATGTAGCGTTCATAATCAGTCAGTGACATCTTGGAATCGACGACGACATGACGATTATTCGGAAAATGTAGAATAAAGTCGGGAATGAGGCCTTTGCCATCGTCTCCTTTGGCAGACTTTCCTGCCTTATCCCTCAGTGTCTCTTGTGTGTCAAATTGTTCTCCCTCTTTCAGCTCCAGATCTTCGAGGAGTTGCTTCAATTTCAATTCGCCAAAGTTGCCTTGGACTTTTACCTCCCCAGTAAGCGCCCGTGTAAGCCTGTCCGCCGTCTCACCTAATTCCGTACTTTTTTGCATGTTGATCTTTATAGTGGCATCAAGGCGTGTTAGGGCTTCATGTTGTTGTTCTTTTGACTTGTCAAAGGCTTCTTGCATGTTCTTAAGGCTTTGCTGGAGTGGATCAATGATTTTTGACACCTGCTCCTTATTTCTCTCTCCCAATTCGTCCTGGCGGCGTTTGAGAACTTCCTCAGATGTGGTTTGCATCTGTTCTTTTATGAGTTTGAGCTGGCTGTCGACCTGTTCTTTGTTCATTTGCTTCAAGGCTTCGATCTGTTTTTCTGTTCCATCTTTAGCTTGAGCGAGCAGTTTATCGTGCGAATCCTTCAGTTCTGCAATTTGCTTTGCGCATGCAGCCTTGTATTCAGTCAATTGCTGATCGAACGTTGCTTTGAGTTCCGCTTCTCTTTTAGAGTTCCGTTCTTTTTCTTCTTTGACAGTTGTATCTGTTTCCTCCTTCTGTCTGTTTAATTGTTTTTCGAACTCACCCTTTTGCATTGCTAATAGGGAGCAATAGTTCTCTGCGTGAGTCTTTTGTACATCACGTTCTGACGTTAAGTTCTTTATTTGTTCTGATTGATTTGAGATAGTCTCCTCAAGACTTTTCACTTTATCATTGAGGTCCGATACCTGTTGATGCAAGTTCTCTACAACATCATGATTTGCTGTTTTATCCTTCTTGCCATGATTCCCCATGAAATAGCCAACCACTACCATTGCAATGGCTACAATTGCTATTATTATGTATGCTTCCATCTTTTATTGTGTTTATGGATCATTAATTCCTAACCGGTTTGTTCTCGTATCTGTGGCAGAAAATGAAATAACATATCACTCCGAATAAGGCGAGTACGGAGCCTATAGCAGCAGGATAGTGATATGTCTCCGGATTGTTTTGGGCAATTGGTAGTCCTCCCAACCATGCTCCGATGGCATTGCCGAGGTTGAACGCTAACTGAATCATTGCACCACCCAGCAATTCTCCGCCTTTACTGAACCGTAGCAACAATAGTTGTTGAGGTGGTGATACTGCAAACAAGCATCCAACGGCGATGAACATTAGTGGAATGCTGCACCATTTCCATTGTGCTGTGAAAGCAATCAGTAACAGACTGACGAAAATCATTATTTCAAGCCCTCTGCATGTATGGCCTGGACCGAACTTGTCAGACAATTTGCCGCCGACCAAGTTACCAACAACCATGCCTGCACCTGCGATGCCCATCATAAGTGTCATCATGTTGGCTGGTACACCACCCAGTTCTGTCAGTGTAGGGGATACGTAGCTGTACCAGCAAAATACGCCTCCGTTGCCAAGAATTGTAGCTAAAATCAAGAGCCAAGGTGCAAGGGTTTTCAGAAAGCGGAATTCACCACGAACCCCCGTGTCAGGCAACGGTTCCAATTGAGGAATCCACTTGAATATGGCAAGAAGCATAAATACGTCCCACACAGCTGCAAAGGCAAATACAAGTCGCCAGGACACAAGTCCGGTGAGCAGAGTTCCTAATGGGATGCCTACAAGGTTGGCAACAGTCATACCTGAAGTCATTATGGCAACGGCAAATACAGATCCCTTGCCTTTTGACAGTCTGTCAGCAACAATGCTGCCTACGCCGAAGAATGCTCCATGAGGTGTTCCTGCTATGAATCTGAACAACATCATCAACCAGAATTGCCAGCCTGTTCCACTTTGTGTTGAACTATGAGGAACGGGGCAGAGTGCCATACACAATGCAGCAGTGAGCATGACTGTAGCCAACAGGTAAAGAATTTTCTTTAGTTTCCATTTCCTGCAGAATATGGCAACTAACGGTGCTCCTGCGCATACTCCTAACGCATAGGCTGAAATAAGATAACCAGCTGTTGGAATACTGACTTTGAAATCAGTTGCCAAATATGGCAGAATACCCATCATGACATATTCGGTAATGCCCAAGGCAAATGTCCCTAAGGCCAGTGCTATTAATGATTTACGCATAATCTAATGATGTTATTATCAAGTGTTCAGTTTTTCGATTGTCTCAAAAAATAAAATCGTCAAACATCCAGCAAAAGATATTCAACGATTTTGTGGTGGTGCCAACGGGATTCGAACCAGTGACACACGGATTTTCAGTCCGATGCTCTACCTACTGAGCTATGGCACCATTGTTTTTTGCGAGTGCAAAGGTATGACATTTTTTTTAACTGACAAAACTTAAGCCGAACTTTTTCACTTTATCATGATAAATTTCTTCAAAGCATTGGCAATACCGCCTTCATCTGCACTTTCTGTAACGTATCGTGCGGCTTGTTTGACTTCATCTCTTGCATTGCCCATCGCTACGCCAAATCCAGCGTGACGAAGCATTTCTATGTCATTACCTCCATCTCCGAATGCCATTGTTTCATTGAGATGTATTCCATAATGTCGAATCATGACATCTATGCCTTTTGCCTTGTTGTTTCCCTTCCGAATTACATCAGCGAATAATGGGTGCCAACGTTGCGCATCGCATCCAGTCAGTACCTTGTCCATAAGCTCTTTTTGCGTATTAATATCGAAAAAGGCAATTATTTGCATGATGTCACGGTTCATGCACTCTTCTAATGGAGCGACTCTTGGCGGTTTAATGTTAAGCAGTTCAAATATCTTTTGGGTCTCTTCTGATGACATTGTAATGAATATGTCGTTGTTGGAAGCAAAGGCAATTGGGAACGGTTTCTTGTGGAAGTACTCTGAAAGGCGGACAATGTCGTCTTTGTGTATGGGGTCGTGACGAAGCACGGTTCCGTCAGCCAATCTGCATTCGGCACCATTGACAGTCATGATTCCGTCATACTCAAATTCCCCGAGGTTATTGACGAAAGGCAGAGGGCGTCCTGTGGCGATAAATACCTTCACTCCTTGTTCACGTATCTTACGTACTACTTCTATGGTTGATTGCAAGATATGATGGGTCGTGAAAGATACCAATGTGCCGTCTATGTCAAAGAATACAGCCTTTACCATTAATTCGCTCTAAGCAATTCTTTATTTTTTATAAACAGGCATTATCTCTTAAGAAGGTATGCCTTGAAGTCTGCGAAATCTTTTGTCATTGTGATGTTTTTCTTCTCACCTTGCATGAAGCGTTGCAGGCTTGTTGGAATTTCGATTCCCTTTCCAAGTATTTTATCTATAACGGATTTGAATTTAGCCGGATGAGCAGTTTCGAGGAAAACACCGGTCTCATCAGGCTTGAGCCCTTCAGACAGAGCGCGGTAGCCACAAGCCCCATGCGGATCGCACACATATCCTGTCGCTGTATATACGTTGTGTATAGTCTCTGCTATTTGGCTATCGGAGAAAGTGGCCCCACTTATGTCGGCACATATAGCGTTGTAGTTACCCTTATATAAATCGTAGATACGTGCGAAATTGCTCGGATTACCCACATCCATTGCATTAGCGATTGTCTGTATTGATGATCTTGGAGTGTATGTACCGGTCTGTAGAAAATCATAGAACACTCGGTTTGCGTTGTTTGACGCAATGAATCGTTTTATCGGAAGTCCCATACGTTTTGCAAACAGACCTGCGCAGATGTTCCCAAAATTTCCTGAAGGAACACATACAACAAGGTTGTCTGCAAGCTGTTGTCTCTTCATTTGTGCATACGCATAAAAGTAATAGAATGCCTGTGGAAGGAATCTTGCGACGTTGATACTATTGGCAGATGTAAGCCGCATGTGCCGATTAAGTTCTTCATCCATGAATGCCGATTTGACCAAAGCTTGGCAATCGTCGAATACACCATCAATTTCTATTGCTGTAATGTTGTGACCGAGTGTGGTGAATTGACATTCCTGTATGGCACTGACTTTGCCTTTTGGATAGAGAACAAAGACATTTATACCACTAACACCCAAAAAGCCGTTTGCCACTGCACTACCAGTATCACCAGAGGTGGCAACGAGTACATTCACTTCGTCATTTACCTGCTTACTTAAGAAGTATTTCAACAAGCGTGCCATAAATCGCGCTCCTACATCTTTAAATGCAAGGGTAGGTCCGTGGAACAATTCAAGTGAGTAGATATTGTCAGTCACTTTGACGACGGGACAGCCAAATGAAAGAGTGTCATAAACGATATCATGTAGTGCTTCTTTGTCGACGTCTTCTCCAAAAAATGCGTCGGCGACTTGCAAGGCAATCTCTTGAAATGTCATGTTTTGGATGTTATCAAAAAATGATGGCGGCATGACCTTGATGCTTTCAGGCATGTAGAGTCCTTTGTCTTCTGCCAGTCCTTTTATAACCGCTTTCTTTAAGTCGGCTGTTGGTGCCTTACCGTTTGTACTATAATATCTCATACTATGTCTATATCGATTATATCTATCTGTTTTATTCTCTCTCAATTAATACTCATCAGTGTTTTAATGAATTCGTCCTTTTGCAACAATCCGAATTTACCTTCCTTACATGCAATTTCATCGAAAGTCTGCACTTTGTCAGGTTCCATTCCATCGGCATATATTAGAAACGGAACAGGTTCGTTTGTATGGGTGCGATGGCGTACGGGTGTAGGATGGTCGGGGAGAACGGCTATACACACGGGACTTGTCCAATCTTTAACAGCCTCATATATTGGTCCAACTATTCTTTTATCGAGGTTTTCAATAGTCTGTAACTTCAACGGCAGGTTCCCGTCGTGTCCCGCTTCGTCACTTGCCTCAACATGAAGGTATACGAAGTCATCGGTCTTCAACGCCTCGATGGCAGCGTTGGCCTTACCTTCATAGTTTGTGTCGTAAAGTCCTGTAGCTCCGGGAACGTTGATGACGCGTAGTCCTGCGAGTGAGCCAATGCCTCTTATCAAATCAACGGCTGTAATTACAGCACCTCTGTGAATCTGTGGAAATTTGGTAGTTAGTGGTATCATGTGAGGGCGGTAGCCTCCAGCCCATGGCCAAATGGAATTTGCAGGGTCTTTACCTTCCTTGACCCTTTGCAAATTGAGTGGATGATTAGCAAGTAACGTCTGTGATTTTATAATTAAATCGTTTAGTAAGTCTGCAGTTTCTTGCGCTTCTGGTATTTCTGCTTTTACTAACAGAGGCTTCCATGGTTGACCAGGCACATCGTGTGGCGGCACACATTTTATATGTTTATTTCCTCCCTTAATGACCAACAGGTGGCGGTATTGCACTCCTGTGTAGAAATGAATACGTTCGTTGCCTAAGTGCTCTTGCAAGTACTTTATTAATATATCACCTTCTTCAGTCTCAAGCCTGCCACATGAGTGATTTTTTATTTTGTCGCCTTCAATGCAAATTAGGTTACAGCGTATAGCCATATCATCTGGCGCTAAATCGACTCCTATACTTGCTGCTTCAAGGGGACCGCGTCCCTCGTACACTTCGTTTTGGTCGTAACCAAGGATGCTGCTGTTGGCAACTTCGCTGCCGGGATGAAAGCCGTCGGGTACAGTCTTTAACATGCCAGTCTGCCCTTTACGGGCAAGCAAATCCATATATGGAGTCTGTGCATACTGTAACAACGTCTTGTTCCCAAGGCTTGGTTCGCTCCAATCTGCCATCCCGTCACCTAAAATAATAATGTGCTTCATTTGTGTTTGATTCTTGTGTCTATTTATCTCTTCTATGAAATCTGTAATTTTATTTCAAATATATATTGGCATTATATATTCGCAATACTCATGATATCGGCGAAAACGCCAGCAGCGGTCACGTCGGCTCCTGCACCATATCCTTGTATTAGCATAGGATAGTCGTGATAGCGTTCTGTTGTAAGCAGGATGATATTATTTGACCCTTCAAGGTGATAGAATGGATGGTCAGGAGAGACTGCCTCTAAGGATACGCTTGCTTTCCCATTTACTAATTTAGCGACAAATCTCCAATGTTCACCTTTCTCTTCCAATATCTTACGCTGAGCCTCGAATCCTGCGTCAAGACGCGGTAATTGTTCCCAGAAACTCTCAAGAGAGCCTTCAAAATATTCATCTGGTATAAACAGATGGCGTTCAACGTCTTCTTGGTTAATTCTATATCCAGACTCACGGGATAGGATTACTAATTTGCGAATAACATCTTTACCGCTTAGATCGATACGTGGATCAGGTTCGGAATATCCTTCTTCCTTCGAACGTCGCACAGCTTCACTAAAAGGAATGTCTGCGCTAATTGTGTTGAAGATGTAGTTGAGTGTTCCACTCAAGATCGCTTCTATTTTAAGTATCTTGTCTCCGCTGTTGATCAAATCATTAATGGTATTGATAATAGGAAGCCCAGCTCCTACATTGGTTTCAAACAAAAACTTTACATTGCGTTTCCGAGCTGTTTGTTTGAGACGTAAGTAGTTCTCATAATTCGACGATGCAGCGATCTTGTTGGCGGCAACTACCGAAATACTGTGTTCAAAGAAATCATTGTAGAGCGATGCAACTTCTTGACTTGCCGTACAATCAACGAATACAGAGTTGAATATGTTCATTCCGATTACTTCGTCCTTCAATCGTGTGGTATCACTTGGTGCACTTTGTTTTAGAATTTCCCTGTAATTCGTTAGGTCTATTCCTTCACGGTTGAATACAGCTCTCTTACTGCTTGCTATGCCGACTACGTTAAGTAGTAAATTGCGTTCTTTCTTCAGCTTGTCCCGTTGACTTGCAATTTGTGCGATCAGACTTCCTCCAACTGTTCCTACTCCACAAATAAACAAGTTGAGTACTTGATATTCAGAGAGGAAGAAACTGTCGTGAATCACATTAAGTGATTTTCGTAGCAGTTTGCTTTCAACTACAAATGAAATATTTGTTTCTGATGCTCCCTGTGCGCACGCTATTACACTTATGCCGTTTCGGCCTAATGTGCCAAATAGCTTTCCTGCTATGCCAGGAGTGTGTTTCATGTTTTCTCCGACGACAGCTACAGTAGCAAGGTTTTTCTCTACTGTCATAGGAAACATCGCCCCCATAACAATTTCTTTGGCAAACTCGTTGTTCAGCACCTCGCATGCCAATTCTGCGTCCTCATTCCTTACACCGATTGATGTACTGCTTTCCGATGAGGCTTGGCTGACAAGGAATACACTAATTTGATTGTCTGCTAATGCTGTGAATATGCGTCGGTTGACGCCGATAACACCCACCATAGACAACCCTGACACAGTAATGAGACTTGTATTATTGATTGAGCTGATTCCTTTGATGGCGCGGTGTGTGTCATGACTGTCTTTTTCGATAATTGTACCGGTAGCTTCGGGATGAAACGTGTTCTTGATGTAAATAGGGATATTCTTAACACAAACCGGATATATGGTAGGTGGATATACCACTTTAGCTCCAAAGTTGCACAACTCCATGGCTTCTATATAACTCAAACGTTCTATTGTGTATGCCGTGTTGATCACTTTAGGATCGGCCGTCATGAATCCATCGACATCGGTCCATATCTCAAGTGCTTTTGCATTCAGAGTGGCTGCCAGGATACTTGCAGTATAATCGCTTCCTCCACGTCCCAAATTTGTTATTTCACCTGTGTGTACGTCTCTTGAAATGAATCCTCCTACTACGGCTACCTGGAATGGTTTATGAAATGTTTCACAGACCAATCTGTTAGTTTCCTCATCAGCAAGAAAGTTTCGATTTTGTTTTTTCTCTGTCCTTATGAATGTCAATGAATCGTATAATACGGCATTGTTGATAAGGGCTGCGCATATTCTTGACGACATCCTCTCTCCGTAACTAACGATAGCATTCAATGTTTTTTCTGATAAATCATGAATAAGAAAAACGCCTTGATATATACTCTTCAAATCTTCCAACAGTTCGTCGATCTCCTTCAAGAGAGCTACTTTAGCTTTAGAGCCGGTTATTACATTCTCTATCATGTCGTGGTGTCTGAGAACCATCTCATAGTATGCGTCAAGATACTTAGCATCACCTGCCTGAGCTAATTTTGAAGTACTAATCAACTTGTCGGTTAGCCCTCCAAGAGCTGATACAACTACCACTACTGGCTCCTTTTGAGCTTCAACGATTCTCTTTACATTAAGGATGCTTTCTACGGAACCTACGGATGTCCCGCCAAATTTTAATACTTTCATCGTTTTGGATTATTCATTTGTAATGACATAAATTCGGCTACAAAGTTACGGCTTTTTGAACATAAAACAAAGGGCATTAAGACTTTTGTACTTATTATCGGCTAAATTAAAGGTCCCACACAACAATATTGTTTGTGTTTGTCCTTACATGGGGTCAACATCATAATATATTTGTAATCCGTTTGCACTTGGCTGGTTCATGATTCGTGATTGTATGGCAACTAAAATGTCTCTGATCTTGGTTGATGACGCATTTTTCTCAAGTTTAAGTACGATTTTGCGTATGTAAAAAGAATGAGTCCTTGCAATGGCAGGACGGTCAGGCCCAAGAACTCTGTCTCCAAAAGATGTGCGTAGTAGTCGTGCTGTATCGTTTGCAAGTAGATTCACACGGACAGAGTCTCGATGCCGGAGGAAAACGTTGATTAAACGGTAGTAAGGAGGATAGTGAAACATGCGCCTCTCCTCCATCTGCATGTCGTACATCGACTTATAGTCGTTGTCCATTACATATGTTAGGATTTCTGAATCAATTGACCGTGTTTGAAGTATCACCTTGCCTTTTCCGTTCCTCCGTCCTGCACGACCGGCGACTTGTGACAATACTTGAAAAGCTCGTTCATGACTGCGAAAGTCCGGAATATTGAGTAGCGTATCGGCATCGAGAACTCCAACGACGCTGACGTTGTCGAAGTCGAGCCCTTTAGTAATCATCTGGGTACCGATAAGTACGTCATATTTATGTTCGGAGAAATCGTGGATTATTTGTTCATAAGCAGTTCTGGTGTGTGCAGTATCAATATCCATGCGGAGTGTACGTGCTTTTGGAAAATAATAATGTACCATGGCCTCTATTTTCTCTGTTCCAACTCCGATTCCAGCGAAGTCCTTTTCGTTACAATTAGGGCACGTAGAGGGTATTTCATATGATCTTCCGCAGTAGTGGCAGACTAACTGGTTTATTTTTTTGTGAAATGTCAGACTCACATCGCAATGTTCGCAACGGGGAACCCATCCACAGTTTTTACACTGAATGAAATTAGAAAAGCCACGTCGGTTTTGGAACAATATCACTTGTTCTTCTTTCTCTAATGATTGTCCGATTGAATCAAGCAATGTTGTAGAGAAAGGTCCTTTCATGCGCTTTTGAAACCTCAGGCGCTTAATGTCGACAAGTTCGATCTCCGGTAATTGTACATTCAGATATCTTTGTGATAGCGTCACATATCCGTATTTTCCGGAGTGCGCCATTTGGTATGTTTCGATACTGGGTGTGGCTGTTCCTAAAATTACTTTTGCTTCAAACAATTTTGCTAAAACTATGGCGCAATTGCGAGCATGATATCTTGGTGCTGGTTCTTGCTGTTTATACGATGTCTCGTGTTCTTCATCAACAATGACCAGCCCAAGATTGGAAAAGGGTAAGAATATAGAAGAGCGTACCCCTAATATCAGATTAAATGGGTGGTCGGATAATTGTTTATTGTACACTTCTACTCTTTCCGCATCTGAGAATTTGGAGTGATAAACACCCATTTTGTCTCCAAATACTTTGCGTAATCTGTCTGTTATTTGTGTAGTCAAGGCAATTTCTGGCAACAAATACAATACTTGCTTGCCTTCAGAAATAGCTTTGGTAATTTCATGAATATATATTTCTGTTTTTCCGCTTGAAGTGACACCATGTAGTAATACTACATCCTTAGCTTCAAGACTCTTGTTGATTTCATCGTATGCTTTTTGCTGAGCAGCGTTTAATTCATGTAGTGGCTCAACTACGAATTCATCCAGAGTGAGTCGGCCTGTTTTATGCTCGTATTGGACGAGTAATTTTTTTTCAACTAAGCCATTGAATGTTTGATTTGTAGCATGACAAAGATGAAGCAATTCTGATTTTGCTATAGGCTTGAATGTCCCTGTAGTTCTATGTCCTGACATTTCGATGTATGTCTCGAATAGTACTTGTTGCTTCTTGCTCTTTCGAAGGAAATTGATTATGGGGCCAAGTCTTGATGGGTCAATACCATCAGCGAGCCGTACGCAAACTTCTATCTTCGGTTTGAAACTCTCATTCTTAAGTCCGGCAGGCATTGCCGCGTTGAATACTTCTCCAAGCGGACAAATATAATAGTTGGATATCCATTCCCACAATTCAAGTTGCTTAGTATTCACTGTAGGATATTGATCCAGTAATTTGGTTATGGATTTTATTTGATAGTCCTGTGGACCGTCATTGTGCATCTTATGCACTATTCCTATGTAAGTCTTTGTTTTTCCGAACTGGACTTTGACTCTACATCCAATTTTTATTTTTTCTTCTATCTCATCAGGGATTCTGTAGGTATAATCGCCTTGTAGAGGAAGTGGCATTATGATGTCTGCGTATTTCATATTGCAAAGATAGCAAAAAACTTGTGAACTATTCTCTTTAAAGGCAATGTTTCCGACAAATAAAGCCTTCGCATTATATTATTATATTGCGGAGGCTTGATGACATATATTGGTATTGTGATTTATCAGAACAGATATGTTAATGATATTTGGTGTGTGTTGTTTTTTAGCTTGCCTTTTACAGCGTCGGCGGCTACATCGGTTAAATTCAACTCCTCACCGGTTTTACTGATAGCAATATTATAATTGTATCCGATCCGCACGTGATTTAGCACGGTGAGTCCAGCTCCGACATTCCATGAGAATTCAGACTTCTTTAGTTCCCAATCGTCAGTTAGTCCGGAAACCGACCAATGTCTGTCGCCTATGTTGAAGGCAAATTGAGGACCTGTTGCAACATAAACACTTGCAAGACTGCTGAACCCTATCGTATATTTGACATTTATAGGAATATCAATATACTGAAAAGTCTTATCTATGTCATGGTCTGCATCGGATGTACCTGCAACCTTATTGTCATAAAGTACGGAAATATCGCCGCCAAAACCTAAGAGCGGAAATGTGAAGTCTGCTGTTATACCGGCAAAAAAGCCGGTACGATTTTCCCCGTCGAGATTGCTGCCGACATTGTCCAGACTTACTTTGTTTACGTTTAATCCGGCTTTTACTCCAAATTGAATTTGGGCAGTCGCAGGTATGGTAATTGAAAATGCCGCTACAATTGCGATGATGCTAAAATACTTCTTCATAAATACTATAATTAATCATTAATATATTACTGGCGACAAAGGTATGAATTTTTTGTAATCTTACAAAATTATCTTTGATTAATTTGAGGAATATGCTATGCAAAGAGTGTATAGTGGCAACCGACAAGCGCATATAGATACAAATAATAGATAGGTTTGTCAAAGCAAAGGCTATTTTATCGAACTCACATTAAATATGAAATATGACAATGGTTAAGTAGAACGACGTAGAAGTGACAGAAATTGCAGTAAGTTAATACTGAATGTAATTTTTTTGTAGTATCTTTGCATAATAAAGGAAATCAGACACTCAAAATATGAATGAATTCAAGGTCGGTAATTGCTGTTGTGGACTTTGCAAAAAGGGATGTAATAAGCAAACAGACAAATTAAATACATACGACTGGCTTGCGGATTTGCCAGATAATGAAAAAGCAACGGATTTGGTAGAGGTACAGTTTAAACCACCGCGTAAGGGATACTTTATAAATTCTAATAATCTTCAGTTGCAGAAGGGAGATGTTGTGGCTGTTGAGGCAAATCCCGGCCATGACATAGGAACGGTTACAATGACCGGCCGTCTTGTTGCACTGCAGATAAAAAAAGCGAATCTGCGACCTGATACAGAACTGAAAAGAATTTATAGAAAGGCACGTGCAGTTGACTTGGATAAATATGCAGAAGCAAAAGCCCGTGAACACGAAACGATGATCGAATCGCGCCAAATTGCTAAAAACTTGGGACTGCAGATGAAGATCGGAGATGTGGAGTACCAGGGAGATGGCAATAAGGCAATATTTTATTACATAGCAGACGAAAGAGTTGACTTCCGCCAATTGATCAAAGTCTTGGCGGAAAAGTTTCGTGTCAGGATTGAGATGAAACAAATTGGAGCAAGACAGGAAGCGGGGAGAATAGGAGGAATAGGACCGTGTGGCCGTGAGCTATGTTGTTCAACATGGATCACAAAGTTTGTTAGTGTGTCTACCAGTGCTGCACGATTTCAAGATATTTCTCTGAATCCGCAGAAATTGGCAGGTCAGTGTGCGAAACTGAAATGTTGTATGAATTATGAAGTAGATCAGTATGTCGAAGCTTTGAAAAACTTACCATCGAAAGAAATTGTTCTTTATACGTTAGACAACGAATATTATTATTTCAAGTCTGATATCCTGGCCCGCATGATTACATATTCAACTGACAAGCATATGCTCGTTAAAGAAGAAACTATCTCTGCTAAACGTGCGTTCGAAATAATAGCAATGAACAGAGATGGTAAAAAACCTGCCTCGCTTAATGAGGATGAAACGTTGAAGGTTCCGCGATCTGTTGATTTGCTTGATCAAGACAACATTAATAGGTTTGACAGGCAGCAGAAGAAAAAAAAGAAAAGGCGTAAAAGTAATAGTAATCTGCAAACGAATTAGCTAGAGTGGAATGAACAGAAGTAACAAACATTTGCCTGTAATTGTCGTCGCGTTCATGTTGTTCTTATCTTGTTCGGATGATGTCATCCTTGATTCGTTTCATGATGTCAACTTGTGGGGTTGGAATACACAAGACACGGTCACATTTGATTTTCCTAAGATTATGAGTGATGGTGAAATTAAAATGTTAATTGGGGTGCGCTCAACCGAATCGTACAAGTATGATGCTGTCTGTTTGATTGGCTCGTTGGAGTGTGATGGCTTCTTGGCCCGCATGGACTCTATAGCAATTAATATCTATAATAGTGATGGGATTCCTAATGGCCAAGGTTTCCCTTACATGACAAATACTGTTGACATTCCGATAGTGCATGTCGATTCAGGGCACAAATATACTTATAAAATTGTTCATATTATGTCCCCAGGCAAACTGAAGGGTATATGCGGAGTTGGACTTGAGCTGAAAGCTGAATAGTATGGTATGAAGATGCTATCAACAGATTGCAAAGCATCACTCTTTATTTACTCTTATAGTTACGTTCCGCATCCATCCGTAGAAAGATGAATAGCAGTAGTGTAAAGCCCCAAAGGGATGAACCTCCATAGCTAAAAAACGGTAGCGGAATTCCAATCACAGGGGTTAACCCAAGTACCATCCCTACATTTACAAAAAGATGGAACAGAAAGATACTGACGACGCTGTATCCATATACACGTCCCCATGTGTCGGGTTGCCGTTCAGCAAGTGCTATAAGCCGAAGTATAAATACAAGATAAAGCATCAGAACACCGGCAGACCCTAAAAAGCCTTCTTCTTCGCCTACAGTGCAGAATATGAAGTCGGTGTCTTGTTCTGGTACATACTTCAATTTAGTTTGTGTCCCTTTCAAAAAACCCTTTCCGAAGAATCCACCGGAGCCGATGGCTATCTTTGCTTGATTGACGTTGTAACCAGCGTTCGTGACATCGTCGTTTTTCCCTAATAGCACCTCTATACGTGTACGTTGGTGCTCGCGAAGTACATTATTGAAAACGTAGTCACATGCGTAATAAACCCCCGTTGAGGTTATTGCGAAAAAGATGATTAGCAAATACTTGTATAGTTTTGCATATACGCATAATACAATGAGATATGCAATTACCATGATGTTGACGATTAATTGCACAATGCATACGTTGAATGGTATAACATATGCAGAAAATAAGTAGGCTAATAGTATGACGCTTCCACCTGTTATCAACATGCGCTTGACGGCTCTATTGTCGTTCCCATAGCGCCATACTAATAGTATAATGGAAAGGAATGAAAGCAGAAGCACCCAAAATTCTCCCTTGCATACAGGCATACTTTGAATGTACTCATCGCCATATTTTATTCCTACTACGAAAAACACGACATATGCAAATGCTGCGAATAAGACAGAACCCGTCATCCCTTCGCGATAAAAAACCAAAAAGAACGCAAGGTATACAAGTGCTGTCCCTGTCTCTTTTTGTGCTATTATTAAAAGCATCGGTAGAGTGACCATGACCGCTACTTTTAAGAAATCCTTCATTGATGTTATGTTGAATCCATAATGCTCCATGTATTTCCCAACAGCCAATGCTACTGCAAATTTTGCAAACTCAGCTGGTTGCAGTTTTATTGGGCCGATGGGGATCCATGACCTTGACCCTCTTGAGTCAGGAGCTATGAAAATAGTGATTGTCAAGATGAGGATCATCATGATGTAAATGAATGATGAAGCCTTATAATAGAAACGTTTTTCGATTAGCAAAAGGGCACCTGCTAATAGGATTGAGGTGAGTATCCATATGAATTGTTTCCCAGAATTCAGACTGAAGCTGAATAGATTTGGATTGTTATAGTCATAGCATGCACCACATACCGACAACCATCCCCATACCATCAGAATCATGTATAATCCGATGGTTATCCAGTCGAGTGACATAAATATTCCTTTGTTGTTGTTATCACGTAGCATGGTCCTAATCAACATTACGCTGCTGAATGGCAGCTGCCCTTACTTTACTGTCAGGCGATAATTCGCCGCGTATATACTGTTCCATCATCAGTGCTCCTATTGGTACTCCATAAGCAGCCCCGAATCCTCCATTTTCAACATATACAGCTATTGCTATGCGTGGATTGTTGCGTGGGGCAAATCCCATGAATACAGAGTGGTCGTGTCCTCTGTTCTGGGCGGTTCCTGTCTTTCCGCATACTTCATACCATGGATTTTGTGCTCCTTTGCAAGTCCCGTTCAGTACTGCACTTCTCATTCCGCTCACCACTTGTTCATAGTAGATTGAATTTACTTTAGTATAATGGACAGTTTGTAAACTGTCGGCAATAGTACCCCCTTTTATCTTCTTCACAATATGTGGAGTTATGTAATGTCCTCTGTTTGCTATCGTTGCTCCTTGGTTGGCAATCTGTAGTGGTGTAAGGGTTACTTCGCCTTGTCCTATGGCTATACTGATTACCGTCAAGGCATTCCAATGCTTGAGATGCTTATCGTAGTATTGTGCATTTGGAATCATACCTCTACTTTCTCCTGGCATGTCTATGCCGAGTTTGTAACCAAATCCCATTGAAACCATATAATCTTTCCATGTGGTCATTGCATCCTGTACGGAAGAGTACTTGCTCCTATTACCAAACATGTAGTATAATCCCCAGCAGAAGTAACCATTACAAGAAGTCGCTATAGCAGGTTTTAAACTGATTGGTGATGTATGGCTGTGGCATCCAACATGAAGACGTTTGTAATTAAAACCGCCATTACAAGGGTAGTATGTGCCATCTGCGCTAACTATGCCTTCTTGTAGGAATGTTAGGGCTTGTGCCGGCTTAAAAGTCGATCCAGGTGGGTATGTGCCTGAAATGGCACGGTTGAACATTGGCCGGCTTGGGTTGTCGAGCATTTGCATAATATTCTTACCGCGGTCCTTTCCAACCAATTCTCTCGGGCTATATCCAGGTGCTGATACCATGCATAGGATTTCTCCTGTTGAAGGTTCGATGGCAACGATACTTCCTTTCTTACCTTGCATGAGCCGTTCGCCTAACGCTTGTAGTTCTATGTCTATACTAAGTATTATATCCTTCCCTGGCACCGGTTGTTGATCTTCTTCTCCGTTCTTGTACCTGCCTTGAATTTTGCCACGTGAGTCTCTGAGCAGTACCTCAATTCCTTTTGTCCCCCGTAGTGTACTTTCGTAAGAACGCTCAACACCTTGTTTCCCTATAAAATCGCCTGCACTATAGTAATCATCCTTTGCAATATCATTACCTGAGACTTCAGCGACATAACCGAGTACATGAGCTGCATATGGGTAACGATATTGACGTGAATTGCGTTCTCTTACATAAAAGCCTTTGAAACGAAACATTTTTTCCTGTAATACAAGGTATTCTGCAGCAGGTATTTGCGGAAGAAACAATTGTTGCGAATATGAGGAGTAACCTGGATTCTTTTTCCTGTCACGTATTTGTTCCATGCGTTCTACGAATTGCTCTTTTGTCATATGCAGTGTATTGCATAAATCGAGAGTGTCAAGGTCTCCCATTTCCCTGGTGATGACCATCACGTCGTATGCCGGCTCGTTGTAAACAATAAGTTTACCGCTCCTATCGTAGATAGAACCTCTTGAAGGGAATATTACCCTGTTGTACAATGCATTGTTCCATGCAATTTGTTCATAGTCGTTGGGTAGCAGTTGTAAATATGCAAGCCGTATTATATAAATAGAAACTATGGCTATCGCAATGCCGGCAATAGCATATTGTCTTCTTTGCAGTTCGAAGCCTTTCATTATATAACTTCCCTTTCCTCAAGTTTGTTGTGTACTATATATTCCACACAAACGGATATAAGTGTTGCTATCAAAGTACCTCCTATCATTGCTCCAATGGTTAATAAAAGGTCAGACAATGAAAATGCTTCGAGAAAATAGAAGGTAAAATGGAGCAATCCCATACATGTAAGGGTATACCATAGATAACGTGAAAATGTCATGTTTTTTATTGTCGGTCTAAATGACCCGACCACATCGCGTGGCATAAAGAGTTTAAGTATGTATGGTTTTGTCATGGCTAAGAGTGTACACGCAGCTGTGCACATGCCCATTGTGTTAGAGAAGACATCGAAGATGAGCCCTGTAAAGAACCCCCACCAAAGCAAGGACATGCGTGACTCTCCTGACTCAAAGCAAATTATCATATAGCCAATAATCAAAGGAGTAGCATATCCGAATAGGTGCAGATGGTTTAGTACCATCAGCTGTACCGCAAGTAGCAGCAACATCCTTCCAAATCTTATAAATGTCTTGCGTCCCATAGATAATCTGTATTATGTTCGCTTATTCTGTTTTTCGCGCAGACGTTTAATTGATATTCATCAATGAGTCAGCCTCAAACTCCAGCACTTTCTTTTCTGCATGTGAATAGTTGCTTATAACACTGACATTCCGGACCGACGTATAGTCTACGGACAGGCGAACTTTAATGGAGTGTGACAGGCCATCGGGGGCTGTAGCAACACTTTCAACCCGTCCAATAGGTATGCCTGAAGGAAAAATGTCGGAGAAGCCGCTTGTCTCAATCACTTGGTTGCGTGCGACTTTTACATGTAATGGTACACCTGTCATATATGCATATTCTGAGTTCCCGAATTTCCATTCCAATGAACCGAATGACTTTTGGTCCTTCAATTGGCAACTGACTCTTGATTTTACATTTATAAGAGGCATAATTACAGAGTAATGTGCTGATGTGAGGTATACAATGCCTACGACACCTTGTGAACAGATTACGCCCATTTCCGGCTTTAGTCCATCGTTGTAACCTTTGTCGAGTGTAAGCAAATTGTTGCTGTGATGGGTTGTTGCATTAATAATTAGCGCACCGACAAGGTGGTATCTATGGCTGTTGAATCCATTATACTTTATCGTGTCAATTCTGTGAGATGCAAGTTCTTGTTTCATTGCGTGCACTTCTTCACGTAGCATCTCGTTGTCCCTCTCTAATTGTTCGTTCAATTTTCCAAGGCTTACGTATGATGTTATTCCGTCAACGGTCGAATATACTCCTCCAACGAATGTGTTGGCGGTAGTAAAAAAGACACTTCCTTGATATGTGTTGAACCTGAAAAGCATAGCAAGGCAGAATCCTTCCATTAGAAAGAACACAAACCAATACTTATACTTTATGATAAAGTCAATAAGATTCTGCATATCAAAGCAGTCTTGCCGTTATTTACGAACTCGTGCATTCACTACCGCATGAGTACGGCATCATAGAGATGGAGGTTCTTTAAGGCAATTCCAGTTCCTTTTGCAACGCTATGAAGTGGATCTTCCGCGATATGGAAAGGAATATGAATCTTGTCAGTCAACCGTTTGTCAAGCCCTCTCAATAAAGCTCCTCCTCCTGTGAGATAAATACCATTCTTTACGATATCTGCATAAATCTCTGGTGGGGTCTTTTCAAGTGCGTTTAGTATCGCCGTTTCTATTTTTGCCACAGATTTGTCGATGCAGTGCGCAATTTCTTGGTAGCAAACAGATATCTCCATAGGGAGTGCGGTGATTCGGTTCGGTCCATGTACCACATATTCCTCTGGCGCATTGTCAACAAGATCTGTCAGTGCTGATCCCACATTTATCTTTATGCGCTCAGCCATACGCTCTGAAACTTTTACATTGTGCTGACGGCTCATGTATTCTTGTATGTCTGCTGTCAGTTCGTCTCCTGCCACACGTATGGAACTATTTGAGACGATACCACAAAGTGAAATAACGGCAATTTCGGTCGAGCCACCTCCTATATCAACTACCATATGTCCTTCAGGTGCAGTGACATCAAGTCCAATACCTATAGCAGCGGCCATAGGCTCAAATACGAGGTAAACATCACGACCACCGGAATGCTCTGCACTGTCGCGGACTGCACGTAATTCTACTTCAGTTGAGCCCGATGGTACTCCAATGACCATTCTTAATGAAGGCGTTAGGAAACTGTGTCCATTGTTGATCTTTTTGATAAGGCCTCGCATCATTTGCTCGCAGGCATTGAAATCTGCAATTACTCCGTCTTTCAATGGCCGGCAAGTCCGGATGTCCGGATGTGTCTTCTCATGCATCATTTTAGCCTTTTTCCCAACTTCTATCATCTTGTTAGTTTTCCGGTCCAATGCAACGACTGAAGGCTCGTCGACAACGATCTTTCCATTGCTGATAATGATGGTATTGGCTGTGCCCAAGTCCATCGCTATGTCTTGTGTTAATGAGAATAGACTTGAAAAAAATCCCATATTCAATCCTTATATTATATTGTATTGTCTTTTTCCAAATGCCATGCTATGTGTGCTTATTTCTTACAGAAATATTCATGAATAGCTTTATCATAGGCTGAGCTCGTTGCAAATGCACGCTCAGCGAACCATTTGCGTTGCTCTTTGGTTGTCTCTGCTTCTTGCTTTCTCAAAATATCCACAAGAGCTCCATATTCATCCTGACTTGGAACAATTACCACGTCGTTGAAGTTTTTCGCAGCGGCTCTGATGAGTGAAATACCCCCTATATCTATTTTCTCAATAATTTCTGATTCGTTATTGGTATGTGCCACAGTTTCCTCGAATGGGTATAGGTCAACCACGACTAAATCGATTTCCGGTATCCCATATTTTTCCATTTCGTCTCTGTCTGACTTCAATTCGCGACGCCCTAATATTCCACCAAAAACTTTAGGATGTAAGGTCTTTACACGTCCTCCAAGTATTGATGGATAGGTCGTCAACTCTTCGACCTTCTTGCATTCATACCCTAAATTCTCGATGAACGCTTGTGTGCCACCTGTAGACAAGAATTTTACTCCATTCTTATTCAGTTCAGCCAACAATTCTTCTAATCCTTCCTTGTGATACACTGATATCAGTGCACTTTTGATCTTCTTCGTTGAACCCATTCTTTTGTAATTTGTATACTATTACCCCATATTGGAACTGCAAATTTAGCGAATTAAACTGATAGTTGTAAATTTCTTGTGGATTTATTTTTGAAAAAGCCTAAGATTAATTACTTTTGCACCACAGACATTATAAAGATGAAACAAAAGACAGTTATTTTAATGCTCGTGATGCTTTGCATAGGTCGCTTGCATGGAAGAGCACAATTTTTTGAATTTGGATTTCCTGATATTGATTCTCGTGAACAGATAATGTCGCGTGAAACAATCAAAGACGCAGAGTATAAAGGGGGCAAGAAAGCACTCAATAAGTTTATTGAGGAGAAATTCAAGCATGTTCCTAATAAGGCAGACGTAAGCGGAATGATCCAACTTGTATGTGTAGTCAATGAAAAGGGACGGATACGTGATGTCAGTATTGTCCGCAGCTTGGGTCACGAGTTGGACAATGAGGCTATGCGCGTCGTCAAGAAACTGAAATTTAAGCCTGCAAGGCAAGGAAAGAAAAAAATCAAAAGCCAGATTAGCATTGACGTGCCAATACGCCATGGTAAAGCATCTTTTTCTACTTTGCAGACCATTGATATTTAGCAGTCGATAATGATTGCTTGGTATGCAAGTGCTCAGCGGAGATGCATGGGCATTGTATGTGTGCTGGCATGTTGAAGGTCCAACGTGGCTTAAAATTGTATGTAGGTATAGAAATAGTGATTGTGTCGTGTGTAATATGATCTCTTTATTAACTATTGATGAGGCAGGCCGTCGGAACGAAATGCGACATAAACTGCCTTTAATTCTAATTATTGTTGTCTACAGTTCATGCTTTTGTACTTAATAATCCTTAATCGTGTTTGACCATATATAAAAATGTAGTAAATTTGCAGGAAATATTTAGAAAGCAGTATTATGACAAGACTTAAAATGGCAATTACGTGTGCGTTCCTTGCGATAGTTTCGCTTGTGTCCGCTCAAATTACGAATCCTGTGCAAGTTAAAACTCAGTTTAAAGAGGTTTCGGCAACAGAGGGCGAAATAAGTTTTACAGCGGCTATTCAGAAGGGATGGCATATGTATTCGACTAATGTGGTTGAATATGGACCTACGCCCACAACCATCAATATAGAGAAAATTACTGGGGCCGAACTTGATGGTGTGTTAACCCCAAAGGGAACGGCGACGAAGAAATACGAGGAAATGTTTGATTCTGAAGTGTATTACTTCGAAAATACAGCTACGTTCGTGCAAAAGATTTCTTTTAAAGGCGGAAAGTACCATATTGAGGGTTATCTTGAATATGGAGCATGCAACGACCAAACATGTACGGCTCCTACAAAGGTGGACTTTACTTATGATGGTGAGTCGAAATCAAAAGTGAAGGTTGATAATAAAAAAAAAGATGATGAAGTTGTTCTGAATGATCAGTCTGAGACAGGTGTGGCATCAGATGAGAAAACGGAGGAACAAGCCGTTGATGAACCCTCGGATGACGTGGTAATAGATTCTTCTGCTGTAGACTCAGTAGTAGCCTTAAGTCTAACAGATACTGATGATTTGTGGGCTCCGGTCATTGATCAATTGAAGGCTTTTGACAATAAGACCACCGAAGATAACAGTCTTTGGCATATTTTTGTGCTCGGACTGCTGGGCGGACTTGTGGCACTTGTGACCCCGTGTGTATGGCCGATTATACCAATGACGGTCAGTTTCTTTTTGAAGCGGTCAGGCGATAGACGCAAAGGCGTACAAGATGCTATTATATATGGTGTTTCTATAGTCGTAATTTATTTGGCTTTGGGACTGATCGTTACAGCCCTGTTTGGAGCAAGCGCACTCAACTCGTTATCGACCAACGCTATATTCAACATATTCTTCTTCCTCATGTTGGTAGTTTTCGCAGCGTCGTTCTTTGGTGCGTTCGAACTCCAACTGCCTTCTTCATGGAGTAACGCTGTCGACAGCAAGGCAGAGAAGACGGGTGGGCTTATCGGTATTTTTCTTATGGCTTTTACGTTGACTCTAGTCAGTTTCTCGTGTACCGGTCCGATTATTGGGTTCTTGCTTGTCGAAGTATCTACGTCGGGAGATATTTTGTCACCAGCCGTTGGTATGTTTGGTTTTGCAATAGCACTCGCCCTCCCGTTTACGATCTTTGCTATATTTCCAAGTTGGCTTAAATCCATGCCTAAGAGTGGCGGATGGATGAATACGGTTAAGGTCGTGCTTGGATTTATTGAGCTGGCTTTCGCTCTCAAGTTCCTCTCTGTGGCTGATTTGGCATATGGATGGCACATACTCGATCGAGAGACGTTCCTCGCATTATGGATAGGCTTGGCCTTGTGCCTCGCGCTGTATTTGTTCGGACTTATCAAGTTTCCTCATGATGATGCCGAAGAACGAAATATTGGTGTTACTCGCTTCTTCCTCGGGCTCATTTCCTTGGCTTTTGCAATCTATATGGTGCCAGGGCTTTGGGGCGCTCCGCTAAAAGCAGTCAGTGCTTTCTCTCCACCTATGTCTACGCAAGACTTTAATTTACAACCATCAGAGGTGAAAGTGCGTGCGACAGACTATGATTTGGGTATGCAGATAGCAAAGGCGGAGAATAAACCGGTAATAATTGATTTTACAGGATTCGGGTGTGTTAACTGCCGGAAGATGGAGGCTGCGGTTTGGACCGATCCCCAAGTTTCAGACATTTTGTCGAATGACTATGTGCTTATACAACTCTATGTCGACGACAAGACTCCTCTGCCAGAGCCGATAGTTATAACTAATAACGGGCAGGCTCAGAAATTGCGTACTGTCGGTGACAAGTGGAGTTATTTCCAGAGTTCTAAGTTTGGGGCGAACGCTCAACCATTCTATGTCTTGCTCGATAATTACGGTAAACCTTTGGCTGCAAGCTATACGTTTGATGATAACGTAGACCATTATAAGGAGTTTCTGCATAAAGGGTTAGAAGCATACAACAAACAAGTAAAGAAGAAGTAGGCCCCTTTGCCTCCTTTCACAGACAAGAATTTGTACACCTTATTTTATACGCGCGTACATTTATATATATAATACATTATGGATAAAGAAAACAATAATCAATTACAGGTAGAAATCAAACCGGAAGTGGCATTTGGTATCTATTCAAACTTCGCTATAGTTGCAAATGCCACATCAGAGTTTGTGATCGACTTTGCTGCATTCTTGCCAGGGGCAACAAAGGCAGAAGTGCGTTCTCGTATTATTATGACTCCAGAACATGCAAAGCGCTTGATGATGGCATTGCAGAAAAGAATTAGTGATTATGAGTCGCAATTTGGTAAGATCGATTTACATCAACCAGACATGGGGCGTACCATTGCCCCATTTGGAACCGGTGAGGCGTAATCTACGTTAGATGTAATTATTACTTTAGGAGACTGGATGTGTTTAAAGCATGCACATCCAGTCTCTTTCTTATTGTCTACAATCAGATATTTGTACTCTTAAAATGTCTTGTTGAACGTCTGAACAATAAAAAACAAGGACTTTTTAGTGAAATACATATTGTTTGTGTATAAAAAAATCAATTTAAAGATTGCGATTGAAAGATTTTTACTACCTTTGCACCGCTTTTTGGACTTTTGTGCGTAGACGTTACCCCGTCTGGCGCATTATAGGTTTGTCTCACAATATGTGGGCGAAGCAAAGCGAATTGAATGTAATATATAAAATAATAATATAAAAATTAAAGAAATGCCTACTATTCAACAATTAGTAAGAAAAGGTAGAAAGGTGTTGGAAGACAAAAGCAAGTCGCCTGCATTGGATGCATGTCCGCAACGTCGTGGCGTATGTGTGCGTGTCTACACAACAACACCAAAGAAACCTAATTCAGCGATGCGTAAAGTTGCACGTGTCCGCTTGACAAACAAAAAGGAAGTTAACTCATACATCCCTGGAGAGGGACACAACTTACAAGAGCACTCTATTGTACTTGTTCGTGGTGGACGTGTGAAGGATCTTCCAGGTGTACGTTATCATATCATTCGAGGCGCACTTGATACAGCTGGTGTGGAAAGCCGCACACAGCGTCGCTCAAAGTATGGAGCAAAGCGTCCAAGGGCTAAAAAGTAACACGTAAATCAAATGTTCAATCGGTCAGTTTGATGGACGCTAAAGATGGTTGAGTAAATGTTCGAGAGAGAATGTTGAAGTAACACAATTTGCAACCTCAGACTAAAATTCAAACAGAAAAAACAATGAGAAAAGCTAAACCAAAGAAACACGTGATCTTGCCTGATCCGGTTTATGGTGATGTAAAAGTGACTAAATTCGTAAATCACTTAATGTATGACGGAAAGAAGAGTATAGCTTACTCTATCTTCTACAATGCACTTTCAATTGTTGAAAACAAAATGAAGGATGCTGACAAGCCTTCTGTAGAGATATGGAAGAAGGCTCTTGATAATATTACTCCACAGGTGGAGGTAAAGTCACGCCGTATTGGTGGTGCAACATTCCAGGTGCCTACTGAAATACGTCCGGATCGTAAAGAAGCTATTTCAATGAAGAATATGATCTCGTTTGCTCGTAAACGCTCTGGAAAAAATATGGCTGAGAAGCTCTCTGCAGAGATTATGGATGCTTATAATGAGCAGGGTGGCGCATTTAAGCGTAAAGAGGATATGCACCGTATGGCTGAAGCAAACCGTGCGTTCGCACACTTCAGATTCTAAATGCAATTTGATATAAAGAGTAAAGGTAATTAGGAAAAGGGAAAATTTATTTATGGCTAAACGTGATTTGCATTTGACACGTAATATTGGTATCATGGCTCATATCGATGCCGGTAAAACAACAACCTCGGAGCGTATCCTGTATTATACAGGACTTACGCACAAGATTGGTGAAGTTCACGATGGCGCTGCTACTATGGACTGGATGGCTCAGGAGCAGGAGCGTGGTATCACTATTACTTCAGCTGCAACTACAACTTATTGGAACTGGAACAACAATAAATATAAAATCAACTTGATTGACACCCCGGGACACGTCGACTTTACCGCAGAGGTTGAACGTTCGTTGCGTGTACTTGATGGCGCAATTGCTGCATATTGTGCTGTTGGCGGTGTTGAACCGCAGTCGGAAACTGTATGGCGCCAAGCTGATAAATATAATGTGCCTCGTATTGGGTACGTTAATAAGATGGACCGTTCGGGCGCTGACTTTTTTGAAGTTTTGCGTCAAATGAAAGAGGTCCTTGGCGCAAAGCCATGCGCAATTGTTATTCCAATTGGTGCAGAGGAGAGCTTTAAGGGAGTGGTAGACCTTATAAAAATGAAAGCTATCCTTTGGCATGATGAGACTCTTGGCGCAGAATATGAAGTAGATGAAATCCCTGCTGAATTGAAGGCTGAAGCTGATGAATGGAGAGACAAGCTCCTTGAAACTGCGTCAGAATTCGATGAGGCTTTGATGGAGAAATATTTTGATGATCCATCTACGATAACTGAGGATGAAATCATAAATGCTATACGTAAGGGAACGGTCAGCATGGAGATTACGCCGATGCTTTGTGGTTCTTCTTTTAAGAACAAGGGTGTTCAGACATTGCTCGATTATGTCTGTGCGTTCCTGCCGTCTCCACTTGATACTCCTAATGTAGTTGCTACTAATCCGGTAACAAAGGAAGAGGAAGATCGCCGACCTGATGAAGACGATAAGACTGCAGCTCTCGCATTCAAAATCGCCACTGACCCATATGTAGGCCGTCTTACATTCATCCGTGTATATTCCGGAAAAGTGGTTGCAGGATCCTATGTGTACAATAGCCGATCTGGGAAGAAGGAGCGTGTGTCTCGCTTGTTCCAAATGCACTCAAATCATCAAAATCCTGTAGACGAGATCTCTGCAGGAGATATCGGCGCTGTTGTCGGTCTGAAGGATATTCATACAGGTGACACTCTTTGCGATGAGACTGCTCCTATCGTTCTTGAGTCGATGGATTTCCCTGAGCCGGTTATTGGTATTGCAGTAGAACCGAAAACTCAGAAAGACCTTGATAAACTTTCTGTCGGTCTTGCTAAACTCGCAGAAGAAGATCCGACCTTTACTGTCCGTACAGACGAACAGAGTGGTCAGACGGTCATCTCTGGTATGGGAGAACTTCATCTTGATATTATTATTGACCGCTTGAAACGTGAGTTCAAGGTAGAATGTAATCAAGGTAAGCCACAGGTTAATTACAAAGAAGCAATTACCAAGACTGTTAACTTGCGTGAGGTATACAAGAAGCAGTCCGGTGGCCGTGGTAAGTTTGCCGATATCATAGTGGAAGTCGGTCCTGTCGATGAAGATTTTAAACAAGGTGGACTTCAGTTCATAGATGAAGTGAAGGGCGGTAATATCCCTAAGGAGTTTATACCGGCCGTACAAAAAGGCTTCACGAATGCAATGAGTAATGGTATTCTAGGAGGTTTCCCAATGGACTCATTGAAAGTGCGCTTGATAGACGGTTCTTTCCATCCTGTAGATTCCGATCAGCTTTCATTCGAAATTTGTGCACTTCAAGCTTACAAGAATGCCTGTGCGCAAGCGAAGCCTGTACTTATGGAGCCAATCATGAAACTTGAGGTTGTAACTCCGGAAGAGAATATGGGTGATGTAATCGGTGACTTGAACAAACGAAGAGGTCAGGTCGAAGGAATGGATACAAGTCGCTCAGGTGCCAGAATCATCAAAGCTATGGTGCCATTGTCAGAGATGTTCGGATATGTAACAGCTCTTCGTACAATAACTTCAGGACGTGCTACATCAACGATGTCCTATGATCATCATGCTCCAGTTTCAAGCAGTGTAGCAAAGGCTGTTCTTCAAGAGTGTGGCGGACGTGCGGACTTAGTGTAATATAAAGATAATAAAGGACATTGTGCTGGCTAGCATACGACTCTTAGTCAGCACTAAGTCCTAAACAATAGTAAAAAGTAAAAATAAAATGAGTCAGAAAATTAGAATCAAACTGAAATCATACGATCACAACTTGGTGGACAAGTCTGCCGAGAAGATTGTCAAGACAGTGAAGGCAACAGATGCTACTGTAAGTGGACCTATTCCACTTCCTACTCACAAGCGTGTATATACTGTTAACCGAAGCACATTCGTAAACAAGAAATCTCGTGAGCAATTTCAATTGAGCACATATAAGAGATTGATTGATATCTACGATGCAACTCCAAAAACAGTAGATTCGCTTATGAAGCTTGAACTGCCAAGTGGTGTAGAAGTAGAAATTAAAGTTTAGAATTCAAAAGAAACAATTAAACAAATTAAGAAATGCCAGGATTATTAGGAAAGAAAATCGGAATGACATCCGTTTTCAGTGCTGATGGGAAGAACCTTCCATGCACTGTTATCGAAGTAGGTCCTTGTGTTGTAACCCAGGTGAAGACTGTCGAGAAAGATGGTTATGCAGCTGTTCAAGTTGGCTTTGAAGAAGCTAAGGAGAAGAACACTACAAAACCAATGAAAGGACATTTTAAAAAATCTGGGACAACTCCAAAGAGACACTTGGCTGAGTTCACATTTGATGAGGAACATAATTTGGGAGACGTTATTACTGTTGAACTCTTTAATGATGCTCCTTATGTTGATGTTGTTGGAACATCAAAAGGTAAAGGTTTCCAGGGCGTTGTTAAACGCTATGGTTTCGGAGGTGTGGGTCAGTCTACTCACGGTCAGGATGACCGTTTACGTAAGCCAGGTTCAATAGGCGCTTGTGCCACTCCTTCACGTGTATTCAAAAATCTTCGAATGGGTGGACAAATGGGTAATGTGCAAGTAACGACACATAACCTCCAGGTAATTAAAATAATTCCAGAACATAACCTTCTTCTTCTAAAGGGCTCAGTTCCTGGATGTAAAGGTTCAATCGTAACAATTAAGAAGTAATGGAAGTTTCAGTTTTAAACATTAAAGGTCAAGAGACTGGTAAGAAGGTTGAATTGAATGACGCTATCTTCGGAATTGAACCTAACGACCACGTAGTATATCTTGCGGTAAATCAGTATTTGGCAGCTCAGCGCCAAGGTACGCATAAGTCAAAGGAAAGAAGTGAAATCACAGGCTCTACACGTAAGCTTATTCGCCAAAAAGGTGGCGGTGGCGCACGTCGTGGTGATATAAAGTCTCCTGTACTTCGGGGTGGAGGTCGTGTATTTGGACCTAAGCCACGTAATTACAATTTTAAGCTAAACAAGAAGGTTAAACAACTCGCACGTAAAAGCGCTTTAACTTATAAGGCTCAAGATAATGCGATTATTGTACTTGAGGACTTCAATTTTGATGCTCCAAAAACAAAATCGTTCATCGAACTTCAGAAAAATCTTAACATAGAAGGAAAAAAACTTCTTCTTGTTTTGCCAGAAAATAATAAAAACGTATATTTGTCAGCTCGTAACATACAGCGTGTAAATGTCGCAGCGGTAAGTGCACTCAATACGTATAATGTAATGAATGCAAATGTACTCGTTGTGACTGAAAGTGCGCTTAAGTTGGTTGATGAAACTTTAAACAAGTAAAGGAGGCACATATGGCATATATAATAAAACCATTGGTCACAGAGAAGATGACAGATGTTACAGAAAAGCAGAACAACAAGTTCGGCTTCATTGTGCATCCTAAGGCCAATAAAATCGAGATTCGCAAAGAAGTAGAAGCAAAATATAATGTAAGTGTAGTTTCTGTTAACACTGTCAAATACGCTGGTAAGCGTAAAAGCCGCTATACGCGCTCAGGTGTTATCAAGGGTCAGGCAAATGCCTATAAAAAAGCAATTGTAACCCTTAAGGAAGGTGAAACTATAGATTTCTTTAGTAACATTTAATTAACATGGGCATTCGCAAATTCAGACCAATTACTCCAGGTCAAAGACACAAAGCTATTGGCACTTTTGATGATGTTACTGCATCAGTGCCAGAGAAAAGTCTTGTATTCGGTAAGAAAAGTACAGGTGGACGTAATAATTACGGCAAAATGACAACACGCTACAGAGGTGGCGGCCATAAGAAACTGATACGTATTATCGATTTCAAGAGAGATAAGGATGGAGTTCCAGCTGTAGTTAAAACTATAGAATACGATCCTAACAGATCGGCTCGTATCGCTCTGCTGTTTTATGCAGATGGTGAAAAACGTTATATTGTAGCCCCTAACGGATTGCAAGTAGGTGCAACTATCATGTCTGGTGACAATGCTGCTCCGGACCTTGGCAATACTCTGCCTCTTCAGAACATTCCAGTCGGTACTGTTATTCACAATATCGAACTTCGTCCTGGTCAGGGTGCCAAGATGGTAAGATCTGCAGGCAATTTTGCTCAGTTGACATCACGTGAAGGTCGCTATAGCGTCATTAAATTACCTTCAGGTGAGATTAGAAAAGTTCTTTCTATTTGCCGCGCTACTATTGGTAGTGTAAGCAATTCTGACCATGCACTTGAATCTTCAGGTAAGGCAGGTCGTTCACGCTGGTTGGGTCGTCGTCCGCACAACCGTGGTGTTGTCATGAATCCTCATGATCACCCAATGGGAGGTGGCGAAGGTCGTCAATCGGGTGGACATCCACGTTCACGTAACGGCTTGTACTCTAAGGGTCTTAAGACTCGTGCTCCTAAGAAGGCATCTAGTAAGTACATTATTGAAAGACGTAATAAGTAATCAAGTTAACTAAGTAGAATATGAGTCGATCATTAAAAAAAGGTCCATATATTAACGTCAAGCTCGAAAATAAAGTTCTTGCTATGAACGAGAGCGGTAAAAAGAACGTCATTAAAACTTGGGCTAGGGCTTCGATGATTTCCCCAGATTTTGTGGGGCATACCATTGCTGTCCACAACGGAAATAAATTCATCCCTGTTTACATCACTGAAAATATGGTGGGGCACAAACTCGGAGAGTTCGCTCTTACACGTACCTTCCGCGGTCATGCAGGTAATAGGAAGAAGTAAACAGAATCACGAAATAAAGAAAACTATATAATGGGATCAAGAAAAACGAAAATGGCCCAGAGACAGAAAGAGGCCAAAAAGACCGTCTATGTTGCAAGGCTGCGCAACATTCCTTCTTCTCCACGCAAGATGCGCTACGTCGCTGATCTTGTGAGGGGTATGGAGGTAAGCAAGGCTCTTGCTACTCTTAGATTCTGCTCAAAGAATGCATCAAATGATCTCGAGAAGTTGGTCCGTTCAGCGATTGCCAACTGGGAGCAGAAGAATGAAAGAAAGGCTGAGAATGGCGAATTGTATATAACAAAGATTTTTGTTGATGAAGGTGCTACTCTTAAACGTATGAGACCTGCACCACAAGGACGTGGATACAGAATTCGCAAGCGTTCTAATCATGTGACAGTATATGTGGATACTAAAACTAATGGAGAAGAGGAGTAACTATGGGACAGAAATGTAATCCAATTAGCAACCGCCTTGGTATTGTTAGAGGCTGGGACTCGAACTGGTTTGGCGGTAAAGACTTCGGTGGAAATATACTCGAAGATAGTAAAATCCGCAAATACTTGAACGCACGTTTGGCTAAGGCTAGCGTTTCCAAGATTGTAATTGAACGTACTCTTAAGCTTGTTACCATTACTGTGTGCACTGCTCGGCCAGGCATAATTATCGGTAAGGGTGGTCAGGAAGTTGATAAGCTCAAAGAAGAGCTGAAAAAGCTTACTGATAAAGATGTTCAAATAAATATTTACGAAGTTAAGCGTCCTGAGTTGGATGCTGTAATCGTAGCAAACAACATTGCCCGTCAAGTAGAGGGTAAAATTGCCTACCGACGTGCGATCAAAACTGCCATAGCTAACACTATGCGTTCAGGTGCAGAGGGTATAAAGGTTCAGATATCCGGCCGTTTGAACGGTGCGGAAATGTCTCGTTCGGAAATGTATAAGGAAGGTAGAACCCCTCTTCATACGTTCCGTGCAGATATCGACTATTGTCTTGCTGAGGCTCTTACTAAAGTTGGCCTGCTTGGCATAAAAGTTTGGATCTGCCGTGGAGAAATCTTCGGAAAGAAGGATTTGTCACCTAATTTCGCACAGTCTAAGGACACAAACCGTAACAATGGTGGCAGGAAGTTCAGAAACAGAAAGTCAAACCGTTAAATTCTTGAGACATGTTACAGCCGAAAAGACAAAAATATAGAAGACCGCAAAAAGGTCGCGGTCGTTTGAAGGGTGTGGCTCATCGTGGTACGGATCTCGCATTTGGAAGCTTTGGAATCAAGGCTCTTCAGACGCGGTGGATTTCCGCTCAACAGATTGAAGCTGCCCGTGTTGCTATAACTCGTTATATGCAACGTCAAGGTCAGGTATGGATTCGTATATTCCCGGATAAACCAATTACGAAGAAACCTGCAGACGTACGTATGGGTAAAGGAAAGGGAGATCCATATAAATATGTTTTCCCTGCTAAGCCAGGACGCATTCTCTTTGAAATAGAAGGCGTACCTTATGAAGTTGCAAAAGAAGCTCTGCGCCTTGGCGCACAAAAACTTCCAACTACAACTAAGTTTATTGTTAGACGTGATTACGACAAAAACGCTTGATAATTATGAAAATCGCAGAAATAAGAGAGTTGACAACTGCTGAACTCACAGAGCGCATTGCAGCGGAGGTTGCTAACTATACAAATATGAAGTTCAACCACCATATTTCTCCTGTAGAGGATCACTCACAAATTAAGAAGCTTCGTCGTGATATTGCTCGCATGAAGTGTGAGTTGCGTCAGAGGGAACTTAACAAATAAAATTGTACCTACATGGAAGAAAGAAATTTAAGGAAACAGAGAACGGGTGTTGTTATAAGCAACAAGATGGATAAAACTATTGTTGTCGTATCCAAATTCAAGGAGAAGCACCCTATTTATGGTAAGTTCGTTGGTAAGACAAAGAAATACCATGCTCATGACGAAAAAAACGAGTGCAATGTTGGCGATACAGTATTGATTATGGAGACTCGTCCTCTGAGCAAAACTAAAAGATGGAGATTGGTTAACATTATAGAAAAGGCTAAGTAATTATGATACAGGTAGAATCAAAATTGAATGTTGCCGACAACAGCGGTGCACGTGAGGTACTCTGTATCCGTGTACTTGGTGGTACTCGCCGCCGTTATGCATCCGTGGGTGATGTTATTGTTGTTGCGGTCAAGAATGTTATTCCTTCAAGCGAAATAAAAAAAGGCACTGTATCAAAAGCGTTAATTGTTCGCACAAAGAAGGAAGTACGTCGTGCAGACGGATCATATATCCGATTTGATGATAATGCATGTGTTCTTTTGAGCAATACAGGCGAAATGAGAGGCAGCCGTATATTCGGTCCTGTCGCTCGTGAGTTACGTGCAGTTAATATGAAGGTAGTGTCTTTGGCTACTGAGGTACTTTAATTTTATAATCAAAGGTAATGAGTAAATTACATATAAAGAAAGGTGATACGGTTATCGTGACTGCTGGCAACTCAAAGGGACAGAAGGGTAAGGTGCTTTCTGTGATTGTTGACAAGCAGCGTGCCGTTGTCGAGGGTGTTAATATTGTGTCAAAAAGCGCAAAGCCAAGTGCTAAACATCCTCAAGGAGGAATAATCAAGCAGGAGGCTCCTATTCACATTTCTAACTTGAGTGTAGTTGATCCTAAGACAGGAGAAGCTACACGTGTAGGAAGAAGAATCGGAGCCAATGGCAAGTTAGTTCGTTATGCTAAAAAATCAGGGGAGGAGCTTCAATGAGTACTACTGCTAATTTAAAAAATGTATATGCTGAGAAGATCGCTCCGGCATTAATGAAACAGTTCAATTATTCTTCTCCAATGCAAATTCCTGTTTTGAAGAAGATAGTTGTGAATCAAGGTTTGGGTATGGCAACTGCCGATAAGAAAATTATCGAAGTCGCTATGCAAGAAATTATGCAAATCACAGGTCAGAAACCTGTTGCTACTTTGTCAAAGAAGGATATATCAAATTTCCATTTGCGTAAGAAGATGCCAATTGGCGTGATGGTAACTCTGCGTCACCAGAGAATGTATGAGTTCCTTGAGAAACTCATCCGAGTGTCTCTTCCTCGTATCCGTGACTTCAAGGGAATCGACAGCAAGTTTGACGGTCGTGGTAACTATACTCTTGGCGTTCAAGAGCAGATTATCTTCCCAGAGATAAATATCGATTCAGTTGATAAGATTATGGGTATGAATATCACGTTTGTGACTTCTGCTAAGACTGACGAGGAAGGTTACGCTCTCCTTAAGGCATTTGGATTACCATTTAAAGACGCTAATAAATAATTGATATGGCAAAAGAATCAATGAAAGCACGTGAGGTAAAACGTGCAAAACTTGTAGCAAAATACGCAGCGAAGCGTGCCGCTTTGAAGAAGATTGTGGCTACTGGCGATCCTGTAGAAGCGTATGAGGCAGCCCGTAAATTACAGGCAATACCTGCAAACGCTAATCCAATCCGCCTTCATAACAGATGCAAGATTACAGGCCGTCCAAGAGGTTATATACGTCAGTTCGGTATCTCTCGTATTCAATTTCGAGAGATGGCATCAGCTGGCTTGATACCTGGAGTAAGAAAAGCAAGTTGGTAATAAATTATTATTGTTTTAAATATTGTCGGGGTGTCCCGATTAATTTAGTATTATGACAGATCCAATAGCAGATTATCTGACGAGACTGAGAAATGCGATTATGGCTAAACACAAAGTAGTCGAAATCCCAGCCTCAAATTTGAAGAAAGAAATCACTAAGATTCTTTTCGACAAAGGCTATGTACTGAACTATAAGTTCATTGACGATGGACCTCAAGGAACCATTAAGATTGCGCTTAAGTACAATGCCGAGACAAAAGCAAATGCTATTCAACATTTGCAGCGCGTGTCACGACCAGGTCTACGTAAGTATACTGGTTATAAAGACATGCCGAGTGTAATTAACGGATTAGGTATTGCAATTATATCTACATCCAAAGGTGTAATGACAGACAAGGAGGCCTCAGAACTTAAAATCGGTGGTGAGGTGCTTTGTTATGTATATTAATAGGAGGGATATATAATGTCTAGAATTGGTAAGTTGCCTATTATTATTCCTGCTGGAGTGCAAATCACTCATAAGGATGACATTGTAACAGTTAAAGGTCCTAAGGGAGAGTTGTCACAATATGTCAACCCTGCTATTAAGGTGACAGTTGATGACGGCAAAATTGTTTTGGAAGAAAATACCGAAATGATGTTAGACGATACAAAACAACGTCATGCATATCATGGTTTATATCGTGCACTTCTTCACAATATGGTGGTCGGTGTTTCAGAAGGATACAAGAAGACTTTGCAACTGGTTGGTGTAGGTTATCGTGTGTCTAATACCGGAAACGTGCTTGAATTCGCCTTGGGCTATTCACATGCAATCCTTTTCGCTCTGCCTAAAGAAATCAAGGTAGAGACTAAGTCGGAAAGGAATCAGGACCCTCTTATTTTCCTTGAATCATGTGACAAACAGTTGCTTGGTCAAGTATGTGCTAAGATCCGCTCATTGCGTGCTCCTGAGCCTTATAAGGGTAAGGGTATACGCTTCCAGGGTGAAGTTATAAGAAGAAAGTCTGGTAAGTCAGCAAGTGCTAAATAATTTATAATTGTACGGATATGATAACAAAGAATGAAAGACGTCTCAAAATCAAATATAGAGTACGCAATAAAATTTCTGGTACTGCTGCACGTCCACGTATGTCTGTATTCAGAAGTAACAAGCAGATTTACGTTCAGGTGATTAACGATGATGATTCAAGAACTTTGGTTGCAGCGTCGTCACTTGGGCTTGAGAAATGTGCCAAATGTGAGCAAGCTGCTAAAGTCGGTGAAATTGTTGCAAAAAAAGCAATCGAAGCTGGAATTACAACAGTTGTGTTTGACCGTAATGGTTACTTGTACCATGGCAGAGTAAAAATGGTAGCTGACGCTGCCCGTAAAGCAGGACTTAAATTTTAATTGGAATTATGGTTAATAGAGTAAAAATAGGAAACGACATCGAACTTAAGGATCGGTTGGTAGCTATTAATCGTGTTACTAAGGTAACCAAAGGAGGTAGAACTTTTACGTTCGCTGCCATTGTGGTCGTTGGTAACGAGAATGGTGTAATTGGATGCGGTCTTGGTAAGGCAGGTGAGGTTACGGCTGCGATCGCTAAAGGCGTAGAGGCTGCAAAAAAGAATTTGGTTAAGGTTCCAATCCTCAACGGCACAATTCCACATGAGGTATTTGCCAAGTTTGGTGGCGCGCGTGTTTTGATTATGCCGGCATCAGAAGGTACGGGAGTTGTAGCTGGGGGCGCAATGCGTGCAGTTCTTGAAAGCGTCGGTATCAGTGACGTTCTCGCTAAGTCAAAAGGATCTTCGAACCCGCACAACCTCGTAAAGGCAACAATTACGGCTCTCACAAACTTGAGAGACCCGAAGATGGTCGCCGCCGATCGTGGAGTCAGTGTAACAAAAGTATTTAGAGGATAAAGGAGGTATGTCATGGCAACAATAAAGATTAAGCAGATTAAAAGTCGTGCCAACCGCCCAATAGATCAAAAGCGTACATTGGATTGTCTTAGGCTAACTAAGATAAACAAGGTCGTTGAGCATGAAGATACACCTTCTGTACGAGGAATGATCAACAAGGTAAGGCACCTTGTGGAGGTTGTAGACTAAAGTTTTTTATTTCAAAATTTTGAAACAATGGAATTACATAATTTAAAACCAGCTATAGGCTCAACACATAATAGCAAGCGTGTCGGTCGTGGGGTAGGCTCAGGAAAAGGACGTACCTCTACTCGTGGTCACAAAGGTGCGAAGGCCCGTTCTGGTTACAAGAAGAAGATCGGTTTCGAAGGAGGACAAATGCCTCTGCAACGTCGTGTGCCGAAATTTGGCTTCAAGAATATCAACAGAGTAGAATATAAGGCTATAAATCTTTCGACACTTCAAAAGTTGGCTGATGACAAGAATCTTGAAAAGATTGGCATTGCCGAACTCATCGCTGCGGGATTTATTAACTCAAAGCATAAGGTGAAAATCCTTGCAAAAGGTGAATTGACATCGAAGTTGAGTGTCGAAGCTCATGCATTCTCAAAGCAGGCAGAAGCAGCTATAGTTGAAAAAGGTGGCAATGTCGTAAAACTCTAAACAAATGGGAAAGGCAATAGATAAACTTAAGAATATCAAGTTCGTAAAGACTATATCGAACATCTGCAAGATCGAGGATTTGCGTACTCGTATCTTGATTACAATCGGGTTTATCGCGGTTTACAGATTTGGGTCGTTTATTGTGCTTCCGGGCATTAATACTGACGCACTTCAGAAACTGTCGGAGCAGACCGAGGGTGGTTTGATGTCTTTGCTTGATATGTTCTCGGGTGGTGCATTTTCCAAGGCATCCATCTTCGCTCTTGGAATTATGCCTTACATCTCGGCATCAATTGTTATGCAGTTGCTGGGTATTGCTGTCCCATATTTCCAGAAGATGCAACGTGAGGGTGAAAGCGGCAGAAGAAAGATGAATCAGTACACACGTTATTTGACTGTCTTGATTCTGCTTTTCCAAGGCCCAATGTATTTGGTGAACTTGAATATCACCACTCAAGGTGCTGCAATCTACCAGAGTCTTGATTGGGCGATGTTTTACATTACATCCACAATCATACTTGCGGCAGGCAGTATGTTTATATTATGGCTCGGTGAAAGAATCACTGATAAAGGAATCGGACAGGGTGTATCCATTATCATTATGATTGGTATTATCGCACGGTTCCCTAATGCATTGGTGCAAGAGTTCATTGCTCGGTTTACAACACAAGGTGGTCTTGTCGGTTTCCTTTTGGAGATTGTAGTCTTACTTGCTGTTACGGCTGCAGCGATACTTCTTGTTCAAGGTGTCCGACGTGTACCGGTACAATATGCTAAACGCGTCGTTGGCAACCGCCAATATGGTGGCGCCCGTCAGTATATTCCTTTAAAGCCATATGCTGCCAATGTAATGCCAATCATCTTCGCACAAGCAATCATGTTCATCCCTGCAACGGTTGCCGGATATATGGGTGCAAACCAAAGTGGGACAATGATGCAGTTAATGGACAACACGAGTATTTTATACAACGTTATCTTTGCTGCCCTTATCATTATCTTCACATATTTGTACACTGCTATCACTATCAATCCTACTCAGATGGCTGAGGATATGAAGCGTAACAATGGCTTTATACCAGGAGTCAAACCAGGAAAAAATACAGCAGAATATCTTGATAAGATAATGTCACGTATAACTTTACCTGGTTCTCTGTTCCTTGCTCTGATTGCGGTCATGCCTGCATTCTCGAGCCTCTTTAATGTTCAGCGTGAGTTCGCGCAGTTCTTTGGAGGTACATCATTGTTGATTCTCGTTGGTGTGGTACTGGACACTCTCCAGCATATTGAAAGTCACCTCTTGATGAGACATTATGATGGCTTACTCGACTCAGGACGTATCCGTGGCTCTCATTAGAGAATTGACTTAAAGGCACAGGTGATGATTTATCTGAAAACGGACGAAGAAGTAGAGCTTCTGCGAGAGGCAAACCTTTTGGTGGGGCGTACTCTCGCAGAAATTGCCAAAATTATACGACCAGGTGTGACAACCCGTCAATTGGACACTTTGGCTGATACGTTCATAAGAGATAATGGTGCAATACCGACATTCAAGGGATTCCCAAATCCTTTTGGCGGCCCTTTTCCCGCCAGCATTTGTACGTCGGTCAATGAGCAGGTAGTACATGGCATACCTAATGATGAACCTTTAAAAGAAGGGGATATCGTTTCGGTTGATTGCGGTACGAAACTCAATGGTTATTGTGGCGATTCTTGTTATACATTTGCTGTTGGCAACGTGTCACGTGAAGTATCGGATTTGCTACGTACCACAAAAGAAGCACTGTATAAGGGTATCGAACAGGCCGTGGTTGGTCATCGTCTTGGTGATATATCAGATGCTGTACAAACGCATTGTGAAAGTCATGGCTATGGTGTGGTAAGGGAATTTGTCGGTCATGGAATCGGACGCGAGATGCATGAGGATCCGAAAGTGCCAAATTACGGCAGACGAGGAAACGGCATATTGTTGAAAAACGGACTATGTATAGCAATCGAGCCAATGATAACCATGGGGATCAAGGACATTTATATGATGCCTGACAAATGGACAATCATTACACGCGACAGAAAAGTTACGGCACATTACGAGCATACAATATGTGTGCGTAAAGGCAAGGCAGATATTTTATCGTCGTTTGAGGAAGTAGAAAAAATAATTCAAAATAAAAGGAATGGCTAAACAGTCAGCGATAGAGCAAGACGGAACCATTGTTGAGGCGTTGTCGAATGCAATGTTCCGGGTTGAGTTGGAGAATGGTCATGAGATAATAGCCCATATATCTGGTAAGATGCGGATGCATTACATCAAGATTTTGCCGGGTGACAAAATACGGGTTGAAATGTCTCCTTATGATCTTTCAAAAGGTAGAATAGTTTTTAGATATAAATAATCAACAGATATGAAAACAAAAGCATCTTTGAAAAAACGTACTCCTGATTGCGTCATAGTCAGACGTAAGGGACGTCTATTTGTTATAAATAAGAAGAACCCTAAGTATAAGATGCGTCAGGGATAATTCAAGCCAAGTAGATAGTAAAATAATTTAAGATATGGCAATAAGAATTGTTGGTGTAGACCTCCCACAAAACAAGAGAGGCGAAATTGCGTTAACATATATCTTTGGTATAGGACGCAGCAGCTCGGCTAAAATATTGGAAAAGGCTGGAGTTGACAAAGACTTGAAAGTAAAGGATTGGAGTGACGATCAAGCTTCCAAAATCCGTGAGATTATTGGTGCAGAATATAAGGTCGAGGGTGACCTCCGTTCTGAAATCCAACTTAATATTAAGCGGTTGATGGATATTGGTTGCTACCGTGGCATCCGTCACCGTTTGGGACTGCCAGTGCGCGGACAAAGTACGAAGAACAATGCTCGTACACGTAAGGGCAAGAAGAAGACCGTTGCAAATAAGAAGAAAGCTACTAAATAATAATCAGACATGGCAAAGAAATCAACTACTGCAAAGAAGAGAAACGTCAAGGTCAGCGCACAGGGACAACTGCATGTCCACTCATCGTTCAATAATATCATCGTTACTTTGGCAAATAGTGAAGGCCAGGTCATTTCATGGTCTTCTGCGGGCAAGATGGGCTTCAGAGGCTCAAAGAAAAACACACCATACGCTGCTCAGATGGCAGCGCAGGATTGTGCAAAGGTTGCTTACGATCTTGGTTTGAGAAAAGTGACCGCTTATGTTAAGGGACCTGGCAATGGCCGTGAATCTGCTATTCGTGGTTGTTATGGAGCAGGCATTGAAGTAACTGAAATCATAGATGTTACCCCTCTGCCACATAATGGTTGTCGTCCTCCAAAAAGAAGAAGAGTTTAAGTAAATACAATTGCAGGGAACAGTGTATTTTATTAGGTAGCATCTTTCCTTTCTGCTGCCGCGGCTGCACACGAAGCCTTGCGTAAAATCAGATTTAATATGGCAAGATATATCGGCCCTAAATCAAGAATCTCTCGTCGTTTCGGTGAGGCAATATTTGGACCTGACAAGGTTCTTTCAAAGAGAAACTATCCTGCAGGTCAGCATGGAAATAACCGCCGTAAGAAGTCTTCCGAGTATGGACTTATGCTTGCTGAGAAGCAAAAAGCCAAGTACACATACGGACTTCTGGAGCGTCAGTTCCGTAATCTGTTTGAGAAAGCTGCTTCTTCTAACGGAGTAACCGGTGAGGTTCTCCTTCAGAGTCTTGAAGCACGCCTTGATAATGTTGTCTATCGTTTAGGTATAGCTCCTACACGTGCGGCTGCCCGCCAGCTTGTTAGCCACAAACACATTACTGTTGATGGCAACGTGGTTAATATTCCGTCATATGCGGTAAAGCCAGGTCAGTTGGTCGCTGTTCGTGAAAAATCAAAATCTCTTGAAGTTATCGCAGCGTCTTTGGCTGGTTTCAATCATAGCAAGTATCCTTGGATTGAATGGAACGAGGAAGCTAAGGGTGGCAAACTCTTGCATTTGCCTGAACGTGCAGATATTCCAGAGAATATAAAAGAGCAGATGATAGTCGAGTTGTACTCTAAATAATAAATAACGAAATTAACAATGGCGGTATTAGCATTTCAAAAACCAGAAAAAGTAATAATGTTGGAAGCAGACGACAAGTTCGGAAAATTCGAATTCCGTCCTTTGGAGTCAGGCTTCGGGATTACCATCGGTAATTCTCTTCGTCGTATCCTTCTCTCTTCATTGGAGGGTTATGCAATCAATACCATACGTATTGCAGGCGTTGAACATGAGTTTTCAACCATTCCTGGGGTAAAAGAGGATGTGACAAACATTATCTTGAATCTCAAACAAGTGAGATTTAAGCAATTGATCGATGGCATGGACACTGAAAAGGCTTCCATCTCCATCGAAAATTCCACTGAGTTTAAAGCTGGGGACATAAGCAAACATCTTAATGGATTTGAAGTGTTAAATCCTGATTTGGTAATTTGTCATTTAGATTCTCAGGCAACTATGGATATTGAATTGAATATAAACAAAGGTCGTGGATATGTATCATCCGAGGAGAACCGGCAGTTCTGCAAGGATGTCAACGAACTTGCAATCGATTCAATATATACTCCGATACGCAATGTGAAGTTTACCGTAGAACCATATCGTGTACAGCAAAAAACCGACTATGACAAGTTGGTTCTTGAAGTCACGACCGATGGATCTATACACCCTAAAGAGGCCTTGAAAGAGGCTGCAAAGATCCTCATTTATCATTTCATGCTGTTCTCTGATGAGAAAATCACTTTGGACAACAATGATACAGAAGGTAACGAGGAGTTTGATGAGGAAGTGTTGCGTATGCGCCAGTTGCTGAAGACTAAACTCACTGATATGAATCTGTCTGTACGTGCTCTCAATTGTTTGAAAGCTGCTAAGGTAGAGACATTGGGTGATTTGGTAAAATACCAAAAGAATGATTTGCTAAAGTTCCGCAACTTTGGTAAGAAATCGCTTACCGAACTCGATGACTTGCTCGAACAATATGGTTTGTCATTCGGAACAGACACTTCTAAGTATAAATTGGATAAAGATTAATCAACGATGAGACATAATAAAAAATTCAATCATCTGAGTCGTAAGAGTGCGCATAGGGCTGCTATGTTATCCAACATGGCAACGTCACTAATCCTCCACAAGAGAATTACTACGACTCTCCAGAAGGCAAAAGCTCTTCGTGTATATGTAGAGCCATTGATAACTAAGGCCAAAGATGACACAACCGCTTCGCGTAGGGTCGTTTTCAGCTACTTGCAAAATAAGTATGCTATCACAGAACTTTTCGGACCGGTGGCTACTAAGATAGGTAACCGCGCTGGCGGATATACGCGCATCATTAAACTTGGCAAACGTGATGAGGATTCGGCTGATATGGCATTCATTGAGTTGGTTGACTTCGATGAGAATATGTCAAAGGTAGAGAAGAAAACTACACGCACACGCCGCTCAAGGAAGTCAAAGACAGCTGATACTCCAGCTAAAGAAAGTCCTGAGGCAACCGAGACCGCTACTGAGGAAAAACCAGCAGAGACTGTTGCTGAAACTCCTACAGAGGATCAAAAAGCAGAAGGTTCGGCAGCTGAGGAAAAACCAGCAGAATAAACAATTCGCTTCTATATTGATGGGCAGTCGCGGACGTTATGTGTTGCGACTGCTTTTTGTATGCAGCCGGCATAAGACGTCATGATGCCGCAAATTTTTTTGCGAATCTATACTGAAAAGAATTTACCTCTCATTCTGTTGTAGGTTAATGTCCTCATTAGTAAATATCGATGATTTGAAATAAAAAATAAAGGTCTCGATTATTTTTTCGTTAAAAGTTATTACCGATTAAAAAAAAATAGCTATGTTTGTATTGTTTTATAAAACGTATAGGTACCAATAACTTGGACAAGGAACAAACAATGAGACTTGGAAGCAAATATCTTACACTTATGTGGACTATATATATAGCCCTCCCTGTTTGTGCGCAGGATTGGTATAAGGTAAACGTGCACTTTGAATCCGGCTACAACTTTGAATGGAGCTTCCCTTATTCCGTTGATCAATTCTCTCACTTCGATTTTTCTACTGACGGGAGTCGTGTACGCGCACATCGTATAGATGAGGACGAAACGGACACTGAAAGCTTTGTACCATTCTCCGTATCATCAGTCGACAGCATTACTTTCGCTGACGAACTTGCGGAGGAAGAACAAACACACAACAAGTATCAGGCTTACACACTGAACATAACGACCAATGGTTCGGTTGGCGTTAATTCTAAAGAGGAATATGTGAATTGCTACATATCCCTTGATGGAAAAGATGGATACAACTGCTATTCTGGACCAGGTCGTATTCGTGGACGTGGAAACTCAACCTGGTCGTGGTATGACAAGAAACCGTATCGTATTAAACTTGACAGTAAGCACAAGATACTCGGACTTGCCAAAAACAAGGATTGGGTGTTGCTTGCTAACTATCGTGATGTGACAGATCTTATGAACACTTTCATGTTTGAGACTGCACGCTGGATGGGAATGTCGTATGTCAACCACACCCGTTATGTAGAGCTGTTCCTTGATGGAGACTACAAAGGACTTTATCAATTGACAGAACAAGTAGAGCAAGGCAAGAGCCGTGTCAACGTAGCTGACAATGGTGGCTTGCTACTTGCTATCGACTATGACGACGGGCCAAGTGGTGACACTAAGTCCGATGCAAGTTTTTACTCACCGGTCTATTCAATGCCAATGTGCGTGAAGTACCCTAAGAATGTCACTACCGCTCAAAAGGACTCAATCAGTTCGTTGTTGAAAACTCTTGAGACAGCGATTAAGAATCATGACTATGCGGCTTTGGACCAAGTGATGGACATGAAGTCGTTCATGACAATGGCAATGCTTCAAGAGTATTCCGAAAATGTTGAGCTTTGCGCCCCACGCAGTGTTTTCATGTATAAGGACGTGGATGGCAAATGGTTCATGGGCCCTTTCTGGGACTGGGATGCAGGCTTCGACTTCGACTGGAGCGATATGACCACAGGACATACTTATTTTGGAGATTATACAGAGTTGATCCTTGGTTCTGATCCTGCTAATCGGATCGGCCAATATGGAAATACCCCACGCTTTTTCACTGACATGTTCAAGTCGAGTGAATATACTCAGGCATACAAAGATTTGTGGAACTCAGTGAAAGATTCTATCTTTACACGCAATTGGGCGGAAATGGAGAAGTATATAGCTGAGTTGAACAAAGGTGCATATAGCCGTGACATCAAGCGTTGGCCTCTCACTTCGTCAAGCGGTTGGGGCAGACGTAAGACATTTGTTGTTTCGGAGGAAATCTCTAAGATGAAGACTTGGCTTCAGAATCGAACAAGTTACTTAACCAAGATAATAAATGCTTATAAGTCAACTGACGGTAATGACGATGATGATGATACTTATGGCGTTATAGATACAAAGGTGGAAAACGGCCAGGTTGTTGTGAACGTCAAAGTCAAGCTGTCAGTTGGATACAACCAGGACGATAAGATAGAAATAACACCTGCGATGCTGGGTGAGGCGTTGGGACTTTCAGAATCCGACATTTCACGCGCATCGGTGACACTGATCTCCTTAGACTCTGATGGCGAAGAAGGTTGGAGTACGGCTAACGGAACTTGGGGCGCATGGTTCGATGAAGATGGTGATGTTTGCAGTTGGGGCGATGAAAGTCACGTGTTCATTGAGCCTTCCAACACAAGCACAAGTGACGTGTACAGTTGGAATTACGGCTGTAAGAACGATGTCTGCCAAAGCGGAGACAAACATACCGTTTATTTCAAATATACGGTAAGCCTAAACTATCAGGCACTTGAAATTAAAGTCAGAGTCAATATGGGGATTGACACAAATCCTTGAAACAAGAGAGAACATAAGTAGATAAAATATAATATATAAATTAATTAATGATTAAAAATTATGTTGTTAAACTTTCAGAGTAACAAATTATGCAGACATCTCCTGACTGGAGGTGCCTTGTGTGCTGCCGCTCTATGGTTCAATGCATGTACGCCGGACTATAATCTGGATGATGATCAGCCTACAGGGTTGAATACCATCTATGGTTATATGGCAGATGCTGGAAACTATAAGAATTTCTTGCAGCTAATTGATGATCTGGGTGAAACGGAAACATTGTCGAAAACAGGTAGTAAGACCCTGTTCATTGCAGACGACGACGCTTTTGCTGAGTTCTATGCAAACAATTCATGGGGTGTTACAAGCTACGACCAGTTAACCGACGCTCAGAAGAAGATTATTCTTCGTTCATCAATGGTCGACAACCCGTACCCTATCAGTATGCTTTCAAGCGTACAGGGACCTATCGAAGGCGAGTGTATGCGTCGTACCGCATCTCTCCAAGTTTACGATAGTGTTTTGATTGTCTCAATGTCAGATCCTCAGATTCCACAGACATCGTATTGGACTAATCTGGCTCAGACACATGACACTATCAGACTTTTTAAAGACGGTTCTGGTGCATCACCTATGATTCATTTGCTGCCTCGTTTCTTGGAGCAGAATATGATTACGGGAACAGACGTCGATTTCCTTTACAACCAACCAGCCGGAACACATGTTTCTGATGACGCATACGTCAACGACTGCAAAGTTATAGAGGCAAACATCTTTTGTAAGAATGGTTTCTTGCATAAAGTAAATAAGGTGATGCTCCCACTCGACAATATGGCGGAGATTATTCGTGTTAAACCGCAATTCAGTCAGTACAGCTCATTGCTCGAGCGTTTCTCGGCTCCAATCTATGATTTCACGCTGACCCGACGCTACAATGAGATCTACGGAACGGATGTCGACTCTGTTTATGAGAAGAGTTATTTCGCAACTCGCGGAAGCGAAAGTCTCGGTATCACTTCACATGAGCGTAACACAGACAAGGATGGAAATTCTGTCGAGGCTCTTATAAAGTACGATCCGGGATGGAACCGCTACAATCCAGGCTCAATCAACGACCCTAGTCGTGATGAGACTATGGAGGATATGGGTACAATGCTCGTTCCAACAAATGAAGCTCTCGATAATTGGTGGAACAACGGCGGAGGTGCTGTTCTTAAAGACAACTATGGTACTTGGGATAATGTCCCTAACCGTGTCGTCAGGGAGCTTATCCGTAACAACCAACTTATGTCATTTGTCGGTTCTGTACCTTCAAAATTCAACTCAGTTCTCAACGATGCTGCAATGGAGATGGGCATCACGACTTCGGATGTCGACAGTGTATTCATGGGATGCAATGGAGCAGTTTACCAGACAAACAAAGTGTTCGCTCCAACAAGCTATTCGTCTGTCCTCTTCCCTGCATTGGTAACAGATGCCATGAGTGTCATCTACAATGCCATCTCGATACTTCAGTTCGACGCTTACTTGAACTCAATGGTTTCTACATATAGTTTCTTCATTCCGCTCAACAACGGTATGCTCACTTACATCGACCCTGTATCACTCGGTCAGTCTGAAACTCATATGTGGAAATTCACTTACGACCCTAATGGTAGGAACGCATACGCCCGCATTCGTGCGACAGTATACAAAGCTTCTCAGTTGGAAGACGGATCTTGGATTCAGGGTGACTCTGTCACTATGATTACTGGAAGTTCTGGAACCGACCAGGTTTATGACCGTCTTGAAGATATCCTCGACAACATCATTGTCATTGGTGCTATTCAGCCAGGCAAGTACTATTACCAAACAAAAGGTAGAAACTATATAAAGGTTGGCGGACAAATTGATGTAGAAGGTTCAATGACTGCAGCTGGTGGCTGGCAAGTTGAACAAAACGCACCTGAGATCGTAACTAAGATCTACAGTATGGATAATGGTAAGTCTTACGTGGTTGAGTCTCCACTTTATGGCTCCCATAAGGCTGTCAGCGATGTTCTGGGTGAGAACGACGACTTCTCTGAATTCTTTGCGGTACTTCAAGAGAGTGGTGCCTTGTCAACAAACACTAACAGCTCGGTCAACTGGTCCTCGGCTTCAAAGAGAGGTAACTTGATTTACATCCCTGAAGACGGTAAAAACGTTGGTTACTTGCTCAATACGTACCACTACACCATCTATGCTCCTACAAACGAGGCAATGGAAGAGGCATACGCCATGGGACTTCCTACACTCGAAATGCTTGATGAGGCAATGGCAATTGATGCCGATGACTCAACGGATATATATATCGACATAACAGACTCTGCCGCTCACCTGCGTAAAGTGTTGCTCGACTTTGTTAAGTATCACATTCAAGATAACTCAATCTTTGTAGATGAAGGTTTTGACGGAGGTAACTATGAGACTGCCAAGATCAACCCGGCAACAGGCCGTTCCTTCAAACTCGCTGTTGAAGTTGATGGAAGCAATCTTTATGTAGAAGGTGTTAACTCTGACCGTCAGGCAGTTGACAAGGATAAGATGTACAATGTGATGGCGCGTGAATATTGGCTCAACAACTCAAGAGTAGAGAGCGCTACTTTAATTGAGACATCTTCAAGTGTCGTACTTCATGCAGTCGATCACCCGCTCCTATATAAATATAAGGTGGGAACCGATTTGACTAAACCTGAGAACAATCAGTTTATTTACTCTCCTAACGATGTTTATACAGACGAGGAAGAGGAGGCAGTAAAAACGCGTAAATAACTATGAGTATGAGAAAAATAATATCAATGCTAATGCTTTTATCCTGCTTCTGCACAATGGCACAGGCACAGGTAAAAGCTGGTGACGTAATCTCTGGTACTGTCTCCGATGATATAGAACCATTGATGATGGTAAACGTTGTGGAGATCGACAACACGAACCGTATCGTCGCCCATGGAGTTACTGATATCAATGGTAACTTCTCCTTCCGTTGTGTGAATCCTAAGGACCATATTCAGGTTTCATACGTCGGATACCAAAAACAGACTCTACCTATTAATAAAAAGGTGTTCAAGATCGTATTGAAGAGCAATACTCAAATCGAGGTGGTCACCATCAAGGGAGTCAAGAAAACTCAAAGCACCGGACTTTCAATCCCTGTAACGGAAATTTCTACCGCTCAGCAGACGATCGATATGAAGGAATTCGAGGGATTGGCACTTACATCTGTTGACGAGGCTCTTCAAGGACGTATTTCCGGTTTGGATATCGTGATGAATTCAGGTAGCCTTGGTGCCGGTACTACAATGCGTTTGCGTGGTGTCAGCACAATCACTGGTAATGCAGAGCCGCTTATCGTTGTAAATGGTAATATCTGGGAAGAAGATGTATCTGACGACTTCGACTATAGTTCGGCAACTGAGGAGCGCTTCGCTGAATTGTTGCAGGTCAACCCTGAGGATATCGAAAGTATCACGGTCCTCAAGGATGCCGCCGCTACAGCTATCTGGGGTTCTCATGGTGCGAATGGTGTAATCGAAATCAAAACAAAACGTGGTCAGAAAGGTAAGACCCGTGTCAATTACTCTTATCGTTTCACTGGTACATGGCAGCCGAAAGGTATCCAGGTGCTCAATGGTGACGACTATACAATGTACTTGAAGGAAGCTTATTTCAATCCTACTTTGAACAGCTCTATTTCCGACAATACATCAACAAACTACATACCTGAAATCAACTACGACCCGAACTATTCTCAGTACCACATGTTCAACAACAACACGGACTGGGAAGACGAGGTTAAGCGTTTTGGTATGTATCACCAGCATTACGTATCACTTTCCGGTGGTGGTGAGAAAGCGCGCTTCCGTGTTTCAGGTGGTTACGATAATCAGTCGGGTGCGGCAATACATGAGCGCTTGAACCGTTACACTACACGTGTGGCTCTCGACTATTATGTATCAACACGTATTACTGTCCAGACCAACTTCAGTTTGTCATATACAGAAAGAAAGGATACCGACAAGGGCCTTCTTGGTACTGCATACAAGAAAATGCCAAACGTAGCTGTATACGAGGAAGATGAAAATGAACGTTCAACAGGTGAATATTACATCATGCAGAAAGAGTATACGTCTGATCAATTGAGTGATCAACTTGGTGTCATGAACCCTGTCGCATACGCTTATTTAAACAAAACCCGCAGCAATAACCTGACCCTCTCTCCTGAGTTTATCCTCAACTATGATATCCTCGGGGCAAGTGAGGACTCTCACCGTTTGACCTATACAGGGCAAATTAACTTCAATGTGACAAATTCCGATTCAAAGTCATTCTCACCATCAATTCTGCAAACCAGTGGATGGACGGGAGATAATTCGAACATTGCATCGACCAGCTCAAGCAAGAGCAACAGTTTCACTACACGTCATAGCTTGACCTTCGTTCCGCATTTCAATAATGAGGATCACAGATTGTCAATATTACTTCGTGGTGAATACGGCTCAGGCAACAGCTCTTCACAGAGCCTTGGACGTAGGTGGATCGCCACGAGCGATATCACATCTGCCCTTGCCGGTGGTGTAATCTCAAGCTTTGGCTCAGGTTATGGACGCTCGAAGTCGGAAAACTTCGCATTCCAAACTCACTACGCTTACAAAGGTAAATATGCGTTTGACTTCACCGCGCGTTTTGATAAATCGAATGGTAACCCTAAAGAATGGGGTAAGTATTACGGAATTTCCGGTCGTTGGAACATCACAGACGAGAAGTTCATGGAAAGTTTGAAATGGCTCAACATGTTGTCACTTTCTGTTGGTTGGGGACGTTCGGGCCGTCAGACTGGTGGCGCAACTTCAATGTATAGTACATATAGTTCTACCGGTTCATACATGGGGGTAACAGCGGTAGCTCCTCAGCAAATCAGGCTTACGGTTATCCGCCCTGCCAACCAGGATACTTGGAACTTTGGCTCAAACTTCAGTCTCTTTAACGACAGGCTGTCCGGAGATGTCCAAATCTATACCAACAAATCTGAGCAGGTTGCTGCATATCCAATACCTACATCTTCAGGTTTCTCTACCATTCCTGCCAAGCTTACAGGTAAGGTGCGTAACAACGGATGGGAATTCAACATCAACGGTAACCGCATCATAAAGAGAGGAAACTTCTCAATGGACTTCAACATGTCGTTCTCGAACAACCGTAACCGTATCCTTGAGATGAACTCCATGATCCTCGACGGTTATAATGCAGAGTTCAACTATGCAAACGGTCAGTATCTGTCACGTGTTCAAATCAAGAACCCTATAGGTTCAATTTATGGATTCCGCTATAAAGGTGTATATGCTTACAGCGAGTATAGTGCCGAGGAGGTACCAGGCGTAAGTGGTCCTGACGCTCCGGTAGCGCGTAACGCCAATGGCGAGGTTATTCTGAATGAGAATGGCCGTGCAAAAGACATGGTATTCGATTACGCGGGTCAGAACTATATATTCAAAGGCGGTGACGCAAAATACGAGGACATCAACCATGACGGTCAGATCAATGAGTTGGATATCGTTTACCTCGGTTCTTCTCTGCCTAAGTTGAATGGTGGTTTCGGATTCAAGTTTAAGTACAAGGACTTCGGTCTTAACATCCAGTTCGTTTATCGTTTGGGCCAGAAGGTTGTCAATGCAGCCCGTATGAATGCGGAAAGCATGTATAACAACAATAACCAGTCACGCGCAGTCAACTGGCGCTGGCACAACGAAGGCGATATCACAGAAATACCGAGAGCCCTTTATAACGATGGTTACAACTGGCTCGGTTCCGACCGTTTCGTTGAAAAGGCTGATTACCTCCGTTGCAACTACGTAAGTTTCTCTTACAACTGCAAGGCTAAGTTCTTGAAGCAATTCGGAGTAAAGACCCTTAACACATACCTGAACCTCAACAACCTGTTCATACTTACAAAGTACTCAGGCGCAGATCCAGAGGTTTCACAGGGTGGCTATTCTGCTGCAACAGACAATGGTCGTACTCCACGTGCTAAGTCGTTTACTCTTAATGTGAATGTTGGATTCTAAAATCAATAACAATGAAACTAAATAATAAAATAAAGTCTATTGGTTTGGCTGTATGCGCAAGTATGGCTTTGGCTTCCTGCGATGTCGAATTGCTTCCGTTGGATACAGTCATATTGGAGAACTATTGGACTAATAAGGATGATGTTACCAGTGTCGTTCGTTCTTGCTATGAGGGATTGACTGAGAGTAGCGTTGTCGAGCGTATGATTATTTGGGGCGAGGGTCGTTCGGATAATATTCAGTCAGGAAAGCGGATCGCAAACGCCAGCAATGATTTGAAGTATCTCCTTAACGGAAACATCCTTGAAACCAATTCTTATTGCGAGTGGAAAGATTTCTATAAAGTTATCAACCGCTGTAACACTGTTGAGCAATATGCTCCGATTGTACAGGATCGTGATCCTAACTTCACAGAGTCCGATCTCAGACAGACATTGGCTGAAGTAAAGACAATCCGCGCCTTGTGCTACTTCTATTTGGTACGCACATTCAAAGACGTGCCTTTCTCGTTGGTTGCTTCTATTGAAGATGATCAAAACTATGTCATCCCTGCGACAAGTGGAGACCTGATAGTTGATACTCTGATAATGGACCTGGAGGAATATGGTACATATGCCCCTAAACGTTATGAAGTGGAGAACGAAAACTCTGGCCTTATTACAAGAAACGCCGTATATGCTTTGCTGGCAGATTTGTATCTTTGGAAGGCATCTAACGCTTCTGTTGATGCAGCTACCAACTATGCGAATTACCAAAAGTGTGTCGAGTATTGTGATGAAATTATCAAGAGCAAGGTTGATGAATACAGAGAAGACCGTTATGGTACTCTGCGGAGTCAGATAGATCGTGATATATATGCGGATTATGGCTACCCTTTAATCCAGGAGTGGGCCGAAGGAGATGCTTCTACATCTTCGGGAACGACCGCAAAAGCCTATAACCTAATATTTGGAACAGGACATTCGTTTGAAACTATTTTCGAACTCGCGTTCGATGCAAATGAGGCCTCAAGTGGAACTAAAAACTCTGCTGTAGCAAGTTTGTATGGAAACAATGATGACGGGTTCACAACTGGAGCTTACTTGGCTGGAAATGAGAATATGTTGTCGAACGGAGCTCCTGAATCGTATGATTATGACAATTCATCTGTCTACACTTCATACGATTTCCGCAGTCAGGAATATTTCAAGTGGAGCGATTCTGAGTCATTTGGAATTGCAAAGTACGTTTGTAATCAAATGTCTGTAAATGTTGGCAATGCAAATACTTGGAGAAATGGTGTAACTTCTCTGAACTATGAGCCTCGGACTCAAAATTATGCCAACTGGATTATCTATCGCCTTACCGACGTTATGCTTATGAAGGCTGAAGCCGAGGTTCAGATTGCCAGCTACCTTGACACTCATGCCGACACCACAAGTGCGGTAAAGACAAGGGCTGCTTATGGCAATGTGTTCTCAACGGCTCAGGAATACTATAATGACGTGTTTAACATCGTTGATGCGGTATATTCACGCTCGGCTCCACGTGCTACTGCCAGCGCGCGTCCGCAGAAGACTCAATTAACCAACAGCACGGCATATGCAAACTTGGTTGAACACGAGCGCCGCCGCGAACTGTTGTTTGAGGGCAAACGCTATTATGACTTGTTGCGTCGCGCACGTCGCGAAGGCACTACTACTTATGCGGCAGGTAAGCTGAGCAATAAATTTACAAACTCTGCGGCAATGGGTATAAAGATGGCAATGCTTGACTTCTTCTATATGCCATACGCCTATGAAGAACTCCAGCGCAACAACCTGTTGGTTCAGAATCCGTCTTATGATAAGGAAAAGAAAAACGAAAGGAACTTATAATTATGAAACTTGTAATGTTTAAGAACAAATATATAGCAGTGTGTCTGATGGCTGTCGCGGCTGTTATAGCCAGTTGCTCTGATGACCCAGGCGTAGAGAACTACTACACTGCAAAGGGGGATATGGCTAACACCTATCTAACCAATAATCCAGACACATATAGTGAGTTCGTTCAGATTATCCAAAGATCAAACTTGGTTAGCTTTGACCTTTTGGGAACATATGGCTCATATACAGTGTTTGCTCCTACTAATAATGCCATCAACTTGTATCTCGCAGGTAGAGGTATGAGTTCTATAGATGAGCTTACAACCGAAGATTGTGATACAATTGCGGCTACCCACATCATTGAGCAGGCTTATTTCACCTCCGAGATTTCTGATGGGACCCTGCCTACAATGAATATGCTTGACCGTTATTTGACAATCTCTGTGGATTCAGATACAGTATCGGTTCCTGGTCAGATTACAGTCAGTTATCTCGTAAACCAGAGCGCTCAGATTATAATTGCTGACGACTCTGTAGAGAATGGCGTCGTTCACACTGTTGACCGAGTTATCGACGCATCTTCAGACATGTTGCCTGACTTGATGGCAAAAGACTCCACAATTTCACTTTTCTATAATGCGTTGCTTCTGACTCACATGAACGACTCAATGCTGAACTATATAGATGAGAGTTATCATTGTAGCCCTGATTCAACGGATGAAGGTCACACGTACTCTACTGCAACTGAGTATGACAATGTGTTCTATATGGAGAAACGCTATTATGGATACACTGGATTCATAGAGACTAATGATGTGTTCGCACAGCATAATATATATACTATTGACGACCTTAGGGCTTATGCTAAGGAAGTGTACGACGACGTGTATCCTGAGGATGCGAATGTTACCGATGAAACAGACAGGCGCAACTCACTCAACCGTTTTGTCTCTTATCACTTCCTTGACCGAAAGGCATTCTACAATACTTTGACGGTTGATAATGCTATGTTGAACAACTTCGACCGTCGCCACTGGGACGTTGCTGATTGGTATGAGACAATGATGCCTTACTCCATAATGAAGATTTCATTCCCTAACGGCTCGCAAGCCGGACGTTATGTAAACCGTCGTGGCGTACAAAATCGTAGGGATAGCCGTGGCGTCCTCGTTCCTGGTGCCAAGATCCTCTCTCCAAGTGAGGCCGGTGTCAACCAGACTGCTGTAAATGGAGTATACCATTATATTACTGATATAATCGATTATGGCCGCAATACTCAGGAGGTGACACTTAATGAGCGTATGCGTATAGACGCTTCAACACTGTCTCCTGACTTTATGACAAGTGGAGCTCGTGGACATAAAGTGGCCGGAGTAGGAGGACACTCAAGCTATCCGTACCAATATGGAGTTTGGTCGACAGAAACCGACCCGAAGAAAAATATTAATACATGTATCGGATTTAAGTCGGGTTCAGCCAAATATTTCACGTATTCTGATGTTACGACACACCTTCATGTACGTCCTCGTTATTTGGGCTTCTGGTCATATCAAGGTGATGAAGTTACTATTTGTGGACAGTACGACGTGACGTTCAAGTTGCCTCCGGTTCCTGAAGGAGATTATGAGTTCCGTATAGCTACATGTATCAATTTCACAAACCGTGGTATCATTCAGGTTTATCTCGATGGTGCACCGTGTGGAATCCCTGTTGACATGCGAGTGGCGGGAGAAAACCCTGTTGTAGGATGGAGATCTGATGATGTACTTGGTGATGACGAGTCTATTGCAGCGTATGACAAAGCTATGCACAACCGTGGATGGATGAAGGGCCCTACGTCGTATGGAGACGGAGACGGAAACGGATCGCGTAATCCATTCCGAACTCATAATAATACGCTTCGCCGTGTCTTCACCACATTCCATTCGGATGGCAAGACAGAACACTATATACGTGTTCAGCAGAAACTCGAAACGACAAATGGAACATTTGCGTTCGACTACATAGAGCTCTGTCCAAGGAGTGTATACAACAATGAAATATATCCGGAAGACAAGTTATAATCGACAAATACAATTTTCGTTATGAATAAGAATATAAAATTATCAATCCGTACAGGAGTCGTAGCAATGGCAGGTTTACTTGCCTGCTACTCCTGTTCAGATGACTGGGACGATCACTATGACACCGGCATTAGCGGTAATCGTGTGAACGCCACCATATATGAGCAGATGAAGGCGAACAGCGCACTCAGCAACTTTGTTGAGGTCATCGACTCTGCAGGCTATAAGCCGTTGCTCGATGAGTCGCAGATTGTGACAGTCTTCGCCCCTGTCAGTGGCTCTTTCAATAAAGACAGCCTCCTAAGTGAGATTGCAAACGGAAACAAAGAGCAGGTGCTCACCCGATTTGTGAAGAACCACATTGCCCGTTTCAATTATTCCGCTAATAGCCACGAGCAGACCATGACCCTTCTTAATAAGAAGAATGTCACTCTTATCGAGGGTTCTGTCAGTGCCGACTCTGTCCGTGTAGTTTCTGATACATTGTGCAATAATGGTATCTTGTATGTTACACAGACTCCGCTGCCGTTCCATCCGAATATATATGAGGCAATGGAGGCGACAGCCGGTATGGACTCTATCTATAAGCAGTTCTCCGTATACGACGAGGATTCTCTTGACATTGGTAGAAGTGTTTACCGCGGAGTAGACGAAGATGGTAACCGTATATATGTTGACTCAGTCATCATCAATACAAACAAGCTCATGAGCAGACTGGACGCTTACATCCAACGTGAGGACTCCAACTATATGGCTATCATTCCGAGTAACGAAGCTTATGCCAACCGTATAAATCTGGCTAAGCAGTATTTCAATTATAATGTTCATGAGGATGGTCGCGACTCCTTGCAGAACTATTATGCGAACTACTACACTCTGAATACGTTGTTCTATAATATGAACACGAACTTGCACGATGAGGACTCATTGGTCAGCACAGTATATAGCAAGTATAATCCTGATTACTATGTATTCTATGATCCATACAAGGCTGACGGAATTCTTGCTCCTGGCAAATACAATGACAAGATTGAATGCAGTAATGGTATTATCTACACTGTAGACTCAATCCCTACAACCATCTATGATGCCTTTTTCCACGACATCAAACTTGAGGGTGAGCATTTAGGCAATATAAATACAGATGTGAACTCATCGGGTTCCGGTATTTATACGAAAAACTGTACGTATGATGCGAGGACATTGACCGACTCTACAAAATATTCGTTGATATCAAACCGTTCATATCTTGATGTACAGCCATCGTCGAGTTCGGCACAGCCTTACGTCGCATTTAATGTCCCGGGCAATCTCTCTGGTGCATACGACATGTATGTCGTTACAGTGCCTTTGAAGATGGGAACATCTGTCGGTGCGGAAGACTCCACAAAAGCTTACAAGTTCCGTGTGAACATGTTCTATCGTACGAACCGTGCCACAGACTCGTCTTCTTCATGGCCGACATCGAGAAACGAGACACTTAGGAACCCTGAAAACAACAGCCAGGACTTCATTAGCGACACTGAAAACGTTGATACAATTTTCTTGGGTACCAAGACCTTTACTGAGTGCTATCTCGGAGCTTCAAACGTAGGTGTAATGATGCAGATTCAAGCCTATGTCAGAACATCCGAATTAGTTACCCACTCACGTCGAATGTTGATCGACCGTATCCTTCTCCGTCCACACGGAATGCCAAATGACATTTATCAGAAGGCGGATGATGAGGAGACAGTAGATGATGGCGAATAGTAAAACTCCTAAAGATTGAAATATATGAGAACATATTTAAATAATGATATGCTGCGTTTCTGCAAGGCAGGAATCGCTACTATGATATTCTGCGTAGGAGTTCTGCCTATGTCCGCGCAAGATGACGAGGAAGAGACTGAGGTCGTCGAGGAGGCTCCTGCGCCTAAGAAAGTAAAGAGAGACATCAAGAGATATCCTATGATGGAAATCACAGGAAAGGTTATTGATGCTTCTACCGGTGACCCTCTTGCCGGCGTTAGAGTGAAATCTTACAACAACAGTTTCTATACCGCAATGACCGACGAGGAAGGTAACTACAAAATCAGCGTGCCTACATTCGTTACATCATTGTCCGCTTCGTTCGAGGGCTACAATATTTCGCAAGTAGCCATCAACGACCGCTCTGAAGGTGTCAACTTCAGATTGTATATCGACAAGTATCTCGGTGACTACACCGCAAAGACCACTGCCGCACGTACTGTTTCCACTTCCGGCTTCGGGGAAGACGGAGCATTCACTGCCGATCAGGAAGTTCAGAACCGATTGGGTGGCGAGGTGCGTACTGCTTCACGTTCAGGAATTCCTGGTATGGGTGTCAGTATGTTCATCGAAGGCTTCCATTCAATTAATGCGTCATCACAGCCGTTAATTGTAATCGACGGAGTCGTACATGACCAGATGTACAGTTCAACTATGCTTCACAATGGCTATTTCAATAACCAGTTGACTTCGCTCAACATGAATGATATCGCTGATATTCAGATTATGAAGAATGGAACTGCCATCTATGGAGCACAGGCTGCAAATGGTGTTATCTTGATTACCACAAAGCGTAATACAACGATGAAGACCACCATCGACGTTAACATTAGTGGCGGTATAGAGTTCGTTCCGGAAACTCCGGACATGATGGATGCCGACCAGTATCGCTCATACGCATCAGGGTTGTTGAAGAATTCGGGAAGCAAACTTGAAAACTTCAAGTTCTTGCAGACGGACCCTAACTACTATTATTATAATATGTATCACAACAACACCGACTGGAAGGATGTCGTTTATAAAGAGGCTTGGACTCAAAACTATGGCATCAACATTCAAGGAGGTGACGACGTTGCCAATTACAACTTGTCAGTTGGATACATGAAAGCAAATTCAACGTTGAAGCGTAATAATATCGACCGGTTCCACATAAGATTCAATTCCGACATTGTCCTTACAGACAAGTTGACTGCGCGGTTCGATGTATCCTACTCAAACTTGAAGCGCGACTTGAGAGACGATGGTTTGACAAGTACATTCCAGGCAAACGCATTGTCTTCACCAAATGTTCTCGCACTCGTTAAGTCTCCGTTCATCACTCCTTACGATTTCTCGACCGACGGTAGAAAGTCGCACTTCATTTCTGATGCCGACACATACCTTGACGAATCTATAGGAAGTTCTGCCTCCCTTGCCAACCCTCTCGCTATTCTTGAGAATGCAGAGGCACTGAACAAGAACCGCACCGATAATACGAATGTGAATATAGCTATCACTCCTGTATGGCATATCAATCGTGATATGACCCTTCAAGAGCAGTTCAGCTACACATCAAATAGTTTCGACGAGAACTATTATACTCCGGTAGTAGGTATGCCACGATATAATATCGAGGGTATAGGTATTGTAGAAAATGCTGTGGGCTCTAATTTTACAAAGCACAACGCTGTTCAGAGTGACACCCGTTTCAGTTGGGCTATTCCTCTTGGCAAGCATCGTATGGATGTGTTCGCTGGTTTCCGTTATTTGAACGATAACTACAAGTCATCAAACCTTGCTGCCTACAGTACCGGTAACGATAAAACTCCTTCACTTGGAAACGCATCGGGCAAGCGTCAGGCAGACGGTATTGACGATACGTGGAAGTCTATTGCATGGTATGGCAATATTGATTACAACTATCGCGAAAAATATTATCTCCAGGGCTCGTTTGCTCTGCAGTCTTCTTCACGTTTCGGTAAAGAGGCTGATGCCGGTTTGAAGATGTTCGGTGTCAGATGGGGATTCTTCCCGTCAATCCAGGCAGCTTGGGTAATGAGCAACGAGAAATGGTTCAACTCAAGCAACCTCGTAAACATGTTGAAGATTAACGCTGGCTTCGAGTCTGTCGGAAACGACTCTTACGACAACAATGCTGCTTATACTTACATGAGCAGCCAGGCATTCCTCTTGGACCATGCGGTTGGAATCGGTATCACAAATATCGGTAACAACAAGTTGCGTTGGGAGACAACCAACAAGTTCAACGCAGGTCTTGAGGCAAACTTCTTCAACAACCGCTTGAACGCCAAGTTCACTTACTTCCATTCTAAGACAAGTCACCTTGTAACTCTTGGTACCATTGCTTACGTAACAGGTTTGAAGCAGTACTGGACCAATGATGGTGCGATGAAGAATGACGGTGTTGAGTTTGCTCTTAACGGGAAAGTAGTTGACGAGAAGAATTTCAAGTTCGAGCTTGGCGCAAGTTTGGGCCATTACAAGAACAAGATTACTTCGTTGCCTGACGGTGCATCATCAATGACTTCTGAGTACTATAATGCTACATTGCTTACTAAGGTAGGTAGCCCACTCGCATTGTTCTACGGCTATAAAACCAATGGTGTGTTCTCAACTACTGCGCAGGCTGAAGCTGCCGATTTAGGCATCCTTGATAAGGCAGGCAATAAGGTTAACTTCAAGGCCGGAGACATGATTTTCGTTGACCAAAACGGTGACAAGATCATTGACGAGAACGACCGCGTAGTGATAGGTGACCCTAACCCTGACATCTATGGTAACATCCACGCAAACTTCATGTTTGGCAAGAACTGGACTCTTGGCATCAACTTCAACTACAGTGTAGGCAATGACGTGTACAACTATGAGCGCTCGATTCTTGAGTGTGGCAATGCATTCTTGAACCAGACTACAGCTTTGACACGTCGTTGGATCGCCGAAGGTCAGCAAACAGATATACCACAGGCTGTATATAATGACGAGATGGGCAACAGCCGCTTCTCTGACCGTTGGATAGAGGATGGTTCGTATTTGAAACTGAAGAATGTAAGTCTCAGCTACAGACTTCCAATTACCAACAAGTATATTCAGGGAATGACTATTTGGGCATCCGGAAACAACTTGCTTACATTCACAAAGTACTTGGGCTCAGATCCTGAGGTCTCTTGTGGTAACTCTTCTTTGGTTCAAGGCATCGACGCAGGATACACTCCTTATGGTCGCAGCTTTACACTTGGAGTTAAGATCAACTTGTAAACAATCTCAAACAGCTCTCCTCCTTCGGGAGGAGGGCATGATAAAAAAAACAAATATATGAAAACAAAATCAATCATATTATCAGGTTTGCTCCTTGTTTCACTTGGAGCTGTCACAACTTCATGCGAGGATATGCTTGATGTTGATGATGAGTTGCATACGACAAATCTTGCTCCACAGGATACTGTCTATCAAGTACTCGGTATCGTCAACCGCATGCAGAGTCTGACTGACCGCACGGTCTTGCTTGGGGAGTTGCGCGCGGATCTTGTTGATTTGGATCCAACAGTGGCGAAGACTTCATTGCAGGAGATTATGGCAAACAACATATCAACCGACAATGAATATAATTCCATAGCCGACTATTATGCTGTAATCAACTCTTGCAATATATATCTTGCAAATGTTGACTCAACCAAGATGTCGCACAACAGAAGATTTTTTGAACGTGAAATTCAGGTTGTCAAGACATTCCGTGCGTGGACATATTTGGAACTTGCCAAGGTCTACGGACGTGTGCCATTCGTGCTTGAGCCGGTACTCACATCCGGCGATGCCGATGAGATTGTAGCGTCAACTACAAACCGTGCAGACATGAACGACATTTGTACATACTTCATAGAGGATTTATTGCCTTACGCATCAAAATCCATTGAGCTTCCTAACTATGGTACCATATCAGGAGCTATGACTTACGACAGTCAGAAGTTCTTCATCCCTTCACGTCTGATGCTTGCAGAACTTTATCTTTGGAGAGGCTGCTATACACGTAATCAATCCGACTTTGTTGAGGCGGTCCGTTATTACTATGACTACGTCTCGTATCCAGGTGCTGTTGTCACTCCTGGAACTCGTAGTGTAATATGGAGTAACAACCGGTTTAATAACACGAGTGACAGTTATTCTCTGAATTTTACGTCAGATGATCAGATAACGTATATTCCTTTGGATACCTGTGCGTATGACGGGACGTGGAGCCAATTGTATGGCATGTTCAACTCACAGTACGAGAATAACTACTACGTACCAATTATTCCTTCGCAGCGTATACGTGAGCTTTCGCGCGAACAGGTCAATTGTGTCTATTCAAATATAAACAACCGTATTGACACTACTTACAGCACATCAAAGATTGAATGGGAAGACTCGCTTCAAATGGGCGACTTGCGTCTCTCGGCCATCTATAACCGTTCGGCCGTAAGCAATATGTACACATCGCAATACAGTCAGGACCGTCAGCATATCATGAAATATGCGACATCAACCAGTGACTACGGACCTGATCGCAAGTTGTATAAGATGACGCTGTATCGTAACAATATCGTATGGTTGCACTTTGCCGAGGCACTCAACCGTGCCGGCTTCCCTGAGACAGCTTTCGCAATACTTAAGTATGGTTTGACTCAAAATAACATGACTAATTATGTTTCAGACGTGGAAAGGAATAACTTAAGAAAAGTATCGACTTATTTCCATGGTAACCCTACGTATTGGGATTATGATGACTTTGTAACTATACATTCATCAAATTATAATCCAAATAACGGTGTGAATGCAACGACTCAGGGAATCCACTCTCGTGGATCCGGTTCTTCCGAATACAACAAGTATTATGCTCTTCCTTATGATTCAGCATTATGGGCTCCTGTTGACGAACTGAAGGCCATTAGTGATTCATTGAATATGGCATTAAATGATATTCCAAGGACTTCGGTCAGAGACAGTACTGTCAGGGTAAATGAATATGATAGTTTGGGTAATATAACCGGGTTCCATACTATTACCTATAGTCATATGGTATTTGAGTCGGACTCAGACTCCATTGCTTATTATGACTTGCTTGAACAATGGTCGGATGCATATAATGCGTACAGTGATGCTGCAGAGGCCGCATATGCAACAGCTCAGCCTATATATCAAGAGGACGTATCAAAGAAGATTCTTGACGAGGAGGCACTTGAAGGTTCGTTCGAGGGTCTGCGTTTTTATGATTTGATGCGTTATGCAATGTACACAGGAGATCCTGATTTCATTGCCAACGAAGTTTCAAAACGTAAGGGCTCGAGCGCGACAGACAGCCGTGCCGACGCGTTGAGGGGTGGTAACTGGTATTTGCCATTGCCTGCGAAATGACACTAAGCTGACATTAAATAATTGAGAGGGAGACACCGGGCGGTGCCTCCCTTTCTTTTGAGATACCTTGGCAGTGAACGTGTTGGATAATCTTGCGCCGAGAGCGAATTATCGGCAAGTAACAACCCACCCTGCATGTAACTTTGTTAGAGTAAAACAACCGTATTGCGCAACGTTTTAGTGTGTAATCATGAATTTCTTTCGCTTTTATTTTGCCAACTGAGTGAAAAGATGTATTTTTGCATTTGAAAAGTAAACAGGCAATATGAATTCTATCAACATTATCGGCATTATCCTATCACTACGACTAAGCAAGCTCGGAGTGAGAGAGGCTGTGTAATAGTGATATTGTCAATAACGTAATAGAACCACGGACATATAAAGCCTTTCTTGCTCTGAGCGAGAGAGGTTTTGTTTTTCTGTATCGGTGGCAGGCGGATCACACCGGTCAGGATATGTGATAAAAAAGACTATTTAAAATACAAATATAAGATGGAACGTTTATTCATTTTTGACACCACGTTGAGAGATGGTGAACAAGTACCAGGGTGTCAGCTGAACACGGTGGAGAAGATTCAAGTAGCAAAGCAGCTCGAACTTCTTGGTGTGGACGTGATAGAGGCAGGTTTCCCTGTCTCAAGTCCTGGAGACTACAATTCAGTGATCGAGATATCAAAGGCTGTTACATGGCCTACAATTTGTGCGCTGACACGTGCGGTAGAGAAAGATATTGATGTGGCAGTAGAGGCCTTGCAATATGCAAAGCGGAAGAGAATACATACAGGTATCGGAACAAGCGACTACCATATCAAGTACAAGTTCAACAGCAATCGCGAGGAGATCATAGAGCGTGCTGTTGCCGCTGTTAAATATGCAAAGCGCTTTGTCGATGATGTTGAATTCTATGCAGAGGACGCAGGGCGCACTGATAATGAATATTTGGCACGGGTAATCGAGGCAGTAACAAAAGCCGGTGCTACAGTTTGCAATATTCCGGACACGACGGGTTTCCGCATACCTAATGAGTACTATGAGAAAATCAAATATCTTTATGAGCATGTAGATGCTTTTGCTGCAGGCAAGTCGATCCTGTCAACGCATTGCCATAACGACCTTGGTATGGCGACAGCCAACACCGTAGCAGGTGTGATGGGTGGTGCACGCCAGGTAGAAGTTACAATCAATGGAATAGGTGAGCGTGCAGGGAATACAGCACTCGAAGAGATTGCAATGATTTTCAAGACACATCCGGACCTTGGTATAGAAACAAACATAAACACAACCAAGATCTACCCTACAAGCCGTATGGTATCGAGTCTGATGAATATGCCAGTCCAGCCGAATAAGGCGATAGTCGGACGTAATGCCTTTGCACATTCATCGGGAATTCATCAGGATGGAGTATTGAAGAATGCGTCGACCTACGAAATTATGGACCCGAAGGATGTTGGTATAGACGATGCCTCAATTGTACTTACAGCGCGTTCAGGTCGTGCCGCTCTCAAGTATCGTCTGCATATCAATGGAGTAGATGTTAGCGACGAAAAATTAGATAAGGTATATCAAGACTTCCTTGTGCTTGCCGACAAAAAGAAGGAGGTTACTGATGATGATATCCTTGTTTTGGCAGGTGCCGACCGCTCAGCTACACATAATGTGAAGCTCGATTATCTTCAGGTTACTACAGGCAAGGGCGTACGTTCAGTTGCAAGCATCGGCTTGCAAATTGCCAACGAGCACTTTGAAGCTGCCGCGTCTGGTAATGGACCGGTCGATGCTGCAATCAAGGCTTTGAAGGCTATCATAAAACGTGAGATGACTTTAAAGGAATTCACGATTCAGGCAATTTCGAAAGGTTCGGACGATATAGGAAAGGTGCACATGCAGGTGGAGTACAATGGACACATCTACTATGGCTTCGGCGCAAATACCGATATTGTAACGGCATCTGCGGAAGCTTATATCGACTGTATAAATAAATTCAAAGATTAAGCAGTAAACTGTTATGACAGACTGTTTGTTCGTAATCTAAATAAACAGGAATTAGAATGAATACATTATTTGACAAGATATGGGATGCGCATGTGGTACAGCAAGTGGAGGATGGACCAACACAATTGTATATTGACCGCTTGTATGCGCACGAGGTAACCAGTCCGCAAGCGTTCGATACGTTACGTGATAAAGGAATAAAGGTATTTCGTCCCGAGCGTGTCATTGCGATGCCCGACCATAATACACCGAGTGATCAGCAGGATCATATTGACGATCCTGTAGGACGTAAACAAGTTGAGACATTAAAGGCGAATTGTGACGAGTTCGGTATAAAACACTTTGCGATGGGCACAAAAGACAATGGTATAATACATGTTGTCGGACCGGAAAAGGCTCTGTCGCTTCCTGGCATGACTATCGTGTGTGGCGACTCACATACCAGTACCCATGGAGCGGTTGGTGCAATAGCTATGGGTATCGGCACGTCCGAAGTCGCCGAAGTGCTGGCAAGCCAATGCATCCTGCAATCAAAGCCTAAGACAATGCGGATCAACATTGAAGGTAAGCTGCGCCCGGGAGTCACTGCTAAGGATGTAGCTCTATATATCATGTCTCAGATGACCACGTCAGGAGCTACCGGATATGCAGTTGAATATGCAGGAAGTACAATCCGCAACATGAGCATGGAAGGCAGGTTGACTCTTTCAAACCTTTCCATCGAGATGGGAAGCCGTGCCGGAATCATAGCTCCGGATGAAACTACGTTCGCATACCTTAAAGGACGCGAGTATGCGCCTAAGGGTGCGGAATGGAACAAGGCGGTTGAGTGCTGGAAGAAATTAAAAAGCGATGACGACGCTGTGTTTGACAAAGAGGTTATTTATCATGCTGAAGACATTGCTCCACGTATCACCTATGGTACAAACCCCGGGGCAGGTATCGCCATTGACGGGATTATCCCTACATTGGAGGAGATTCCGGGATCAAAGCGTCCGCAGTTCCTTAGCATGCTTGATTATATGCAGTTCTCTCCAGGGGAGAAGTTGGAAGGCAAACCAATTGATTATTGTTTTCTTGGTGCTTGCACGAATGGCCGTATAGAAGACTTCCGTGCTTTTGCAAGTGTAGTGAAAGGTCGGAAGAAGGCTGATGGTGTGGTTGCATTACTAGTCCCTGGCAGCTGGCTCGTCCGTAAGCAAATAATAGATGAGGGGATCGATAAAATATTGGCTGATGCCGGATTTGAATTGCGCTTGCCGTCATGTTCATCATGTCTTGCCATGAATCCCGACAAGGTGCCGGCAGGCAAACTTTGTATATCAACCAGCAACCGCAACTTTGTCGGCCGTCAAGGACCTGGCTCACGTACTGTCCTCGCTTCTCCACTTGTCGTGGCAGCCAGTGCGGTGACAGGCAGGATAACCGACCCAAGAAAACTTTAGAACAATAAAGGAGGAAACGAAAATGGCTAAACAGAAATTCAATATAATACAGTCGACGTGTATTCCTATCGCTATCGATAACTGCAATACTGACTTGATAATTCCGGCGAGATACCTTGCAAGTACGACACGCGACCCGAAGTTCTTTGGCGACGCATTCATGCATGATCTGCGATATGACGCGAAGGGCAATAAAGTGGCGGACTTTGTAATGAATAAACCCGAATATGGTGAGGCTCCACACCCGGGAGTTCACGAAATTATTGTCGGCGGACAGAACTGGGGCTCCGGCTCAAGCCGCGAGCATGCAGCGTGGGCAATCGCAGGCTATGGAGTAAGAGTGGTTATATCATCAAGTTTTGCTGACATACACCGCAACAACCTTCTCAATTGCTTCGTGCTCCCAGTTGCTGTTACAACAGACTTTCAAAAAGAACTGTTTGCGAGCATCAATGCCAATCCGCAGACAGAGGTTAAAGTAGATGTCCCGAATCAGACTGTCACAAATCTTGCGACGGGACATAGCGAGAAATTCGAGATAAATGCATACAAGAAGTATTGTCTGATGAATGCGTTCGACGACATAGATTTCTTATTGGACAACAAGGACAAGATCGTTGCATACGAGCAGAAGCAATGCCAGACAGACTGATTGAAATCATGGATACCACACTTCGTGATGGTGAGCAGACCAACGGAGTGTCATTTATACCGCATGAGAAGCTCATTGTGGCACGGATGTTGCTGCAAGAACTGAATGTCGACCGTATAGAAGTGGCATCTGCCCGAGTATCGGATGGAGAGAAGGAAGCTGTGACCAATATATGCAAATGGGCAAAAGCCGCAGGTAAGTTGGACAGAGTTGAGGTGCTTGGCTTTGTAGATGGTAAAATCTCGCTTGATTGGATCAATGAGTGTGGTGGTAAGGTGATAAATTTACTGTGCAAAGGGAGTGAGCGTCATTGTACTTATCAACTCAAGAAAACACTCGATGAACACCTCTCAGACATCAAACAGTCGATCGCCTATGCCCATCAGTTAGGAATAAGTGTCAATATCTATTTAGAAGATTGGAGCAACGGCATGAAGGATAATGCCGATTATGTTTTTCGTTTTGTCGACGCTTTGAAGGATATGGGAGTCAAACGCTTCATGCTTCCCGACACTTTAGGTGTACTCAATCCTGTAGACACCCAAAAGTTTGTCCGACAAATGTTGAATTGGTTCCCTTCGTTGCACTTTGACTTCCATGCGCACAATGATTACGACCTTGCTACAGCCAATGTGATGTATGCTGTCCTCGAAGGATGTACAGGAATACATACATCTATCAACGGGTTGGGTGAACGGGCCGGCAATGCACCATTGAGCAGTGTGCAGGCAATTCTTTCAGATCAATTACATATTGCAACCAATATCAATGAGGAGAAACTCAACGAGGCGAGTCGTCTGATTGAAGGTTATTCCGGAATCCCTGTACCGTTGAACATGCCTATTATTGGTGAGAACGTATTCACCCAAGTGGCTGGTGTTCATGCTGATGGCGATAATAAGAATAATCTGTACTGCAATGACCTTATACCCGAGCGCTTCGGCAGAAAACGTGAATACGCTCTTGGAAAGAACAGCGGTAAAGCCAATATATTGCAGAACTTGAAGGAACTCGGTCTTGAACTGACACCAGAGCAAACTCGCCGTGTGACCAATCGTATAATTGAACTTGGTGACAAGAAACAATTAGTCACTCAAGAGGATTTGCCTTATATTGTGAATGATGTGCTGAAACACAGTACTTCAGATGACAAGGTGAAGCTGATAAGCTATATGGTAAGCACGGCCTATGGACTAAAGCCAATGGCAAGTGTGAAATTGGAAGTCAATGGTGAAATCTACGAAGAGTCGGCTATGGGTGACGGTATGTACGATGCCTTTGTACACTGTGTGCGACATATTTATCGTGACAAGCTGCACAGGCAGTTCCCATGGCTGACAAATTACGTTGTACGTATTCCACCAGGCGGACGTACGGATGCACTTGTACAAACCACAATCTCGTGGATTTATGATAACAAGTCATATCGTACACATGCACTCGATGCAGACCAGACCGAGGCGGCAATTAAAGCAACAATCAAGATGCTGAATCTGATAAATGAATAGATGAGTCTTGGATGTCCTGCTATAAATATGATAAGGATAATATAATAACTACAAAATAATTATAGAGATGAAATTGAAAATAGCAGTTCTTGCCGGTGACGGAATCGGACCGGAAATAATGGAACAAGGAGTGAATGTGATGAGTGCCGTATGTGAGAAGTTCGGACACGATGTCACCTACAAGGAGGCCCTTTGCGGAGCTCATGCAATTGATGAAGTGGGAGATCCGTTCCCTGAAGAAACATTCCAGACATGTATGGATGCCGATGCGGTGTTGTTCGCATCTGTCGGTGACCCTAAATTCGACAACAATCCAAACGCAAAGGTGCGTCCTGAACAGGGTTTGTTGGCTATGCGCAAGAAGTTAGGATTGTTTGCCAATATACGTCCGGTTGAAACATTCGACTGCCTCGTGCATAAATCTCCTTTGAAAGACGAACTTGTTCGTGGGGCAAACTTTATCTGTATCCGTGAGTTGACAGGTGGCATGTACTTTGGCGAAAAGTATGAGGATGATGAAAAAGCGTATGATACTGATATTTACACTCGTCATGAGATCGAAAGAATATTGCGTGTGGCGTATTCTTATGCAATGAAACGCAACAAGCATCTTACGGTAGTGGATAAAGCAAATGTTCTGGCATCAAGTCGTTTATGGCGTAAGGTAGCGCAAGCGATGGCGCCTGAATATCCTGAGGTTAAGACTGATTTTATGTATGTGGACAATGCGGCAATGCGTATGATACAGGAGCCAAAATTCTTTGATGTTATGGTTACAGAGAATACGTTCGGTGACATACTTACCGATGAAGGCAGTTGTATCACAGGTTCAATGGGGTTACTGCCGTCAGCAAGTACAGGTGAACATACCCCTGTATTTGAGCCAATTCATGGTTCATGGCCACAGGCAAAAGGCTTGAATATAGCTAACCCTCTCGCACAGATATTGTCTGTAGCCATGTTGTTCGAGTACTTCGATTTGAAAGAAGAAGGTGCGCTCATTCGTAAGGCTGTCAATGCGAGTCTTGATGCTAACGTACGTACACCGGAAATTCAAGTTGAAGGAGGTGCGAAGTATGGCACAAAGGAAGTTGGACAATGGATCGTTGATTATATAAGAAAAGCATAACGAAGTTATCACTGTTTATTTGGCATACAACAAACGTTTTGAAGTCAAATTTCTTGTTTTTACGTGTAAAAGCAAGAAAAAATGAAGAATGTTCAATTTTGATATTGCCAAATAGAATAATTTTGGTAACTTTGCGACGGATTCAAAAGAAGCACTTAGTTTTTTATCACTGAAGAAGGTGATTAAATAGTGTAAATTAGTAGGAGAGAGACAGGCTCGTTGATGAGTATGTCTCTTATCTTTTTATATTTGTACGTTTCCTCCATTCTGTAGGAGAACATCCGTATTCAACTTTAAAGATCCGTGAAAAGTACAGGGGGTCGCTGATCCCTACCATGTAAGATATTTCCGATATTGTCAGTGATGTAGTGGAAATGAGCTCTGCGGCTCGTTTGATGCGTTTTGCGTTTATATACTCCTTGGGAGAGTACCCTGTTATTTCTTTCATTCGGTTGAAAAATACAGTGCGCCCCAATCCCATTTGTGCTGCGAAGTCGTTGGCGGTAAAGTCGGAATTTGCAAGTTGCTTGCCAAGTATGTCGTCAACTTTTGTCATAAACTCATTGTCGTCGGCTGACTTATTGCTTTTCTTTCGGATGTTTATGTCGTTTGAAAACTTTTCTGCCAAGTCCTCCTTTTGCGTTTTTAAGGTTTTAATGGCGTGGTGAAACCTTTTGTTGTTATGTTTGACACGCAGCAGGTAGATTATTGCGGCTGCTGTGATTATTATATATAATGTGATGGCAAGTGGCGATTTCCACCATGTGCGCACTATGTATTTTGTATCGTGTCTTATGTCGTGTCCGTCCAGTGTTACTTCGTCGGCTTCGATCGCTTGTCCTTGGCCGTCGCTATTGTAAAAAGATGGATTTATTATGATGACTCCGTTGTTTGTACCGAATGCAATCCTTCCGTCTGCCATTGTCAAACCACAATTTTCGCTGTACACATTATTAATCATCTTGCGTGTGAAGAAATAATTAGTGAAATTGTCGTTTCTCGGATTATACGTAGAAACGCCTAACTCTGTAGATATCCAGATAATGCCTTCTCGGTCTTCTGCAAAGCACTGTACCATTGGGTTCACAAGACTGTCTGTTGTTCCAAAATGCTTTGTTCCGTCAATGCAAAAGCCTTCTCCGGTTTCAGCAATATAAATATGTCCTTTGTTTGACTTGAATATTGTGCGTATCTCATCACTCCTTAGTTTGCCGTTTGCTGTGGTCAAGTGGATGAACGCATTTGGATCCTTAATAATTTCGGAAGGGTTGAAGATGCATACTCCTTCGCTCGTAGCTACCCATATTCGTCCATTGTTGTCTTGAATCATTGCTCTGATGCGTTTCGTACCATAACTGTCGTTGAGGAAAGTCCGAAATGTGTAGCTGCCGTTTCTATTTTGTTCTGCCAGACAAAGTCCTCCGCCGAAAGTCCCTACCCACGTCCTTCCGCTATTGTCACACAATAGTGAATAAATATTATTGTGGGAGAGCGAACCTGTCTTGCTGTTGTCGGCAAGGTATTGTTTTTGCCCGATGTACAGTCCGTCACCTTTTGTTCCTTCCCATAGCCTTCCTCCTTTATCGATTCTCATACAATATGTGTTGGCATTGTGGTGAATAGTTCGTAAGCAACTGTCGAGAGTCTGGTTGTATATCCACACGTTGCCGTCCAAGTCACCTATTGCGATCATATTGTTTCCTAAATCCGTTAGCATACGTATACACTTGCCTTCGAGTATATATTCGAATCCGTCATTATGAGTGACTTTGAGCAGCGTGATACCAAGATTATCAGTACCTATCCAAATGTTTCCTTCTCTATCTTGCATTATGCATTTCAGTGCATTGGTCGGCAACTGAAGAAATGGGGAGTCGGTTGATATGTGTTCAGTCGTACCTGTCTTAGGGTTTATTATGTATACTCCTTTGCCTTTGACAACTTTCCATATACGTCCGTCGAGATAAGTGATTTGTGAAATTGAAGTGGTGTCAGGATTTGTGGGTATTTGTAATTTATGCGTTTTGTAGTCGATGAAACGTTTCCTCTTGATATCGTAGCATGAGACTGTGTCTGTAGGTGAGAATATCCACAGCCGTTTGTCATGGTCTTCATATATGTCCTTTATTCTTTGATCTGCAAGACATGGAGTATTATTATTCCCGTGTAACGGACGGAAATTAGTGAAATGCCTGCCGTCGTACATACTCAGTCCGTTGGATGTCGCAACCCAGATATGTCCTTCTGAGTCTTGTATTATTTTGCGGACAGTGTTATTGACCAGTCCATCGGCGGTGGTAAGTTGCACAGGCTGAAACTCTGTTTCAGCCGCTGTCGTGACTGCCGTAATAGAAAGGACGAGTATAGTTGTCAGATATGTTAGTACTAATCTCATGTCGCGTTCTGCCCTGCTCTTTATACGCAAAGGTAAAGAATTTCTTCATACAAACAATGATTATTCGCCGCAAATCATACAAATATTGTGCGCTTGTGTAAGACGAATCTGCAAAATGTTAAAGACTAAGTAAAGCAAATAAGCGTGCAAGTCAGATGAGCAGAGACATGCCTCTGCTTGATCTATGCCATGACGCAGCCGATTATCTGCGAAGCGAATCAGTAAACAAGTACAAAGAGTGTAAAGTAAATTCCGGTAAAGTCATGGAG
>CAYVNW010000003.1:17566-19325 GCA_964452915.1 uncultured Bacteroidaceae bacterium | reverse complement strand
CGAATCAGTAAACAAGTACAAAGAGTGTAAAGTAAATTCCGGTAAAGTCATGGAGGACGTGGAAATCATCGTCACAAAGACCTAAGACTAACAAATGGCAAACAAAATTTACAAACAGACTTTGTATACGCGAAAAACAATGCTTATATTTGCAGAGTGATTTGTAATACGAGATTAGCAGATAAAATTTGTATAGGCTTTTCTTACTAAAACATTTATGAACAAAAATACTTTTCTATGGACTCGTTGGAATCCTTGACGAATGATGGAAGGTCTATGACATACGTAGATCTTGGTTTAAGTGTAAAATGGGCGACATGCAACCTTGGTGCGTCAAGTCCGGAAGGAAATGGCGGCTACTTTGCTTGGGCGGAGACAAATCCTCATATAGGTAGTGCTATGTCGGAATCATGGTTTGGTGCACCTTATTATTTGAGTGGAGATTCATATAAAGACGTAAGATGGCGCAAATACAATGGGGCCGATTGCAAGACAGTCCTTGATCCTGATGATGATGCCGCCACTATGGCGCTTGGAGCTCCTTGGCGTATTCCGATGGCTAATGAGATAAAGGAACTCTTGAACAAGTGCACGTGGACATGGGTTGCCATGAACGGTAAGAATGGATTTAAGATTGTGGGTCCTAACGGCAATTCAATATTTTTGCCTGCTGCAGGGTTTCTCAATAGTTCGGGCAATGAAGGCAAATACGGCTACTATTGGTCGGGTTCACTTGTGGAAGCTTATCCGGCTTATGCCGTTGGTCTGTATTTCAATTCAAGGGAACGTAGTATGGACGACCATTATCGTGACCTTGGTTGCAGCTGGGATGAATGCTACCGTTATGTTTGTCGGACTATTCGTCCTGTCCGCCCATGAACCTGTACGACATCCCTTTCTTTGACACGACTGTATTCTTGTATTAATCCGACTTTATAACAGATGACATATATTCGGAGAATCATAAAGGTCAAACGTCCGCCAAGTAAAAGGAAAAACTTACACACTGAAATTGTGTCTTGGACTATTCAAAACGCTCCGTAAAATTACCCAGTTGGAGGATCTTTCCCTCCAACTGGTTTTTTCAATAATCCAGTCGGGCTTAATATTTGTCAGCACGATGAATGAATTATATTATAGTGTCATACGATTATTGGATATCTATATTAAGGTGCAAGCCGAAAAGTTGCCTTGATGTACAAACATCCATGTTTATCGGATGAATGACATTGGTCGGTTCGTTGCGGTATTTGTAATTTTGCAGCGTCATGAATATAATAAATAAAATAATATGATAATGAAAAGACTGTTTATCGCAATTGCAGTACTGACGTTTGCGGTTGGTATCAATGCACAAAGAAGGGTGCAAACCCTCGGACGAGGTGTTGTCGCAGTGCAAAATGGTGACAAGGTGTTGGTAAGTTGGCGTAAGTTGGCACAAGAGCCGGAAAATGCCACATACAATGTTTATGTTAAGAGAACAGCCGGAGGCAACTACAACAGACTGAATTCATCGGAGCTGAAGGTTTCAAATTTCAGCACTACAACAACATCGATTCCATCGGGAAGTTTTGTGGCTGTCAGTGTCGTCAGCAATGGTGCCGAGGGAGAGCTGTCAGAACCATTCCAAGTTAGGACGCAGACGATGCGTAATGTGTTTGTAGATATAAGGTTTAATGGGAGTCCGCTTGCCAACTCTGATTACGACACCAAATATGTATGGCCGTGCGATCTCGATGGCGACGGGGAAATGGATTAC
>CAYVNW010000003.1:0-17466 GCA_964452915.1 uncultured Bacteroidaceae bacterium | reverse complement strand
CGACACCAAATATGTATGGCCGTGCGATCTCGATGGCGACGGGGAAATGGATTACATCGTAGACCGAAACCCTGTAAGTGACGGCACCCATAAATTGGAGGCATATTTAAGAGACGGCACTTATCTTTGGACAGTTGATTTAGGTCCAAACGAGTCAATTAGCAACGGACAGGATGATCAGGTGGTCGCATACGATTTCGACCTCGACGGTTATGGAGAAGTGATGATCCAATCGAGCGATGGCACATGCTTTTGGGACAAAGAAAATAATACATGGGGACTTTATGTGAACCATGGCGCTACAGGTGATACTGACAACGATGGAATCGTGGATTATGACTCACAAACTACCAAGAATCCACCACGCTATTTCACCGTGATCAACGGACTGACCGGTGCTGAGAAGGCAAGTGTTGAGATGCATTATAATAGTGCGTACAACCGTACTAATAAATCATCGTTGATGGGTGATGAATATAACAAACATGTCGGCAAATTCTGTATCACTTACCTTGATGGCATCCATCCTGCCGTTACAATGGAATGGCACACACGCAGTTCAAGCGGTTCACATTATTATTATGACGAAGGCTTCGGTTATGATTTCTCATCGGGTGCGGCAGGCGAGTTGAAAGAACTCTTCCTTGAGCCTTGTGGCAGTGGATCTTTCCACCAGATAAGAGTTGCTGACGTTGATATGGACGGAAAAGACGAGATGATTGAAGGCGGATGGACTATGGACCATACAGGTAAGATACTGTTTAATGCGGGCATAGCACATGGCGACCGTTTCCGTACTTCCGACATCAATCCGGAGATACCTGGCTTGGAGACCTTTGCTATACAGCAGAATGCAGGCGATATGCTCGGACAAATACTCTACAAAGCCGAAAATGGCGAGGCAATCAAGAAATGGTATCTGTCGGGTGTTGGAGATGTGGGACGTGGCGAATGCTATGACATGACTCCCGATCACAAAGGATGGGAGATGTTCTCCACGATGAATGGCTATCAAATTTATGATGCGGATGGTGATGCTATCGATGGTATGACAGGTTACTTTCCTACAGAAGCATTATGGTGGGACGGAGATTTAGGCCGTGAGTATCTTGCCGCGTCTGATGGTAACGGACAGAATGCCTATATAGCCAAATATGGGACAGGCAGGTTGTTCGAGATTTCAAAGAACTCCGGCTATGCAGCAAGAAGTGTTTATGGAGCGCGTGCAGCGTTTTGGGGTGACATCATAGGTGACTGGCGTGAGGAGGTGATACTGCGGCATTTCACAGATGGCTCATGTGACGGAATAATAGGATATTCGACCGACTATCCTACTGACATAAGCATCATTTATTGTTTACAGGAAGATCCGCACTATCGTGGTGACTGTACTACTAAAGGTTATTATCAGACTCCTAATCCTGGCTTCTACTTAGGTTACAACATGCCACGTCCGCCACTTCCTCCGGTTATGGTCACTGATCTTGTCGCTAAGTCTTCTGACACTTATACTGCATACGATCGTGCCACAGTTGCTACATATCAGGATGGTAAGAGCGTACTCTATGATTTGAATACAGCGTCAGATATAACAATTGCGTCACAGATGCAACCAGGAACAGTGTATATGATGCCGGTAAAGGGGCAGACGATAACGTTTTCGGGTGCCGGTAGCTTCGGCGGGACTGCGGATATATGGAAGAGCCAGAACGGCAGGGTCTCGGTCAACATTCCTGTAACCACCTCCGGTACATTGTATGTGTCAGAAGGAGAATTCGAATCTCAATCCATCATTAGCAGTCCTCTGCAGTTGCGTGCGAAGGGAACTCTAAGCGGTTCACCTGTAGTTGCCGACACTGTAGTATTCGAAGAGGCTCTCAATTATGAGGGGTGTAGGCTTATGCCGCATGGAACAATGACATTCAAAAGAAGCCTCGCCATCAATAAGCGCGTGTTCATCGAATTATCCGACACTATGGACATCATACATGTCGATGGTGACTTGAACGTTACAGGCGGTACGCCGATCTTCGCCATTGCATACGAAAGTGTGAAGGCAGGCAAATACAAGCTGATCGAATACACTGGCGCTTTCAAAGGCGATGTGAACCAGTTTACAGTACGTGGCATCACAGGCCTGTCATATAGTATTGTAAATGAAGATAATGCAATCTATCTCGTAATTAACGAGCAGCGCAGTCCAAATGATGCCGTGGTATGGACAGGCAAGGAAAACAACGTGTGGGACTACAAGTCAGCCAACTTTGCTATCGATGGCGCTGAAGCTGAGTTTGTGGCACAAGATAAGATAACGTTCAGCGATGCAGCAGAAAACACCAAGGTTGTTGTTGATGAACTGATGCCTACAGCAGGTGTTACCTTCACAAACGACAACAAAACATACACGTTTAGTGGTGATGGCGGCTTCTCAGGAGTCAGCGGACTGACATTCAATGGACAAGGACGTGTGGAACTGTCAGCAACTAAGAGTGACTACACCGGAGCTACAATTATAAACTCTGGAACAGTGGTCATAAAAGACCTGGCAGACGGTGGCAATGCAAGTTCAATCGGAGCCGCCTCGTCGGCACCGGCCAATTGGACAGTTGGCAAAGCGGAACTGATAATCAACAATGCCAGTACGTCAACCGACCGTGGCATGACCTTGACGGACTCCGCCACGATCAACGTTCCTACAGGCACATGTGCCATAAAAGGACAGATTGTAGGCAAGGGAATGTTTGTTAAGACAGGCAACGGACAAGTCAACTACACGTATGCAGGCACTAATACTTATAGTGGCGGTACGATCCTCAAAGCCGGTACAATTGCCATGGGATCGTGGAACACGACATTTGGAGCGGCAACATCACCGATATATGTTACGGGAAACTCAACGATCACTATATTCAACAACAACTCAACGAGTGCGGTACCTAAATTCCAGAACCGTCTCGATATAGCGGATGGAATCACTGTAACGGTTAATGCCGGAAGGCGTTGCAATATACGTCCTACATTGACAGGAGAGGGAACAATGAAGATAAACTTCCCTTATGTACGCGGAGATTTTGCACCTAATGCATCCAATTTCGAAGGTACAATTGAGGTGACAAGCGGTGAGGTGCGTCTTGCGTCTGCTCTCGACTTGTCAAAAGGCACCTTGAAACTTGACTCAGACAATTATGTGTACAATAACAATGGCACACACAGCGTGGGAGCATTAAATGGAACAAATGAAGGAGCTCAAATTGCATCAGGCACATGGAATATCGGTTATCTTGGAACTGATTGTTCGTTTGCCGGCTTCTTCACATCTGGTACAACAGTCAACAAGTATGGTGATGGTAAACTGACGCTGTCGGGTGCAAGTGCCGCACCGGTTAATATCTATGGAGGTACACTTGACGTAGAGAATACATCGGCATCAACTACCACGGGTACGGTGACTGTCAACGAGGGGGCAGTGCTCATGGGTGCAGGACAGACTGGCTCTGTTGTTGTCAATGCGGGCGGCACCGTGTATGCGGGCAAGAGCAAGCTGTTGACAGGTGAGATTACTCTCAACGGGACACTGAGAGTGAATCGCAATGGTCGTCTGAGGGTCCGCGGCCGTGGTACGGCGGATAAAGTGGATGAGTTCAATGTCTCGGGCAATATCACTCTGAACAATCCGGTATTTGTAATGGAACGCTTGAATGGCGATTGGACGGAAGATGTAGAATACAAGGTGTTTACCGGTGATGGTAAGGTCTCACTTACAGGTACGCCGACGTTCGAGCCTTCAGTGCCTGCGGCAGGATATGTGTGGGATTATAGCGAACTTGAGTCTGCCGGTATTCTTAAGGTGGCAGCGGCTCCCGATGCTATTGACGGTATTACGGCAGATCAACTCGGAAAGTCGACTGTATACGATCTTGAAGGCCGGAAGGTGGACCATCCGGCTAAGGGACTCTACATAGTTAATGGAAAGAAGGTATATATAAAATAAGGTGTGGTATGAAGAGTAGGAAGATAGGGCTATTTAGCCTAATTAGTATAATTGGGCTAATCAGTGTATCGGCTCAAAGAAAAGTCAGTTTCAATTCCGGCTGGACTATAGGTGACAATAAGCAGACTGTGACTTTGCCACGTGCATGGAATGAGGACTGGGCTTTCAAAGTGTCAATCGAGGATTTGCCTGATTCTGTGGTTTGGTACCGCAAGGAATTCCGTATCGGCAATACAAAAGGCAAAAAGGTATTCGTGGAGTTTGAAGGCGTACGGCAGGCTGGCGAAGTTTACCTTAACGGGCACTTTGTCGGAATGAGTGAGAACGGGGTAATGGCGTTCGGTTTGGATCTCACACCTTATATAAAAAAAGGCAAGAACCTGATTGAGGTAAAAACCAACAACGACTGGAATTATCGTGAGAAGTCGAGCAACAGCAAGTATCAGTGGAACGACAAGAATTTCAATGCCAACTATGGCGGAATCACCAAGAACGTATGGCTTTATGTCACTGATGAGGTTTACCAAACCTTGCCCCTCTACTCCAACTTGCAGACCACAGGTACATACGTGTACTTGAAGAAGGCGGACATAGATTCGCATACGGCAGCAGTCGGAGTGGAGACGGAAGTGCGCAATGAGAGCGTCAGGCCGAGAACATTGCGATTGGACGTGGTAGCACAAGACTTGAAAACCGAGAACCTGCAGGGCGATACGTCGTTAATCACGTTGCAGCCAGGCGAGACCCGCACTCTGAAATGCTCGTTCGATGCTTCCGACATACTTTGGTGGTCGGTGGGCAGGGGAAACTTGTATGATATATATACACGTCTTATTGACACGCAAGGAAAAGTGTTTGATGAAGTCGAAACACGTACAGGTTTCCGTTCGACGGAATTTGGCAACGGACTTGTGAAACTCAACGGGCATGCAATACAAATTAAAGGTTATGCGCAGCGTACGAGCAATGAATGGCCGGCCGTGGGAATGAGTGTACCGGCGTGGTTAAGTGACTATTCCAACGGATTTATGGTCGAGAGTGGAGCAAACGCTGTCCGCTGGATGCATATAACGCCATGGAAACAGGACATAGAGTCGTGCGACAGGGTCGGTCTCATGCAGGCAATGCCGGCAGGCGACAGTGAGAAGGACGTAGAGGGCGACCGTTGGAGACAGCGCACGGAAGTGATGCGTGACGCTATCATATATAATCGTAATAATCCAAGCATTATTTTCTACGAAGGAGGTAATGAGTCTATAAGCCGTGAGCACATGCTTGAACTTAAGGCTATACGCGACAAGTACGACCCGTATGGCGGACGCGCCATTGGTAGTCGTGAGATGCTCGACATCGATGAGGCGGAGTATGGTGGAGAGATGTTGTATATAAACAAAAGTAAGAAACATCCTATGTTTGCCATGGAGTATTGCCGTGACGAGGCATTACGCAAATATTGGGATAGTTACAGCTATCCGTATCATGCAGAGGGAGACGGCCCACTTCATCGCAACCAGACTGCCGAAGCATACAATCACAATCAAGACGAATTTGTCGTGGAGCTTGTACGGCGTTGGTATGATTACTGGCGTGAACGTCCTGGAACTGGTACCAGGGTGAGCAGTGGTGGCATGAAGATTATATTCAGCGATACCAACACCCATCACAGAGGGGCGGAGAATTACCGCCGCAGTGGCGTGACCGATGCAATGCGCATACCAAAGGACGCATTCTATGCTCATCAGGTTATGTGGCAGGGTTGGGTTGACACAGATGCCTACAAGACGTATATTGTAGGTCACTGGAATTATGAAGATGGACGCAATGGCGTGAATGATTTGCAGCCTTTCCACAAGCCAATGTATGTGGTCTCAAATGCTCCTTCTGTAGAGTTGTTCCTTAATGGAAAGAGCCTGGGCAAGGGAAGTCAAAGTTATCACTTTCTTTATACGTGGGACAATGTGGAATGGAAGCCGGGGATTCTGCTTGCAATAAGTTATGATGCAGAAGGCAACGAAGTGTCGAGACATAGCATAAAGACAGTCGGTAAGCCCGCTGCGTTGCGCCTGTCCAAGATTGAAAATCCGAAGGGCTGGCAGGCTGATGGGGCCGACTTGGAGCTTGTGGAGTTCGAAGTGGTAGACAATGAAGGCAACCGTTGTCCGCTCGATAACCGTATGGTACGCTTCACGATAGAGGGGCCGGCTGAATGGCGTGGCGGGATTGCGCAAGGACCGGACAACTACATACTGTCAAAGGAACTTCCTGTGGAATGCGGTGTAAATAGAGTGCTATTGCGTAGTACCACAACCGCAGGCAAAGTACGACTGACTGCTGAGGCGGACGGTCTTGAAACGCAAACGTTGGATTTGCGCACTGTTGAACCTGTGTCCGCTATGCCTGAGATTCACCGCGACGGAAGTCCTAATCATGCTATACCGACATACACTCAGACAAAAGTTGGTGCGGAGATAGTTGCCGCTCAGTCTGATACAAACGCAGATGACTTGCTTAAGAGCTATGATGATAACGAGCTGTCAGAGTGGAAGGGTGGCAACAGTGTGACATACACACTAAAAGAAGCTGTGCGCATCGATGATATCTGCCTAAAGCTATCGGGATGGAGGTCTACCAACTATGCCATAGAGGTTGAGGCCGACAGCGCAATTATTTGGCGTGGTATAACTCCGACCAGCCTTGGCTATGTGCATCTCGAAATAGAAAATCCGGTAACTGCCCGCACATATACCATCCGCGCTATTGACAAATCGAAGGCAGAGGCAAAGTCGGATAATTTCAAGGACGCTGAGGCTGCCAAGTTCAGTAATATCACTGAGGTGGCGGGTGGCAAAGCAAACGAACTGGATGCAATGGTGAAAACGTCGGGACGCATTCAGCCTTTGCGTATAGTGGAAATAGAGTTCCTCTACAAAACTCCACCTGTCTGTTAGTTCCGGTCTGTCATCCATGTTTCCTTTTACACCACCTATCCCCAGGTGCAGTCACACTTCGTGCGCCAGTACCTGGGGTTAAGCATGGTGACACCTCTCCGAGGTGTGTCAATCGACGACCCTTGTTCCCCGTCATCTCGATTTTTATGACTCGTGCCTTGTGCCGGTCATCCCATAGCACCTGACACCCGTACTTTGTCATTTCGCATTAGCCTGGAAGGCTAACCGCTTGGTAACCCCGTCTCATCAGTTCAGTGAGGCGGGGCATATAACCCAACAAAAGACCACGACCCATGCAGGGTCGCCGCTTGATACCACATTAGCCTGGAAGGCTAACCGCTTAGTAACCCTCTGTCATGCCGCAGGCTGACTGAGGCCCTGCCCAGCGTACACTGACGCAGTCAGTGCACCTGGGGTATGAGTGCTCCTCACAGACTGCACCTTGGAAAGGTGCCACAGCAGTATGCGAAGCAACCAATTTTAAGTCACATTTGCATTTTGAAACATGATTTATTATGTAAAAGTAGTTTAAAAGTAGTTTTAGTAGCTGAAAAAGTATTTTTAGTAGTTTGCGTTTGTAAGTAACGCACGAAAGACCTATTTTTGCGCCGTCAATCAATGGTGGTTGACCCAATAACAATCTGAAATCATAAGCAATGGTGTTATAGAGACAATTCGAAACTACTTAATTAAATAATACTTTTTGAATATGAGATTATTTGACGATCTTAAAGACATGGCACAGGAAATGGCCTCGAAGACAGGCTTAAATATTCCTGGTATGGAGCAATCAGCTGCTCCCGCCAACCAGCCACACAGCAATGTGTCGAATCCATCACAACCGCCACAAGCGACTGTACAGCCTGCACAGCCCGTAGCCGGTCCTCCACCCATGTCGGGACAGGTCTCCTATTCAGATGCAGGCAAAGAGCATCTTTTTGATCCTCGTATGGAGAAACTCATCGATGCGGCGCTTGCTGACGGTGTACTCACAGAGAAAGAGAAGCAAGTTCTCTTCAAGCGTGCCGAAGCCATGGGCTACGACCTCGACGAATTCGAGATGGTACTCGATGCCAAACTTTACGACCGGACTCACAGCCAGCAGCAAGCGACACAGCAGGCAGCGGCACCTAAGTCGGACAAATACGGCGATGTGCGAAAATGCCCCAGCTGCGGAGCAATTGTAGAGACGTACACAGCCATCTGCCCTTCATGCGGATATGCATTCCACAATGTCGGCAATGTAAGTAGCTTTGAGGCTCTGTCCAAGAAACTGGAGGCGTTGGAAAGTCAGAAGGGAGCCTTTGACGTGTATATATCGATGTTTGGTGGAGGCATTGAGAATAAGCAGGCTAATTTGATAACAAATTTCCCCGTACCTACTGCCAAAGATGACATCCTTGAATTTTTAACCATGGCCTCACCTTTGGCACAGAAGCCAGGTCTTTTGGGGGCGCTGTCTATGAAATCTACGTCAGGTAGATCTGTAATACCAAACGCATGGTATTTCAAGTGTAAACAAGTCATTATGAAAGCACGCATCGCCTTAAGGGACGACAAAGATGCCATAGCGCAGATAGAGGGGTTTGCCAAACAACTTAAAATAAAGTAATCTATGGGACTATTCGGTATAGGCAAGTCGGGCGGGTTGATGAATGTCATCCGCTGCGACGAAGAAGAATACCTGGTTTGGAAATGGCGACCGGAAGGACAAAGTGTCAACAACACCAGCCGTGAGAACAGCATACGATGGGGAAGCAGCCTCCGTGTGAAGGATGGTGAAGTGGCAGTATTCGTCTACAAGCAGAACAATGGTACCATGCAGGACTTCATAGAAGGACCATTCGACGACACCATCAAGACGGCAAACTTTCCGGTACTTTCAAGCATTGTGGGTATGGCATTCGGCGGCAACTCGCCGTTTCAGGCGGATGTTTACTTCATCAACCTCGCTGGTATCATACAAGTGAAGTTCGGCGTTCCATACTTCGACGTGTTTGACCCACGTTTTCTCGATTTTGCAGTGCCAATGGCTGCGCGAGGCTCACTGACGTTCCAGTTGGAAGACTATAAGAACTTTATAAAGCTCCACCGTCTCATCAACTTCGACCTTTATGATTTCAAGCGGCAGATACAGGATGTTGTGGTGAAATATGTGAAAGGGTTTATAACCAACGTGCCATCACAGCAACAAATTCCTGTTTTGCAGATAGAACGCAAGGTGCTTGATATAAGCGACATGATACAGCAAAGGCTCAAGTCTGAGATAGAGGAGGACTTCGGCGTGAAGCTGAAGCGATTCGATCTCTCTGCTATAGAACCGGACAAAGAAAGCGAAGGCTACCGTGAACTGCGTGCCATAACTGCCGGTCAGCAGGCTCAGACCATTCAGGCTCAGACCGATGTGAACATCCAGAACTTGAAAGACACCCAACGCATCAATGCGATGAACATGGAGGACTCTCTGCGTATACAGCGCGATGAACACCAGCGCGCGCAACGCTTGCAGACAGAAACTAACTTCATGGGCGCACACTCGCTCGACCAACAGACCTCTGTACTCAAAGAAGGCGCACAGAGTCTCGGACAGATGGGCAACATGGGTGGAGGAATGAATCCAGCGGGCATGATGACCGGCATGGCCATGGGTGGTGCCATGGGACAGCAGATGGCTGGAATGATGAACCAGATGGGACAGGCAATTAACGGACAAATGAACACCCCACCGCCTCCACCAAACGTGCAGTATTATGTTGCCGTCAACGGTCAACAGTCGGGTCCGTTCAACTATGGACAACTGCAGCAACTTGTGCAGCAAGGCCGTCTCTCCAAAGGCACATACGTGTGGAAGGCAGGAATGGCAGGATGGGATGTAGCTGGCAACATTCAGGAGTTGTCTCAGCTGTTCCAGTCCACGCCTCCACCTCCAATTCCACCAACACCTTAAACAATTATTAGATATGGACGATTACAATTCTTTCAGCTCTATCGACAGCCTTATGCAATTCGGCATGGGGCTGGCCGTCGCCAACCAAATGGTCTGTATGATGAACCATACTATTGCCTCGATGCAGACACCGGGTGCGGACAGACCGTTGTCTCAAAGCGAGGGTCAATGTTATGTTCTTGTGAATAATGCCGTCGCCGGTCCATTTACTGAACAGGAACTTGGCACATTGGTTTGTAACAAGACGCTAACATCTGACACGCTTGTCTGGAAACGGGGAATGGCAGGGTGGACGCATGCCAAGAACGTACCTTGGGCGCAAAAGGCAATATTACTTAATACTTAAAAAATACGATTATGAAGCTTGATATTATAAAGACAATTATTGCTGTTGCCCTCGGTGCGCTGATGGGTTGGGGACTATCCGCCATGGCTCACGATGAGGTCGACGCTCTTCCACTTGGCATTATTACCGGAGTGGAAGTAGGCCTGCTCTGCATTGGGCTCTTCGGCATCAATTATGCCGTCCACCCGCGCTCTGGCGTGATGATACGGGCAGCGCTGTTCGTGGGCTTGGTGGTACTGCTCGTCATCGACGGCATATATGCCGCTCTCGGCATAAGCACATCCTACTATGTGTTGAGTGGCGTGTTGGCACTCGTCGTATTACTCATTGCCAACGCTGTATATAAAAGTAAACAATAACTAAGATAATTCACTGAATATTAATAATTAATTAGGTAACATTATGGCAATACAATTAAAGGGGTGTGCTATTAACAAAGACTTCTGCCCCAACAAAAGCTTTCGTGATAAAATAATAAAACTATTAGTCGGTAAGCTTTTCAAGAATAAAATTCCGGAATTAAACAGCATCTATGATGCCATGACTCGTGATATTAACAAGCCTCACTACATCTTGTACCCAATATATGGCGATCCTCTTTACCCCCATATTAATAAAGGAAACCTAAGGTATCCCCAAACAGGAGCGAAACAATTTAATGTTTGGGCAGGACATGATCTTCCTGTATGGATTGGAGACCCTGATGAAGCTGACATAAAGTTAATGATAGTAAGCCAGAACCCACGGCGCAATGCAGGAGAAATGCAATCATGTGGCTTGGGACAAACAGACGGAATTTCTATTTCCACACCTTTCGGTCTTCATTCGTACGAATGGAGAAGCAACGCAGATAAGGGGTTAATACATTACGTGGTTTGTGATTTACTTAGCGCACACCCTGATATGAGCATTTACTATACAGATATTTATAAGCTGTGTGGTGTTGATGATAAGAAACCCAAACCAGACAAGAATAACATTGGAATATACCAAGGTATATTTATAGATGAGATGAATTTATTCGATCCTGACATTGTTTTGCTTATGGGTAAAGATGCACAAAATGCTTTTAATACTGTATTCAATGGTGCAACAACATCAGGACAAGTTAAAACAACATCTGGAAAAGTGATAAACGTTGTTTGTGTACCGCATCCAAGTGGGGTTGCTTCTGGTACTTGGAAAAAAATTGTAAGTTGTCCTATTACAGCAAAAGCTAAAAAAGATTATATAGTAACGCAGGTAGAAAGCGCAATAAAAATATAAGAACATCTATTCCTTGATTTTTGGAAGCCGTTTGGGGAATTCATCCCCTTGGCGCACCCATAAACACTTGGGAAAAAATGGAGGAAGCCGAAAATCCATAAAAGAGTAGGCGGTAATAATAAAAAAACATTTCTATGAAAAAAAGTAATCTGATTATCAGTATGGCTGCTGCCATTGTATTGGCATCTTGCTCCGGTGGCAATGAGACAAAACAGATTGAGCCAACATCCACGGAATTCATCTCAGGTGAGCTGGCCAAGTATATTGAGGTAGAAGACGAACCTGCTGAGTTGAGCTATTTTGAGAAAGACGGTGTCATTCCTACCCAATACATCCGTCTGAAGGTTACCCTGAGAATGAAACAGGATGGATTGAAGGATGTTGATCCACAAGATATTGATTTTACGAGCCTTTTGTCTGTCGCTACAATCAACCTCGTTGATGAGGACGGAATAGAGACTGTGGACGTTGACGTAAAAAATGATGAACTGCTGAAGTTGAAGAAATTGCTTACAGGCGATCAAGGCGATACCGAAGAGATCGTTTTTGAAGGAGAGTTCAACAATCGTGATGAGGCTCCGAATTGGTTTAAAAACACTACAGGTTTTACACCCTATTTAAGTGCGGACATTCAAGTATCTGACGGATCACCGGTGGTTGTTGAGGAGGATTATTATGGCGACACTGCAGATGAAGAGACGGAATCGTCATACGACACTTATGGCGATGATACAGATGATATGTCTTACGAAAGTGACGATGATGATACAGATGCCACATCCGACGAAACTGGCGGAGAGGATATAAATGCCATGCTCGATTCATACGAGGAGTTTGTTGATGAATATATCAGTTATGTCAAAAAGGCTGCCAATGGCGATGTTTCGGCATTGGCACAATATCCTGAGGTAATGGAAAAGGCCGAGGCCCTTGACAAGAAAATAAAATCTGTGAAAAGTGATTTGACCTCGTCTCAAATGAAACGGTATATGAAGATCACTGCAAAGATGACAAAAGCCGCACAAGACTTAAACTAAAGGGGAATCACACTTTTTGCGAATGTGGGTTAAGTAGGGATGGTCTGATAATTCCCGTCTGTGTGCATGGATTTTATGTAAGTTCCACTGTAAAACTAAAAGACATCCTACTATTCCCCCATGATGGAGGCAAACTGCAATTCAAATAAAAGCAATATCAAATCAAAAATATAAAGTTATGAGAAAGAAAGCATTTATAATGTTAGTGGCTGCTATCGTGCTGGCAATATATGCCTGTGGCAACAAGAAAACAGAAGGTGACAATGCGGACGCAGACTCGACGGTCGTTGAAGTAGAGGAGGATTATTATGGCGACACTGCAGATGAAGAGACGGAATCGTCATACGACACTTATGGCGATGATACAGATGATATGTCTTACGAAAGTGACGATGATGATACAGATGCCACATCCGACGAAACTGGCGGAGAGGATATAAATGCCATGCTCGATTCATACGAGGAGTTTGTTGATGAATATATCAGTTATGTCAAAAAGGCTGCCAATGGCGATGTTTCGGCATTGGCACAATATCCTGAGGTAATGGAAAAGGCCGAGGCCCTTGACAAGAAAATAAAATCTGTGAAAAGTGATTTGACCTCGTCTCAAATGAAACGGTATATGAAGATCACTGCAAAGATGACAAAAGCCGCACAAGACTTAAACTAAAGGGGAATCACACTTTTTGCGAATGTGGGTTAAGTAGGGATGGTCTGATAATTCCCGTCTGTGTGCATGGATTTTATGTAAGTTCCACTGTAAAACTAAAAGACATCCTACTATTCCCCCATGATGGAGGCAAACTGCAATTCAAATAAAAGCAATATCAAATCAAAAATATAAAGTTATGAGAAAGAAAGCATTTATAATGTTAGTGGCTGCTATCGTGCTGGCAATATATGCCTGTGGCAACAAGAAAACAGAAGGTGACAATGCGGACGCAGACTCGACGGTCGTTGAAGTAGAGGAGGATGGAGGTCTCCAACCACCGTTCATGTTTAAAACAAGTCTCTACACAGTGAAGATATATAAGGATGGCGATGCTATCGTTGAATATATATATATGGGGTGTAACAAAGCAGATGAGGCAACGTGGAGTTCTCTATCCTTACCTAAGGGAGAAGGCCTTCAAAAAGTGTACCAAATTAATTGGGCTGGTTACACATGGTATGCTCCCGACGACATGAAATACATTTGGATGGGCGAAGATGCACATTATGACATGTTAGGTCATAACATTGATAATGCCGTAAAGATAGAAAGTTTTAAATCACTTCCAAAGAATGAGCAACCTGCCACGTATATGAAAGTTATAAAAAATGGTGTAGACCTCGGTCTTAGTGTGAAGTGGGCATCATGCAACCTTGGCGCATCGAGTCCGGAAGAGTACGGCAATTACTATGCCTGGGCTGAGACAAAACCACGGACCGGTAGCTCATGGGATTACAAGTGGAATACTACTCCTTATTATTTGAGTGGGAGTGGAAATTATAATGATGATGTGAAGTGGCGTAAGTACACAGGCAAGGATGGCAAGACCGTTCTTGACGCAAGTGATGATGCTGCTACGGTCGCTCTCGGCTCTCCATGGCGCATTCCGACCTTTGACGAGATAAAGGAACTGTATAATAAGTGCAAATGGACATGGACATCAATGAACGGCAACAATGGTTTTCAAGTAACAGGTCCGAACGGTAATTCCATATTTCTGCCTGCCGCAGGCTATCGCAATGGGTCGGGTCTCTACTATGCGGGCGCGTACGGCAGCTATTGGTCGAGTTCGCTCTATACGGGCAGCCCTTACAGCGCCTACAGCTTGTACTTCAGTTCGTCGTCTCGCGACTGGTACTACTTCAGCGGCTACCGCTGCAACGGGCGAAGTGTCCGGCCTGTCCGCCCATGAATTCATTCTCATTCTCGCCCGTCATACCCGTGTCCCGCTGTGCTGTGACGCCCTGCCACGGCAGTGGCTACCCAAGGGCGTGACGGCACAGTGGAACCGCCCCGTAAACAACAAACAAAACAATATGGCACAACTGAAAGAAATAATGGAAATAGAGCGGCAACGCACGCTTCCCGAAGACGGCAATGTGATCCACCTCTTTCAAGAGGGAAGTTTCTACCGTGCGTACGAGTGGAGTGCATGGCTGTGCGTGATGTATGTAAACGCACTTATGAAGGTAACCCACAAGCCGATGAAGAATTCGGAAGAAACGTTCTGCTATGTCGGATTCCCCGTTTCGAGTATTGAAAAGTACACTCCAGAGGGTACCACTGTAGAGGAGAAGGGTGAAAAGACGATTGACATACGGCTTGTTCCGCCCCTTATGACGTCTTCAAGTGAATTGTCGGATTTGGATTTTGCTGAGTGGAAAAACACACAGCCGATTGCTACCGCAAAAACAAAGGAGACACGGCTTGAAGAGAGTATGCATTTCGCAGGTGAGCGGAAGGGAAATTCTGCACGCACGCTGACTGGTATCCTACACGAGATACTGACGTATCCGGTGGAGAGCAAGTCTCCTATTGAGTGCATGCTGTTTTTAGCATCGGTCAAGGAACAGATCGCGTCGTTGGTTTGAATCCACATATAGTTTAATCGAAAAAGAGAATGAGAAAATAGTATGAGTTCAGAGGCAGTCCCCCAATAAAAAGGGCAAAATCGTTAGTGTGGAATGGCTTGGAAGAGGAGTGGTGCTTTGTTGCAGATCCTGCTGACATTCTTTTCCTCATGAGTATCAAGCGGCTGCCGACGCTTCGAGGTTCATTTCTGCCTGCCGCAGGCTATCGCAATGGGTCAAGTCTCAACAATGCGGGCACGAACGGCAACTATTGGTCGAGTTCGCTCAATACGGACAACCCTAACAACGCCTACAACTTGAACTTCAATTCGACGAATCACGACTGGAACAACAACAACAACCGCTACAACGGGCAAAGTGTCCGGCCTGTCCGCCAGCACTCGTCTATATATTATTTGTGGAATGACTATGAACAACGACTACCATCTGTCCCGAGACCAATTGCTTGCCGACTTGCGGCAAGCTTTTTTTGACGCACGCCGGCACAAGCGGAAGAAACCGTATGTGCTGAGTTTCGAACGTCAGTTGGACTACAACTTGCAACAGCTTGCCGACGACTTGTGGAATCGCACGTACCAGCCGGATCCGTCCACCTGCTTTGTCATCAGCGAGCCGAAAAAGCGGGAGGTGTTCGCTGCGCGTTTCCGCGACCGCATCGTTCATCATTTGTGCTACAACTACATTCACGAGATGCTGGAACGGACGTTCATAGCCGACTCCTACAGTTGCATAAAGCGTCGTGGCACTCATTACGGCATACGGCGGTTGGAGCAGCACATACGCAGTGAGAGTCAGAACTGGACGGAGCGTTGCCATGTGCTGAAGCTTGATATTCGTGGCTACTTCATCAATATCAACCGCAGGAAGCTGCTCGACATCTGCATGGAACGTATAAGCAAGATGGGCGGACACAAGGTGGGGAAGTCTGACGACAGGAAGTGGCGTGAGGTGGTTGACTTGGATTTCGTTCGCTACATCGTAAGTGTGATAATTCTGCTTGACCCGACCGATGGTTGCCATCTGGCTTGCAGACGGTCAGACTGGGACGGACTGCCCCGTGAGAAGAGCTTGTTTCACGCCCCCGATGGATGCGGACTGCCCATAGGAAACCTGACTTCACAATTGTTCAGTAATGTATATCTCAGCGTGTTTGACGACTATATGAAGCGTGAACTTCGCTGTGCGAGGTATGGCAGGTATGTGGACGACGCGTATGTGGTATGCACCGACCGGGAACGACTTCTTGCGATAAGGGACAAGGCCAGAGATTTTCTCCTCAGCCGGCTCGAACTGAGGCTGCATGAGGGCAAGTCCGTGATTGTAGACTGCAATAGAGGAGTGGAGTTCCTTGGTGCGTTCATCAAGCCTCACCGGACATATATCAGCAGGTCGTCGTTAAAGCGGATGCAGAGGCACGTGGAAGAAAGGGAATCGGCTTGCAGGCGAGGTGCAGTTGACGGTCCGCATCTTGAGGCATCGCTCAATTCCTTCCTCGGTGTACTTTCGCACTATAGTTCATATAGGTTGCGTCGTGCCATGTTCGTACAGCCTGCATTTGTGCGCAAGGGACTCTATGACGCAAGGATATTGATTTTCTCTTGTCGTCTCGAACTATGCAGCTCGCTGCGATGCCTCTCTATTCCGTCATTCACTCGGTCAAGACCTCGGTATGAAGTTGCGGGAGGAATGGCATTGAGGGATGAAGACGCGATGTTATAGTTGCTTATTCCAATTAGCAAGTTTCCGTGGATAAATGCCAGCATCATATAGGATTTGCCATACGTACTTACCGCTCATTTGCGCCCTGAGCCTTTTACTACGTTTGTATTTGCCGGTGATGACCGGCATCATTTTGTGCGATGCCGCCATCCTTATTTCACTCATATACTCTTCAGCGTCTTCACGCGTGCAAAACGCAGGTGTGAGTTTGTCTATTAAATCGTCTTGTCCCGCTTTATCGCCATACCCCCCCACACCGACGTCGGATTAGCGAAGCTACATATTGTAATTCAGTGCGCGGTATGGTTATGTGTAACTCGTCGGTCGAGTCGTCATAGGTGATTGATATGTTGATTTTCTTTTTCATGTAAGCATTATATTCCGTGACAAAGTTACTAAAAATGGTGCAATCACCAAGCGTTTTCATAAAAATCCATCATAAAAGCAAATTTTCTTGGTACCAGCTGAGTCTGATGACAATTGCGGAGTGATTAATGCGACATCATCGCCAAGTGTGGAGCCAACTCACACACACACTGAAGTAAGACTAAGAAAGTGTCTGACAAATATCTGAATTATAATGCATGGGCTCTTACAATATAAATTCATACATTGTTTGGCATTTGCCA
>CAYVNW010000002.1:0-134074 GCA_964452915.1 uncultured Bacteroidaceae bacterium | reverse complement strand
ATTTTTTCTGCCCATATCCAATCTTATCCTTTCGGTGGAAGTTGGTTGATTTGTTTAGCGACACTGTTCAGCAACTTTACCATGATAATAGGCTTGTTTACGAAGTCGTTTGCTCCAAGTTGCATTCCTCTAGCAATATCAGCTTCAGTGTTCAATGCAGACAATATAATAATCGGGAGGTTTTTGGTTTTTTCAAATGCCCGTACTCTTTCTATAACCTCGAATCCGTCAATACCTGGCATCATCAAGTCAAGCAATACCAAGTCAGGTGTATCACTGCTGATAATGTCAAGTGCTGCCTGTCCGTCGCTTGCTGTTTGAATTTGGAAAGTATATTGCGATAACATTTTTCTCACCAACAATATGTTCAATGGAACATCGTCAACGATTAGAACTTTGAGCTTGTCTACATCGATATTTGGATTAATATTCGCATTCATACTTTATGTTATTTTAGTTTATCGCCACAAAGTTAATCTATATTTGGCACACTGCAAAATTTTTACACGTTTTTTTAATCTTTCTTACAGTTTTATGGCTAAAACACCTGTAGGTGAAGCCTTTTGCAAACAGTCTGCTTCCATATTTATTTAATTGTCAATTTCAATGGTGATTTAATCTGTTTTGCGAATGTATTAAGGTATGATTCCCAATCTGCAAGGGTCTTGAAGCCTGTTTCTTCGTTTCGATTCCATCCTGAACCGAAGTAGTATGTTATTTCTTTATTTGGTTTTATGTCGGTAATTGTAAGAATGTGACCAGTTGCTCCCGGCAGTCCTTCTTCTGCTTTGAATTTCATCGTAATTTCTTTTCGACCGTAAACTATTCCAACATATATTTTCCCAAAATCTTTATTTTGTATGGCACGATATTTTTCTTTGTATTGATTTGGGTCGCCTAAATCCTCATAGCCCATATAGCCTTCGCTTTGGTTGAGAACGTACGCATTTGGATTCTCATTATGGACAACGATTCCGAAAGCCAATGGCATTTCCTTTGTTAGTCCCTCGTATTTAACGGTTGCCTTATTAAGTTGAGAACCTGCGTCAAGACTAACTATCCTTGTTTCAGTAACCGACATTCCGTCTACTTGTTCTGCGCCATACACCAATTTCACCGTGAAGCGCAATGGGCCTTTGTCAAGTATTTCATAGGTTTTGTAACAGCGAGGGTACGATATCTTGTCACCTGCCAGTAATGCGTTTGTACCGCATCCGAGTGTCGGTCCGACCTTGTAGCAATCCATGCCGTTACCATGGTCTACATGGTAGCTTATTGCGTTGTATACGTCATCGGCAAGATCGTTTTTGCCAATTTTACGCAATTTGATAATTGCTTTTTGCATGACAGGATCCAATTCGCTTGCATATCGGTCCTCAACGACCAGTTTAGATGTACGTTTATTCCAAATGTCGTAGCCCCACGCACGTTCCCCGCTCTTTTGCAATGCTGGGCCATAGCATCTGAATGCCACGCGGTCGTTTTCCCATGCAATATCATCGACTCTTTCAGGGAATTGCCTGCCGAAAACCTTAGGTTCGTAGTTGAAAGGAGTGCCGATTTTGACATAGTAAACAGATCTTCCCTTTGCAGCGACACCTATTTGGAATATTAGTTTGTTGTCGTATGTGACTTGGCTTGGAATTTCTCGACCGTCGGCATCTGTCACTATCAACTTGTTTGCCTTTCCTCCGAGCTTTGATTGTATATCTCTCATACTCACCTCGGCCATTTCACCGCTGCGTGCAGTATTGAGGGTGTTTTTTACTATTACCGTTACATTGTCACCTGCGTTGGCAGACAACGCGATTAGTGCAACACAAACAAAAAAAGATATTTTCTTCATATTCATTTTATTTAGTCAGTTTCTTTACGAAGTCAAAGTCTAATGTCTTACGGTACAAATTTGCTTTTGCCACCTTTATTCGAATTCCATCACCGAGGGCAAACCGATGGTGCGACTTGCGTCCTACGAGGCAGTAATTCTTTTCGTCAAAGTCGAACGTTTCATTTCCTAAGAAGCGAACGGCAATGAATCCTTCGCAATGATTTTCATTAATCTCTGCATATAATCCAGCCTCTGTAACTCCACTTATTTTGGCATCGAACTCTTCACCTAACTTGTCGCTCATGAATTCCACCTGTTTATATTTAGTAGATGCCCTTTCGGCTGCGGCTGCTAATTGTTCCATTGCAGAACAATGCTCGCACAAGTTCTCATATTTTTTTTGGCTTGCGCTTGCTCCACCGGCAGCATAACGTGTCAACAATCGATGTACCATTAAGTCTGGATACCGTCGGATAGGTGATGTGAAGTGAGTGTAGTAATCGAACGCCAATCCATAATGCCCAATGTTATGTGTGCTGTATTTCGCTTTCATCATGGCACGTAGTGATATGGTTTCCACAAGGTCCTGCATCTTTTTTCCACGCACATCGGTAAGCATTTTATTTATACTTTTGGCAACCTCAGTCTTGGAACCGTCTGTCTTGACTGTGTAGTTGAATTTTTTCACGAATGATGCAAGATGCTCGAGCTTGGTCGGGTCGGGTAAATCGTGTACACGATATGGGAATGTCTTTGCCTTTTGATTTTTCTTTACCTTACCTACACCCTCTGCAACAGTCCTGTTGGCAAGTAGCATGAATTCCTCTATCAGCTTATTAGCATCTTTGGAGACCTTAAAATAGACACTGAGAGGTTTACCTTTCTCATCTATCTCGAAGCGCACTTCTTCACGGTCAAAGTCTATTGCTCCATTTGCCAATCTTGATGAGCGTAACTTATGAGCCATACGGTTAAGAGTGATAAGTTCATTACAGAATTCACCGGTTCTGCGGTCGGCCGCCACAGGTATATGCCCTTCTACATCGTTTGCTTCACCATTATCTTCTAATATTTTCTGCACTTCCTCATAAGTAAATCTTCTGTCGCTTTTTATAATGGTATGTACGATTCGCGAATTGTATACCTTTGCGTTTTCATCCATCTCAAATACAACTGAGTATGTCAGCTTTTCTTCGTTTGGCCGTAATGAGCATATATAGTTACAAAGCCGTTCAGGCAACATAGGGACTGTACGGTCAACAAGGTATACTGAAGTTCCTCGTTTTTGCGCTTCTTTGTCAATAATTGAACCTTCAGGCACATAATGTGAGACATCAGCTATATGTACACCCACTTCGTAATGCCCGCCTTTAAGCGTGCTGATGGACAAAGCATCGTCAAAGTCTTTGGCGTCGTGTGGATCGATTGTGAACGTTGTGGTATTGCGAAAGTCCTCACGCTGTTTATATTCTTCAGCCGGAATCACGTCGCTAATTTTATCTGCGCTTTTCTCTACTTCTTTCGGATACGTGTATGGCAAGCCATACTCTGCAAGTATTGCATGCATCTCGGTATTATTCTCACCGGATACACCAAGAATATCTTTGACTACACCCACAGGATTGCTCATTCCTTCGGGCCATTCAGTGATTTGAACTAATGCTTTATCTCCATTTTTGCCACCCTTCAACTTATTTTCCGGAATATACACATCGTAAGGTAAATAGTTGTCAGAGCGTACAAGGAACGCTATGCCGTGGATTATTTGCAACTCGCCAACTATAGGCTTGTTACTACGTTTAATAATCTCAATGACCTCGCCTTTAATCTTTTTAGAGTCTTTTTTCGAAGCGTAAATTGTTATTTTCACCCTGTCGCCATCCAAAGCGTGAAGTGTGTCTTCATCATATATAGTAACAGACAAGCCTTCATCGGTATCAACGAAGTTCCTTCCATTTGTGGTGCGACGGAATAATCCTTCAGCTTCTTGGTTATCGTTGCCATTATATGCAATATCTCCGTCGTAATTACGAAACAGCACTTCGTCATCAAGCAATTCGTTGAGTATATCTACACATAAAATCTTTAGTGGATGACTCGTAAGATGTAAGCCACTCAGTACTTGCTTCAATGTAAACGATTCACGAGGTCTGTTTTGAAAAAAGCTAATAACTTTTTCCTTCAATTGCTTTTTGTTCAGTTTGGATCGTGTCATATTACTTGTTTTTATGTCCCCTGCTTTTAAATTGCAAACATAGTAAATTTTTTTCTAACCACATAATTTTCAAATGAAACTTTTCTCTTTTATAGAATTTCAACCGACATATTAAGTCCTGTAGTATCTACATTGCAAACTAAGAACATCATAGAATTTATTAATTATACTTCACGTACATGTAATCCACACGTTTATGGACTGTATTCTTGCAATATACAGAATGGTATAGCCACAAGATTTGGCAACGGCCCTTATAGAGGCGGTATTGTTACAATTCTGCTTGTTCATAGCCTCTACGGATATTGTTATATGTATTTTTCTAATATTTCTTTTGCCGGCTGAAAAAAACATTGTACCTTTGCAAAAATAAACGTGGACAGATTTGGGCAGCTTGCAACCACTCAAAAAAATGCTAAATACGACAATCAAATGCCATTTAAATAGCTTTAATTGTTTGCATCAATTCCCAATTTCTCCCACTAATTTTATTATAAACGAATTAAAAACAAAATTAGTATGGGCTATTTATTTACTTCAGAATCAGTGAGCGAAGGGCATCCCGACAAGGTTGCCGATCAGATCTCAGATGCCATATTAGACAACTTTCTGGCATTTGACCCCAACTCAAAAGTTGCTTGTGAGACACTTGTCACTACCGGACTTGTAGTCGTTGCAGGGGAAGTGAAGTCAGAAGCATATATAGATTTGCAAAAAGTCGCAAGAGACGTAATAAGGCGTATTGGATACACAAAAGCTGAGTACAAATTTGAAGCGGAAAGTTGCGGAGTCATTTCTGCTATTCACGAACAGAGTTCAGATATCAACCAAGGTGTGGATAAGAAGGAAAAAGAGGACCAAGGTGCGGGCGATCAAGGTATGATGTTTGGATATGCGACGAATGAGACATCAAACTATATGCCAATATCTCTCGACCTCTGTCATCATATTTTAAGAACCCTCGCAGATATAAGGCGTGAAGGCTCTCAAATGACATATCTGCGCCCGGATAGCAAGTGCCAAGTAACTATCGAGTACGACGATGATGGCAAGCCTGTACGAATTGATACGATTGTAATCTCTACTCAGCACGACGAATTCTTGGATGATGAGAAGGCAATGCTTGATCAGATAAAATCTGATATAAAAAACATTCTGATTCCGCGCGTTGTCAGTGAGATTCAAGAAGAACGTATTAAACGGCTCTTTACCGATGAAATTAATTATTATGTCAATCCGACCGGCAAATTTGTGATAGGTGGGCCACACGGAGACACAGGATTGACGGGAAGAAAGATAATTGTTGACACCTATGGTGGAAAAGGCGCGCACGGAGGAGGTGCATTCTCCGGAAAGGATCCAAGTAAAGTTGACCGTTCAGCAGCGTATGCAGCACGTCATATAGCTAAAAATATGGTTGCTGCCGGGGTTGCTGACGAGATGCTTGTACAACTTAGCTATGCTATTGGTGTAGCTCATCCTATTAGCATATACGTAAATACTTATGGACATTCTAACGTACAACTCTCTGACAGTGCTATCGCAGAGTGGATAAGAACGTCTGATTTGTTTGACCTTAGCCCATACGCCATAGAGAGGGATTTAAAACTACGCAAGCCGATATATACTGAGACTGCAGCATACGGACATATGGGCAGAGAGCCGAAAGTAGTGACGAAGCATTTCTTCAGCCCTTATAAATCAGGCGGTTCTTTAGACATGGAGGTTGAACTGTTTACATGGGAAAAATTAGATCTCGTTGATCAAATAAAAAAGGAGTTCAATCTAAAATAATGCTTTGGTTGCCTTTGGGAGTAGAAGGAATTAGCAGAGTATATCTGCTGATGAACGACAATAGCATCACAATAGGTGCCATCCTGTTGTTTGTGCTGTTTACATTCGTACTGTACAGAAGCAGAATAGTGTTTCTGTACAGATTCAGCACATTTTTTTCTTCACGTCAAATCTATGCTCCCAATGAAATAAAAACGAGCGAGCAGGAACTTGCCGATATAATCATTTTGATATTAATTGGATGTCTGTCGGTAAGCCTGATATTCTATGATGACTTTATAAGTAGCACGCACTCAGGACCCCGCTATGACATTCTCTTACATATCTTCATTTGCATAGTTCTCTATATTGTCGCTAAATGGCTGATTTACTCGCTGATCAACTGGACATTTTTTGATACAGACAAAGGCCTGAGCTGGACTTCCGCTGTATTTTTTTCCATAGCAGTAGTTTCCACAATCGCGTTCCCTCTGTCATTGTTGCAAATCTATCTTAACAGTAAAATCATTGATATAGCGTTTTGTATAATTGCAGTTATCATTTTGCAGAAAATACTATTGTTGTTAAAACTTTATGTTAACTTCCGACCCCAACAATATGGTGGTGTGCTATTTTTTTTGTACTTTTGCAGCGTGGAAATAATGCCGCCTATAATGGTGTGGCGAATTTTAAAAGAAATGACATTGCAATAAATGCATAAACCAAACATCTCATGGCAAAAAAGATTTTAGTCTCACAACCAAAACCTCAAACAGAAAAGTCTCCGTACTTTGATATTGCTGATAAATATGGCATTGAAATCGTATTCAGACCATTCATACGCATCGACCCGATGCCTGTAAAAGACTTCCGTCAGCAGAGAGTATCTATTTTAGATCATACTGCAATAGTTTTTTCATCACGTCATGGTATTGACCACTTTTTCAAACTGTGCAAGGAGTTGAGAATCACAATTCCTGAAACAATGAAGTATTTCTGTAAATCAGAAATGATTGCCTTGTACTTGCAAAAATACATACAATATAGGAAACGTAAGGTGTTCTTCCCCGCTTCCGGCAATATGGATGACCTCATCCCTATAATGGTCAAGCATAAGACAGAAAAATACCTCGTTCCACAGTCTTCAAAGCACGATGACGATTTAAAGGAAAAGCTTGATAAGGCAGGGCTCAATCATACAGAGGCAGTCATGTACTACACAATTCAGAATGACTTTGCGCCTAATGAGCCTTTCGACTACGATATACTTGTATTTTTTAGTCCAGAGGGACTACATTCCCTGCTCAGGAACTTTCCTAATTTCGAACAGGGAGATATTGCAATAGCATGCTTAGGTACAAAGACGATAGAGGAAGCAGAGAAACTTAATATAAGGGTTGACATGAAGTTAACTCCGGAACTGCGTTCTGTGCCTGCATTGATTGAAGACTATCTTAAAAAGCATCAATAAGATTGTGGCACAAAGACGCATATATTATAAGATTTAGTTGTTTGATAAAGAGACATTCAAAAAATCAGAACGACTGACAAGCAAATTGCTTATTGATCGTTTGTTCGAAAAGGGAAATACATGCTTTATGGCTTTCCCTTTTAGAGTTATATATGTAAAAACCGAAAAGCGCGATGTCCCAGTATCAATAATAATAAGCGTTTCTAAAAAACGGTTTCATAAAGCCACAGACCGGAACAGAATAAAGAGATTGACACGTGAGGCATACAGATGTCAAAAGGGCACTCTGTATGATGTATTGCGTGATAAGAACTATAGTTTGGCAATCGCTTTTATATATAACTCACCACAAATCAGTTCGTACAAAAGTGTTTGCAGAAGTATCGCCAAGTCAATGCATAAAATAGCGAATGGATTATGAAAAGAATTGGTACAATAATTAAAAAGTCAGTAGAGACCATATTGATAGTGCCTATACTTTTCTACCAGAAATGTATATCGCCAATGTTCCCACCGTGTTGCAGGTTTACTCCGACTTGTTCACAGTACGCTATTGAGGCGATAAGGAAACATGGACCTGTTTATGGCTTGTTCTTGGCCATAAAACGTATTCTTCGTTGTCATCCTTGGGGCGGTTCAGGATATGATCCCGTACCATAATTCCACAGTATAAGCCAATGATACCATATATAAATATTCATACTCATCATAATCCTGTATCATCCGATGAATTAGGGGTCTTTAATTGTAGTTATGATGATGTTGTTGTCGAATGTTGCTCAGTTGGTATTCATCCTTATTTATCTGTTTATGCAACAGAAGATAAAGAGTTTATTGGCAGAAGCATGCAGGAATTAGAAAGGAAATCTCTTCGTCCCGAAGTTGTCGCAATAGGTGAATCCGGGTTAGATGCTACGAGGGGTGCATCGTTAAGTATTCAAATGGAATTATTTAAGCAACAAATAATGGTTGCCGAGAAAACCGGAAAGTTTCTCATTATCCATTGCGTTAAGCGATATGATGAAGTTATACAGCTGAGAAAGCAGATGTGTCCACGTCAAAAATGGATTCTTCATGGTTTTCGGAAGGGTCAATATTTGGCTCGCCAGTTGATTAACCAAGGTATAGACTTGTCATTTGGACATTATTACAATGAAGAAGCTGTTAAATTAGCATATGAAACAGGAAGCCTGTGGTTGGAAACAGATGAAAGGGAAATGGATATCAGAGAACATTACAATGAAATTGCAAAGGTATTAGGCATTTCCGTCGATGAGCTAAAATTCAACATAATTGACAGAGCATCTCAGCTATCGTCGAAGTTTCACCAGGCATAATTAAATCAGGACATATTTGCGACAATGGCAGAAGAACGAATTGTCTCTCTTTCATCCTTGGGTGTGGAATGGTCAACTCGTATGTAGAAATAGTGATATCATCGTATAATAGGATATCTATATCTATTACCCTGTCATGATATATGCCGTTTGTGGATTTATGCGTTCTGCCAAGACCGCGCTCTATCTCTTGCGTAATCTGCAGAACTTTGTAGGGAGACTCTGCTGTCTCAAGTTCTATTACAGCGTTAACAAACTTGCTGTTGCTTTTAAAGCCAATCGGTTTTGTTATGATGAAATCGGATTGGCCTACAACGCGGCCAATCCGATTTTCAATCAGTTTTATAGATTGTTTGATGTTCTCTTGCTTATCTCCCAAGTTTGAGCCAAGCCCGAGAAACACTTTATGTATCTTTTTCATTGATTAATCAATAATGAGCAATGCATCTCCATATCCTCCAAAATGGTAGCCTTCTTTCACTGCAACTTCATATGCGTTCTTCGCCTTCTCGTAACCTCCAAAGGCGCACTGCATCATGTACATGAGGGACAATGGTAACTGCAGATTTGCAACAAATGCGTTAGCTACTCCAAATTCATACGGTGGAAAGATGAATTTGTTTGTCCAGCCTTCGTACTCTTTCAGTATTCCGCCAGGTCCAACTGCTGTTTCAATCGCACGCATTGTTGTAGTTCCAACTGCACAAACATTATGTCCTTCTGCTTTTGCATTATTCACCATTTCACACGACACCTTACCAATGAACATCTCCTCACTGTCTGTTTTATGCTTCGACAAATCCTCAACATCAATTTCCCTGAAGTTGCCCAGGCCTGCATGAAGTGTAATGAAGGTCCTGTCAACACCTTTTATTTCCATGCGCTTAAGCAGCTCACGTGAAAAATGCAGTCCGGTTGCAGGGGCTGTCACTGCACCCTCTTTTTCCGCATATATAGTCTGGAAGTTTACCATATCCTCAGGAGTGACAGCTCTGAGTTTCCGTATTTCGTCGGTTATAGGCGCTTCACCAAGCGAATACAACGTACGCTTAAATTCTTCATGAGGACCATCGTAGAGGAACCTAAGCGTGCGGCCTCGTGAAGTAGTATTGTCGATAACCTCAGCTACCAAAGAATCATCTGGTCCGAAATACAGTTTGTTACCAATACGAATTTTCCTGGCGGGGTCAACAAGAACATCCCAAAGTCTCATTTTCTCGTTCAATTCGCGCAACAGGAATACTTCAATCTTTGCACCTGTTTTTTCTTTATTACCATAAAGTCTTGCGGGAAAGACCTTGGTATCATTCATGATGAATACGTCCTTTTCATCGAAATAATTGATTATATCCTTGAACAGGCAATGCTCTAAATCTCCAGTCGATTTATGTAGAACCATTAGGCGGGCCTCGTCTCTGTTGAATGGCGGTTCCAGTCCAATATTCTCATCTGGAAGTTTGAATTTAAATTGTGAAAGCTTCATATTGTTATATATTAACTATCTGTGTATTATCAATCTCTATTGTTTGTGAATCAAGCCAGTTGTCAAATTCATTAATGTCAATGCAATCGGCTAACCTGTAATTCCCTACACGGGTCCTGCACAATTCTATCAAGTATGCACCTGAACCCAGTGCTTTACCGATGTCTCTTGCCAATGCTCTTATATATGTTCCTTTACTGCAGACAACACGAATTGTTACCTTGTTGGGTACATCACATTCTACAAGTTCTATTTCATCGATCGTAAGCGGCTTTGCCTTTATTTCTACTGTCATGCCTTGACGTGCTAATTTGTATGCACGTTTGCCGTTCACTTTAACTGCAGAATAGGCTGGTGGCACTTGCATTATTGTACCTATAAAATTCGGCAAGGTGTTTTCTATTAACTCGCGTGTTATATGTTCCGTTGCATACGTTGCGTCTTCTTCGGTTTCCTTATCAAAGGACGGTGTAGTTGCCCCCAGTTTCAGTGTCGCTACATACTCTTTTGTATCAGCTTGCAACTGCTCTATCATTTTGGTCGCTTTGCCTGTGCAAACGATAAGAACACCTGTAGCCAAAGGATCAAGTGTGCCGGCGTGTCCTACCTTAAGTTTCTTTACTTTCAACCTGTGTTTGAGTGTACCTCTAACTTTAGAGACAAGGTCGAAAGAAGTCCAGGTATAGGGCTTGTTAAAACATATAATTTCTCCTCTTTGTGGATTCATTCACATTGCTAATTAATTTCTTCGCTTTGTTTTGCAGGCAACGTCAAGCAAGCAACTGCCAAATAATTGTTGCAATACCTACAACTGCACAATAAGCCGCAAAATAAATCATCTTTCCTCTTTTAACAAGGTTGATCATCCATTTGCATGCAATGCATCCGACTACATAAGCTGCTACAAAACCTACGACTAAAGATAATGGTGAAATACTAGCCATGGCTGTCTCAACTCCATTTTGAATAATATCCATTCCATCGAGTAGCGCCATTCCGAGGATTGGCGGTATTGCCATCAGGAAAGAGAATTCAGCAAGTTTTTCTTTTGAGTCGCCTAATATCAAGCCCGTACCTATTGTACTGCCGGAGCGAGACAAACCAGGCAACACAGCTATTGCTTGTGCAATACCGATTATAAACGCATCTAAAGCGGAAATGTGTTCTTTTTCTCTTGGTTTAGCAAAATATGAGAACGACAGGAGTACTGCCGTTACAAGCAGGCATACTCCAACCACCATAAGGCTTTTAAACTGTTCTTCTACAAAATCCTTAAAGAACAATCCGACAATGCCGATCGGTATCATCGAAATTACAATGTTCAACAGGTAGTTTTGCTCATCATTTAAGCGCGAAAAGCCATACCGGCTTGGAATAAAGTCTTTTCCACGCTTGCACGCACCGATAAACAGCCATACAATTTCTTTCCATAGAATTGTAAGTGTACTCAAGACTGTGGCAACATGCACGACTACTGTAAATGGCATGATTTGATCGGGATCTTGAATGCCTAACAATTTCCCTGCAATCATTAAATGACCGCTGCTGCTGACTGGCAGATATTCTGTCAGCCCCTGGAATATACCCATTAAAAGGGCTTGTAACCAATCCATAGCTTAATTATATGTTTGTTGAACTAACCTTATGTTTGCTATGGCGTCTCTTTGGATTTGCAAGTATCGCAATGATTATGAACAGAAAGCCAAACAGGCATGTCAATGGAGCTACTTTGATTCTCATGTCACTAAATATGTCCGCATTGAATGCTTCTTCAGTCGTCCCGTCACCTGCCATGAGTATAAATCCCAGGACTATAATGACGATTCCTATGCCCAGCAAAATGTAATTAAGCGGACCAAAAGCCAAATCTGATTTGTTCATTGATTTAGGATTTAATGTGTCTAATAAATATATAATAATTACTTAAATATGATAAAGTTCATTACTGCTCATCTTCAAATACTTTGATAGAGAAAAGTATGTACAAAGGAAGGTAATCAACAGTCCGAACACAAGTACTGACGCGCCAACGATTGTCATTACTTTCATGTCAATTACTGCATTGATTTCCGGCTCATATGTTCTTGCCCAGTAAACACCTCCAATAATGACCGCGTCAGCGATAATTGCCGAGACGATGCCCAGAATCAAACCCTGGTTAAGGAAAGGACGCCGTATGAATCCCCAGCTCGCACCGACTAATTTCATCGTGTTTATAAGGAAACGGCGTGAGAAAATGGTGAGGCGCACTGTGTTGTTGATTAGAGCAAATGAGATATATGTAAACAGGGCTGCTATAATAAGAAGTATTACACTGAATTTACGTATGTTCTTGTTCACGGAGTTCATCAGTTCCTTTTGATATATGACATCCATTACTTTGTTGGTCGCCTTTAACTGTTTGGCAATCTGATTTAGACTTGCATTGTTGGCGTATTCAGACTTCAGTTTGATTTCAAATGAAGCGGTAAACGGATTGTACCTTAAGAATTCTGATGGGTCGGTGCCCATTTCCACACACTGGTCGTGAAGTGCCCTTTCTTTTGAGATGTACTTTAACGATTTCACATATTGCTGTGATTCTAACGACTCCTTAAACGATTCTATCTCGCCTTGCGATATATCATCATTGAGCAACACGCTAATGTTGATATTTTCCCTCACATAGTCTGAGAGGTTTCGGGCTGTAAATACAAACAAGACAATTGTCCCAAGTAATATCAGGACCAAAGTTGTACTTATGAGTGCTGTAACGAATTGTGTACTCAGCAAACCGGAAGCCTTGTTCTTTGCCATTTCTGTTCGTTTTATTGTTGATTATTCAAATATTTCCTCACCTTTCAGCGTTGCTGAACTTGAGTCTGTGATTTTTACTTTTACGGTGTCACCTATATGATGGGTTCCCTTATTGAATACTACCACCTTATATTGCTCGGTTCTTCCGAACAATTGCTCATGTGACCTTTTACTGAATCCTTCGACCAATACCTCAAATGTCTTTCCTATATCTTTGCGATAGCTTTCTGCGGATAATTCGTTCTGTAGAGCTATAAGTTCGTTCAAACGGCGTATTTTAGTCTCTTCCGGTACATCATCGGGTAAATACTTTGATGCGTATGTACCTGGACGTTCAGAATACTTAAACATAAATGCACTGTCATACTTGCATTCTCTCATTAGAGATAGGGACAGTTGGTGATCTTCTTCCGTCTCGGAGTGATATCCGCAGAATATGTCTGTTGTCAATCCGCAATCCGGTATGATTTGGCGTATAGCTTTTACTCTGTCTAAATACCACTCACGTGTATATTTGCGGTTCATGATTTTGAGAATGCGGTTACTTCCACTTTGTACAGGTAAATGTATGTGATTGCATACATTGGGGTAATCTGCAATTACATGAAGAGTCTCATCGCTCATATCTTTCGGGTGAGAAGAAGTGAAACGTATGCGCATGTTAGGGACAGCTTCCGCAACTCTTCTTAACAGCCCGGGGAAGTCTACGGTTTCATTAGCTCCTCCTTTTGTACGTGTAAACTTATATGAATTCACATTCTGTCCTAACAACGTTACTTCTTTATAACCTTTTGTTTCAAGGTCATGCACCTCGTTGAGGATACTCTCTACGTCACGGCTGCGTTCACGTCCGCGCGTGTATGGTACTATACAATAATGACAAAAATTATTGCAGCCTCGCATGATGCTGACAAAACCGGAAATATGATTGCCACAGATACGTTCTGGTATGACCTCTCTGTATGTCTCTGTTGTTGAAAGCTCAACATTGATTGCTTTATGCCCTGCCTCAACAGATGAAAAGAGTTCCGGTAGCTGAAGATAGGCGTCCGGACCTGCAACCAGATCTACATGATGGTTCGCAATTAAATCGTCTTTCACATTCTCCGCCATGCAACCAACGACGCCAATAATCAGTTTCTTCTTTTTTCGCATGGCGTGTAAGGCATCAAGCCGGTTGAATATTTTCTGCTCAGCATTCTCGCGGACCGAACAGGTGTTCAATAGCACCGCATCAGCTCCATCTATTGTATCCTGACTTTCATAGTCTGCCATTTTCATCACCGAAGCTATCACTTCGCTGTCAGCCACGTTCATTTGGCAGCCATATGTTTCTATATATAGCTTCTTCATTAGGCATAAATATCCAATTTCGTTGCAAAGGTACGAAGAAAAAGTTATATATCGATATGATAGCCATGAAAAAAACATACAATCCTTGGTTTTTAAAGTGCTTGTTTGTCCTTATGTCAATGATTAGTTCGATACTGCCGGAAATTATGTAGTCCTATTTGCGTTCATAGTTCAACCCTCTCTCTACCCAGTCGCCCCTATCCAATTGACAGCAGACCGATTGATTCGAACTTGGAATTTCTGGATTATGGATTAAACCTTTAACAAACTTATCTGTCATATGTATGTAATTAAAAACGACAGACAATAACATATTAAACGTAGAACATTATGAAGAAATTACTAATTGCACTTGTAGCAATGATCCTTACTACCGGTGTTTTTGCACAGGATCAAAATGGTCAAGGTGGTCCAAGACAACGTCGTGAATTCAATCCCAAAGAAATGGCAACACGCCGTGCGGATCGTCTGAAAGAAACTCTTTCATTAACTGATGAGCAGTATAAGAAGATAAAGGAATATTATACAGAACAAGGCAAGGCTCAGCAAGAACAGATGAAGAAGATGATGGAAGGCGGACAGCAGGGACAGCGCATGGATCGCGAAGCTATGATGAAGGAAATGGAAGCGCGTCGCGCAGCTGAAACTAAAGCCTTGAAGGAGATTCTTACTGAAGATCAATACAAGAAGTACGAAGAAGCAGAAAAAGAAATGCGTGCACGGTTTGGCCAAGGTGGCCCTCGTGGAGGTCAAGGTGGGCCTCGTGGAGAACGCCAGCAGGGAGGCAATCAAAACAATGCACAATAAGATATTAGAATGAAATTCCCCAATAAGTTAATATATACATAAAGGTTTTGATTTTTAAATTGGAAGGTTGATATAGAGGTATATCAGCCTTTTTTTTGTGTATGTCTTAAATATTCACTTGCTTTTTTTTACTTCTCAAGTTTTCTTTATAACTTTGCAGTATATAAAAAGAAGTACAATATGAAGCAGGAACTTTTAATTTACAACACACTTACACGACAAAAAGAATTATTCCGTCCCCTCAACGCTCCGCATGTCGGAATGTATGTATGTGGTCCGACGGTATATGGCGATGCACACCTTGGGCATGCACGTCCGGCTATTACTTTTGATATTGTATTCCGATACTTACAGCATATAGGTTACAAAGTACGTTATGTGCGCAACATAACTGATGTTGGTCACTTGGAGCATGATGCGGATGAAGGCGAAGACAAAATCGCAAAGAAAGCACGGTTGGAACAGCTTGAACCAATGGAAGTGGCGCAATACTATGCAAACCGCTATCACGATGCTATGCGTGCTTTGAATGTTCTGCCCCCTTCTATTGAGCCTTTAGCTTCAGGACATATCATTGAACAAGAACAACTGGTACAAGAAATTCTTGACAACGGGTTTGCCTACGAGGCAAACGGTTCTGTTTACTTCGATGTTGAGGCGTACAATAAGAAATATAAGTATGGTATCCTCTCAGGACGTAATCTGAATGACATCATTAATAATTCAAGAGAACTCGCCGGTGTTGGCGAGAAAAAGAATCAAGCTGACTTTGCATTGTGGAAAAAAGCACAGCCGGAACATATAATGCGATGGCCGTCAAAATGGAGCTATGGTTTCCCTGGTTGGCATTGCGAATGCACAGCAATGGGCCGTAAGTATTTAGGAAAGCATTTTGATATTCATGGTGGAGGCATGGATTTGATATTTCCTCACCATGAGTGTGAAATAGCACAGGCCGTAGCAAGTCAAGGCGACCAAATGGTACACTATTGGGTTCATAATAATATGATTACTATCAATGGTCAGAAGATGGGCAAAAGTTTGGGAAACTTCATTACTCTGCAGGAATTTTTCAATGGTAGCCACAAAGACAAGGATGGAAATGAAATGTTGACCCAAGCATACACACCAATGACAATTCGTTTCTTTATTTTACAGGCTCACTATCGTAGTACAGTAGACTTTAGTAATGAAGCATTACAAGCAGCTGAAAAAGGGTTAGAACGCTTGATGGATGCGTATAAACAACTTAAGGCTATTCAACCGTCGGATAATGGCAGTATCAGCATGGGGTATGTTGATGAATTCAAACAAAAATGTTATGATGCACTCAACGATGACTTCAGTACTCCTATTGTTATCAGTCATTTGTTTGATGTATCACGTACTATAAACCAACTTGCTGATCACTCGGCAACTATTACGGCTGAAGTTCTTGAGGCACTTATCAGTGCGTTTGAGTTATTCACATTCCAGATTCTTGGATTGCAAAAGTCTGCAAGCGATAGCGCAAATGAAAGTGAGGCGCGTGAAGAGGCTTTCGGGCAGGTTGTCGATATGTTGCTTGAGCAGCGTATGAAAGCTAAAGCAAGCAAAGACTGGGCAACCAGCGATTTGATACGTGATAAACTGACTGCTATTGGATTTGAAATCAAGGATACGAAAGAAGGTTTTACTTGGAATCTAAACAAGTAGTGTTATGGCGCGTTTACAAAAGATATTATTGATAGCCTCTGTCATTTTCCTTTGCATATGTCTTGGTGCCACCATATGGGCGGCAGTGGTAACACAAGATCCTTCATTCTATATTTATGCGGCTATATTTGTGCTTGCTATTATATGGTTTAGCATAACTATATACAAAAGCTATAAAAGGAAGTGAGTGCTATAAACTCGGTAACAGACACATAAGTGTTAACATGAAATCTACCGGCAGTTTCAATTATTGTAGTTTCGCATGTCGTCTGGCAAATGCCGTACGATTGTTGGGCAAATGCCAAACAATGATTGGACGGGTATTTTGTCTTTTACTTATGGGCGTCACTGAGTATTCTGACTATACTTAATTCAACTCTATGTTCAGCGATCATGCCCAAGGCTGCTACACTGACATCGGAGATGTCACACCATGTGAGGAGTGTCAAGCGACGGCCCCTTTATATTTTGAATTCATCGGACTTGATAAATCAGTATATTCCGAACGCACCGAGAAGTAGTATTGCCAATAATACAGGTACAATAAACTTCAACATTATTATGTACATGGTTTTCCGGTGAAACTTGTATCCGTTAAGCCGCATTTCACCGACTAAAAGTCTCGGTGAGACCACCCAACCAATAAGCAGGCATGTGCATATTGACAGGAACGGCATAAGTATGTTGTTGCTTACATAGTCAAATATATCAAGCAACTGACCTGTTGCACCATTTGGCAATGTATATTCAAAATATAGATCGTTATATCCCCTGCAGACAATGTAAGAAAGTATTAACTCTATTGCAGCTGTTATGCATACCGCCTTCCTTCTGCTCCAGTGAAAACGGTCGATCAAACTTGCGACTAATGCTTCAAGGATTGAGACGGCGCTTGTGATTGCTGCAAACAATACCATAAGAAAGAACATCATCCCAATGACAGGGCCGAACGGACCGAGTGAGTTGAAGATTTTAGGAAGTGCAACAAACATAAGCCCCGGACCGGCAGACATTCCCTCGGTACCCATAAAAACATATACCGCCGGTATTATCATTAAACCGGCTAAAACAGCTATAACAGTGTCGCAAATCTCTATGTAGTCAACGGCCTTACCTAAGTTTACACTTCTCTTCATGTATGAGCCATATGCCACCATGATACCCATGGCAATTGACAGGGAGTAGAAGAGCTGACCTGTAGCATCAAGCACAATCATTAGGAAATGTTTAAGTGTGACTCCTTTGAAATTAGGAATAAGGTATATGGCTGCTCCTTCAATTCCTGTACGTGTCGTTCCATTCCCATCTGTATGACTTATAAAGAGAGAATATATGCAAATGAAAACGACCAATACTACTAAGGCAGGCATCATTATTCGGGAATACTTCTCTATACCTTTATTAACTCCTTTATATACAACGTGAAAGCAACATGCAGCGAATATGACCATGAATATCACAGGGTTCCATTCTGTCGATATGAAATTCTTAAAGTATCCGTCCGATACTGCTTCGTCACCATTGAATGATAAGTAGGTAAGTAAATATTTTACTACCCAGCCGCCTATAACACAATAATAAGGATATATGATAAATGGCACAATGAATGAGAGATGTCCGATAAATCCCCATTTCTTATTAAAGAACTTGTATGCGGTCAGCGGACCTTGTTGTGACCGGCGGCCAATTGCGATTTCAGTTATAAGCAATGTGAAACCGAAAGTGATTGCCAGAATTATATATATAATAAGGAATAGCCCTCCTCCATCACGAGCTGCAAGATAGGGGAAACGCCATATATTACCTAATCCGACAGCACTACCGGCTGCTGCGAGTACAAAACCAATAGAACCACTGAATGTGTTACGATTGCCTGTCATTTATTTTGTGTTTCCTTGAAACAATGTGCAAAGGTATATAATAATGGCCGAATATGCAAGCAAATCAACAAGAATTGCTGATGAAACTGAGATAATCAGTTATTTTTGTGCCTGTGCAACAAGCCGGAAGTCGTATTACACGCCTTGATTTCAGTGAGGATCACACGCTGCTGATATAGATTTTGAAACAAATGCTTTTATATACGATACAGATCAATATAATAATAGGTATATAATTTTACCAGGAAAAATTAAATCGTTATTTTTGCCATCAAATAAATTTCAGATAATATGAATATAAACAAACTATTACTTTTGGGCATGATGACACTTTGTGGGCATCAAGCATCATTCGCACAAACCAAGTCGGCAGTATTGGCACTTCGTGGGCAAACAAAGTATCAGTATATAGACGGGTTCGGAGGAACAGGTATGAACGGGCAGTGGGCAGACGTATACACACAAGAGAAAGTCAATAAACTTTGGGGTACAGGTAAGGATCAAATTGGCCTGAACATAATGCGCATACGTATAAATCCTACAGAAAGCTATTGGGGGGAATATGGGAATGCAGTGAAATGGGGACGTAATATAAACCCTGACCTGCAAGTCTTCGCAACACCTTGGACCCCGCCTAAAAAGTATAAGACTCAAAATACGGAGAAATACCAAAATGATTATGGAACATGGGTTTGGCCTTTAGTAGAACACACTTGGGGCGGGCAAGGTTCTAACGGCGGCGCGATCAATCCTAAATACTATGATGAATATGCCGATTTCCTTGAACGGTATCGTCAGACGATGGAAAAGAAAGGGTGCCCGGTTGACATGATTTCTATTCAAAATGAGAGTGATTACACCCCTACTGCAACTGATAATGGCGTCGAGCATGCAAGCTATGAAAGTTGTATATATTCACCAAAAGAAATGGCGGCTATGGTGAAGGCAGCAAGGAATAAAGTCAATAAGAAATGTAAGATTATGGGTCCTGAATGTTTTGGATGGGGTGAGCATTCATACAACAATACTCTTGTTGGCATTCAAGACGCAGTCGACAATATTGATGTATGGGGCAATCACTTGTATGGTACAAATGACTGGTCGTTCGTCAAGAATGTGACTGATAAAACAGGAAAGCACATGTGGATGACCGAATTCCTTATCGATTACGACAGTAATTATTCCGGCCAGTTTTCATACGAGTACAGTATGATCGAAAGTATTGAAAAGGCTATGGCTGCGGGTTACAGTGCATACGTGTATTATAATATGCTTGATGATTTCTTTTCTGTCAGTCACGGTGGCAGTGCCACAGAGCTGTGGAAGCGGGCGTATGTATTTGGACACTATGCAAAATACGCTACGGGAAAGACTCGCATCGGATCTGTCCTGACAGACAGAAACAATGGGCTTCTGGGCGGATCGGCTTATATAAGTGAGTCCGGAGATACGGTGACGATGTTCATACTTAATAAGTCTGCTGATCAGTACAACCTAACCGTTTCTTTACCATTCAAACCTAAAAAAGTTGAGCAAATTGCAACTAATGACGTAGTCAGCAGAAGATTAACTGATGTAAGTAATGAGTATGTGAATGGTACACAAAAAGCAAAACTGTCACTCCTTCCCGGGACTTTCTATACTTTCCAGTTCATTCAGCAACTTGATACCACCAGTGAAACTTCACTCGCAACATCTCAAAAGTTACCTACATATAGTAATCCAATATCATCTAACCATTTTATGGCCGATCCGACAAGTATCGAATATGATGGAAGACTATATGTTTATGGCACAGACGACCAACAGCAATTTGATTATTCGAATGGACTTCTTAAGAATGATTATTCGAAAATTACAAGACTCACGTGTATGTCAACTGCAGATATGGTTAACTGGACAGATCATGGTGTGATTGACGTCAAAGCTATAGCTCCATGGATTTATACTTCATGGGCTCCTTCAATTGTAAGTAGAATAGAAGACGATGGACAGACTCATTTCTATTTGTATTTCACTAATAGTGCAACCGGTATCGGCGTTTTGACTTCCACTTCACCGACAGGACCTTGGACTGATCCGTTGGGCAAGGCACTAATAGATAAGAACACTGCAGGAATTGGCTCTATCTCGCAAATAATAGACCCAGGTGTGGCTATAAATGACGATGGAACAGAAGCGTACCTGACGTTTGGCGGCGGAGACATTGTCGGCACGAGTTTGCAACCTGGTAATGCCCGTATAGTAAAATTGGGAGACGATATGATCAGCCTTGGAAGTGATATTAAGACAATATCTGCACCATGTCAGTTTGAGGCAAACGAGCTCAATTACATAGGCGGTAAGTGGGTATATTCATATTGCACACGATGGACTATATCAGATGAATGGAGCAGCAATTATACTGTTACAGCACCGTCGCCTGCTTCAATGGTCTATATGACTGCCGATGATCCTTTGGCTGATGAATGGACATATAAGGGTGTGTTACTGCCTAACCCTGGTTCACTTGGATATAATGCAAGTAACAATCACACTCATTTGCAGAATTTTAAAGGCACTTACTATCTGTTTTATCACACAACGTGGCTTGAAAGTAAACTTGGCATAAACGGAGGCTATAGAAACATACAAGTCAACAAGCAGGCAGTGCTTGAGAACAGTCAGAAAATCTATGCACTTAACGCATCGACAGCATCAATAAAGGGAGTATCGCAAATTTCTTCGAGCAGAATTAATCCTTACGAAGAGCAATCGGGTGATATGGCAGCCGTATCAACCGAAAGCTGGTGGTTAGTAAAGGGAGTTGACTTCTCAAAGGAAGGCGGTCCTGCAAAATCTGTCACAATGAGAGTTAAAGGCAAAGGTACCATCGACGTGGCTTTGTCATCGACTTCGTCTGAGCCTGTTGCATCATTAAATGTTGACAGTGAAGAGGAAACTGAAGTTACAGTACCATTGACGAAGGAAATCTCCACACTTCAATTCTACTTGTATTTCATTAAAAAAGATAATGCTGACGTTAAAGTGATTTCATGGCATTTTCTTAATGATGCGTCCGTGCCTGCGGATGTTAACAAGGATGGTCTCGTTGACACACAGGATGTCTTGAATGTGTACGAATATATTGAGAGTTCTACTCCATACGAGCCAAATGCCCCACAAGATGTGAATGGAGATGGTATGGTTGACACGCAGGATGTCTTGTCTATATATGAAAGTATACGAACCAAATAACTTTTATTGAGCATTAAAAAGGGGTAGGCATTTCAACGCCTACCCCTTTGCTAACACTTATTTTAGTTTCGATTCTCCTGATTTCTTCATTTATAAAGATAACGCTTGATATTTTTCTTTGGTGTTTTCTCAAACTCCTCGGCTCTGACTTCAAAACTTGTCAACTGTGCGAACTTTGGTAACAGCTCGTTAACTGCATGCCGCGAACTCTCAAAGACATATTGCAGCTGGTTTGGTTGCAACTTGTTTCTTTCCATTGTAGCGTCGTTCACATAGACGAGTGCCACAAACTTTTGGTCTCTTTGTACAAGTACACACTCATCAGCTATGGTGTTACTCAAAATGACATCCTCTATTTCTTCCGGATACACATTCTGCCCATTTGCTCCAAGCAACATGTTTTTCTTGCGTCCCCGTATAAAAATAAAGCCCTCTGAATCTATTGTAACAAGGTCGCCTGTATGAAGCCATCCGTCCTTATCTATAATTTCCGCTGTAGCTTCAGGATTCTTAAAATAGCCTGTCATCACATTCGCGCCTCTAACAACAAGCTCACCGGCCTTGTTTTGTGGATCGTCACTAAGTACTTTTACCTCCATTCTGTCCACCACGCGGCCGCATGAGCCAACCTTACTGTATTTATGGTTGACATAGCTTATTAGCGGGGCACATTCTGTCATCCCATATCCTGTGGTACACGGGAATTTGATTATATGTAAGAAAGTGTCTACATCTTTATTTACTGCGGCTCCTCCAAAAATCATTTCTTGGAATTTGCCTCCGAACAGTTCGATTAGCCTGCCTCTCATCTTTCTATATACAAGGCGACGGAACAACGGGATGGATGTAAGTATTTTCATCCGTGTTGTTCTCAGACGTGGAAATACAATGCCTTGTATGATTTTCTCGACTATTAACGGTACGGTGATTACCATGAGAGGACGTACATCGGCAAATGCTTTTAAGAGTACTTGAGGACTTGGTATACGTGTCAACAAATACACAGGTCGCCCTGTTGTCATTGGGTATAGGAATTCCATTGAGAATCCATACATGTGTGCCATTGGCAATATCGACATGTATTTATCATCTTCGTTTGGCACCGGCAGCATATCATGGCAGTACAATACATTAGACCAAAATGTACGGTATGGTAACATGACACCTTTGGGATTACCTGTTGATCCTGATGTGTAACTGATTAACGCAAGACTTTCAAGGTCGACTTCAGCAAAATGCACATCTTCAGGTTGCACACCGTTAGGGTAACGCTTCTTGAATTCCTTGTCGGCCTGTTCATAAGCTTTTGTCAATGGCGTTTCCCTGTCCTCATTCATCGCAAATGGCTTGAAGGTCGTAATGTCTATAAAACGGTCTTTATCACTATTACTCGCACGCTCATAGACATTTGAGTTCGTAATAAGTAACTTTGACTCGGAGTGCTTCGTCAAGTTCTCTATTTGGTCAATGTGAAAGTCTGCCAAAAGTGGAACACCGACTGCCTGATAGGTGAAAATACTTAATAAGGATATGGCCCAATCGGAACTGTTCTTATCGCATATGGCAATTTTATCTCCAGGTTTTATCCCATATAATTCATATACCAAATGGAACTTCGTTATAATCTCAAATACTTCTTTATGTGTATAGGCTATGTCTGTTCCGTAATCAACAAAAGCCAACGAATTCCACTCTTTTTTGAACATCGAATTGATGTGAGCCATCATTGGCTTATCGTTCAGATTAGTCGTCATAATAACTTTTTTGGGTTTGTAACTATAAGTTTAAACATGCGTAAATGCAATTGTTTTGTGCAAAATTAAGCGTTTTATTTTACACAGACATTATGTTTTTGTGAAAAAGACAGATGCTAACGGTTTTTTTCACAATCTAATATGTTTTGCGCACCCGACTTTACACTGATAACTAATGCCAAACGGTATGACCGTGCCAAGTCGCATTTATAATTCTTTGTCCCATTTTTGCTGACGTAATTGAATCCCATTTTAGAAGTGTAATAGAAATTACGGATTTATCATAAGCACTTACCCTTGATGCACATGAACTAAGGGCTATGTGCAAGATTTTATATGGACTTTACATGCAGAAGTCTGTTTTGTCACACATAAGGTTTCAACTATGTGCAATAATTGTGGATTATGTTGATGTTGTGAAATAAAAAATTACTATCTTTGCCCATGCGATTTTTATAATTATAAAATAGAAACTATGTTTAAAATCATTGTATTAGCGAAGCAGGTACCAGATACACGTAACGTTGGTCCTGAGGCTATGACACCAGAAGGAACTGTAAATCGTGCAGCCCTTCCTGCAGTATTCAATCCTGAGGATTTGAATGCTCTCGAACAAGCAATTCGTTTGAAGGAAAAGAATCCGGGATCCACTATTACTATGTTAACGATGGGGCTTCCAAAAGCCGCAGAAGTACTACGTGAAGGATTGTATCGTGGAGCTGATAACGGAATTCTGCTTACAGACCGTGCTCTTGGCGGTGCTGACACTCTTGCGACAAGTTATTCGCTTGCGCAGGCAATAAAGAAGATTGGTGATTATGACATCATTATTTGTGGACGGCAAGCCATCGATGGCGATACAGCCCAAGTGGGTCCGCAAGTTGCAGAAAAACTGGGATTGACACAAATCACATATACTGAAGAGATCCTTGAATGCACAAAAGAGAAGATAGTCGCAAGACGCCATATAGATGGTGGCGTGGAGACGGTTGAGGCTCCATTGCCAATTGTCATAACTGTCAATGGTAGTGCGGCTCCTTGTCGTAGCCGGAATGTTAAGAGAGTAATGGCTTACAAAAAGGCGGAGTTTACAACCTGGGGTGCCGCTGATATTGATGCCGACCCGACACAAATAGGTAAGGCTGGTAGCCCTACTAATGTGAAAGCTGTGAAGAGTATCGTGTTCAAAGCAAAAGAGACAAAGACCCTGACTTCGAGCGACGAGGATATAAATAATTTAATGAAGGAATTAATCGAAAGCAACACCATAGGATAATATGAACAGCGTTTTTGTATATATAGAAATAGGTGAGAAAAATAAGATTGCAGAAGTAAGTCTTGAACTTTGTACTAAGGGACGCAAATTGGCAACCCAATTAGGTGTAAGCCTTGAGTGTATCTGCATAGGTAGCAATCTCGATGGTGTTGAGGCAGAACTATATCCTTACGGAGTGGATCGTGTACATATTTTCGATGATGCCCGTCTTTTCCCATACACATCACTTCCACACACTTCAGCGGTCGTAAACTTGTTTAAGGAGGAGAAGCCTCAAGTTTGTCTGCTTGGTGCTACGGTAATTGGGCGTGACCTCGGTCCGCGTGTGTCAAGTGCACTTCATTCTGGTTTGACTGCCGACTGCACGCAACTCGAAATAGACGATTTCGACATGAAGGTGCGGGAAGGCGACCAGATGGTGACCAAGCACTATGAGAACCAGCTAATGCAGATTCGTCCGGCATTCGGCGGATCGATTATAGCAACTATTGTGAACCCTGACCATCGTCCACAAATGGCAACAGTACGCGACGGTGTGATGAAACGTGAGATTCTTGATGCCAACTATAAGGGCGAAGTCGTAAAGCACGACGTAAGCAAGTATGTCCCTGAGACAGACTATATAGTAAAAGTGCTTGACCGTCATGTTGAAGAAGCAAAGCACAACCTGAAAGGTGCAAGTATCATAGTTGCAGGTGGTTATGGAGTCGGCAGCAAGGAAGGATTCGACTTGTTGTTTAAGTTCGCTAAGGAAATCCACGCTGAGGTGGGAGCCAGTCGTGCTGCAGTCGACGCAGGATGGATTGACCATGACCGTCAGATAGGACAGACCGGTGTTACTGTACGTCCTAAAGTATATATCGCATGTGGCATCAGCGGAGCAATACAGCACATTGCAGGCATGAAGGAGTCGGGCATCATTATTTCAATCAATAATGATCCTAATGCTCCAATTAACCAGATTGCAGATTACAATATAAATGGTAACATTGAGGATGTGTTGCCGAAACTCATAAAATATTACAAATCAAATAACAAGTAAGTAGAAGATGGCTAATTCATATACAGATATACCTGAGATTAAGTTCCATATGGAACACCAAATGATGCACCGCATCGTTGAACTCAAGGAACGTGGCTTCGAGGATAAAGGTAAATATGATTATGCGCCTGATGACTTCGAAGATGCCATGGATAATTACGACAAGGTATTGGAGGTCGTAGGTGATATAAACGCAAACATAATAGCACAGAATGCTGAAGATGTTGACACTGAGGGTCCGCATTGCGAGAATGGCAGGGTACGCTATGCGTCAAAGACATATGAAAACCTTGACGCTACACGCAAGGCCGGTCTCAACGGAATGACAATGCCTCGCCGTTATGAGGGACTGAACCTTCCTGTTACTGTCTATACAGCTGCTAACGAAATAGTAAGTGCCGGTGACGCAGGATTCGAAAACATTTGGTCACTCCAGGATTGTATCGAGACTCTCTATTGTTTTGGCAACGAAGAGCAGCGCAAGAAATATATTCCACGTGTATGTGCGGGTGAAACAATGTCGATGGACCTTACTGAGCCTGATGCCGGTTCCGACCTTCAGTCGGTGATGCTCAAGGCTACTTATAGTGAGGAAGAGGGATGCTGGTTGCTCAATGGCGTTAAACGCTTTATTACCAATGGTGACTCCGACATACATCTTGTACTTGCACGAAGTGAGGCAGGCACACGCGATGGCCGTGGACTTTCGATGTTTATTTATGATAAGAAAAGTGGCGGTGTGAATGTGCGCCGTATCGAAAACAAACTTGGTATTCATGGTAGTCCTACTTGTGAGCTTGTTTTCAAGAATGCCAAGGCAGAACTCTGTGGCGACCGCAAACTTGGACTTATCAAGTATGTCATGTCGTTGATGAATGGTGCACGTTTGGGTATCGCGGCTCAATCTGTCGGGATAGAACAGGCTGCATACGAGGAAGCACTTGCTTATGCAAAGGATCGTAAGCAGTTTGGTAAGGAGATTATCAACTTCCCTGCAGTGTACGACATGATTGCCACAATTAAGGCTAAGCTTGATGCAGGGCGCAGCCTCTTGTATCAGACAGCACGCTATGTGGATATATATAAGGCTCTTGAAGATATTGCACGCGACCGTCAGCTGACACCGGAAGAACGTAAGGAAATGAAGACGTTCAGCCGCTTGGCAGATGCTTTCACTCCTCTTGCTAAAGGTATGAACAGTGAATTTGCAAACCAAAGTACCTACGATGCTATTCAGGTGCATGGCGGTAGTGGTTATATGCAGGAATATAAATGCCAGCGTATTTACCGTGACGCACGTATAACAAGTATCTATGAGGGTACCACACAACTTCAAACCGTTGCTGCCATACGCTATGTGACTAACGGAACTTATACCAACGTTATCAACGACATGATTGCTGAAGTTAAGGATAATGTTGAATATGCACCTTACATCACCCGTATCGAAGCAATGGCTAAGAATCTGAATGATTGCATCGAGTATGTGAGAGCTCAGGAAAATCAAGATGTGCTTGACTTCTGCGCACGCAAGCTTTATGAAATCACAGCTTACACTATTATGTCAATATTGTTGCTGCAAGATACTATCCGCAATGCGGATCTTTTCAAAAAGAGCTTGCCTATATTTGTAAATCATGCTGAGGCTGAAATTGCACGCCACTACAGCTATATTCACAATATGAATGCAGATGTTCTTTTGAACTATCACGATTAATCAAAACGGCAAATTTAAAGAGGGTGCACCATAAATCAAATTATGGGCACCCTCTCTTGTTAGTCTAAGTTCAGGCAGAATCCTGACAAGTTTGTTAGGGCGTAACTGTCTAATGACCGGTTTGGGATTATTGAAGTAGTTTCTTGACGCATGCGCTGATGACGCGTCCTTCGGCGCGTCCTGCAAGTCGCTTGGTTGCTACACCCATTACCTTACCCATATCTTTAGGACCGGTGGCGCCGACTTCGGCGATGATGTCCTTCAACGCTGCCTCCAATTCTGCCTCTTCAAGTTGTTTAGGCAAATATTCTTCAATTACAGCTACTTGAGCAAGTTCCTCGTCAGCCAGTTCCTTACGTCCGTTTTGAGTGTAAAGGTCTGCCGACTCCTTTCCTTGCTTTGCAAGCTTTTGCATGATTTTGATGGCGGCATCATCCGTCACGTTGCCGTCTGAGCCCGGACGGGTTTTCTCCTCAAGGAGTACTTTCTTTATGTTCCTCAGGGCTTCCAGACGTACTGTGTCGTGTGCCTTCATTGCCGCCATGATGTCTTTACTGATTTGATCAAAAAGTGCCATAGTGTTTTTGTTTGAAAATGTAAAAATCCCCAGCCTTTATTGCGGCTGGGGAATGATTTATTATAGTTGATTATGATTAATCCGCCAGTTTCGCCTTAATGAACTCTCGGTTCAGACGTGCTATGTTGGATATAGTCTCACACTTAGGACATACTGCCTCACACGCACGTGTGTTGGTGCAGTTGCCGAATCCAAGCTCGTCCATCTTGGCAACCATGCTCTTGGCACGCTTAGCTGCTTCTACTCTGCCTTGCGGCAGCAGTGCGAGCTGACTCACCTTCGATGATACGAACAACATCGCGGAACCGTTCTTGCAGGCAGCGACACAAGCTCCACAGCCTATGCATGAAGCACAGTCCATCGCCTCGTCAGCGTCCTCTTTAGGTATGAGAATGGCGTTTGCATCTTGAGGTGCACCGGTACGCACAGAGGTGTAACCTCCCGCCTGGATAATCTTGTCGAATGCACTGCGGTCAACCATACAGTCCTTTATCACAGGGAATGCAGCAGAACGCCAAGGCTCAACTGTAATTACATCACCATCCTTGAACCGGCGCATGTAGAGCTGGCAGGTAGTCGCTCCCCGTTCGGTCTTTCCATGTGGAGTTCCGTTGATATAGAGCGAACACATACCGCATATACCCTCACGGCAGTCATGGTCAAATACAAATGGTTCCTTACCTTCTTCGATAAGTTCCTCGTTCAGGATATCAAGCATCTCAAGGAAGGATGTATCATCAGGAATATCCTTCATGTGATGCGTGTCAAAATGTCCCTTGTCTTTCGGGCCATTCTGCTTCCAATATTTTATTGTAAAACTTATATTCTTTGCCATAGTGATTAGTTCTTGTAATTACGGGTTTGTACCTTTATTGCTTCATACTTGAGAGGCTCCTTGATGAGAGTCGGTTCCTTCTCATCGTCGCCTTCATATTTCCAGCAGCCTACATAGAAGTAGTTCTCATCGTCACGCTTGGCTTCGCCGTCTTCTGTCTGGCACTCTTCGCGGAAGTGTCCGCCACAGCTTTCGTTACGGCTAAGTGCGTCGTAAGCGATGAGTTCACCCATTGTCAGGAAGTCTTCGAGGTGGATTGCCTTGTCAAGTTCCACGTTCAGTCCCTCACGGCTTCCAGGTATGAATAAGTTGCTCTCAAATTCTTTGCGGAGTTCGGCAATCTTCTTAATACCTGTCTTCAGTCCTTCGGCTGTACGTCCCATGCCTATGTATTCCCAGCAGATATGTCCCAGTTCCTTGTGGATGGAGTCGACAGAACGTTTACCATGAATATTCAAAAGTCTTTGTATACGGGCTTCAACTTTGTCCTCTGTTTCCTTGAACTCCGGCAGGTCGGTGCTTATGCGCGGCCATACTGCCTGGTCGGCGAGGTAATTCTGTATTGTGTAAGGAAGTACGAAATATCCGTCGGCAAGTCCTTGCATCAGTGCGGATGCTCCGAGGCGGTTGGCTCCGTGATCGGAGAAGTTGCACTCACCGATAGCAAACAATCCTGGGATGGATGTCTGGAGTTCGTAATCGACCCAAATACCACCCATCGTGTAGTGTATGGCAGGGAAGATCATCATTGGGTTGTAATAGTCAACGCCATTAACTGTCTTCACTTTCTCGCCTGGGTTAACGTCGGTGATTTCCTCGTACATATCGAACAGGTTACCATAACGTTGGCGTATAACATCAATGCCAAGACGTTGTATTGACTCTGAGAAGTCGAGGAACACAGCAAGACCGGTATTGTTCACTCCGTAGCCTTTATCGCAACGCTCTTTGGCTGCACGTGATGCGACGTCACGAGGAACGAGGTTACCGAATGCAGGGTAACGGCGTTCGAGGTAGTAGTCACGGTCTTCTTCCGGAATGTCGGTTCCCTTCTTTGTGCCTGCCTGGAGGGCTTTTGCGTCCTCAAGTTTCTTTGGAACCCATATTCTTCCGTCGTTTCGAAGTGACTCAGACATCAGTGTAAGTTTCGACTGTTTGTCGCCATGTACAGGAATACAGGTCGGATGGATCTGAACGTACGACGGGTTTGCGAAGTATGCGCCTTTACGATAACATGACATTGCGGCGGAAACATTACATCCCATTGCGTTTGTCGAGAGGAAATATGTGTTTCCGTAACCACCGGTTGCGATGACTACTGCATTGGCGGTGAAGCGTTCGAGCTTTCCTGTAATCAGGTTCTTTGCGATGATTCCGCGTGCTCTGCCGTCTACGATAACTACATCAAGCATTTCGTAACGGGTGAACAATTTTACTTTGCCGGCATGTACTTGTCTTGAGAGAGCGCTGTATGCGCCGAGCAGCAGTTGCTGGCCTGTCTGTCCTTTTGCATAGAACGTACGGCTCACTTGTGCACCGCCGAATGAACGGTTGGCAAGTGTACCGCCATACTCGCGTGCGAACGGAACGCCTTGTGCCACACATTGGTCTATGATTGCGTTGCTGACTTCAGCAAGACGGTATACGTTTGCTTCGCGGGCACGATAGTCGCCACCTTTCACGGTGTCATAGAACAGGCGGTATACTGAGTCGCCGTCGTTCTGGTAGTTCTTCGCTGCATTGATACCTCCTTGCGCTGCGATTGAGTGCGCACGGCGTGGTGAGTCTTGAATACAGAAATTAAGTACGTTGAATCCCAATTCACCGAGAGTGGCAGCGGCACTTGCACCGGCAAGGCCTGTTCCAACTACGATTACATCGAGTTTCAGTTTATTCTTTGGATTTACCAAACGCTGGTGAGCCTTGTAGTTACTCCATTTTTCAGCTACCGGTCCTTCTGGAATTTTTGAATCTATTTTGATTGCCATAACTAATTCATTTTATGATTTATGATTTATTTTATGCTGAATGGGAGCAGGGAGAAATCAACATGTCCCAGACAGTCAGGGCAGAATGCGAAAGCCAGACAAACGATGAGGAACAGGGCCATTACAACCGTACTCCAAATCTGTCCGATGCATTTCCACCGCTTGAACCAAATATGACCACTCCATCCGAGAGTCTGCAGCGCAGACCAGAAGCCGTGAGTCAGGTGAAACCAGATAGCCGCGATCCAGATGACATAAATGACTACAAAAACAGGATTGCTGAAGGTGTCTTTGATGTAGGCAAAGCCGTCAGTAGCGGAATGCCCTCCCATCGTTGGATCACCGATGATTTCAGCGAACATCATCTTATGCCAGAAATTGTATAGGTGCAGAAGTAAACCACATGCAATGATCAGACCGAGCGCAAACATGTTCTGGCTTGCCCACTCAACCTTTTCAGGCTTGTCTGTAACCGCATATTTGTTATTTCCACGCGCCTTGCGATTCTGAATCGTAAGGACAAGTGCATAGATGAAGTGGATCAGCACCAAGGCTCCGAGAGCACATGTAGCCGCGATTGCGTACCAGTTCGAACCGAGCAGCTCGCAGATTGTGTTGTAAGCCTTCTCGCTTATCAATGCCACAACATTCATGCATCCATGAAATGTGATGAAAAGAACCAATGCGATGCCTGTGACCGACATGATCAGCTTCCTTCCAATTGATGAATTAAATAACCACATAAATAGATCTTTTAATTTGTTTTGAGTATTGATGATTACGATTTCTATTGTGCAAAGTTAGCATTTTTATGCAAACGCACAAAGGTTACACGACAAAAAATAAGATACGGCGGCAAGATTGTACGTACTCATGCGCCTATGTATCTCTTTTGTCGCAGGCAGTAGGCAACCAAGTGGCAACCGGATGTTGCAACCACTCTTGCGGAAACTCATTTCCCGCGTAGCTCCTGCATGAAGTACGACTCCATCTCCGCCTTGCGCTCTGTGCTCAGTTCGGGCATGAAGTGCGTCATGGTGTCGGCGAACGCTTGCTGTGCTTTGGCGCGCATCTGTGCCTTACCTGCCCGAATTCCAGCCGACAGCTCACCCTTAGGCAGCAACGCCCTGTTGAAATTACCGTCGCTCATAGTCTCATTCTTGAATATATACTCGTTGCACTCGTGTGGAGATGCCTGTAAGTATCTCGTAAGGAATGGTGCCAATGGCATCGCTCAGTGTCGTAACCGGCAGTTCGTTGCCGAATATGACGACCTGGTCGCCTTCGTCGCATTCTATTCCGGTCACGTCGATCATGCATACGTCCATGCATATATTTCCTATGTAAGGGGCGCGCTGACCGTTGACCATGCAATAGCAGTTGCCGTTGCCCAGCTTCCGGTTCATGCCGTCAGCATAGCCGATAGGTATTGCGGCGATACGACTGTCACGCTTCACCTGGCCTTTGCGGCTGTAGCCGATGGTGTCGCCTGCCGGTACATCGTGTATCTGCAGTATGGTCGTCTTTAGCGTGGCTACGTTGTTTATTACCTGGTTGTTCCGTGGATTGATGCCGTAGAGTCCAAGACCCAGACGCACCATGTCGAGGTGGTACTTTGGGAAATGTTCTATTCCGGCGGAGTTGCATATGTGCCGGAGTATCTTGTGGCTGTAGGCGGCTTGCAGTTTCTTGCTGGCTTCATCGAATAAGGCGAACTGCTGGCGTGAGAAACCGTCGAATCCATCGTCGTCACTGCCTACGAAATGGCTGAATACGGAGCAAGGCACAAGTGCCGACTGCTTGCTCAGACGGTCAATTAGCTTGTCCATATCGTGCACGGGGTCGAAGCCTAAGCGGTGCATGCCCGTGTCGAGCTTTATGTGTATAGGGAAGTTGGTGATTCCTTCTTTCTCGGCTGCGTATATGAGTGCGTCGAGCAGGCGGAAGCTGTATACTTCCGGCTCGAGGCGGTAGTCGAACATGAGTTTGAACGATGTCATCTCCGGATTCATGATCATGATGTTGGCAGTGATGCCTGCCTTCCTCAGTTCCACTCCTTCGTCAGCCACGGCTACGGCAAGGTAGTCTACTCCTTGGTCTTGCAGGGTCTTGCTGGTCTCCAGCGCTCCCATTCCGTATGCCGATGCCTTCACCATGCAGACCATCTTGGTTTCGGGCGACATGAACGAGCGGTAGCAGTGCAAGTTCTCTACCATGGCATTCAGGTTCACCTCAAGTATGGTCTGGTGCACCTTCAGTGTCAGCAGGTCGCTCAGACGGTCGAAATGGAACTTGCGTGCTCCCTTTATCAGGATGAACTCGTTGGCGAGTCCTCTGAACACGTCGCTGTTTATCAAGTCCTCGGTGTTCTTGAAGAAGTAGCTGTCCATCTTGAAATATTGTGCGCACGAGGATATTTCCTCGCCCACTCCTATGAGCTTCTCTATTCCGCGTCGCTCTGCCATCGACGCCACTCGGCTGTAGAGGGTTCGTGGTGCCTCGCCGCTTTGCAGTATGTCGCTAAGTATCAGCGTCCGCTTCTGTTCCTTGGTGTCAGGCCGGCGGCTCATGAAGTCGAGGGCTATATCGAGTGAGTGTATGTCGGAGTTGTATGAGTCGTTGATGAGTGTGCAACCGTTGATGCCGTCCTTCACCTCAAGCCGCATGGCTACCGGCTCCAGGATGCTCATTCGTTTGCAGATGGCGTCCAGGTCGACCATGTCGCCGAGACTGGCGCATGTGGCAAGGCAGATCACGGAGTTCTCTATCGCTGCATTGTCGATGAATGGTATGGTGTATTGTCCTTGCCTGCCGTTGAGGTTGAAGCTGACGGTCGCATGTGTGCCCTTTTTCTCCACACCGGTCACCATAGGCCAGTACTTCACCTTTGCCAGTACTTCCTCACGGGCCACTTTGGTGATGAATTCGTCTTGCAGGTTGATGACGGCGGTCTGGCAGTTGCGCATGAGTTTCAGTTTCTCGTCACACTTGCCTTCTTTGGTGAAGAAGTTCTCCTGGTGTGCCTCACCGATATTGGTGATGACGCTGATGGTAGGTCGTATCATACGGTTCAGGCTGTCCATCTCGTTCGGGTTGGATATTCCGGCTTCAATGATGGCAATGTCGTTGTGCGGGTTTAGCAGCCACAACGAGAGCGGCACGCCTACCTGTGAGTTGTAGCTCCTTGGTGAGCGGCATACGTTGAAGTCGGGTGACAGCAGTTGATACAACCATTCCTTGACGGTGGTTTTTCCGTTGCTGCCGGTTATTGCTATCACTGGTATATCGAACCTCTCGCGATGGTAGGCGGCGAGTCGCTGCAGGGCTTGCAGGGTGTCGTGCACTAACAGGAAGTTGCTTTGTGGAAACTGGCTGACATCTTGCGGAAGCCTGCTCACCACGAAGTTCCTCACTCCGCGCTTGTATAGTTCTGTTATGTACCTGTGACCGTCGTTGCGGTTGGTACGCAGTGCGAAGAAAAGGGTTTCACGAGGGAAACACAGCGAGCGGCTGTCGATTAATAGCCAGTTGATGACCGCATCGCTTGATCCGGTTCTGTCCGCATCGATTATGCGGGCAATGTCACTTATTATGTACTGCATCTTTCAGTATTGCTTTTTTTCTTTCCGTGTCTGATACCAGTTGCTTGTACGCCTCGTCGTCGGGATTCGACGGACGGTGTGCCAGCACTTTGTTCAGGCGTTCGAATTCTTCTTTGTATCTTTTTGTTTCCTTATTAAAATAGGTGTCACTGAATCTTGCCCATATATATTCCACCGCCGTGGCCGACGGGTGCATCATGTCGTCGGCATAGAACCGGTAGTCGCGCAGCTCGTCCATCATGATCTCATAGGCCGGGAAGTAATGGCAGTGGAGTGGGAACATGCCGCACAACTCGTCCACGGCGAGCAGCAGTATCGACTTGCTCAGTTCGTTGCCGTGCAATCCGTCTTTCTTATGGCGTATCGGACTCACGGTAAAAATGATCTTCTTCCCTGCCGGGATGACACTTTTTCTGATATATGCAGCGTATGCCTCTACTATGTCTTCCACTGTCAGGCGTTCCCTGCTGAACAGCTTGTCGGGCTGTTTCTTGCAGTTGGCCACTATATGGCGGGTGGAGTTGAGTCTGAACACCCACGATGTGCCGAAGGTGAGTATCAGCAGGTCGGCATTGATGTCGTCGTTTTGCTTTATCGGTATCTCGCTGTATGGCAGTTGGGTCCACCGGTAGAACTCGTCGTCACGATGATCGAGTGCGTTGAGGATGGATACGGGGTTGTACAATGCTCCGAACGGGTTGACCGTGCAATCGAAGCCCGCGTCCACCATTCGTGCTCCGATATTGTCGGTGAAGCACGATCCGAGCATCACTATCTTGTCCGTATGCCTGATGAGCAATCCGTTGTTGCCTGTCTCAACCTTGGTTATCAATTCCATTATCTTCAACTGAAGTCTGCCTTGCCGTCATCCACCGTTCATTGGATGGTCTTTTTCTTTACTGATACGACTGCCTCAACCACGTTGAGCACGTAGTCACCGAGTTTTTCGCACTCCGAGATGATGTCCATGTAGTACACTCCGATCTGGTAGGTGTAGGCGTGGTTGTTTATGTCGTTGAGGTTTTGGTTCTTGAGTTGGCTGCGGTAGTTGTTGATCTCGTTTTCTATGTTGAACGACTTGTTGTAGTCAAAGTGCTGGTAGTCGTTGCGGCTGACTGCCACGATCATCTGGCTCAGTGCGTCGTCCACGAGGTTCATCATCGAGTGTATGTGCTCGTACTGCTTTTCGGTGAAGTCGTCCTGCGAGTGTTTGCGCTTGCGGCTCAGCGTACGCGCTATGTTGTAGCAGCTGTCGCCTATACTCTCTATCTCCGTCACCTCACGCAGCATCTGCTGTATGTCGGTCTTACTCTCGGCACTCAGTCGGCCCTCGCTCACTTTGTTCAGGTAGTCACCGATTTCCAGTTCCATGTTGTCGCTGATCTGCTCGTACTTCTCAATTCGTGAGAACAGCTTTGTGAAGTCGTCGGTTTTGTTCTCGTGGAGCAGGTCTTGCACGAAGCCAAACATCTTGTATGTGCGTTGTGAGTACAGCACTATCTCTTTCTTTGCCTCCAGTATCGAGAGCTCGGCTGTCGACAGCATGCCGCCGCTGAGGTAGGTGAGGCGTGTCTCGTCGTCGTCTTGGTTCTCTTTCGGCTTGATGATAAAGCATACCAGTTTCTCCAACGGTTTGATGAACCAGATGAGGATCATGGTGTTGATCACGTTGAAGGCGGTATGGAACGTGGCGAGCACTGCACTAAGTTTGTTTTTGTCTACGCCCTCTCCCACTTCGCCCGGGGTGAACTTCACATCCCACAACGAGCAAATGAACTCAACGAAGTACGGGAATATGCACAGCACCCAAATGATACCGAACAGGTTGAACACCAAGTGGGCGAGTGCGGCGCACCTTGCCTGCGTGGATGCCGACAGAGCTACTATGTTCGACGTGATCGTGGTTCCCACGTTCTCGCCCATGACCAGTGCGATACCCATATCGATCGACAGGATGCCCGACGAACACAGGGTCATGGTGATTGCCATGATGGCAGCCGAACTCTGCACGGCACATGTCAGCAGGCCGCCTATGAGCAGGAAGAGCAGGTACGACCCGTAGCCCCAGTTGCTTATCGAGGAGAAGAAGTGTATGACGTTCTGGTTCTCGTCGAGGTGCATGCTGTTGGCGTTGTCCCTGAGGGTGGTGAGTCCGAGAAGCATGAAGCACAAGCCGATGATGAACTCGCCCGTGTTCCTGTACTTGCTCGAATATATCAACGCCATCGATATTGCTATGAAGGCGTAGATGATGTACTTCATATCAAAACTGCCACCGAGGACCATGATCCAGGCGGTGGCAGTTGTTCCTATATTGGCTCCCATGATGACTGATATGGCTTGACTAAGCGTCAGCAAGCCTGCGCTTACGAAGCTTACAGTCATGACTGTTGTTGCGGTTGATGACTGAATGGATGTGGTGATGAACGCTCCGGTCAATACTCCGGTGAACCGGTTGGTGGTCATTGTACCTAATACGTTCCTGAGTTTGCTACCAGCCATTTTCTGCAAGCCTTCACTCATGACTTTCATTCCGTACATAAGTAGGGCCACAGAACCGATGAGCACGATGAATGGGAGATAATTTTGCATTGTTTTTGTTTATTTTTTGTTAAGATAATGTAGCATGTATAGTTTTTTGTCTTACCTTTGATTCTGCTATCAGTTGCAAAAATAATAAAACTTATTAAGTTCATGAAACAAGACGAGATAATTTTGCAAGTTCAAAACAAAAAAAACCATGAAATTGAGTTTGTTCAGCTCTCATGTGTGAAAGATTTGAACCTTGCCATTGCCAACGGACATTCTAAAGACGTCATTAATATGACGGAAATCGTGATGGACCACCATATTAATAATATAGCTACGTCGATCGTGTCGTCGCCCGACAAACGGTTGGTCCTCATCTCGGGTCCGTCATCGAGCGGAAAGACTACTTTCAGCAAACGGCTGACGCTACACCTTATGGCCAACCACCTGAAGCCGTACCCAATATCATTGGATGATTACTTCGTCGACCGTGCACGGACTCCAAGAGACGAAACGGGCGACTACGACTATGAGTCGCTCTACGCACTCGACCTGGAACTGCTGCAGCGGCACACGGAGCAACTGCTGCGAGGCGAGGAGATCGAGCTGCCTCACTATAACTTCCAGACGGGTCAAAGCCAGAAGAGCGGCATACGCCTGCATCTTGAGGACGATATGATTCTTATATTCGAGGGTATTCACGGACTGAATCCGGAACTGACCTCGCTGGTGCCCGACAAGTATAAGTTCAAGATCTATGCGTCGGTACTCGCTCCTATAATGATTAATAAGGAGAAGTCCATCAGCCTGACCGATTGCCGCCTGATACGCCGCATATTGCGTGACTACCGTTATCGTGGTGCGACTCCGCAATCGACTATCGACCGCTGGCCAAGCGTGCGCCGTGGTGAGGACAAGTGGGTGTTTCCGTTCCAAAAGAATGCCGACGTGGAATTCAACAGTGCCGCATTCTATGAGATGGCGGTACTGCGCAACAGGGTGCTGCCTATATTGGCGGAAATATCACCCGACCAGCCTGAGTACGAGGTTTCTGACCGCTTGCGCAAGTTGCTCCTTATGTTCTCTCCTATAGAAGACACGGGACTGACTCCGCCTACGTCGCTACTGCGCGAGTTCATGGGTGGCAGTTCGTTCAGATACTAAACCCAAATCGGCGTTTACTAAGAATACCAAGCAGCGGTGGTGCGCTTCCCATCGGCTGCTTGGTATTCTTAGTTCTGCCTGACATTCCCTGTAGGTGGTTATGTCCGGTTTTGCCGCACAGGCCTTATTTCCAGTCGCTGACGCTTGCCGCGGCTTTGGTCGCTTGTCCGAATATTAAGTTGTAGATGTATTTCTTGCCTGGCTCCCAATCGACTGCGAGTGGATAGTAGATTGAAGCATTGTGTCCTGATGAGCCAAGTATCCAGGTGTCTCCCGACTTTATTTGTCCGTTTATTTCAAGGTATGCGCCGGTGACGGTTTTATCGGGCACAGTTTGCGTTCCTGCTGTTATGCTTGCCGCATCTACTTTTTGTGGCAACAGCATGAGTGGGCCAAGATCGGTGTCGGTGAGGTCAACGGCTGTTGTTGTTGAGTTTATTGTTATGTCTTTGGCCCGTCCATTAGGGTAATACGTAGTGTCAGTAGTTAATTCCCAACTTTGTGTTGTCAAGTAGTATGTGCCGTGTTTGTGGATTTGATGTATGTAGACGCGCGCCAAAGTGACTGTTATGTCATCGGAAGCAGTCTTTCCGGTGAACACTATCTGCGACAGGTCGAGTGCATTCAGCACGTCGTCTCTGTATGGCTCGTCGGATGCCACCATCAGACGTTGCAGTCCGGCATAGTCTTCGTTGATGAAGCGTTCTACGATGGTGCTTTCGGGTAGGGTGACGTACTTGCGCAGTGAGTCGGTGAGAGCGCGTGCGCGTTGGTGAGCCAGCCGTCGGTTGTTGTCGGCCGGTCCCTCCGGCGATGCACTGCCCCTGAGTACTATGAGCTGGCAGAACTTGTATCCATCAGGTATATGGGTGAGGTCGTGGCGCAATTGCAGGAATCCTTTGTCGGTCGAGGCGAAGCGCGTGCTGTTGACCTTGAAGTATACCGCTATGCCGTTGTCGAACAGCTCGTCGTCGCTGACCGCGGGCAGTGTGTCGTTCTCTCCGATGACTTTTATGTACGGGGGGAGCGACAGCACCGGCTGTCCCCATGCCGTGGCACAGGACAACAGGGTTGTCAGTAATATGGCGAGCGTATGTCGCATAGTTTCTCTTTCTTCTTCGTTAAGTTTTTAAGTAAGTGTCACTTCTTTCGTATCGGTGCCGCCTACAGGTAGACATCCTTGCTCTGTTCGTCCCAGTCTTCCACTGTGGCGTCGAATCCGGTCTTGGTCCTGTCTTCCACGTCGGGCAGGTCGGGCGGTATGTCCGGCACGTCGGGATGTGTGTCTGCATCGATGATCAGGTCGAGTTCGAGGGTCACGCGCGTGGTGTACTCGTGTACGCCGTTCCGCTCGATACCGTATTTGAAGAGGTCGCCCACTGCGTAGTGGTACTGCACTATCGTGGAGTCGTCACGCAACTTGAAGTACAGGTTGAGGTAGTTGAGGGTGCTGTCGCGCCCAACCACATTCTCCGTGCCGTGGGGCAGTCCGAAAGTGCGTATCGATGTGGTGATATATCCGTTGCGGCTTCCCGTGCTGTCGGTGTACATGTTCCAGCTGCTGAGCTGGTGGGTGCATGTGGTCGGCGTGGAGTGTCCGGCGGACAGATACACACCGTCTGCCATGTCGGTTATGTTGCCTTCTACGGACATGGCGTTCTGTATTCCCAGTACGCGTACTATCACGTTCAGCGTGGTGATGATGGGTACTGGTGTCTCACGGAACACGTAGAGCGTGGTGTCTACTTTGTCGCCCTTCATTCCGTTGGCAAACCGCTGCCGCACTATTGCCGAGTACTCGTCCACCATCTCACGGGTTATGGTTATCGTGTCGAGTGCCACGGCGATGTCTTCCGGCTCACGTGCGTACACGTAGTCGCGGTCCCATCCGTCGGCCGACCGCATCTGTATGGGTGTGAGTGTGACGTGTATGCTGTCGAAGTCGTTCTCGTCGTGGAAGTCCATGGAGCCGAACTCGTCCGGACTGAGGTTGTACACGAGGGTGCGGTAGGAGTTGGCATCGAGTCGCAGCACCATGCTGTCGACTTCGTTGGTCGATGTGTTCATGCCGCCCGTACCGTCCGTGCCACGCATCATCACGGTCATTCCCGTCGGCTTCTTGCCGACTCGCGACATCCAGTCTACGTCCAACCGCACCTTAGGCACGCGTGCTTCGGTGGCGTACAGCTCCCGACGGTCGAGGAACTCGTCCGGTCCGCAGGCCACAAGCATCAGCACCACGCTGAGGAGTGCGGTGTATAACGTGCGTATTATGGTTTGATGGTGTCGCAATTGTCTTAATTCATGCTAACAACTTCTCACCTTGCCGGGATAGATACTCAGGGGCGAAATCCACTCCGTTGCTCCATTCCAAGGTCCAGTGAGTAAGTCCGAATTGAATAAACTGAAGCTTGTCCTTCAACTCCTGTTCTTTCTTTGTCTTCAGCAGTGGCAGGAAATCAATCCGTCTTGTCTCGCCATTACTGAATTTCAAGTCAAGAATATAATCCCTGACGTATGTGACATCTACGACACGTATAAGATTTAACTGTTCCATTTTATTGTTGTTCAAGGGGATTAATCTTCTTTATCTCTTTTCCTTCTTCAAGCCGCTTCCAGTTTTCCATCAGTTCTTCTTTGTGAATGTCCATCCACTTGAAGACAATCTTGAGCACTTTGCTCGGCAATTCGCCTTTCACTATTCCATCCTCAATCGTTATGATGGCTTCATAATCGCCATAACGGACATGGAAATGTGGTGGGCTATGGTCATTGCCAAACATCGCTATGATGATACCTAAGAATCTGCTTATTTCCGGCATAATGATTACGTTTTCCTGCAAAGATAGTGCAAAGTGGGGACAATACAAAACATCTCACTTGTTTTTGTTGAGTTGCGGCATGCCCCGGCTAAAGATGACGCAAACAGACGAGCGACTAACGGAAAGGGTATCCTCCGCAATGCGAAAGATACCCTCTGATATGTCTTTCAGCTAATCAGATGACCGACGGAATGTATTATTCGCCATTATTCGGCTCGACATAGACATTCTGCTTAGTGGCTGTGATATCGTCCCAGTTTTCAACCGCAGCAGTAACATTAATGCTTTGCGTGCCGATCCAAATGTCCAGCTCATAGCTCTTGTTTGCTCCGAGTTCAGGAAGGTCGACAGTCGCAGTTTGGGTAACGTTACCTCCACCCTGTTTGTAGTTGACAATCACCTTTGCCTGTGCGCCTTTGTTTAAGGAAGCACTTGGGATGATATAAGCTGGCTCGGAAGAATAAGAAACGGTTGTTGATGGATAGGTATCAGTAGCGCTTGGCTTTTTATGTTCTGTACCAGTTGCGTCTTCGGTTCCATCTTCATAATAACCGTTTTCTTCACAATAATAATATTGATTGGTTTCCGTTTCAGTATAATTCACAACTACATTCTGCAATTCAGATGTCAGAGCATTTGAAATCACACCGTTACCTTTTGTGCCAAAGAAATGCCCTTTCTTCTGTATTGCCTGAACCTCTGTCTTTTGTTCACCGGTTAAATCGTTTAGACCATTATTAGCGCCCAAGTTATAACGATACTGTAAATAATTAATAGCGTTAGCGTTGTCTAGGCCATATGTTTCAGGAGTTGTATCGTCACCATTGCTATCAACCCATATCCAGCCAGAACTTGGGTCATTTACCCAATAGTGGGCTGGTGGTGTTGTTGTCGTCTCTTCTTGATATAATCCAGATATTCCGATGGTATATACAATTGGCTTGGTTCCTGTGGTAGCTTCCGTTGCCCATTTTCCTGTCACGAGGTTAAAGTAACCCTCTGTTGGGAAGTCCACAGTTTCGTCGGAGGAGTTTTTGCCAGTCAGCTCGATAGCCACCCAATTGATATACACGTCAGTCTCGCCACCTGTAACAGCTGCCTTTACACCGTTGATGCCACCAATCTTAGCCAAAGCATGCTTAAAGTTGAATGCGACAGTACCGGCAGACTTCATCTTCTGAAGGTCCATATTGACATTGGCTGCTCCCGTTACATTATCAGAATTAGTACCAGCTAAACCCTTGCCATTGACTGTAGAACCGTTCTGTGCAGTACCATCGTAAGTCTCTCCATTACTACCGGAGGTTCCCCAAAGAAGGTCAACAACCTTGCCATCGGAACCTGGCACTGTGGTATAGTGGATCACAGGGTCCTGACTTTTATAAGAAATAGCCTGTACAGCGGCCTTTAAGGTTCCTGTTAGAGAAGCTTCGCTACCGTAAGCCAGTGCCCCGGCATGGCCAATCCTCATTATGCCGTATGTTTCCTCTGTCGATGGCTTTACTACGTATGGTGCGTATGCAAAGAAAGAGAGGTATTGTGGAACTACCGTGCCGTCATATTTCTTCGACGGGTTAGGCCAATAAAGGGTTTGGGCATCTGTTGTTGCGCCTGTACCACTACCGTAAATTCCCCATTTGGAATCTGCATATTTCACTGGTATGTTTTCCAAGACGTTACATTCGCCAGAGCCTCCGGAATTGCTGATCTCTGAATATTTACCTGTGTATGGTCCATACAGTTCGCTAGCATACTTAGTGGAATTCATATTACCATTGACAAATATTCCGAAGCCCGTGGTCTGTAACTCGGTAGTAGTAAGGTCTCCGCCTGTACCTGCACGTGTGTCCTTAGGTTGTCCCACATAAGTGGAGAAGTTGATCGGCGTCTGGTCTGCGTGGTAGTCTCGTCGATGCTAAGCAAGTCATCGCTTGAGCAGCCTGCACCCATGAGGGCGGCAGCCACACATAGTAATAAATTAATTTTTTTCATAGTCCTAATGTTTGTATTTTCTTATGGTTTCTTTTTTGCGTCTAATCCATAGAAGGATAGTTCAAGCAGCAAATATAAGGAATAATTATATTACTGCCAAATTAATTAAGCATTTTTTCAATCTCCTTATTAATTTTTTATTATACCCCCAATGTGTGCAAAACCGACGCAAATCCCACGGGTGGGAGGTCCCGCACGGCCATATATATAATAAGGTGTAGGAGTAGCATGGCATGCTCTCCGAGGTGTGTGCATATCTGATGTCATGCGAGTCAGCGCAGCATGGCGGTGGTGGGCACTGACATCGGTGATGTCATGCCTTATTTATCCGATCGAGACGGATGCTGAATGTGCGTTTTTCTTTGTCAAACTGTATGTCCTCGCTCGCAACCTCCCGTTCGATCGTGCCATCGTTGCACAACTTATCCGGTGAGCCTTCAATCAAGGTTCCTTTATCATCCAGTAACCATATATTGTCGGCAACTTGGAGTGCGAGGTCTATGTCGTGTATAGAGAGCAGGATGGTCTTGCCCATATCGTGTGCGAACCTGCGAAGCATCAGCATCACTCCCACCTTATTAGGATAGTACAGGAACGCAGTCGGTTCATCAAGCAGGATGATGGGAGTTTCCTGCGCCACCGCCTTAGCGATCATCGCTTTCTGCCGCTCGCCATCACTTAATGTTTGGAAAGCCTGTTGTGCTACGTTCTCTATCCCCACCATCTTGATACATTGCTCCACAATATGCCTGTCCTTTGCCTCGAGTTTGCCCCAAAAGCCCGTATAAGGACTCCTTCCCAATCCGACTACCTCGTAAGTTGTGAGGTTCTTGATATGGGAGTTGTTAGTTAAGACGATGCTCAACAGTTTTGAGAGTTCCTCATTGCTGTATTGCGTGACAGCCTTTCCATTGAGCAACACCTGTCCCTGTAGCGATGGTTGAAAAGAAGCGACGGTACGCAAAAGCGTTGATTTTCCTGTTCCGTTCGGACCGATAAGACACGTTATCGTGCCAGTGTGCAATGTGGCGTTCAGATTACGGCTGACCACCTTGTCCTTCCCTTTCACCTTATATCCTGTGGTGAGTCCTTCAAGTTGGATGATGCTATCCATATTATCCACCGATTGTAGCCGTTATTCCATATTTAGCGAATTGCTCTATGCAACGTTTCTGCACATCCTCAGTAGGAGTGGACATATCGAGTCCATTAGGGTTGTAAGTCGTACCGATCTTCTCGTGTTTACCTTTCCCGATATCGTGATATGGCAACAGATTGACTGTCTTGCGTTGCCACTTGTCTAATGAGGCGAGAAACTGAGCTGACCTCTCTATGTTTTCCTCATCAGCGTTTACACCCTCAATGAGTGGTATTCGGATGAAGAAGTCACATCCCATATCGGCTATCATACGTATGTTGGAGTGTATCACCTCATTGGGTACGCCGGTGTAGAACTTGTGCTTGGCAGAGTCCATCAGTTTCAAGTCTACCAAAAACAACTCACAGTTCTCAGCCACCTCCTTGACAGTAGCGGGCGAGGCAAAGAGTGTGGTGTCTACTGTGCGATGGAACCCGCGCCTGCCAAGTTCCTTCAGCAATTCCAACACGTATTGCGGATGCATCAACGGTTCTCCGCCACAGAGTGTCACACCGCCGCCGCTGTCCTCCATCACCTTGCGTTCTTTTTCCACTACCTTCATCAAGTCGTCCATCTTCCATTCTTCCCCTCCGAATTTCATGGCAAGAGTCGGGCATACTTCCGCACATTTCTTGCACACTATGCATTTCGACTCATCTGCCTTTATACCATCGGGAGTAAGACGCAGCACACCTTTAGGGCACACTTCCACGCAACTTTGGCAACCGATACACTTCTTTTTCGTGTACATCCGCTGCGGACGGTCCTCCAACCCTTCAGGATTGTGGCACCAGACACAACGTAGCGGACAACCCTTAATAAAAATGGTGGTCCTTATTCCAGGACCATCATTTATTGCAAAGCGCTTAATGTCGAATATAAGAGCCATTACAGATTACAGTTCTCACGTTGTAAAATATCAGAACTCCTCGTTTTCAGTACGTGCGATGATTTCGTTCTGAAGTTGTTCAGTCATATCATTGAAATAGTCGCTGTAGCCTGCCACACGCACAAGTAGGTCTTTATAGTTGTCAGGATGTTTCTGTGCATCATACAAAGTGTCTGTATCAACTATATTAAACTGTATATGGTGTCCTCCAAGGGCAAAATAAGTACGGATGAGGCTTGCGAGCTTCTTCAAGTCTTCGTCGCGTTTGAGCAGGTTTGGTACGAAGCGCACATTGAGCAATGTTCCACCGCTCTTAGTCTGATCGAGCTTTCCAAGCGATTTGATGACCGATGTAGGTCCTTGCTTGTCGGCTCCATGAGCAGGAGAAGTACCGTCGGAAATTGCGAAATGAGCAAGACGTCCGTTGACCGACGCACCGCAGACACTACCGAAGTAATTGTGGCAAGTGGTGCTGAGCATGTTGAGTTGAGTCTTGCCTCCACGTGTGTTAGGATATCCTACAATAGCCTTCAGTAAGTCGTTGTATACACGGACTGCAATCGAGTCGGCATAATCATCGTCGTTGCCGAAGAACGGAGTGTGGTTCATAATATACTGGCGTATCTTCTCGTCGCCCTCAAAGTTCTCCGCAACCACCTTCAGCAACTCATCCATTGTGAAACGCTTGTCTTCAAACACATGCTTCTTGAATGTGGTGAAGCAGTCGGTGATAGTTCCCAATCCGGTGCATTGTATGTACGATGTGTTGTAACGTGCGCCACCGCTGTAGTAGTCCTTGCCGTTTTTAACACAGTCGTCGATAAAGAGGCTAAGGAATGTAGCAGGTGCATACAGAGAGAACATACGCTCGATGTAGTTGTTGACGGACAGTTTCAGGTTGACGAAATAAATCATCTGCTTGTGCCAAGCCTCATAGAGTTCCTCGAACGAGGTGAAGTTGCGAGGGTCACCGGTCTCAAGACCTATTTTCTTACCGGTCATTGGATCGACACCGTTATTCAATGTCACCTCAAGTATCTTCGGTGTGTTAAGGTATCCTGTGAGCAGGTATGCTTCCTTTCCGAACGCACCGACCTCAATACAACCGGAACACCCGCCCTCGTTGGCATCCTCGCGTGACTTTCCCTGATTCATCAACTCCTGTGTATAGACATCCGGGTTGAATACCGACGGATAGCCGAACCCTTGACGGATCAGCTTGCATCCGGCAAGCAGGAACTTGTCAGGAGTGACCTTGCTGATATGTATTGAGAGCCCTGGCTGCAACTCGTGCAATTCCTCTTGAACCTCAAGTATGATATATGACACCTCATTTGAGCCGTCCTTACCGTCACGTGTGATTCCACCGATGTTTATATTAGTAAAATCATTGTATGTACCCGACTCAAGAGCCGTAATACCTACCTTAGGAGGGGCCGGTTGGTTGTTGAACTTGATCCAAAGACAGCTGATGAGCTCTTTTGCCTTGTCGCGGGTGAGTGTGCCGTCTTCAAGTCCTTTTTGGTAGAACGGGAACAGGTGCTGGTCAATGTGTCCAGGGTTCATGCTGTCCCATCCGTTCAATTCGGTGACAGTGCCAAGATGAACGAACCAGTACATCTGTATTGCCTCCCAAAGGTCGCGTGGAGCATGTGCAGGTACCCAATGGCAAACATCCGCTATTTTCTCCAGTTCGGCCTTGCGCTGAGGGTCAGTACACTTTGCTGCCATCTGTTCAGCAAGTTGTGCATGGCGTTCAGCGAACAAGATAGCCGCATCACATGATATCGCCATAGCTTCGAGTTCCTGCTGCTTGTCTGTAGCCTCAGGATCATTGATATAATCGAGTTCACTGATTTCCTTCTCAATTCTTTCCTTTACATCGAGCAGTCCGGTACGGTACATCTTGCCGTCCATCGCAGTATGACCGGCTGCACGCTGTTCCATGAACTCAGTAAAGATGCCGGCTCTATATGCTTCGTTCCATTCCTTGCTTACATGATTGAAAATACGCTCACGCTGGGTCTTGCCTTTCCAATAAGGGATCACCACCTTTTCGTAAGTATCAATATCCTCCTGACTTATATGATAAGGTTGGAGTTCACGGGTGTCAAGCACATGCAAGTCTTGTACAGAGTGACAAGTAAGTTCAGGGAAAGTAGGTACTGCCTTTGGTTTCGGCCCGCGCTCACCCACTATCAGTTCATCATCGCCAATGTAGATTGTCTTTTTCTTGCATAGTTCATAGAAATTCTTCGCACGCAACACGGCAATAGGCCATTTGCCTTCATTCTCTTTATAGAATTCGGTCTCTATAAGAGCCCGTTCAATAGTCAACGTCGCCGGAGTCTCCAAACTTTGTTTGTGAAGACGCTTGATACGTTCGTTCATGCCACCATCATTCTGTGGATTCTTTAATGGGAAATTCATATCAACTGTTTTTACTTGATTATTGAGGACAAAGTTATTGCAACTTTTTTTATGCACAAAGAAATTTATGATTTATTTTTTTGTAGGCTCCAAAATCAGTGGTTTGTAAGGTCTGACAATAACCTTAGAGTTATATGGAGTTGTAAAAAACACGCTTTCATTTAGTCATTCCATATAAAGAGTTTGTGGACAACAGCCGTTCTTGTATCGTTACTTAATTAATAAGGTGAGGAAAAATAATAAAAACGGGGTTGTCACTTGTTGGTTGCTAATAATTTATTACCTTTGCATGTGAATAGATACCATCGGTAAGGGAATATGGTTTTCAATTACGATGTAGTTGTGGTTGGTGCCGGTCATGCCGGATGTGAGGCGGCATCGGCTGCGGCACGGCTTGGAGCAAGCACTTGTCTTGTCACTATGGATATGAACAAGATTGCCCAAATGTCGTGCAATCCCGCTGTAGGCGGAATTGCAAAGGGACAGATCGTGCGTGAGATTGATGCCCTCGGAGGAATGATGGGCATTGTGACCGACAGGTGTTCCATACAGTTCCGTATGCTCAACCTGTCGAAGGGTCCTGCCGTGTGGAGTCCACGGGCTCAATGCGACCGTGCGAAGTATATTTGGACATGGCGTGAAATATTGGAGAACACTCCAAATCTGAACATTTGGCAAGATCAAGTGTGTGAGTTGCTTACCCAAGACGGGGAAGTGCGTGGGGTAAGAACTATATGGGGTGCCGAATTCCATGCCAAATGCGTTATCATTACCGCCGGCACGTTTCTCAATGGATTGATGCACATGGGCCGTAAGCAGATACCCGGCGGAAGAATCGCCGAACCGGCTGTTGACGGACTGACCGAATCGATTGTCAGGAACGGAATCACACAGGGAAGAATGAAGACTGGCACACCCGTGCGTATCGATAAACGGAGTGTTGACTTTTCACAAACAGAGATTCAAGAGGGGGATACCACGTTCCACCAGTTCTCTTTCATGAGCGAACATAGGATCCTTAAACAATTGCCTTGCTGGATGTTCAAAACAAATCCACAAGTACATGAAATACTTAGGTCGGGACTTGCCGACTCACCTCTCTACAACGGGCAGATAAAGAGTATCGGGCCACGTTACTGTCCAAGCATAGAGACCAAGCTACACACCTTTCCCGATAAAGACGAGCACCAATTGTTTCTTGAACCGGAGGGAGAAACCACTAACGAGATGTATCTTAACGGATTTTCCTCGTCGCTGCCAATGGATATACAGATTGAGGCACTGAAGCGAATACCGGCTTTAAGAAACCTGGTGGTCTACCGCCCGGGTTATGCAATTGAATACGACTATTTCGATCCGACTCAACTGACGCATACACTTGAGTCAAAAGTTGTCAAGAACCTGTTCCTTGCCGGACAAGTGAATGGAACTACCGGTTATGAGGAAGCGGCGGGACAAGGGCTGATGGCTGGTATCAATGCAGCTGTCAACTGTGCGGGAGGAAACCCGTTCACGTTGAAACGCAATGAAGCATATATAGGTGTGCTGATTGACGATCTCGTGACGAAGGGTGTGGATGAGCCTTACCGCATGTTCACGTCAAGAGCCGAATATCGCATACTCTTACGCCAGGATGATGCAGACATGCGACTTACGGAAAGAGCGTATCAGTTAGGACTGGCAAGCACGGAGAGGTACACACGAATGGTGGAGAAGCGTAGTGCAATCAATGGCATAATTGAGTTTGCCCGTAATTTTTCAATAAAACCGGCGCTCATCAACCATGCACTCGAAGAGATTGGAATTACACCGCTCGAACGTGGGTGCAAATTGATCGACTTGCTCGGCCGGCCAAATGTGACTGTCAAGAACATCGCCCCACATATAAAAGCGTTCAAGAGCGAACTTGACAAAATCACCGACCGTAAAGAGGAAATAATAGAGGCAGCCGAGATAAAAATAAAGTACAAAGGCTACATAGACCGTGAGAACCAGGTGGCAGAAAAGATGCTAAGGCTTGAGAATATCAAGATCCAAGGTAAGTTCGATTACATGAACATGAATCAAATTTCAATCGAAGCAAGGCAAAAGTTGTCAAAGATCAATCCTGTTACCTTGGCTCAAGCAAGCCGGATTCCCGGAGTTTCACCAAGTGACATCAACGTGTTGCTTGTGCTCATGGGCAGATAGCAGATAAGTGCCATGCTGTTCAATGTATAGTATAAAAAAGAGATAATACAAAAATATAAAAACGATACTACGATGAACAATCAATATTTGATGGACCACTTGCGGGTGATCCCCGACTTTCCACAGAAGGGAGTGATGTTTCGTGATGTGACCACAATTTTCAAAGATGCCAAATGTCTTGAAATTATGGAAGAGGAAATGTATGAGCTCTATAAGGACAAGGGTATTACAAAGGTGGTAGGCATCGAATCGCGCGGATTTGTGATGGGTGCAATTCTTGCCCGCAAACTTAACGCCGGACTTGCTCTCTGCCGTAAACCGGGCAAGTTACCGGCTGAAACCATCAGCCAAACCTATTCTAAAGAATACGGAACCGATACAATTGAAATTCACAAGGATGCCATAACGGAAGACGATGTTGTACTCCTTCACGATGATCTGCTTGCTACAGGCGGAACAATTAAGGCAGCATGGGACTTGGTGAAAAAATTCCACCCCAAGAAATGCTATATGAATTTCATTATTGAGATCAGAGACGAAGGACTGAGAGGACGCGAATTCCTCGGAAATGATATTGAGATAACTACTCTGCTGAGTGTATAAGATGAGAAAGGACGACGAACGGCTCGCGCGGTTGAAGGTTATTGTATCGGCTCTGCCTGAAGAGCCCGGGTGCTATCAGTATCTTGACGACACCGATACAATAATTTATGTCGGTAAGGCAAAGAACCTTAAACGGCGTGTCAGTTCGTATTTTCTCAAAACCGTTAATTCCAGGAAAACACAGATATTGGTCAGTAAGATACAAGACATTAAGTATGTGGTTGTGCCGACTGATGAGGATGCCCTGCTATTAGAGAACAACCTCATAAAAAAGTACAAACCACGCTATAATATCTTACTGAAGGACGACAAGACGTATCCTTCTGTGTGCGTCACCAATGAGGAGTTTCCACGTGTATTCAAGACAAGAAGGATAATCCCAAAGTTTGGGACATATTACGGTCCGTTCAGCCATCCGGGCACTCTAAACAATATGCTTGAGCTCATTAACCGTATTTATCCACTAAGACGTTGCAAGTTCAGCATGACAAGCCAGCAGATTGCTGAGAAGAAGTATAAAGCATGCCTGGAATATCATATAAAAAACTGCAAGGCTCCGTGTGTGGGACTGCAAAGCAGGGAAGACTACATGGAGAATGTGGCAGAGGTGAAGGAAATCCTTAAAGGTAACACACGGACTGTGTGCGACAAGTTGCTTGAACAGATGACGGTCCTGTCGGATCAGATGAAGTTCGAGGAAGCCGCAGAGCTGAAGCGTAAGTACGACCTCGCCCTCGAATTCTGCGAGAAGAGTGAGGTAATAGCTCAATACGACCACAACATCGATGTGTTTTCTATTGCTGATGATGAGAAATCTGCGTTCATCAACTATCTGCATGTCACGAACGGATGCATAAACCAGGCATTCACGTTTGAATATGCAAAGCGTATGGATGAAGACCCGAGAGATCTTCTCGCTTTAGGTATTGTAGAAATGAGACAACGTTATAAAAGTGACTCAAAGGAGATTATCGTACCGTTCCCGATTGAAGTGGAGTTGAAAGATGTTATTGTGACAGTTCCACAGCGTGGTGACAAGAAACATCTGCTTGACTTGTCGCTTGCCAATGTCAGACAATATAAGTTTGACAAGGCAAAACAAGCGGAAAAACTGAATCCGGAACAACGGTCTACCAACCTCTTGAAGGAATTGCAAGGGAAGTTGAAACTGGACAGGTTGCCACTGCATATCGAGTGTTTCGACAACTCGAACATCCAAGGCTCGGACGCTGTTGCCGGCTGTGTGGTGTTCAGAAAGGCAAAACCTGCCAAGTCAGAATATCGTAAATACATAATCAAGACAGTCGTAGGTCCTGATGACTATGCTTCAATGGCAGAAGTGGTGTACCGACGCTACAAACGTATGCTTGACGAGGGGGGCGAGTTGCCGAACTTGATTATCGCAGATGGAGGCAAGGGACAAATGGAGGTTATACGCAGGGTGATTGAAGACGAGTTAAAACTCAAAATCCCTATTGCCGGACTTGCAAAAGATGGCAGGCACAGGACTTCAGAGTTGCAGACTTACCAAGATGGGTTCATCGTTACCGTAGGTGTGGATGTAAAGAGTGCGTTGTTTCAGTTTCTGACCCGTATACAAGATGAAGTACACAGGTTTGCCATACAGTTTCATCGTGACAAGCGGTCAAAGCACCAGATAGCCTCTGAACTCGATAATATCAAGGGAATTGGTGAAGCGACAAAAAACTTGTTGCTTAAACATTTTAAGAGCGTCAAGCGTATTCGTGAGTCGAACGAACAGGATATTGCGAGTGTAATAGGCAAATCGAAGGCAAAATTAATAAAAGAGGCCATAAAGTTAGAAGAATGAGAGTTGTAGTACAAAGGGTAAGTGAGGCATCTGTCACAATTGGAGGCAGAGAGAAAGCACGCATAGGCAGAGGGTATCTCATACTTGTCGGATGTGAGAACAGTGATTCCGACGAGGATATTGAGTGGCTGTGCAAAAAGATTGTCAACCTGCGTATATTCGACGACGAGAAGGGGGTTATGAACCTTTCTGTCCGTGATGTGGGAGGAGACATACTGATAGTAAGCCAGTTCACCCTGTGGGCATCATATAAAAAAGGTAACCGTCCAAGTTATCTGAGAGCAGGCAGCCACGAAGTCACAATCCCGTTGTATGAGAAATTCTGCAAGCAAATGGAAAACCACTTAGGGAAAAAAGTCAGTACAGGTGAATTCGGAGCCGACATGAAAGTGGCGTTGGTCAACGACGGACCTGTAACAATATGTATGGATACAAAAAATAAAGAATGAATATGGAAATAAATTATGCAGGCGGACGGCCTCATCACAATGAGGTTAATGAAAGCAAGATTATGCAAGCTTTCAAAAAGTATAATTTGGAATTGGATGACGAACAAGTGAAAAAGGAAGTGCAAAACCTCCTTGCAAAACATCTTGCCGAGAACAATACAAAGGAAGTGAAGACGTTCTTGCTCAATAGCGTGGAACTTACTACCTTGAAAACTGATGACAGTGAAGACAGTGTCATGCAGTTCATCGAACGTGTTAATAAATTCGATGATGTGTATCCGGAACTTGGACATGTAGCCACTGTTTGTGTATATCCTTGTTTTGCGTCGATTTGTCACGATACACTTGAAAATGATGATATTGAGATCGCTTGTGTGTCGGCATGCTTCCCTTCTTCGCAATCGTTTATCGAGGTAAAGATAGCTGAGACATCGCTGGCCCTACATGATGGCGCTACTGAGATTGATATAGTCCAGTCTGTCGGTAAATTCCTGGCAGGCGATTATGAAACAGTCGCCGATGAAATCGCTGAGTTGAAGGCTGTGTGCGGTGATCACAAGATGAAGGTAATTCTTGAAACCGGATGTCTCAAGACTGCAAGCAATATAAAGAAGGCATCAATACTCGCCATGTATGCCGGTGCTGATTATATCAAGACTTCAACGGGAAAGTTGGAACCGGCCGCCACTCCGGAAGCTGCATACGTCATGTGTCAGGCTATCAAGGAATATTATGACGTGACAGGTATACAGATAGGTTTTAAACCTGCCGGCGGCATGAAGACTGTTGAAGACACATTAATCTATTACACCATCGTAAAAGAGGTGCTCGGAGAGAAATGGCTCAACAACAAGATGTTCAGGCTGGGAACAAGCAGTTGTGCCAACAAACTTCTAAGTGATATCGTAGGTGAACCAATTAAATTTTTCTGATAATGCATATGATGCTTAGACTAAGAATCCACGTGTTGCTGTCAATGTTTGTTCTGACAGTGGGAACGTGTCTCGCACAAGAAGTGAATGAGACGGAGGAGGTGCTGACAATAAATCATTTTGGTTATTTGAGCTATAACGAAGCGTTGAAATCTGTACCGTCATATGATGTGGCAATGAAAAAATTGCAGGAACTGAAATCTAAATACGAGGATGAATTGACGAGATCAGAAAAGGAATTCAGCCGCCAGTTCGCTGAGTATGTGGACGGACAAAAGTCTTTTCCGGAAAACATACTGCTAAAACGGCAAAAAGAATTGCAGCAACTGATGGAACAAGGATTGAGTTTCAAAGAGGAGGCAAAGCGACTGTTGGAAAAAGCCGAGGATGAATTGATGCAGCCTGTTCACAAAGAATTAAAGGATGTCCTTGCAAAGATTGGCAAGCAGCGTAGCTATGCCTACATCTTGAATACGGATAACAATGCTTATCCATACGTCAATGGCGCATTGGGCGAGGATATAACAGCTGACGTTATAGCAGAGTTAAGAAAATGACAGAAGGACCTATCGGAGTATTTGACTCGGGCTATGGCGGACTGACCATATTGGATGGGATAAGAAAGGTGATGCCGGAATACGATTACATCTATTATGGCGATAATGCGCGTGCGCCTTATGGTACCCGCTCATTCGATATCGTGTATCAATATACATTGGAAGCTGTACAAAAGTTGTTCGCCCTTCATTGCCCGTTGATTATCCTTGGTTGCAACACGGCTTCAGCCAAGGCTTTGCGTACCATACAGCAGGTTTATCTTCCGTCGCATGCACCGAATGAACGTGTGTTGGGCGTTATCCGTCCTACTGCTGAAGTTGTAGGGAATATAACAAGGAATAATCATGTCGGAGTACTCGCCACTGAAGGAACCATAAAGTCAGGATCGTATGATATAGAAATAAAAAAACTTTTTCCACAGTGCATAGTGACAGGTTTGGCTTGTCCGATGTGGGTGCCATTGGTTGAGAACGGAGAATACGACAAGCCAAGTGCCGATTATTTCGTTAAAGAACGAATAGACTCCCTGCTCGCAACTGATCCTCTGATCGACACCATTATACTTGGCTGTACGCACTATCCTCTTTTGTTAGACAAGATACGCAAATTCTGTCCTGATACAATTGAAATCCTCACGCAGGGACATTACGTAGCCACAAGCCTGGAGGATTATTTGCACAGACATAAGGATATGGATGAAAGACTGACAAAAAATGGAACGTGCCAGTATTTCACTTCAGAATCGCCCGAAAGGTTTAGTGGAAACGCATCCATATTCCTTAGTGAGAGAATCAAAGTAAAGCGAATGCCATGAAACGAGCCACCATCTGGAGAATTGTTGTAGATATTGCTGTCTACTTCCTTACTTTCTGCGTCACGCAGTGGGCGGTAGCATTAGTGGTGATGTTGGTTGCAGGTGGAGAAATGACAACCAACTTGCTTGCCTTTACTTTTATACTTTCATCGTTAATAGTGATTGCTGTGGTTGAGGCTATAAGACACTCTTTGAAATATGGTATCTTAGATGAGCTAAATCCATTGCTGTGTAATTGGAAATGGGCACCGATAATGATTGTCGCCACACTTTGTGGCATGTTCTGCTTTGATGTCCTTTCAGAGCAATTACCACTCGAAAACATAGTAGAAGACGTGCTGGTCGGACTCTCTACATCTTTCTGGGGCATAATTGCCATTGTGCTGGTTGGACCGATCGCAGAGGAGATTGTGTTCCGAAGTGCTATTTTAGGAAGTATGATATACCATGGAGCGGATAAGACAATAGCAGTTATCGTGTCTGCCCTTATGTTTGGAATCGCACATTTTAATCCTGCACAAATCCCGTTCGCATTCGTTATAGGGTTGTTATTTGCCATTCTGTATGTCAAGAGCCGGAGTATTATCCCCTGCATTGTTTGTCATGTGGTTAATAATGGTATTTCTGTAATCATGACCAACATTTATAAGGATCAACCAAATATTACGTTGACGGACTTGTGTGGCGGTGCTGTCATAACATATTCCATATCTGCCGTTGCGTTGGTGATTTGCGTCGCTGTATATCTTTACTATATTCGCAGAAGATGACAGGGCCATTTCAAGCAAGACTTTCAAAAGTCATATTTTTGCTATATAATCCATCGGAGTTGTAGTTGCAGGTCCTCTTTGTGGTTTGCGGTAATCTTTTCTAATCCTGTCCCTATCGTGTCTTTATCAAAATAGTGTGTTGTGGAAACTTTTCCTGTAATATACATGTTGCGTATGATGGGCAGCGACAGCAAGACCGATGCCCGCAACCCTTCTCCATAAAAGGATAATGAGCCAAAGGAATAAGCCGGCGAAGGCTCATATAGGTATACGCGTGAACTGTATGTTGTTGTATTGAAATAAGCTGCTGTCAAATCTATCCTTTGTTTTGTGTTTTGATGTAACTGAAAGCGCAGGCTGTGTGCAATCATGAATCCGTTGTCATTGTTCTTGTCCGGATTGTAAATATACGTGCCATACAAGGTTGTGGTTGATGACAGGTTCGCATTTAGATTGTTTTTATACTGCAACTTGATGCTCTGTGTGTTGAAGTAGTACAGTTCTGTTTTGTCGGCCTTGACCGTATAGTTTTTCTGTTTGGCCTTTATCCGATAATTGATTTGTAATGATGATTTCCCAGATACTAACCATGCCAGACGGCACAAGCCATCAATCCCGTTTGAACTGTCGGATACCTGATACTTCTTATATGGGAAGTGGAACAGGTCGATATATGCTTCAAGGTGGACTTTCTTGAAAAGCTGTGACTTTATGCCGGCATATATACCCGACTCGTTTTGAGGTTTACTGCTTTCCCCGAAAGACTTTCCATACAGGGTCGCATATTGCATACCATAGTAGCGTTGCAACAATACGGCTGATGTGTTACTGCTAAAAGCATAACTGAGGGTGTTTATGGTGGCCATATCGCTGTTTGTCTTTTTATGTCCGTCGTAATTCATTGCGAATGCAGTCTCTCCACGCAACAGCAAATGACGGAATCGCAACGAATAGTTGATACCTGCAGAACAGAACGCGTTTCCTCTTATATTGATTTTGCGGTAACTTGTACTTTGAGTGTTATATTTGGGTAGTAGAGGAACAGACAAGTGAGTGTAGAGTATGGTGATGCCGGCCGTCATACTTTTGTTTAAATATTGAATGTTACCTCCTGTGGAAAATTCAGACACATTGCCTTTCTTACTGATTTCTAATTTCGTACGATGTAATCCATCTTGCTTCAGCGATGATGCTGCAAAGCGCTTGATTCCATTCAAAGAATCAGTGTACAGAGTCGCATCAATATCTTTATACGACAGAAATGCCGTAACATTAATATTTTTGATTAGTCGTATTGTCGTGGCAATACCACGGAAATAGTTACTTTCAGAGAGAGAGGAATGCTTTGATATGCCTTTGTTGAGAAACGAAGAAGAGTTGAGTGAGGTAAGTTTTCCAAAGCTTACTGAATTGTTGACAACGAGTCCTTGTCCAAAGCTGAGTTTGTAAGCACCGACAATAAAAGAATGAATCTTGCCCCAATCATTAAGCATCAGGTATGCTGCCCAATAATCTATTCCTGTTTCACCCGGATCTTTTTCCATTTGCAAACCCGCAAACAAATGTTGTGAGGATTCATATTTGTATCTAAGCGAATGGTGAAATCTGTCGCCTTGGTACACCTTGTTCGGATTTTTGGCAAGTACACTGTCTGATAAGGAATCAAAGCCCGCCTTTTTATAAAAAGGTATGTCGCTTCGCACGGTTATTTCGTGCTTACCTCGCTTCAGTATTGTTTTTAATGATGGTCGTGACTCTTGTGCCGTGGCTTTGTCTACATAACAAAACAGCATGAGCCGCAATCGCGTCACATAGTCAAGTTCTGTAATGAACATTAGTTCTCCCAATGACAGCAGTGGATAGTGGATTTTTACATAATGCAATATGGAAGTAATCTGCATATCGGAGAGAAATGGTAATTGCTCCAATTGCTGTTTAGTGACTTTGTTCAGGTCTATTGGGTTGCAATGGATATCGTAAAGATCTTCGATGACGTCCTCATCGTAATCGGTTCCGTTTTCATATAGCGATTGAACAAAGTCGTCCCAACTGATTAATTGCTCTGCGGCAGGCAAAGAATCGGTGTCAGTTTGTGCTGTGCATAATGTGCTTACCGCTAAGCACAATAATAGCATGCAAGTAAAATGTTGTGTTCTCATAACTTTTTATAATGCGTTGTTTTTATATTCTGTTGCTTATAGAGGGTAGGCGTACGTCAGAAGAATTTGTTCCAGACGATGTCTTGTAACGTAGGGTACTTTTGCCGGTATCTGAGTAGTGATGGCATGTCGATGTCACCGGTAATTTCACATTCTGTATTTGGCGGTCCTTCCGCTATAATATTTCCGTAAGGATGTATTATTCTTGATCCACCGTAGTACTCTCCGTATTCATCGGTTCCAATGCGGTTGCAGGCAGCGACAAAACACTGATTTTCGATGGCGCGGGCAACCGGAAGGGTTTCCCAGGCTGCTTTACGTGCAACGGGATAATTGGCGGAATAAACAATCAGGTCGTACAGTATGTTGCCATCCTTATCAACATTGTTTCTGCACCACATTGGAAATTGCAGGTCATAGCAGATCTCCAATAAAATCTTTACTCCCCGAAACTCTACGATTACACGTTCATCACCTGCTGTGTATTGTTTGCCTTCTCCTCCATAATTGTAAAGATGACTTTTGTCGTAATGAGTTACTTTGCCGTCAGGTTCAACAAAATACATCCGGTTGTAGTATTTCCCTTTTTCCTCAACAGCAATACTGCCACAAACGGCTGCATCGATCTCGTGTGCCTTTTCTTTCATCCACTGCAATGATTCAGAATTGGCAGACTCAGCAAACCATTGCGGATAAGTAAGGAATCCTGTAGTGAACATTTCAGGTAGTAAGTACAGATCAGAGCCAAGCGACCTGTTGATGGCTTCGTTCACTTTTCTGATATTGAATTGAGGTGATTGCCATACCGTGTCCTGTTGAAGAAGCGTAATCCTCATTTCTTTTACCCCTCCGCTTAGTATTTACGCCCAATTACATAGCTGACATACTCGCACAAAGCCTCCTTAGCCGGACTATACGGATATACGTCTAATAATGCCTCTGCTTCCCGGGCATAATTCTCCATTACCGAAATGGCATATTCTATGCCACCTTGTTGCTTGGTAAACTCTACCAACTGCTTTATTTCATCGTCGGTAGCAACTTGAGTCTTTATGCGACGGACAATTTTATTCGCATCTGTATTTGAGTGCTTTAGTGCATACAATGTTGGAAGTGTGATTTTCCCTTCACGCAAGTCGTTGCCTGTAGGTTTGCCTATATCGTCATCTTGTATGTCGAATATATCGTCCTTTATTTGGAAGCAAATTCCAACGGTTTCACCGAACTTCCGCATTACATCAACATCGTTATCGTTAGCTCCTGCCACAATAGCGGCCGATTCGGCACAAGCTGAAAATAGAGCTGCAGTTTTACTCCGTATAATATTAAAATAAGCATTCTCAGACAGTTCCGTGACTGATATATTTGACAGCTGTAATAATTCTCCGTTAGCAAGTTCTTGTGCGGCATCTGTGATGATATCCAGCAATTGGTCGCTCCCTGTTTTTGCGAGGAATTTTAAAGAGTTTGCGAGGATATAGTCTCCCACCAATACCGCCACTTTGTTGCCTTCAGTGTAATTCAGCGACTCTTGTCCCCGCCGTTCATCGCTCTCGTCAACCACGTCATCATGTATGAGGCTTGCAGTATGGAATGCTTCGTAGGCCGCTGCAGTCAGTATTGCGTTTTTGCTGATATCACCAAACAACCTGGTTGACAATAATACAAGTATCGGACGCATCATCTTACCCGACCTGCTCTTTATTTTATCAAGAGCCTCATTTAGGATTGGATTCTCATGACTATATGATGCATCCAGAATATTTTTGCATTGTTGTAACTCTGCTTGTATTGTATTGCTAATCATGATTGGCTGAGAGTAAATGAGAATTAGTTTTTGAAACTGTGTATTGGAGCAGGAATACGTCCTTCCCTGTTTACGAATCTGTTACATCTGAATGTGTTGACAGGCATTATCGGAGCATATCCGAGTAGCCCGCCAAACTCCACTTTGTCACCGACTGTCTTTCCTTCTACAGGAATGATACGTACAGCTGTGGTTTTTTGGTTCACCATTCCGATGGCGGCTTCATCGGCAATAATACCTGATATGGTAGATGCTGTAATGCTTCCCGGGATTGCGATCATATCAAGACCTACAGAGCAAACACATGTCATTGCCTCAAGTTTCTCTATGGTGAGCGCACCGGCCTCAACAGCGTCGATCATGCCTTGATCTTCACTGACAGGAATAAACGCGCCCGATAAACCGCCTACGTAGCTGCTTGCCATCACACCACCTTTTTTTACCTGATCGTTGAGTAGGGCGAGAGCTGCTGTGGTACCCGGTGCACCGGCTTTTTCAACTCCGATGCATTGAAGTATATCTGCCACTGAGTCACCTATTGCCGGTGTCGGCGCAAGTGAAAGGTCGATTATACCAAAAGGAACGCCCAACCGCTTGCTTGCTTCCTGGGCAACAAGCTGTCCGACGCGGGTTATTTTAAATGCTGTTTTCTTTATTGTCTCGCAAAGTACTTCGAAATTGGCATCAGGAATTTGCTGTAGCGCATATTTCACTACGCCAGGACCACTTACGCCTACATTTATTACCGCATCCGCTTCACTGACCCCGTGAAATGCTCCGGCCATAAACGGATTATCATCCGGCGCATTGCAGAGTACAACTAATTTTGCACACCCGATGGAATCATTTTCTCTTGTAAGATTGGCCGTCTGCTTGATGATCTCACCCATTAGGCGTACAGCGTCCATGTTGATGCCCGTTTTTGTAGAACCGACATTGACAGAACTGCAAATGCGCTGGGTGCATGCCATTGCCTCCGGAATAGAACGTATAAGGTTTTCATCACTGCGTGTCATCCCTTTCGACACGATTGCGCTGAATCCGCCAATGAAGTTCACACCGACCTCATGTGCGATTTTATCGAGGGTCTTAGCTATCTGTACATAATCTGAGGGGGTGTTGCAACAAGCTGCGCCTACCAATGAGGCTGGTGTTATGGAAATTCGTTTGTTAACAATCGGTATTGCAAATTCACGTGATATTTCCTCACCTGTTTTTACAAGGTCCTTCGCATAGCGTAAGATTTTCTTTTCTATTTTGTTGCATGTATTTTCAACGCTGGCATCAGCACAGTCAAGCAGATTGATCCCCATTGTGATGGTTCGAACATCAAGGTTTTCCTGTTCGATCATCTTGTTGGTTTCAAATACTTCGTTTATATTAATCATATACGATGCATTTTGTCGAAGATGTCTTCGAGTTGACATTTCACTTGAACTCCGATCTCGTTGCCAAGTTCCGTAAGCTCTTCCGATACACTAACAAAGTCTTTGGTACAATTATCCATACTCACAATCATCATCATGTTGAAGTATCCTTGCACGATGGTTTGACTTATGTCCAAAATATTGATTTGATTGTCGGCAAGATGTGTGCACACTTTTGCCATAATACCTACAGTGTCTTTACCTACAACTGTAATTATTGCCTTAGTCATAATGTTGTTGTATTATATTTAGTGCAAAGTTATAGAAAAATAATGATAAAGGCATTGCTTGAAAGCAACTTTTTGCGTGTAACGTAAACAATGAGCCTATAAAACGTTTTACAAACATGTTTATTATGGAAGAAGTAATTGTGTATTGAGAATTTATTCATACCTTTGCGTGAATTTTGCATGGTACACCCTTATATGAATAAAGGAGATTTCGCATTAGGCTATTTGCCGCATGTAAGTTGGTGGATGAATTGGATAGCAAACGGGATGCCTGAGATGGATGGTGACATAATGTTCGATAAACGGCTCAGACTTAACCGCTGTACAATAGACTCGCCCAACGGACCGTTAGTCCTAACGGTCCCTATAAAGCAGACGGGAAATAAAGCACTGCCACTCCGGAGTGTCAGAATAAGTGAACACGGTGATTGGAGGCACAAACATTGGCATGCATTAGAATCTTCTTACTATAAAAGCCCGTATTTTGATTATTATCAAGATGATTTCCGCCATATTTATGAGGGGAATCAAGAACTGCTTATGGATTTCAATACGGATCTTTTCCATTTAGTTGTGGATTTGCTCGATCTAATGAACGTCAGCATACATTGCGATGCGGGTCAGCCTCTATCGGAATATTATCAGGTATTTTCTTATAAACATGGATTTATAACAGACTTAAGTATTGTCGATTTACTGTTCAATATGGGTCCGGAAAGCTTAATTACATTTAATAATAGGTTTAAATTATAAATTGTGGCTTCCTTTTATTAGTTTTTTCGTACCTTTGTATTCATGTATGTGTTTTATGCAACAAATAGTTGTGGTGAAAACGCAAAATAATAGTATACGCAAAACAAAGCATAAAGAAAATGGCACAAGAAGATGTATTTAAGAAGGTCGTATCTCATTGCAAGGAATATGGATTTGTATTCCCGTCAAGTGAGATATACGATGGTTTGGGAGCTGTCTATGACTACGGACAGAATGGTGTTGAATTGAAGAACAATATCAAACAATATTGGTGGCAAAGCATGGTTTTGATGAATGAAAATATTGTAGGTATTGATTCTGCCGTATTTATGCACCCAACCATTTGGAAAGCATCAGGGCACGTGGACGCATTTAATGATCCGCTTATTGACAACCGTGATTCCAAGAAGCGTTATCGCGCAGACGTATTGATTGAGGATCAAATAGCAAAATACGATGAAAAGATAGAAAAGGAAGTAGCAAAAGCAAGAAAACGTTTCGGTGAGTCTTTTGATGAAAAAAAATATAGGGAGACAAGCCCGAAGGTTCTTGAGGAACAAGCAAAACGTGACGCTCTGCACGAACGCTATAAAAAAGCGATGAACGCTATGGACCTTAATGAATTACGGCAGATTATCCTGGATGAACAAATAGTATGCCCTATAAGTGGCACAAGAAACTGGACCGAGGTCCGTCAGTTCAACCTTATGTTTAAGACTGAATTGGGTAGTACCGCCGACGGAACATCTACGATATATCTTCGTCCGGAGACTGCACAGGGCATATTTGTAAACTATTTGAACGTTCAGAAAACCGGACGCATGAAAATTCCGTTTGGCATAGCACAAATCGGCAAGGCGTTCCGTAACGAAATAGTTGCACGCCAATTCATTTTCCGTATGAGGGAATTTGAGCAGATGGAGATGCAATTCTTTATCAAGCCGGGAACAGAACTCGATTGGTTTGCACGTTGGAAAAAAACACGTATGGCATGGCACCAGAACCTTGGTTTTGGCGCTGAGAATTACCGCTTCCATGATCATGAGAAACTTGCACACTATGCAAATGCCGCTACAGACATAGAATTTAAAATGCCATTTGGATTTAAAGAAGTTGAGGGTATTCATAGCCGCACAGACTTTGATTTGTCACAACATGAAAAGTTCTCGGGAAAAAGTATTAAGTATTTTGACCCGGAACTGAATGAGTCGTATACTCCGTATGTCATTGAAACATCTATTGGTGTTGACCGTATGTTCCTGTCTGTTATGTGTCACAGCTATCAGGAGGAGACATTGGAAAATGGCGAGAGCCGTGTAGTCTTAAAATTACCTGCTGCGTTGGCTCCTATAAAATTGGCGATTTTGCCTCTTACCAAGAAGGACGGACTTCCGGAGAAGGCACGCGAAATAATGAATGACTTAAAATTCTATTTCAATTGCCAATACGATGAGAAAGATTCTATCGGAAAGCGTTACCGCCGTCAAGACGCAATCGGTACTCCTTATTGTGTCACCATCGACCATCAGTCGCTTGAGGACAATACTGTCACAATTCGTTTCCGTGATACTATGGAACAAGAAAGGGTCAATATTTCTGAGCTTAAAGGTATAATCGAGGACAAGGTATCAATTACCAGCCTTTTGAAAAAACTCAACCGGTTCGAATGAAAGCAGCTAAGTCGCATTTTACCTATATTATTCTAACTTCGCTTCTCGCTGTATGCGCATTGACTTCGTGCAGCGAGAAGGATGAGGTTGACGAGTATGACAATTGGAAAGCACGCAACGAGCATTTTATAGACTCCATCGCCAATGTCGCCTCGGTCAATGCAGATGGAACATGGGAAATACTAAAGTCGTTTACCGTAGGTGATTCTTCGGCGCTGTATTCGAACCATCCCGAGTATTTTGTTTATGTTCAGAAGATTGAGACGGGTTCAGGAACTGTTTCTCCAATGTATTCTGATTCTGTACGTGTGCACTATTCCGGACGATTAATTCCAACTTCCCAACATCCAACAGGCTACAATTTTGGTAAGAGCTATAGCGGAAACATCCTTAATGAGGCTACAGATGTGCCAACTATTTTATGTGTGAGCAGCAATATAACAGGCTTCAGTACTGCATTAATGCACATGCATGAAGGCGACCGCTGGATCGTATATGTACCTTATTATTTAGGGTATGGCAAGTCTGAATACACATCCGCTTCTATACCAGCGTATTCTACACTGATATTTGACATTAAACTGGCGCGGATCTATCGCTATAAGCTTGATACCGACACCGGCTGGCATTAACCCAATTATCACCATAACGCTAACGGCAGAATTGGGTTTAATTACTCAACTACTACTTTGTAAGCAACTATGGCATCTTTTGTCGCGACATATTTTTCGATATATGTCGTCCCTTTGCTGAGTCCTTGCAATGCGTTGTTTACGATGGCAGCGGTAACGCCATCCGCAAAAATAAAACGGTCTTTATCGTGACATTCCAGGGATTCACCTACTGATAAGGTAATGCATTCCGGCTGAAGCTTATAATATACGAAACTGCCGGTATTTGTCATGACTTCAAACGCCTCGTCAGATACCCCCATGATAAACCACGTGTATTTACGCCTGTAACCGAATCCGTTTGATTGCAGTGTAATAAGGGCATTATGACGCAGGTAAAATCCATATGTGGTAGTATCAAAGCCGTATATAAAATAGTTGTCATACCCGATATAGGTATGATCGCTATTAAAAGTCAGTAACTCATAATATCCTGCTATTGTGTCATCCCAAAGCCAACTGCCGGCCAACTCACCGTTATCTGACTTAGCCTCATTTTCACTGACGAATGTGATACTGTCAATCATATTTACAGGCATATCTGAATGATTCCCATCCTTATGATGAATTCGGATGTAATCTTGAGCAAACGATACGATGCTGTTGATTGTCAATAATATAATAAAAAACGACCTTTTCATGTACTGGTATTATATTATAAAAAGATAATTGATTGCTTTATCAGAGTTGCTGCATGTCGTTCAGCCGTTTGTAGTATCCGTTAATTGCGATAAGTTCATCATGAGTTCCCTGCTCAACAATCCGGCCTTCATGTAGTACGAATATACGTTTTGAATTCTTAATTGTTGACAGTCGGTGTGCTATTGCAATTGTAGTCCTTGATTTCATCAAGTTTTCCAAAGCCTCTTGAACAAGTTTTTCTGATTCCGTGTCGAGTGCTGATGTGGCTTCGTCGAGTATAAGTATCGGTGGATTCTTCAGTATGGCCCGCGCAATGGAAATCCGCTGCCGTTGTCCTCCGGACAGCCTGCAACCTCTGTCTCCTATATTAGTCTGATAACCATTTTCCATATCCATGATGAAATCGTGTGCGTTTGCTATGCGTGCGGCATCCTCTACTTCTTTTTGCGTAGCGTTCTCCACTCCAAAGGCAATATTATTGAATATGGTATCATTAAACAAGATCGCTTCTTGATTGACATTACCAATGATACTTCGTAGGGATTGTATAGACATATCGCGTATATCTGTACCGTCAATAAGTATTTGGCCCGATAAAATGTCATGGTATCTTGGAATCAAATCAACAAGTGTTGATTTGCCCGAGCCTGATTGCCCTACAATGGCTATTGTCTGCCCCTTAGGTATTTCTATATTAATATTATGTAGGATTTCATGCCCTTCATTATATGAGAAGCAAACTTGTTTCAGCTCGATAGACTTGTTGAGTCCGCTAATCTTTATGGCGTTTTCTTTTTCCTTGATGTTGTTTTCCGCTTTAAGTATCTTGTTGATACGTTCCATGGACGCCATGCCTTTTTGTATGGTGTAGCCGGCTTTTGACAGGTCCTTTACCGGCTGAAGCGTTGTATAAAGTATGACAAGATAATAAATGAAAGCACTTGCGTCTATTGGAGAGTTGCCGGAAAAGATCAAATAGCCTCCGAACCATAACACAATTACAATCATTAGTGTTCCCAAAAATTCACTTACGGGATGTGCTGCGGACTGCCTTATCGACACTCTCATCGAAATCTTCCGGTACTCATTGTTGACAGCTACAAATTTGTCCTCCATCTTTTTCTCAGCAATGAATGCCTTTATAATCCGTAAACCGCCCAGTGTTTCTTCTATAATACTTAGTCCGTCACTCCATCTTGCTTGTGCCAACAATGATTTGCTCTTAAGTTTTTTCCCGATTCTTCCTATGCCGATTGCAAGGAATGGTACTACAAGCAGTACGAATATAGTGAGTTGCCAGCTAAGCGCACATAGTGTCCCGAGGTATACAAGGATGAAAATAGGATTCTTTATAACCATATCTAATGAACTTCCGATGGAAGAATCAACCTCATTGACATCTGTGCTGATTCGTGCCAGAATATCCCCTTTCCTTTCCTCGGTAAAGAATGACAGGGGCAGATGCAGTATTTTCTTGTAAAGTTTGGCTCTTATATCACGTACTATACCCGTCTTTATTGGCATAAGGCATGCGGAGCCACCAAAATATGCGCTTGTTTTGAGCAATGTAAGCAGACCGAGAATAAGACCGAGAATCAGTAGTGTTGTGGCCCGTCCGTATTCGGCTATGAGTTGCTGACTATAGTAGTATCCATTATTTTGTGCAATGTCTATAAATTGGTCTATACTTTGCTTCAAGTTTCCTGCTAACACAAAAGGCTGATATGTGTATACCTTGTCTTCTATGTTGAAAAGAATCTTTAGTATTGGCACTAATAAGGTAAACGATACCACGTTGAATATCGCGGTAATGATATTAAACATGAACGTTCCCACTATGTAACCTTTGTAGGGACGGAAATACGGTCCCATCAACTTAAAGAATTCTCTCATTATCGTCTGCTACTTTCTTCCGAAATCTGCCGGAATCTCGCCCCATTCTGTTGTGTTCCACTTTACAACTTCGTTAGGATATGAATTATTACGTAACCAGTTTTCGGCTCTTTCTATTATTTTATATAATGTCTCTGTCTTGGCGTTTCTTTCTAATTGAGTTTTGCATTTCTTCTTCTGGACCCACAAGCGTGCTGTATAGCTGTCCGAATACACGGGTATTGCAGAGCCTTTCTGCTTCAGCAGAGCCAATGCATGAACTATAGCGAGAAATTCTCCAATATTGTTTGTGCCGTACACCGGACCATAATGAAATATCTGTTTGCCCGAAGGCAAATGTATTCCGCGATATTCCATCTTCCCCGGATTACCGCTACACGCTGCATCCACACATAATGCCTCTCCAATCGGTCTCTCGCTCATATGTGCCATTTTACATTCGTTCCGGCATTTCAATGCCAAGCAGCCCCATGCCTTCTTTGATTATTTGTGCGACGGCTTTCGACAGTATAAGGCGGAACATTTTCTTTTGTTCGTCTTCCTCTTTTAGAATACTGAAATCATGGTAGAACTGATTGTATTCTTTTGTCAATTCATAGCAATAATTCGCAATACTCGACGGACTGTATTTCTTCCCGGCTTCACTTACTGTCGCTGCAAAGTTGTTCAGTCCCTGTATCAAACTGATTTCTTTGTCGTTTATTTGAACATCTGCAGTGAATTCGTTTGGTACTGTAATTCCTGCGTCTGCAGCCTTACGCATAATCGACGAAATACGGGCATACGTGTATTGGATGAATGGCCCTGTGTTCCCATTAAAATCAATACTTTCTGCCGGATTGAACAGCATATTCTTGCGGGCATCAACTTTGAGTATAAAATACTTCAATGCTCCTAAGCCTACTTGTCGGGCAATTTCGTGTATCTCATCATCGCTGATATCTGTGTTTTTGCCCATGTCCTTCGACATTTGATATGCGTCATTCACCATCTTCTCTATCAAGTCGTCGGCATCCACAACTGTACCTTCACGGCTCTTCATTTTGCCGTTCGGAAGTTCAACCATACCATACGAGAAGTGCACAAGATCCTTACCCCATTTGAACCCTAACTTGTCAAGTAATATCGACAATACTTGGAAATGGTAGTTTTGCTCGTTACCTACCACATATATCATTTTATCTATAGGATAATCCTGGAAACGTTGTTTTGCCGTACCAATGTCTTGTGTCATATAAACCGATGTACCATCACTTCGTAGAAGAAGTTTCTCGTCAAGTCCGTCTTTTGTAAGGTCTGCCCATACAGAATTGTCAGGCCGGCGATAAAACAATCCCTTATCCAGACCTTCTAACACTACTTTTTTACCTTCAAGATAGGTCTCGGACTCATAATATATCTTATCGAAGCTAACACCGAGAGCCTTGTATGTTTCATCAAAGCCGGCATATACCCATGAGTTCATCTTTTTCCATAGGGCCCGTACTTCCGGATCGTTATGTTCCCATTTAACGAGCATTTCGTGAGCTTCCTTTATGAGAGGGGCTTCTTGTTTAGCCTTTTCTGATGCTTCTTCCTCGCTCATACCTTCTGACATGTATTTGGCTGCAAGCTCATTTCGTTCTGCTTTGTAATGCTGTTCAAATGCCACATAATAATCACCTACAAGGTGATCTCCTTTCTTCCCTGATGATTCGGGGGTCTCTCCGTTTCCATATTTTAGCCATGCCAGCATAGACTTGCATATATGTATGCCACGGTCGTTTACGATGTTTGTTTTGACCACCTTGTTGCCGTTGGCCTCAATAATACGTGCCAAAGAACTTCCAAGCAGGTTGTTGCGAACATGGCCTAAATGAAGGGGTTTGTTTGTATTTGGTGATGAATACTCAATCATAACCAATGGAGAGCTGTCTGTAACTTCAGTAAAACCGAATTTTTTTTCAGATACAATATGATTAAGCACATTAATCCATTGCCGGCTTGAGATTACAAGATTGAGGTATCCTTTCACAACATTGTATTTCGAAACAGTGTCTGGTATGTTCTCTGTTAGGAATTCTCCGATCTCTTGTGCTGTTTGTTCGGGGCTCTTCTTGGTGATCTTTAAAAGAGGGAATACAACAATGGTGAACTGGCCTTCAAATTCGCTTCTTGTTTGCTGAATTTGAATCAGTTTCATGTCGACTTCTGTACCGTAGTGAGTCTTCATGTAATTCACCACAGCGTTTTGTATCACTTGTTCTGTACTCATCATCAATGTGTTTGATTGTTTCTGTTTTGCAAAGGTACGAAAAAAAACGTTTATGTAATAATTATTCGCAAGTTATTACTTAATATGAACCGGTTTATTAAGTATAAACAGAAAAAATAAAGAGGGACTATCACTAGTGCCTCTTCATCATTACTAACCTTAAAATTAATACCTAATCAAATCCTTTTTCTTACAATCTTTTACCAATAACTAATACTTACTGAAAAAATTACCTTACTTAATACCTATTGATATTCCTTATTAACAATAAACCTTTATATCTTTCTAAAACCTATCTATTTTGGTGTCTCAAGAATGTCTCTTTCTTTTTGACGATGCAAAGTTAGGCTGTTTCTCGGGTATGGAAAAACATTTACAGCTATTTTATTCGAAAAATGCTGTTTTGTTGATTACAATCAACGAATGTTATCGGACACTGCAATAAAATCGGCAAAAACAGCCCTTCTTTGACTTGTTATGCAGTACCTAATAAACGTATCGCCTTGTTCAAGGCTTTCTTAAAGTAAAAACCGTCGTTCAAACGGACGGACATATCTTTAGCATTTTGCTTAAGAGTTTCATACTCTTCCTGCTTGATATGACGAAGTCTCTCAGGCAGTTCTCTAAGAGAGCCAACTGATATTCCCAACTTGTTCTCTATAATAAATGGTGCCATTGCCGAGCCGCTCCAAACTATTACCGGTATGCCTGCCCGCAAATAAAATGAAGTTTTATGCGGGTTGTTGATCTTAAGGTAGCTGCCCCACATTCCGGTACAGCCATCGATGGATTCACCATCCCAAACCAATCCCCAACCAACGGCTACTGTACGAATGAATTCATCTGAGGCTATTGAACCATGATAGACTATGTTTTTCCAATGTTTGTCAGCACCGGGCTCAAGTCCGGAACCATACAGTTCAAGTTTACACCCGTCTATATACGGATCCAGACTGTATATGAACGAACTTTTTCTGCGGCTGATTCCGCCGGCAAACACAATTGATGATATTGTGTCTTTTGTTTGTGTCTGATTGGCTGAAGGTTGTTCCACAGAGAGGTAGTCGAAAATTTCAAGATTGACTAATGGCTGTTGACAGCCATGCTTCTTAAGCCAATCGTTCATGTTTTTATTATGACATATAATTACATCAGAGTGCGACAAACGTTTTATTTCTTGTTTTGCAGTCAGTTTCCTTCTGCGGAATGTTCCTAAGTCGTGTATGAGAGTAATTACTTTGGCTCCTTTGAAATGTGCTATATTACATTGGATAACATAAAACTTCTTGAAAGGGTATTGTATAAGTATTGTGTCTCCTTTGCCTATCTTGCAAAGGAGATTTATCATGCTAAACACTTTACGGAAGAAAGTGGCTATTTTCCCCTTACCGGTTTTTACTGCCACATCTTTGAAACCAAGTCGGTTTGCAAGTTCATCTATATGCCGTTTGGCGGCATTAGGAGAGTCAATGGATATATAATATAATGTGTTCATATCTTTTCCATATTAAGTATCTGTTCAATTATTGGTGCCATGTCGTAGTATTTGTACTGCGCAAGCCTGCCACCAAATATAACGTTTGTTTCTTTGTGCGCAAGATTATTGTAATGCTCTGCCAGCTTATTGTTTTTCTCATCATTGATTGGATAGTAAGGTTCCATTCCGTTCTTATATTCTACAGGATATTCCTCGCTTATTACCGTCTTCGGACATTGGTACACATCGTTGCCAAACATTTCAAAATGCTTATGTTCAATTATCCTGGTGAACGGGTAGTCGTGTGAGGTATAATTGATAACAGCATTGCCTTGATAGTTGGGTGTTTCTTCAACTCGGGTCTTGAATTCGACACATCTCCAATTCAAATGTCCTAATGAATAGTGGAAATATTCATCAAGGGCTCCTGTATATACAAGTTTCTCCGCAATTGATTGCCAGGAGTCAATATTAGCGTTGTCAATTGCGCTATTGCCTGCCGTTTTGTGCTCAAAGAAATTTATGTTGGTGTAACATTCAATGCCGGACAATAATCCTTCAATTAATCTGTTGTATCCGCCGATTGGAATCCCTTGGTATTTATCGTTGAAGTAGTTGTTGTCAAAAACCAACCGTAATGGTATACGGCGTATTAAGAAGGCCGGCAACTCACTGCAAGGGCGTCCCCATTGTTTCTCTGTGTATTCCTTAATTAATATATTAAATATGTCATGGCCTACCAATGTCAGAGCTTGTTCCTCAAGATTCCGTGGTTCACGTCCGTTTAATGCTATGATGGCGGCATTTCTTTGTTGCGAAAGCTTTTCTCTCACTTCGTCAGGGGTTTTTACTCCCCACATCTCATAGAATGTGTTCATGTTGAATGGCAAGTTATACAATTTATCTTTGTAGTTTGCCAACGGACAGTTTGTATACCTGTTGAAGTCAACTATAGAATTGACAAATTTCCATACAGTCTCGTTTGACGTATGAAAAATGTGTGCTCCATATTTATGTACGTTAATGCCTTCAATCTTTTCACAATACACATTTCCTCCAAGCACAGGGCGTTTGTCAATTACAAGGCACTTTTTCCCTTTTCGTTTTGCGATGCAAGCAAATGTAGCCCCAAATATGCCAGAGCCGACAATCAGATAATCATACTTCATGAATCCATTAATTTCTGGGTCTGTTAAGTTTATTTCCCCACATACATAATGATATTATGATGTCATGGAGAAAGAGTGTAATAACCAATTGCAAACTTAATAATTTTTTTTGATATGTATCTATTAGATGTGGCAAAAAAAATACCATGGCGTATAATGCGCCATGGTATTTTAAAAAAGTATCTGTAAAGATGCTACTTGACAATGTATTTTTTGCCGTTTATGATATTGATTCCTTTTTGTGGAGCAGATAACTTTTGTCCGGCAAGGTTATATATGCCACCAGTCTGATCGCCTGTAGTCTTGATTTCGTCTATTGCGTCAGGAGCTTCTTTCCCTAAGTAATAGAGTTTGAAGTTATCGAACAGGCACCAATCATTTTCGATAGTCTTTTCTTTGCGGATACCTATCTTCAGTTCACTGCCTTCATCAACCATAATTGCTACTTCATTGTGGTAACTATCCGGATTCTTGCTAAAGCGGTAATATGAACCTTCCATTGAGTTAGGGAAATAATATGTATTGCCATCCTCTGTAACTTCGCTGTCAAATGGGAAGCCATGAGCTTTTACTTCCATTTCTCCAGCCTCTGTGTATGTAGTATCATTGTAATACTGCCAAATGGTATCGTACAATACTATTTCATTTCCATTCTCGTCGTAAACAACATTTCCGTTTTCGTCAACTAAGACGTCACCTTCTACCAGACTGCCAACAGTACGGGTATAAGACGGCTCGGTAAAGAGTTCGCTTGCTATTGACTTGATTGACTTGGTTGTCTCGCGTCCGTCTGTGCTGACATAAAGTTTGACATTATTGTTCTCCCATAGCTCTTCGTCGGCTGCTGAAGCGTACCACCAGTTGTAATAAGCTCCGCTTTCTGTATCGCCTATGCTTCCGTCACGATAGAATGACTGAACGCTAAGCATGTAGCATCCTTCAGGAAGACCATATATGACCTGTGAGTAGTCAAAGTTGGCGTTCCAACGCTCTGCATTCTGCAATTTCTGGTCTACTGCTAAGTTGTTTGTAGCGTCGGTCCATCCATTCTTGCCATCCGAGAAGTCAGGGTTTTTCAAGAGTACTGTTACGTCTACAGGGTTGGCAATAGTGGCTTTGTCGATGCCAAGAGCTGCGAGAGTTTCAGTATTTTTAGTGATAACAGCCTTCTTGTAGGCTTCTTCGAGTTGCTCTGTATATTCTGCAACTTTCTCTGCAGTAACAGATGCTTTCAAGCCTTCGTTATGGGTCTCTATCAGAGAAGTAATGTCGGCATTGTATGTAGCATAGCCTGCAACCTCTGTGCGGTATGTGAGATAGTTATTCAACGAGTTGTAGAGTTCAGTAGCGGCTTGAGCTGTTTTATAAGTATCGCTCTCTCCTGTACCGATTTCAAGAACTGAGTTAAACAATGTCTCATATATTGCATACTCAGGAGTTGTTTCTTCGTATTTTGCCTGTTCGGCAACAACTTGATCAACCAAATTCCATGAGTTCAAGTAGTTGTATGCGGTATTTATATAAGCGTTGGCAGACGAAATTGAGTCGAGGGCTGCCGTGTAAGCGTCGAATCCTTCAACCGGCAACTTGATCGAACCAAGTATTTCTGCGACTTTGGCTATATCGCTTGGGAAGGTAAGCTTCTCTGCAGCGGTACTGTTGACTGCGTCAATCTGTTTTTGAACCATTGACGAGAAGTCCGGATTCTCACCATAATAATAAAGGTGGAAACCTGTTGCCGCATAGAACCAGTCGCTGCGAACACCGACAGTGGCTGTGCCGCCTGTAACTTGAAGCATTTCGGTTGTCAGTGTTTGCCAACCTGCACGGGTGTTACTCCACCATCCTGTGTATTTGTTGGTAAATTGGGCCTTCTCAACTTTGTCACCACAAGAGATAAACGCATACTGACCTTCGGATATGTCGTTGCCTGAGTTAACATATAATGCACTCATAGAGTAGTATCCGTCAGGAAGTCCGGTAAGGGTTTGGTGTACTCCTGCATAACCACCGATAACGCTACCGCTCCATTGCTGTACGGCTGTATAGCCTTGAGTAAACTGTGGGTTGCCAATGCTACCCATCCATCCACTCGTGACATGCATGTCGCGCACCCATTCGTTATTGACTTCGGTGTTGTAGAATGTGACTTTGTCGGAAAGCGCAAAACGGTTGTTTGCTTCATCTGCTTGGGCAGAATTCACTTCCCATGCCTTTTTCTCACCGAACCATGCATTCTCGATTTCATCGGAATATTTATATTCCTGTGAAGCCTCATCCCATGTAGGATTATATTCGTCGTTACAGAACCAAGGGGTCTTGATTGCCGCAGATACATCATAAGCACCATTTTCGTTAGCTCCGGCAGAGAGTAAGTAATCGAAACGTGCGCTGATCAACTTATTCTTTGCCTCTGTGTAAGCGGCAGGATCGGATATAGTCATGTCGTGACCTTCGTTTCCATCGTCTATAACATTTTGGGCATTAGCTATCGCATCGGTGAATTCAGCCAAACTTGGATATGAGGTAGTCTTCGACAAAGTAGTCATGGTCTCAATGAGACTGCTTATAGTTTGTGCATCATTGTAGTATGCAGTATACGTTGCGACAATGGCATTTACTTCATCTGTAGCCTGTTTGATGCTCTCGGCATCGGAATTGTCGTAATCTACTTCCATGATCGCATCGTCGAGCAATGCTCCGAGGGAACCGTATGAACTGCTGATTTGCTCTGCGAGTTTTTCAGCTGATGCCTGAGCGGCTTGAAGGGCTTCGTTTGCCAATTCAATCTCCACGGCTTCGCCTGCATCGCCTTCGTAAATAATCTGGAAGTTTGAATACAATAGCCATTCAAAACTTACGTTTGTACCCGGACGGCGTATTCCCAATTTGACATAACTGTCTTCCTTAATGACAATCTTGACTTCGTTCCAAAAAGCATCCATGTCAAAGTATGCGCGTGCACCCGACATGCTGTTTGGCGCGTAATAGTCTTTTCCATCAAAAGTGTACTTGGAATCTGATTGCCAGTTAGCGCTTCCATCATCATTAAGCAACTCATATATGATGTGGTCGGCTTCTGTAGACCAGTTTGAGCAGATGGCTGTTTGGCGTGATGAGTTCACTGTATATGCAACTATTTCGCCATCCTCGTTTGTGCTGTCAACTGCTATTGCGTCAGCATAGAGGTAAGCATATGTGTCTTGCTCTGTTCCATTGAAATAGAGGCTGGCCGCCGCGCTTTGATCACCGTAACGGTGGAAAGCTTGTGCACGTAATGTGTATACTCCTGCAGGGAGATATACAAACTGGTAACGGTCGATGTCAGGGATTTGGAAGTTCTCCCATTCATTAGAATTATAAGAAGCGTCTGTCCCCTTCCAATAACCGTCATTCGTAGTGCCATCGTAGTCGCCCCAATTCAGTTGGTCGGATATATTATCACCGACTTTCCAACTGGAGGCATCGATTTGTGCATTTACCGCCATGCATGCAGTAGCGGCAAATAAAACAGAAAGTAATTTTTTAATCATAGTTGAATGTATTAGTAAATAAACATTATTATTCATACGTTTACATGTTATTTTCCGAATGCAAAGGAACAACATTTGCATCAAACGTAATTGCAGATTTTTTTGTTTTACTTGAAATTTTGTAACATCATAATAAAAAGACACATACATGTGCCGCATGTGGCATAATATGTCGTACTTTAAAGCAAAACGATGATGCCGAACAAAAAAAATATATTATCTTTGCATTGTGAATTCAAATAATAACATACTATTATGAGACCAACGAAGTCAATTGTGCTGCTACTTGCCGTCTTGCTGTTCACTATGAAGGGCAAGGCTCAAGTATCAAGAATATATACGACCCAGGACGGGTTGACAACAAGTTCCATTTATTCCACATTTATTGACTCGAAAGGAATTGCATGGATCACCGGCGTAGCATCTCTCAATATGTTTGACGGCAACAAGTTCTACGATATACTTGAAAGTCACAACGATATGCTGATTAATGCTGTGCGTATGATAAAGGAATACCGCAATAATACGTATTGGCTAGCAACGAGCAACGGCTTGCTTAAATACAACCTGGAAGACAATAGTATCAAACACATGATTCTTCGGGGTAACGAGCCTAAAGCCGGTTTTTCTGTCAACAACATCATCGACTATATCAAGGCGGATCAAATTTTGCTTTCAACTGATGGCAACGGCATTATAATATTTGATGAGCAGGAAGGAAAAACTGATTCCATCGCTACGGCCAAACTGCAGAAGATAATTCCACAAAAGTTCTGCACGACTGTATTTATCGACAAGAGCAACAACCTTTGGGTTGTCAGCATACAGCATCAACTGATAGTAGTTAATCTCAATACGATGAAGGAGATTCGTGTTGAGGCTTCTCCTGAGGCATTAGACATCATCAGAAGCAGCAACGTGAATACAATCGTACAAAAACGGAAGTCTAATGATATTTTGTTTGGCACAAATGCCGGTGTACTTATTTACGATGCTAAATTAAAGCAGCTACGCACGCTTAAGCAACAGTTCAACTTCCCAGTGTCATCGATTATAGAGCGTAAAGACGGAGCTATACTTTTCGGAACCGATAGTCGAGGTATATGGCAGTTTGGTGGTGCCGATGAGACACTGATACCCTATGCAATATCCAGTCCAAACGTAAATCTGGATTTTGCCAAGATACGTTCGTTTTCGGAGGATGCCAACGGCAACCTGCTCATTGGGATCTACCAGAAAGGTGTACTCGTACTGCCCAACAATTCAGATAACTTCATTTATCATGCGGTGTCGCCTGCTCCTAATGGAATCAACGTGTCGAGCGTTACGTCAATCGCAGCCGACAAAGAAGGAACATATTGGATTGGCACCGATGGGTGCGGAGTGTTCAAAGCGATAGACGGAGATATCAACCATGTCTTGGAAGTGGACGGACTGAAGTCCGGTTTGGTTCAATGTATTGCCATCGACAACAGAGGAACTGTGTGGGCAGGCTCATATGGAGGCGGCTTACAATGTTGCGTAGACGGACGTTTTGTAACGCCGGAATGGCTGAGTAGATTGTCCAACGGACTGATTATGGATCTTGCATACGACAAGGACTCAGATATTCTGTTTGTAGGGACTAACGGGAGAGGAGTTTATCGCATCAATCTCAAAGACCGGTCAGTCACCAATTTGTCAACGATTTACTCATTCAACGGATGGACTTACTCCCTCTACTATGATAATATGGGCAACCTGTGGATTGGCACGACGAAAGGTGTGTTCCAATACAATATAGAGTCAAACAGCATAAACGAAGTCGTATATGAGCAGTCGGACGTGCTGATGGCAAAAAGCATCATGAGAGATGGAGACAAACTCCTCATTGGTACCAATTCCGGCTTGGTGATATATGATATCAATAACAAGACTTATGACATCATATTACCAAAAGAATCCATCATGTCTGTTGAGGCAACAACAACCGATATATGGCTGGCTGCCGCAAATAGCATCATACGGCTTGACAAGGCGACTCTTACACCACACGTGTTCTCCTCGTTTAGCGGATATTTTATTGGAGAGTTCCATCCAAAGGCACAATATAAATCACCTTCTGACTTCATTTTCTTCGGCTCGGATAACGGCATTATTAGTTTTGATTCCAAACTGATTGCCCAGCAAAAGAAGTTCGCAGGCCAGTTTATGCTTACCGGTCTAAAGGTGAATGGTCAGACTATATCGTACGATGCCGGTTCTGACGACAACATACTGGACCGTAACATTTTCTCTGCAACTAAAATATCGTTGGGCGCTGATGAGAATTCTCTGACATTTACGTTTGGAGTTCCTGATTTTGCTTCGCCTAACCGCATATTCTACGAGTACATACTTGAAGGATATGATAATGCATGGCATACCATCCAGTCTGCTACGGAAGGATATTATTCAGCTCTGCCTTCCGGTACTTATACATTAAGAATAAGGGCCTATTATGAAAACGACAAAGAGAACGCAATAGAGAAAAGTATAAAAGTTGTTGTAGCTTATCCATGGTATGCATCGTGGTGGGCCTGGATTATTTATATATTGATTTTCGCATCCATATTATATTATATATATAATGTATATCAGCAGCGTCAAAGACAGAAGAGGCTGCTTGGCATGGCTCGCCAAAACGAACAGATGAAAGAGGCAAAACTGCGTATGTTCACCAGCATCACACACGAATTGCGCTCCCCTCTTACAATGATCGTGTCGCCTCTCCGACAACTTATGAGCGCAGAGGAGTCTACAGGCGAAATGTCGAAAGAGAGTGAAAATAGAATCAGCCTCTACCGTCTGATGGAACGCAACTGTGAGCGGTTGCTTAACATAGTGAAGCAGATAACGGATATACGAAAGATCGACAGCGGACAATTCCACCTGCATTTCTCTGAAGTTGATTTCTTGCAGTATTCAGACTCAATCGCCCAGTCGTTCGCCGGATATGCCACAACGAAACGAATAACGTTTACCATAGAACATGCCAACCAGCATGTATCAATATGGTTGGACAAGGTGCATTTCGAGAAAATTTTAGTCAACCTGTTATCAAATGCGTTCAAGTTCACACCTGAAGGCGGCAAAATACTCATACGTACACGCTGCATCCTGAAAAACTCAAAGGATTGGTTTGAGATCAGAGTATATAATAGCGGCTCGTATATAGCTCCACGCGATTTGCCGCATATTTTCGAACGCTTCTATCAAGCTAACAATGGTACGTCGGACAAGGCAGGATCCGGAATCGGACTTAATCTTGTAACAGAACTGGTCAACCTGCATCATGGAACGATCAACGTGCGCAATGTTGACCCTGACGGAGTGGAGTTCGTCATGGAGTTCCCGTTGGGAAATAGCCATCTGACTGAAGAAGAACTGTTACCACGTGAGGAAGAGACAAAGCAGTCAGAAGACGATAATAGTCTGTTCGCTGATATAGAGGTGCCAGACAATGAGGAGGAGGATGAGGATGATGCCAATACAGAAAGAAAGAAACGGACAATTATGGTCGTAGATGATGATAAGGCATTATGCCAATACATTAAGGATCAATTGCAAGATACGTATAATGTAATTGTAGCTTATGGCGGGAACCCCGCATGGCAACAAATTCTCAAACTGCGTCCCGACGCAGTCGTAACAGATATACGTATGCCCGACGGTGACGGAATTGAGTTGTGCAAACGTATAAAGTCAAATCCTGAGACTAATAACATACCGGTTATTATGCTCACAAGTGAAAATAGCGATCGTGCGCAAATTCAGAGCCTTAACCTCGATGTCGACCATTTCCTTAGCAAGCCGTTCAACTTGCTCATGTTGAAGGGTGCTATCGCCCAGGGTATACGCATACGCGAGCAGATGGTCAGCCGTATACGTCGTACAGAAATAGGGTTCGATTATTCAGCGGCTAAAATAGACAGTGTTGAGGATATACTGTTTGGCAAGGTAAACGAGGCTTTGAGAAAGCACCTTGACGATTCCAGTTTCGGAGTGCGTGAATTGGCAAGCGAAATAGGAGTAAGCCGTGTACATTTGAACAGGAAGATGAAAGAACGTTACGGGATGTCACCAAACAGCTTCATACGCTCATACAGGCTGAAGCAGGCTGCCTATTTTCTGGTTAACAACAATGTGAATATTTCGGAAGTGGCATACCGTGTAGGATTCTCGTCACACTCGCATTTCAGTAACACATTCCGTGAGTACTTTGGGATGACGCCAAAGGAGTTCATTGCCTATTATTCAGAGAATATAGACGATGAAACTCTGCAGAAACTGCTTGAATAATAGGATAGTGCCAAAGGCTGTATATGAAGGTAAACCGGAAATGGATATTTGACAACCACGGTTTGACGCACAATGACTTTGTGCGTCTTGACGATCACGCAAATCCAACTGCTATGAAGGCAATACCAGAGAGTGAGGTTACAACGCTCGTAGGAACAGTAGATGCCATAAGGCGTTCAATACACCGCAACCACAGCGACTCACTCAGCCTTACAATGAAAGTCGCAAATTCAAATGAGCAAGTAACATTATCACTGATAACAGTGAAATTCAATGCCCATAACCACAACCTCGCAGGAGGCATTTTTGATCTTAGGACTCTGCGCCGAGACCATTAAGCATGCTGCCGGACTTATAAAAACAATTTACGATGTAATAGACTGTTCCGCTTTTTTGTAATGGAATGCACTTGTAATTCGAACGAAGTCTCCGGAAATTCTAATCACATGTGTGATACGTCATTATAAAAAAGAGGCGCGACACCTTATCTTTCTATCGGTCTCACTCCTCTAAATCTTGGCATTGTCTTCGCCTAAACAAGCAACGCCAAAGCCCATGCTTATGCATAATATTATATAATTATACAAACCCGCCATGGGCTTCTGCGTTACTCTGCGTTTTGACTACAAGAATGTTGGGAACTGCCAGATTCCGAAGAGTCAAAAACGCCTTTTGTATCAAGATATTCTGTAAACAGCCACAATCGCACCAATGTGCCAATAAAATACTCTCTGTAATTAGATACAAGAGTCGTTGCAAAGTTAAGATATGTTTTTTATTGTTGCAACAATTCAATAAAAAATTTGTTGTAAAATGTATTTATATATAAATATTTAGTCCTATAGCATACAGACAACGAAACACCTCAGTAAAGTGTTACTAAATATTTGATGTAGTATGCAGTGCTACAAGAATCCATTCCTCCCTTCGGACGTCAGGATGACGGAATGACTATAAGGCAATAATCATGTCAATCCGTATTAATAATAAGGCTTAAAGCAGTCAACCAAAAACGTTAACATCATGACCTTACATTGTTTGGCAAATGCCAGACGATGCATGGACGTGCTTAAACACTGCCACACATGTGGCATAACACTTTCTGTTAACCATGTCAGTCATTGCTTTATTGTGGATTTGCTCGGTTTATTACCATATCGCAGTTCATTAATATACACACATTGCCATACCTTATTAATAAGCCCGCGCGGGCTAACCGCTTTAGTAACCCGCTGTCATGCCGTAGGCTGACTACGGGTATACGATACAACCACCATCCAATGACTCGTGAAGAGTCACCGCTTGACACACCTTGGATAGGTAAATGTCAGGGCAAGAAGGGTTTGACAAGTTCACGGACGGACCGGACGATAATGAGTTTATATCTTGCAAAAGAGAATCCTCAATGTTTACGTATTTCACACCCCGTTCATCTGTCCAAGGAAGTAAGACAACCTCGTTATAGTTCTTGCCGCAGAACATCCTTGTACACTTCATACGTAAGGTTCTCAACCTTGCGGTAGTCTGTAGGGTGCTCCAACCTAATGTTCATTTCCTCTGTTGTTTGATTTAAGAATGAACTGCACCCCAAAAGTTGGACACAAAACTAAAGTAGTGCAGTAATTATGCGACATTCATTTAAAGAGAAGCTGAACATAATCAGCCTTATTAAGGGTGGAACTCCCTTACTTTTCAAGAGTGTCAACAACTTCTTCCAGTAGTGATATGATTGGAAGGTGCTGAGGACATGCGCCCTCACATTGTCCGCAATGTATGCATTCAGATGCCTTTGGTCCACCCGGTCGCCATGTATAGTCGCTCTTAGCCGTTTCTAATTTGCCATACATCTTATATTCGTTCATTACGGCAAAAATCTCCGGAATATGTATACCTTGCGGGCAGCCTGGGGTACAATAATGGCAAGCCGTACACGGTATGCGATCAAAGCTAAGCAGAGTCTTGCGTGCCTTTTTGATGGTATCCTGCTCCAATGTAGACAACGGCTTGAAGTTCTCCATGTACGAGAGGTTGTCGGACATCTGTTGTTCGTCGGACATTCCACTGAGCACGATCATCACATCGTCGAGCGACGCTACAAAGCGGATAGCCCATGAGGCAAACGACGCATCGGGATTAACCTTACGGAAAATCTCCTTCACCGGCTCTGGCGGATCGGCAAGCGTGCCACCCTTTACCGGCTCCATTACGACAACCGGTTTGCCATGCTTCTTGGCCACTTCATAGTTACGGCGCGCCTGTACGCCATTGTCGTTCCAATCGGCATAATTTATTTGGAGTTGCACGAATTCAGCTTCTGGATGCTTGGTGAGTATTTCGTCAAGTAACTGCGGCTTGTCGTGGAAAGAGAATCCCATGTGACGCACAAGCCCTTCATCTTTCAGTTGCTTGACGTATTCCCAAATGCCGTACTGCTCATATTTGTCTACATTGTCTTGGGCAAGTGCATGCAGGAGATAGAAGTCGAAATAACCGGCACCGGTACGTTCAAGGCTGACTTTAAACTCATCCTTTGCCTCTTGCTCGTTCTTTGCAGCAAAAGGAGCCGCATTAAGTTTGGTTGCAAGATAGAAACTTTCACGAGGGTAACGTTCCACAAGAGCCTTGCGGATGGCCTCCTCAGAACCAGGATAGACGAATGCAGTATCAAAATACTTACCTCCGGCTTTAAGGAAGGCATCAACCATGCGTGCCGTCCGTTCCAAGTCAGTACTGCCATCATTATTTTTCGGCAAGCGCATAAGCCCAAATCCGAGATTTATACAGTCATTAATAATAAAGTTATTCATAATATTCTTGTTTTTGTACACAACTTTTCAATCCTTAATTGTTACCATACTGACAACAAATGTCATACTGAGGACACAGTCTTATGGTGGAACCATGACCAATTGGTATTCCAATTGGTATTCCGACTGTTTTTCATAGAAAGACAGTCTCATGCTATGCCCACTTTTCTCTGCAAATATAATAATAAATTAGCATTTCCACAACTTTTGAACCAAATAATCCTCATACTATAGTAAAGGCCGAACCCTGTTTGGGTCCAGCCTTTGCATGTTTAAGATATTGCATCTATTTCGATGCAGCCGTATTGAGGCAATTCTACTTAGAAGCCTCAACAGGACTTGTCATTCCTATAATAATCTTGTTGCCACTATTGAATATTGTCTTAGCCATATCTTGAATGTCTTTAGCCGTGATGCTGTTAACCACGTCAAGATAGCCATCGACGAAATTCTGGTCTTTCATTACCTTGTTCATAATGGCATTGAGCCAGTAGCTGTTTTTCTTAATGCTTTCTTGATAGCTACGGTTCATATATTCCTTTACCTTCTGAACAGACTCGGCATCAGGACCATTAGCGACCATGTTGTCAATACCCTTAAGGATGACTTCCTCCATACCCGCACGCTTCTCCGGAGCTGTTGGTAACTGTACTTGAATCATTGCATACTTCTCAGGATATTCAGAAACGCTTGAAGCAACACCTACCGAATATGCGCCTCCTTCATCCTCACGGACAGTCTCGGTATAAACCATCTGCAGGATCTGCTTCAAATAGTCGACAGTGACAATGTTCTTGAGAGTTGGTTCCATGTGCGCATGCCACATGAATATTTCAATCGCATTTGGAGTTTCCTGCTCCTTCTCAAACACGTTTTTCACTTCTCCGTCCTTGACGCGCAAATCGATGTCTTTATACTTCTCCTTGTCCTTACTTACAGGCAGGCTACCTAAGTATTTCTCGAACAGCGGTTTTGCTGTCTCTATGTCGATGTCACCAATGAAGAAGAAGGTAAAGTCCTTGGCATTGGCAAAACGCTCCTTATAGAACTGGATCATCTTGTCATAGTCGAGTTTGTCAATGTCTTCCGGTTTAGTACGTTTAATGCGGTAATTGTTGTTATAAACCACCTTGCGCAGAGTGTCGCTAAGAGCGGTGGTAGGGTCAAGTTCTGCATTCTCAAGGCTCGACTTTGTACGTGCCATTGTAGAGTTGAATACTTCCTGATCCTTACGCGGCGATGTATAAGCGAGGTAAGTGAGTTGAAGCATTGACTCAAGGTCTTTCTTCACACAACTGCCCGACATGCTCTCGTCACGGGTACCGATCGACGGACTGACGCTCGCCTTGATGCCCGCCAGTTTCTTGCTAAGGTCGATTGCAGAGAAATTGCCCCAGCCGCCCATAGACACGTTATCAGCATTCGACACGTTCAGATAGTCATTTTCTCCATAGAGCGATGTACCACCCCAACTATATGCAGTCATAGAGATTGAGTTAGGAGCAAAATCCGTCTTACGGACATAAATGTTGATGCCATTCTTCAGTACGATATGAGTGAAGTCGAAATCAGCTTTCTCTTCCTTAACGATCTTACTGCCCTTCAATTTGCTCGTATCAAGAATAGGCTCACTTGATACCTCTTCTTTATATGCCTCAATGTTTTCAGCCTCAACATCCTTAAGTATGCCGAGAATTTCATCTTCTGTTGGTATGATTATACCTTCCTTTTGCGGGAGCATTCCATAGATAACCGGAGCTGTAGCAGCACGCTGTTGTGCAAGTTGTTCAAGAGATTGATTAATAATGTCGACAGTAATCATGTCAGCAATTTTAATCAAGTTCTCGTGTTCCCACTCAATGCCAGGAGCAGCAGTATTATCGAGGAAGTTGCGGACATATTCGTTCACATAATTCCCGTTAGATATCTTGTTACGCATCTCGTACATATGCTCGATACTTGCCTTGTACTCTTCCTTGTATCTCTCATACTCGCTTACGGTGAAGCCAAAACGCTCGGCACGCAGCATCTCACGGTAGGCAGCTTGAATCGCTTCCTTATATGCGTTGTCTTTGAATTCAACAGACATGGCAGAAGAACTCATTGCGTTTGTAATGAGGTAGTCACTGTTGAAACTGATGTCAGCACCGAGGAAAGGAGGATTCTCCTTAAGCATTATCTCACTTAAACGTGTACCTATCATACCCTCGATGGCGCCCATCAAGTAATTTTGTGTGAAGTATACCGCAGTATTCTTGAATTCGCGTGGTAACGCCGGATGCTTCCATGCGAAAATCATACTTGAACTTTCCTGCTCCTTGTCGGTTTGAATAGTGAAAATAGGCTTGTCATTTGTTGCCACTGTGTAGTATTCACGTACGGCAGCATCGGCTGGTGCAGGAGCTATGTCGGCAAACATCTTTTTGATCTTAGCTTCTATTTCGTCAACATTGACATCACCGACAATGATAATAGCCTGCAAATCGGGACGATACCATTTGCGATAGTATTTACGGATAGCGTCGTAAGGGAAGTTCATGACTATGTCCATTGTACCAATTGGCATACGGTGAGCATATTTGCTTCCCTCGAACAGAATAGGCAACGCCTTTTCAATCATACGTTGTGACGCACTGCTACGCATACGCCATTCCTCGTTGATCACACCGCGCTCCTTATCGATCTCCTTATCCTCAAGAAGCAAGTCGTGACTCCAATCGTGAAGGATGAGAAGGCATGAATCGATCGCCTGTGGATTCTTTATCACAGGCACATTGTCGATATTGTATACAGTCTCATCGAAACTTGTGTAAGCATTCAAGTCCGCACCGAACTTTACGCCGATTGACTCCAAATAAGTCTTCAGCGCGTTGCCCGGAAAATGCGTGGTACCATTAAAACACATGTGTTCCAGGAAATGGGCGAGTCCGCGCTGGTCATCGTCCTCCTGCATAGAACCAACCTTCTGAGCGATATAGAAATTAGCACGTTCTTCAGGCCACTCATTGTGACGGATGTAGTAGGTGAGTCCATTTTCAAGTTTCCCCATTCTAACAGCCGAATCCAACGGCAGTTGCGGAATCTGCTGCATTTGTGCCCTTACTGCAAACACTGACACCAACAGCAGCATAGAAATAAAAAGTTTCTTCATTATTGTTTGATTTTAAATTAAACTTTTCTATTAGAGTCTATAATCATCAATTCTTTTTGTTGTCCAAAGCATGCTTAGGATAGTCGACGGTGAAATGGAGCCCGCGGCTTTCCTTTCTCTCAAGTGCCTGTCGCGTAATCAAGTATCCCACGTTGATCATATTGCGCAACTCACATATATCGCGCGTAGGCTTTACACGCTTGAACAGGTGTTCTGTCTCCTCATAGAGCAGGTCCAACCGCTCCCAAGCACGATGCAATCGCAAGTCACTCCTTACAATACCGACATAGGTAGACATTATTTGTCCAACTTCCTTTACATCTTGCGCAATGAGAACCTTTTCCTCATTAGTCATGGTACCTTCATCATTCCATTCCGGTACCTTATCGTTGAAATCGTATTCGTCGATTACCTCAAGCGAATGTTTAGCTGCCTTATCAGCATACACAACAGCCTCAATCAACGAGTTGCTTGCAAGTCGGTTTCCACCATGCAAACCAGTGCAAGAACATTCGCCGAGAGCATACAGACGTTTTATACTTGATTGTCCATCAAGATCAACCTTTATTCCACCACACATATAGTGAGCACTCGGACAAACCGGAATATATTCCTTGGTGATATCAATACCGATGGAAAGACATTTGGCATAGATATTAGGGAAATGATGCTTCGTTTCCTCCGGATCTTTATGTGTCACATCAAGACAAACATGGTCGAGTCCATGTATTTTCATCTCCTTGTCGATTGCCCGTGCCACTATGTCGCGCGGAGCAAGCGACAGTCTCTCATCATACTTCTGCATAAACTCTTCACCATTAGGCAAGCGCAGTATACCGCCATATCCTCTCATTGCCTCTGTGATGAGATAGGCAGGATGTGTCTCCTTTGGATTATAGAGGACTGTTGGATGGAACTGCACAAACTCCATGTCTTTCACCTTGCCCTTTGCACGGTATACCATTGCAATACCATCGCCTGTTGCTATATTTGGATTAGAAGTAGTGGCATATATCGCACCTGTTCCGCCAGTTGCCATAATAGTCACTTTCGACAAGTACGTATCGACTTTGCCTGTATCAGGATTCAAGATATAAGCGCCATAGCACTCAATGTCGGGTGTACGGCGTGTAACTCTGATTCCAAGATGATGCTGAGTTATTATCTCTACGGCAAAGTGATGTTCAAGTATCTCTATATCAGGGTTATTTCTTATAGCCTCCATCAGCCCTCGTTGGATTTCTGCCCCCGTGTCATCAGCATGGTGCAAGATTCGGAACTCAGAATGTCCGCCTTCCTTATGCAAATCATAGGTACCATCTTCCTTTTTGTCAAAATGGACCCCCCATTGCACCAACTCCTTGATTCCGGCCGGTGCATTTCGTACGACCTGTTCTACAGCAGCAGGATCACTGATATAGTCACCGGCGACCATTGTATCGTGAATGTGCTTTTCAAAATTATCGACTAACAGGTTAGTAACCGAAGCGATTCCACCTTGCGCCTTAGCGGTGTTTGCTTCTTCAAGAGTCGTTTTACAAACGATAGCAATTTTCCCTTTATGCGCCCTTGCAACTTTTAGGGCGTAACTCATTCCAGCTACTCCTGAACCGATAATGAGAAAATCAAACTTACGCGTCATTTTTTTATTTTATTAGAATGTATAGGCCGCACCAAAGATGAAGTTGATTCCTGGTGTCCGATACATTATATATTGATCATAATCTTTGTTCAACAAATTGTCGCCCTTAGCATAGACCGACAAGCGGAATGGAAATGTATAACCAATTGTTGCTCCAAGATCCATTGTGTTTGAACGGTCATATAGCTGATCGTGCTTCTTAAACGATTGGAACAGGAGGTCAACCCCCATTAGAAGACCTTTTAGCGGATGAGCCTCAATCTTGCATTTGCCATCAAATACAGGCCGCCATGATTCAATTTTGTCATAATCTGACGGGCCTTGTGCCTCGTACTTATAATCACTCGACCAGATATTATATGTTGCGTCGACACTAGCAATAATCAGATCGTTATAGTTATATTTCAAGTCTACATTGGCATAGAAACGTTTACCGTCAGCAAAGGTCACAGGAGCATACAGCAACTGATAATCGCTCATACGGAAACTTGCAATTTCAGCCCTTCGCTTTGATATGTCATACCCTGCGTTAAGATCAACAAACAGGCCATCGAATGGTTTGGTACGTATACCACCACGTGCCCGTAGTTGGTCAAACTGGTGCTTTATCTTCTTATTATAATTATATACGACCCAATAAGGAGTCATTTGGTTGAAAAGAGCGAAACTATTGAGAGTGGTTCCGCCTTCTGCCTGGGCATATAAATCAAGATAAGGAGAGAAATGTATTGTCGCATCAACATCAGGAGCGATATCTCCGTCGGTATTCACATACAGTCCCGCTTTCAAATCGAATTGCTCACTATGATAATAAAAATGTGGTGAAGCCGAAAACACCGCATAACCATCCATTTCATCGATACCATAAGATGAGTTGTCAACAGCAAGTTTGACATCAACCGACATATTGTCGTTGATCTTGTAGCCTGGGGTTAGAGTTCCGTTAATAAGCGTTTCAGCATATTCATCATTTGCGTTTGTAACATAATTCTGTCTGAACGTGGATATCGATGCCTCACCTCCTATAAAGAAATTGCCGAATGAGTAAGGTGTGAGTCTGACTTTTGCATCAAAAATACTGTTTCGCTGCTTGTCAGTTACAGTTGATGTACCCCAATAAAGCGGTTGGTAATTGAATACGTCTGTACCGTAACAAGCACTGACGATAACAGACGACAATGAGTCGATATAATGTTCGTAATCAGCCTTGAACCTATTGGTAAAGAAACGGCTGTTCCAATCTTTGGACGAATTGACATGATCCACATCTCCTTTGTGACCTTTTGTGGAAAAATCTATATTGAGTTTATCATTGTCAGTGAAGCCGAAGCCATAAGCAAGCCGGCCTATCAGATTACTATTAGTCCCGTAGCCTGCAGTAACAAATCCTTTTTTATCACTACGAATAAGTTGCCGGTTCTGTGCGGCCCACATTGGTTGGAAAATATAATTACCGGTTGGTATTGCCGTTGTTGTATATTCCACATTATAGTGCGTTGCCCGCGTTTCCTCTATTTCAGGTAGTATATTAATCTTGTTTGCATCCTTAACCGTAGGTACATAGTCGTTTTCCACCTCAACCACATTATTCATTTGCGCCGTTGCACCGATGCATGCCGCCATTCCCAAGATGCTAAATACTATATATCGTTTGAATACCATATCTAAAGTGACATTATTAATTGTTTACTTCAATCTCTCTTGCACCATCTTATTGATCTCCTCGTTCTCATTGTAGTTGCTCTTCAATGACAACAGATACTCGCGTGCCTCTACTTGTCGGTCTGTTTTCATGTAAACGTCCGAAAGTAAGATGAATGCGCGCGCCAACCAATATTGGTGTGTAGTTCCAGAGTCAATAAATTTCTGCAATATATGTTCTGCTGCCTGATATTGACTTGTATCATAAGCATATTGTGCCAGGCGTACGTTAGCCTGTGCACCATAAACCGTTTGCAGATCATTAGTAAGCCGTTGCAGGTCATGTACGCCATCTTCTGAGTTTCCAAGTGCAATATAACTTTCCGCCCTGTAGAGCAGAGCTTCTGCAACTATGTCAGGAGAAGATTTAGGGTTATTAATCAACCGTGTAGCTACTTCAACCGTTGACTCATATTGTTTTGCTGCAAAAGAACTTCTTAGTCCGCCCTCAAGTGCACGAGCCTGCACTTCAGCAGATACCGTCTGTTTGCTCAGTTGGCTATAGTATTGATAAGCCTGTACATAATCCTCATTATTCATTGAGCGCACAGCCGCATCATTAACCATTTGATCTAACTCATCGTTACTAAGTTCCTTGCCTGCCTTTTGAGCAAGTTGTGCATATTCATTGATTTTACCTGCCTCAGTATAAATGTCCTTCAAGTTCTCAAGTGCGGTTTGTGCCTCCGCCGTATTTGGATAAGCCTCTATAACCCTTTTATACGAATTAAGAGCCTCATCCTGCATACCCGACTCATAGTAGATCATACCCATCTCGTTGCCTGCGCTACGTGCTTTTTGACTCTGAGGATACGTGTTTATAAGTGTTGCGAACATATTGAGAGCCTCATTCTTGGCACCAATCTGCACATAGGCTCGCCCTTGCTCGTAGAGAGCATCGGCACCATATTGAGATTCCGCATACTCACCCTTCATTTGATTAAGCAATTCAACCTTTCTTGCATAATTCCCTTTCAAGCCCTCTATAAAAGCTTGCTGATAAAGTGAATAGTCGCCCATGCCTCGGTCGGTATCAATTGCACGCTGGTATGTGGCATACGCCTCGTCATACTTACGCTGGGTAAACAAACAATCGGCAAGCCGATTGAATGCATCAGCCTTTATTGAAGGATTCTTCGTGGAATTAGTGGAATTAATGTAACGGTTGAAATATGACTCCGCCTGTGTGTACTGCTTCTGCTTAAACAATGAATATCCAAGAGAGTAAAGAGCTTGAGAACGATTTGACTGATTCCTTGCCGAGGAGTTGATATACTTCCTTAAATCAGCTACAGCTTGAGCATATTTCCCTTGACGATATTCTGATTCACCTTTAAGGTAAACACCTTCTTTTGAGCCTAACGCTATTGCTTGCGTCATATATTCATCTGCCGCTTTATAATTACCGGAGATAAATTCCTGAACACCCAAATTGTACAGAACCTTCTGTTTTGCCTCTCTAATTTCATGTCCAGGATTCTTTATCTTATTTATCGACTGTAACGCTGCAGCATAGTTCTTTGTTGTGAAATACACTTCAGAAAGGTGTTTGCTGACACTCGATGCATACTGAGAATTCGGGAACTGGTTCAAGAACTTTTCAAACACATGTACCGACTCACCGAATCCCATGGTATTTCCCTCATGCAAAGTCAGCGCATAATTGTAAAGAGCTTCTTCCTGCAATTTTTTGTTGGCAGTCATATTCGAAGCCTGTTGGAAAGCTATCTGCGCTTGTTTTTTATTTTGACTATGCACATAGCATATACCGGCATTCAGCCATGCACTTTGTGCCATCTCATCAGACTCGGTTGATGCACTGCTACTAAGTATCGGTCCGGCCTTTGCATATTCCTGTATATAGAAATAGCTCATACCAAGTTTATAAAGAGCAGTTCTACGTGGCTGTGCTACATTGTAAGTATACTGGCTCAGTGATTCAATCGCCTTTGTATAATTCTTTTGGTCATAGTACGCCTCTCCCCTGATACGGTGAATCTCATCAGCGTACTTCGATTCCATCGCAGGCATCTTCGAACTGACCATAGGTAATTGATTGTTCACTAATGCCAACGCTTTTTGCGGCTCTCCTATATGCAAATAGCAATCTGCCATATATACAAAAGCGTTCTTATCATAGTCACTATTGTTGCTTACAATCTTGAAGTCTTCAAGAGCGCTGGCATAATCTTCCTTGACATACTTCACATAACCCGTATAATAAACCATATCCATTTGGTGTGTCTTGCAGTCCTGCAAAGATTGCAATATTTGCTCGGCTTCATCAAATCCCTCGTTATTAATAAGCGCGATGGCTTCGCATATCATAGTTTCCTCACGTTCATTATCGCTCATCCTTTGTATAAAGGATTCTTTTTGCTTGTATACATAAAGGGCATCGGTGTATTTCGCGTCTCTAACAAGCATATTTGCGCGCAACAGGGCAAGGCGGCTGTGGTACAGCGATTGCGGATACCGCTCGATCCAGTTCTCTATCCTGACGTCTGTACCAGGCTTGTTCAGAAAATAGTCGCATATGAGCATCAATTCCTTAGCTTTAGCCTTGTCATTCCCTGACAGCGATTGCCATCCCATAAATGTTTTGAGTGATTGACTGGCAGCATAATAATGACCGTCTTCTATCAGCCGTTCAGCCTCCTCAAGATTCAACGATACCTTTCCTTCGGGAATATAGTGTTGTGCAAATACGTTTATGCATAAAGAAGCATTTAGTATATACAACAAAATTGTCTGTCTAACGCGCATAACCTCTTTGTTCGAATAATTATATATTTATGCAAAAATACATATAAAATCCGAAATCCGACCTTCGGGAAGGGTTTTTCTTTGTTATTCTTTGGATATATTAATTGTTTTTCATGCAATTGGCATGGCAAATACGCAAAACCGGCTTGCCACATGTCACCTCAGCAACTTGTATCTGGCTCCACCTAAAAGCATTACAATACCCTTGTATTCCAATTCATACAGACTGCTACTTACAATACTAAAACTTAATCCGGTCTCAATAATAATCTGATTTATCTGTTTACTATCGCACCCCTTCAGTGCCCCGACAATCTTTTCTTCCTCAGGCGACAACTCTGGAAACAACTCTTGCTGTGTATCATGGGATTCACTCTGTTCTCCGTTGCTCCATCCCATTGCATCGAGAAACTCGGCAGCCGACAACACCATTGATGCTTTCTGCCGGCTTATAAGTTTGTTACAACCCTCGCTGAACTCATCGTCGATTCTGCCAGGGAACGCAAAGACTTCACGATCGTATGATGAAGCCAATTCAGCTGTGATCAAGGAACCACCATGATCGGCACTCTCAACAATTATCGTGGCATCAGCCAATCCGGCAACTATACGATTACGCCGAACGAAATTTGCCTTATCTGGGTTTGTACCGCTAAGGTACTCCGTCAACAATCCGCCGTTTTGTACCATTTGCTTGGCAGTCGTACGGTGCAGTGCAGGATAGATTCGGTCTAAGCCATGAGCAAGTACTCCGACCGTTGCCATGCCTTCCTGCAATGCCGCCCTATGCGAATGTATGTCAATGCCATAAGCAAGTCCACTGACAATCAATATATCCGGGTCACGTCTTTTTAAGTCGGAAACAAATGTACGGCAAATGTCCTTACCATACTGTGTACACCGGCGCGTACCAATCATGCTTATTACGTGCTTCCTGTTCAAGTCGGCATTACCACAATAGAAGAGGATCAAAGGCGCATCACTACATTCGATAAGTCGCCAGGGATATGCCGGTTCGTTCATACAAAGAGCTTTTATATGATTTTTCCCGATAAACGCCATCTCTTGTTCTGCAATCTTTAGAGCCTCATCACGATTAGACAGCAATTCCTTCAACCGAACACTGGCATCAGGCACGATATCGTTTAAGTTGTTTATATTATCAAACAGGGCAGATGCAGAACCAGCTTGCTCATACAACCGCTTTCCTACTATCGGACCAATATGCGGGATGTGTGAGAGTGCTATGGAACATATGATTTCTTTCTCATTCATGCTCAAAGAATGTCTATTTCACTCAGTTTGCCATTCACTACACAAACTGTATCGACATCACCTTTAACAGAAAGTTTCATATCCGATTTTCTGTAAATATCCTGCTGAAAAATATATTTGAATCTATCATGTACATATCCAGTCTTTACCACAAACTCATCGCCACTTTTAAGTGGACACTTAAACCTCATTGTGATGCCAGAAACTACCGCGTCAATACCTTCTTCATGAAGTTTGGCAAAGCTAATGCCTCGTGACAGCAGAAATTCGTGTCGGGCATGCTCAAGATAATGTTGGTAATTGGCATTGTTTACAATTCCTTGAAGGTCACACTCATAGTCTCTAACCTTCATTGTAATTTCATGTACGTAATCTCTCATAATTGTTTTCCTATTATCAGACAACAAAGGTACGAAAATAAATGAATACAGCAAGCGGTTCGATTCTTTTTTATAAGGAGAGGGGGATCAGGGGACTATATATAATAAGGTGTGCCACTCTATTAAACAGAATGACACACCACACGCTTAAATTATATTGAACTTTTTGATTAGTGATTAAGGTCAACTTACCTGGCTACCAGACTTTACCTCATGTTCAACAGTCGTGACACTAATAATTCCGTCGTAGTTTTCCGCACTAAGAATCATTCCTTCGCTCACCAGTCCGTTCTTGAACTGTCGCGGCGCAAGATTAGCGATAAACAACACCTGTTTTCCTTTCAATTGCTCAGGCTCATACCATTGTGCAATACCCGATACGATAGTACGTTTTTCAAGTCCGTCATCAATAAGGAACTTAAGCAACTTTTTCATCTTAGGAACCTTCTCACATTCGAGTACTGTACCAACACGTATGTCAAGTTTGGCAAAGTCATCAATTGTAACTGTTTCCTTAACAGGTTTGGCCTTTGCGTTCATTGCTTCGTTTGCCTTAATTGTTGCAGCCAATTTGTCCGTCTGAAACTTTATCACGTCATCTTCAATTTTAGAGAAGAGTAGTGACGGTTTATTCAGTTGCTTGCCGGATGGCAAAATTTCATCAGTACCAAGATCGTCCCAACTGAATTTGTCGATAGCCAACATATCACGCAAGCGTGCAGATGAGAACGGCAAGAACGGTTCGAACACGATAGAAAGATTAGCCGTCAGCTGTAGTGAGATATAAATGATCGTCTTAACACGCTCCGGATCAGTCTTTATGACCTTCCATGGTTCTTCATCCGCAATATACTTATTGCCGATACGTGCCAAGTTCATTGCCTCCTTTTGTGCGTCACGGAACTTAAAGTCCTCAAGCAAGGTTTCCACCTTATCCTTTACTTGTGTGAATTCGGCCAAAGTAGCTTTATCAATATCAGTCAGCTCTCCACACTCAGGAACAATGCCATTGTAATATTTCTGTGTAAGTTGCAATGCCCTATTCACGAAATTACCGTAAACAGCTACAAGCTCATTGTTGCAACGAGCTTGAAAATCACTCCAAGTAAAGTCATTATCTTTTGTCTCCGGAGCGTTTGCCGTAAGCACGTAACGTAATTCATCTTGACGATTCGGCATTTCCTCAAGGTACTCATTAAGCCAAACTGCATAATTTTTGGATGTTGAGATTTTATTACCTTCAAGATTCAGGAATTCATTCGCAGGAACATTGTCCGGCAATATATAATCTCCATGAGCCTTTAGCATCGACGGGAATACGATGCAGTGGAACACGATGTTATCTTTTCCTATGAAATGGATAAGTCGGCTATCCTCGTCCTGCCACCATTGTTGCCATGTACCATATTTCTCCGGATGAGCGTCACAAAGTTCCTTTGTATTACTGATGTAACCTATAGGTGCGTCGAACCATACGTACAGCACTTTACCCTCAGCCCCTTCAATTGGAACAGGTATGCCCCAATTAAGGTCACGAGTCACAGCACGTGGTTTGAGTCCACCGTCGAGCCAGCTCTTGCACTGTCCATACACGTTAGGTCTCCATTCTTTATGGTCTTGCAGAATCCATTTTTCCAGCCACGGTTGGTATTGGTCGAGAGGCAAATACCAATGTTTAGTGTGGCGCTTTACCAACGGATGGCCGGTAGCAGCATTGTATGGATTGATAAGTTCGTCTGGCGAAAGCATAGAACCACATTTGTCACATTCATCACCATAGGCTTCCATATAGTGGCAATGCGGACATTCGCCTTTTATATTACGGTCGGTCAGAAACTGCTGTTCTTCTTCATCGTAGAATTGGTCACTTTCTATCTCCACAAATTTTCCGTCGTCATAAAGTTTGCGGAAAAAATCGGACGCAAACTTATTATGTATTTTAGAAGTAGTACGGGAATAAATATCGAATGATATTCCGAAGTTCTCAAACGACTTCTTTATGATGTTGTGGTAACGGTCTACAACATCTTGAGGAGTACATCCTTCTTTGCGAGCGCGTATTGTTACCGGTACTCCATGTTCATCACTTCCACCCACAAATAGGACATCACGTCCACGCAACCTAAGATAACGTACATAAATATCTGCCGGTACATACACACCGGCAAGGTGTCCGATATGCACTGGGCCATTTGCATAAGGGAGCGCAGACGTCACAAGTGTTCTTTTATATTGCTTCATGTTCTTTTTGTTTAAATATTAATTATGTACTAATGTGCCAATGTTCTCACCGTCCATTACTTTCTTGAGATTACCCATAATATCCATATTGAATACATATATTGGCAAGCCATTTTCCTTACACATTGTTGTTGCAGTGAGATCCATTACACGTAAATTCCTATTGTATATCTCGTCATATGTTATTTCAGTAAACTTCTTGGCAGTCTGGTCCTTCTCCGGGTCTGCTGTATAGACTCCATCAACACGCGTGCCCTTCAGCATTATATCAGCCTCTATTTCAATTGCACGTAAACTGCTCCCTGTGTCAGTTGTGAAATAAGGATTGCCTGTTCCGGCAGAGAAGATAGCGACCTCGCCATTCTCCATTGCTTCTATAGCTTTCCACTTTGTATAAAACTCGCCTATAGGTTCCATACGTATTGCCGTAAGTACACAGCTTTTACATCCGATAGCCCCAAGGGCACTGCTCAATGCAAGAGAGTTGATTACAGTAGCACACATTCCCATCTGGTCACCCTTCACGCGATCAAAACCTTTGCTGGCACCGCTGAGTCCACGAAAGATGTTTCCGCCACCGATAACAATCCCTATTTGTACTCCCATGTCGTGTACTTCTTTGATTTGCGTTGCATAATCATTTAGTCTCTGTACGTCAATTCCGTATTTTTGCTGCCCCATAAGGCTTTCCCCGCTTAACTTAAGCAGTATTCTTTTAAATTTTGGCATTCGATACTTATTGTTTATAAGTTAAGAAACAGGCTGTTATCGTATTGAAAACAAAACAGCCTGCACATTATACATTTATATTTCTCAGTTCTCTATCACATTATGAGTTCCACCATTCCAATTTTCGGTTCCACCTTTTATACCTATGGCACTGTTTGAAACTGTCACTGTTATAGTTCCAGCTGTCTGGGTCAGGATATTGTCCGCTTTTATTCCGAAGCATTTTGTGCCATCATATGTTCCACCGCTTGCAGTAAGCGTAACATTTGTCCCATTGAAATACAAGTTGCCGCCTCTCAGCACAGTACCAGTCACCTTGGTGACTCTCTTGCCTCTTATGCCTCTTGCTCCATTACCAGTCACATTTCCTGTTATAGTTCCACCATTAAAATACGCATTATATGAACAACGGATAGCCTCAGATTCGGCTCCTGTAACATCAAAACTAATTGACCCTCCATTTATAGTCAATATACTGTCGGCCTTTAGTCCGGCACCATCCGCCTGTTTCATTGTCATAGTCAGGTTGCCGCCTTTAATCTTAATACAACCATAATCATCGGAATCGATACAGTCGCTTCCACATCCGGAGATATTGAGTGTGCCACCATTCATCTGGAAGTAATTATCCTCGTCACCAGCTTTTCCTTCACCACAATGAATGCCATCATTCTGTGCTCCCAGGATGTTGATCGTTCCAACCGATGCCTTAATAGTGAGGTATTCTTTTGCACAAATTGCATGCTTTGCATTGCCAGTGACATTTAGCGTTCCTCCGCCCTTAAATTCTGCATGCCCTTTAGTGTAGAACGCAGCCTTTTGAGTGCCACCGGCATAATCCGCCAGCGTGTTGGTCGTGCCATCTTTGAGAAGAACATCTATACGTTTGCCGCATTCAATGTCGATTGCGGCTCCTGTGCTACTTGTAAGCTGTACGCCAGCCAACATCAACGACAGTTTATACTCACCGTTAATTGTAAGTGAGCCATTGGAAGAACTGCCGGACACGCGATACAAGTATTCTGTAGTCGTATTAGTTGAAGTTAGGACAACATTTGGACTCGTACCGCTTGAACAAGTCACTCCGCTCACACTCGACGGGATTGTAACCGTTGCGGTACTCCCGTTGTATACAATATCGACCGCAGGAAATTCCGGTTCCGTGAAAGTAATGCTGTCAATGTCATCCACATCATATTGTTCACCCCCGATATTTACAGTTGAACCATCGGACGAAAATGTAATATCACCGACAGTAGCCGCATCGTATGTCTCATATGAGAAGTTGTCACAAACATATATTTGAGCATGCGCCGACATAAAGATGCCAAGCATGCAGATTAGACATGCAATTTTCTTGTTCATATCATATAAGTATTTGTGGCCTGACTCCTGCTATTAATTATCATTTTGCATGTAATCATAGATGTTCAGTACATCCTGTGTATCTACATTACCATCCTCGTTTACATCAAGTCCGTCAGTCTCGCCCGATTCCATACCGGCATACACTGCAAGAACATCTTGAGTATCTACCAGACCGTCTTTATTAACGTCCTGTATAACATACGTCGTAGTACCGAAGTACATCTTACTTACAGCACTAATGGCAGTAGATTCTTTAGTTCCATCCTTAAGGTTGACCACAACATTTCCGTTCTCGAATGTGAGTTTCTGGATTGTTGACAATTTGTGACTTGTAGTTGTTTCAGCAGCGATATACAGACTGTAATCTCCACCATCAGCAAACATAGCCATGCTCATAACCAGAGCAATAGACATCGTAATAAGTCTTTTCATATACTGAAAGTATTTATTGTTTTTACTTCATTATTGTGTATTCACTTAAAATTCAAATTTATATCCTAGACCAACCAAGTGTCCGCCTCCCTCATCATCGTCCGACTCTGTGTTGTAACGGTAAAATAGTGTAAGCTTATTATGCTTATTGATTTTATAATCATAGCCACCTATGAACTTCCACTTATTTATAGTGTAGTTCTGTCCACAACCATAATCAACTGTCGCAAACAAGTCTATAGGATAGCCTTTGATATCGTACGAAACGGTAAGCCGTGAATAGAGGATTGTCCGGTCCTTTCCGCCTTTCGTCACCTTGTCCGTATTCTTATACTTACCTATAATATTCCCGTTCTCATCCACATTGTCATCTCCTTCATACGTGTTGTCATCGTATGTGTACTCTGAAAACAGCCAGTCTATTGACCCGTCATCTTTTAATGGGCTATTGTATTCGTCATATCTCCACTTTGTGCGGTTAGCTGTTGCTTTGCAATAATGGCTGTATCGGAATGTCTCTTTCAGTGAAACAGACCACCTTTTGTTGAAACTATAATTCAGCTGTACACCAAGATTCACGCGGTATCGGTCACGCCAATATGAGTCAGTTACATTCCATCCCTTTTTGTCACCTTCGTTGAAATAGCCATTTTCGACCAAATCATCATCTGCTTCAAAGTATTTCACCTCTGTCTCCTTAAGTTTCTTAGTCCACAGATAGTCGAAACCTGCGTTTGCCTTAATACTGAGGGTTTTCTCAGGGTTTGAGTAGAACTTATACGACAATCCGGTTCCCACGACATACCTGTCCATACGCTCGGCATCGTCTTGCGTGCGCATGCTTGTCGAGAGTTCCAATTTAAGTCCCTTCGCAATCTTCTTCTCGCCTTCAACACTTAGTTCGTACCCAAAATCATCATCCTGAGCGAACGACATTTGTGTGAAAACCAGGACCACAATCAATATCAGCAGTCTTCTAATCATACAATTTCGGCATTTTTCTAAGCATGTCATCATTGCCCGTATTATCATCGTCGGTGTAGTACACCTTGATCAGAGCCATATCCTTTAAGAAATCGAGCGACCCGATGGCAACATCCTTGACGTTTAAGCCCGTACGTTTCTTCAAGTCCTCAATAAGCTCATCACGCTTTTCCGGAACTATCAGTTCTATTTTGTCATACTTTATGTACTTAGTGCTCAACGAAGTGACCCATTTACCTCCTTCAGCAATCCAGATAGCAATAACGAACAATATGTTTGTCACCAACAATTCTATTACAGCTGTCAGTTCAGGCGCGAAGAATTCAGGGTGTTTATCGGAGATGTCAGCGGTCCACGCCAGTCCGTTGATTGCTGCAAGCGCAATGACCAAAAACAGATAAGTCATCTCACGAATAGGAACCGACTCTGTCCTATACCGCATAATACAGAATATGGCAAAAAGTCCCATTGCAATACCTGTTTTCAGTTTTGCGTCGCCCATCAAGTGTATGAGCATAAATATACCAAACCCGACAAGGACATAAGTAAAAAAGAAGTCTGTTCTCTTACTCTTTGGGAAGTAGAAGCCACGTGCTATTATCACAGTAAACAGCGTGTTGATAATCAAGCGGAAAAACAAATCTAAGATTCTGCTTGAGTCACTTGAAATTAGCGTAAAGAAGTCAGTTAATGATTCCATTTCTGTATTGTGTTATTTTCGTTTTATATCTTATTTATCTCATCCAACACTTGTTTCGGGCGGCATGTATTGTCCATCGTTGTTGATTTTCTCAAGTTTGCGTATTTTAGCCTTGAAATTGTTGTGTTTCAAGCACGGATCAGTCCATACCATTCCGATACAACACTTACTGAAACCAGTCGGGTGTATGTGCAGGTCCCGGAGCAATGAGCATATCGGAGAAAACACATTGCCGTCACGCTTCAACTCGACTACTACCAATTGGTCACTGTCGGCGTCTCTCCCCGTCTCGAAATTATGGAAACGAATGTTATAGTCAATTGTCAATCTCTCTGTCTTGCCTAAATTCACAAGTGTGATACGGTCAAACAAGTTCTGAACCACTTCGTGCATAGACGCGAACGACATGCCGGTCTTACGTTCCACAAGCTGTTCAGCTCCAACAGTGGATTGCGATTCCTCAAGTGAAGGGACTTGAATACGTTTTTTTTTCGTTCTGCCGTGATTGTTTTTTCGCTTCACTTCAAGGTATGTCAAATCTCCGCTTGCCAAATACGTCCTAACTCGCACCTTTGTCCTTGTAGCCCGCTTGTTGTGATGCATCATGTACATCACATGGTCATTGGTATCGAAATACGTAGTACGATAAGGGCAGACTGTCATTGTTCCGATTGTCTGTACATAATACTTGTCCTTTACAAGTTGCAAAAGTTCGATAAGCTTACTTTTCGTCGTCACATATTTTGTGTCAAGGCGATTCATAAGCTTGATTGATTCCATTTGCTCTAATGTAATTGGCGGCAAGGTATCAAGAAGAGATTGGATTATTACGTCTTTTTCGCTCATCGTCCGGTATTGTTTGGACATAGTTGTCTTATGATAACACTATCGATTGCAAATATACACTTTTTATTTTAATGGCAACCTTATCTTTTTCGTTTTTCACTTAAAACAAGCAATTATTTTATTATTAACTGAATTATTTTTATCTTTGTTGCCAATTATATTGAATAACCGATGAAAGAATTCGTTAAAACAGAAGCAAAAGAAGAAACAGCCGCCATAGTGGGGCTTATCACTCCTTATCAAGGGGAGAGGAAGACGACAGAATATCTTGATGAACTTGAATTCCTGGCTGACACGGCTGGCGCAAAAGTCATCAAGCGTTTCACTCAAAAAGTAAACGGCCCTAACAGCGTAACTTATGTCGGTAGCGGGAAACTAATAGAGATTCGCGACTTTATCAAATCAGAAGAAGACGAAGGACGCGAAGTTGGCATGGTGATATTTGATGACGAGCTAAGCGCCAAACAGATACGCAACATAGAAAAAGAATTGCAAGTGAAAATACTCGACCGCACATCATTGATTTTAGATATCTTCGCCATGAGGGCTAAGACAGCTACCGCCAAAACTCAAGTGGAACTGGCCCAATACAAATATATGTTGCCGAGACTTACGCGGTTGTGGACACACCTCGAACGGCAGCGTGGAGGAAGCGTAGGATTGCGCGGACCTGGTGAAACCCAACTTGAGATGGACCAGCGAATAATAAGAAACCGCATGTCACTGCTAAAACAGCGCTTAAAAGAGATTGACACACAAAAAACGACTCAACGCAAAAACCGCGGACGTCTCATACGTGTCGCTCTCGTCGGATATACTAATGTAGGAAAATCTACACTGATGAACCTGCTGTCAAAAAGCGATGTATTCGCAGAAAACAAATTATTCGCCACACTCGACACAACAGTCCGCAAAGTAATAATCGACAATTTACCATTTCTGCTAAGTGATACAGTCGGCTTCATCCGTAAATTGCCGACAGACCTCGTTGACTCCTTCAAATCTACTTTGGATGAGGTGCGTGAAGCAGACTTATTAATACACTTAGTCGATATCTCACATCCAGACTTTGAAGAACAAATACGCGTGGTAGAGCAAACACTTGCAGATCTCGGTGCAAGTGAAAAGCCGACAATGTTAGTATTCAACAAAATAGACGCTTATACATGGGTCCCAAAAGAAGCGGACGATCTTACTCCTAAGACAAAGGAAAATATCTCCTTAAACGAACTGATGGAGACATGGATGGCGAAAATGAATGATAATTGCTTCTTCATCTCAGCAAAGACAGGTGAGAACATCAAAGAATTCAAGGAACTCGCATACAAGAAAATAAGGGAGTTGCATGTACAGAAATATCCATACAACGACTTCCTTTTCCAACACTATGAATCAGACGAACAATTATAAACTCAAATAATCATGAAAAGAGGACTTACGGACATAGAAATCTCTATTCTTGAAGAACAAGGATGCACAGCGGCTAACTGGCAGGAAATTCAGGTAGAAGACGGGTTTATGCCCAACTTCATACGCAATGTAAACTTCTATGGGACAGTGGAGATTGGCTCACTGAATAGTATGGTTGAAATTGAAGAAGGATTCCAACGGCATTCTACAATTCAAAACTGTACCTTGAACAATGTTACAATTGGAGATAATTGCTTCATAGAGAATATACGAGGGTATTTATCAAACTACAATATTGGCGACCGATGCTACATATCCAACGTTGGAGTGATAAGCACCCAAGGTCTGACCTCATTTGGCAACGGGACGGTAATCTCTGTGCTGAACGAAGGAGGCGACGGTAATATTGTAATATACGATAAATTGACAGCTCAGACAGCCTGGCTAATGTTGCACTATGTTTCAGTCCGCGAATTGGCGCTTAAAGAAGTCGCCGAGCGCGAAGCCGTTGACCGAGGATCAATCGGCGAAGGATGCCGTATCGTCAGATCCGGTGAAATCAGCAACACATACATCGGTGCATATTGCGAAATACAAGGTGCAAGCAGGATTTCCAATGTAACTCTGCTAAGCTGTGGTGACGCTCCTACATTTATCGGTCCGAACGTCATCATTGACAATTCTGTTGTAGCAATGAGTGCAACAGTGACCGATGGAGCCAAAGTCTTTAACTGCTTTGTAGGTGAGTCTGTGCATATCGGCAAAGGCTTCTCTGCCGAAGCTTCATTGTTCTTTGCCAATGCATACATGGACAATGGGGAAGCATGCGCAGCTCTATGTGGACCATTCTCGTGCTCACACCATAAATCGACACTATTAATAAGCGGTGAATTCTCATTCTATAACGCAGGCTCGGCAACTAATCAAAGTAACCACGCCTACAAAATGGGACCTATACATTGGGGCATTCTCGAAAGAGGATCCAAGACCGCTTCGGGCAGTCACATTCTTTGGCCCGCACATATCGGTGTGTTCTCGATGGTCATGGGCAAACTGACAGAACACCCCCGACTGCAAAATCTACCGTTCTCATATATTATAGCTACAGGGACAAAGACATACATTGTGCCAGGAATCAATATCAAGACAGTTGGTACATGGCGTGATGTAAACAAATGGCCCAAACGCGACGGCAGACCCACCTCTGCACGCAGAGACATTATCAACTTCGCTTTCCCTAATCCATATATAATCCAGTTTGTTATCGCGGGCAATGAACTGTTGAATTCACTCATTGAGCAACAAGGATACAACACCGAAGAATATAAATTCGAAAGTTGTTATATTAAACGCAAAGCACTGTTCGACGGTTTAAAGTATTACGACTTGATTCTCCGATTGTATGGAGGCGAACTTCCAAAAGACGAATGGCTCGACCTTTGTGGCATGATTACACCGAAAAAATCGGTCGACGATCTTATTTCGGAAATAGAGGAGGGAGAGATCACCTCATCGGACGAAATAATCAGTAAACTTGCAGAGTATTACCGCCACAACAAGATGGCCTACTCATACACACAAACCACAGAAAGTCTTGAGGCACAAAACGAGTGGCTTGACATGATTCGCCGTGACGCAGAAAAGGAATTTCAAATGGGAGATATTGAGGATTCATTCTTACAAGATTTCCTTAAGAAAATAAGGTGACAATAATATTTGTCTTAAATGGTCTGTCCCGATTACTTAATGCCAGAATAGAAAATATCATTCATCTGCTTGCACAAAACAGCTACAAAACTTCGCACAGACCTGCCAATGTATCAAATTTTCAAGAATAAAAGACAATAGAGCAAATCTGTTACGTAAAAAAAGGCTTACTTTGCAATGACTAATACAAATACAAACAGCTGATATTGTTATATATGGAAACAAACAGTAATACATCACAAAATGAGATGAAAGGCTTTTACAAGCTTAATTGGCTGACGCGCATCGGATATGGATCCGGCGACTTAGCCCAAAACCTTATTTATCAAACTATAAGCATTTGGCTGGCCTTTTTTTATACCAACGTCTTTGGTCTTGACGCAGGTGCAGCAAGTATAATGTTTTTAGTTGTCAGGCTTATCGATGTAGTATGGGACCCAATAGTTGGGACATACATTGACAAGCACAACCCACGATTTGGGAAATATCGTTCATACCTTCTGTTTGCAGGTATTCCGCTGGTAGGATTTGCAATTCTATGCTTTTGGAACGGCCTCGCAGGCGTAGCTACGACAACCAAACTTATCTATGCCTATGTAACCTACATAGGAATGAGTATGTCATATACACTAGTGAACGTCCCGTATGGAGCTTTGAATTCTTCACTTACACGCGACACAAATGAAATTACAATCCTTACATCTACACGTATGTTCCTTGCAAATGTCGGTGGGTTGCTTGTCAGCGCAGGTATTCCAATCTTGGTTTGCGCCCTTACTGACTCCAAAGACTACTCAAATGCATTGAGCACAGCATTGTTCATGGGATTAGGCTCATTACCAGCATTTATATTTATGCCACTTGTGCCGGCAATAAAGAGAAAGGTCGGTAAGAAAGGAATGTTCTACATATTCCTGACGATTGCAATAATAGGTATGATGTTACTTTACATTGTAGGTCTGACTGACTTGAGAAACAATGATACAGTAATCAATATTTGTCAGTTTATAAAATCTACTGGTGTTATTGTGGCAACAGGCTACATGTGGGCATTAGTGCCTGAAGTAATTTCGTTTTCAGAATATAAGACAGGCAAACGCATTGCCGGTATAGTGAACGCATTGACTGGCATATTCTTTAAAGCAGGCATGGCTCTTGGCGGGGCAGTTCCTTTACTTGTGCTATGGATTATTTCGTATAAACCAAGCGAGGCAAGCCAAAGTGGAACCACGAATCCTACAGCATGGTTCTATACAATGGTTATATATGGCCTGACTGCATTGGTTCTGCTTATATTCTGTTTCTCTCAAAGCAAAGAACGAGTGGTCATGGACAACAGCGAGACGGCAAATGTAAAAGTAAGTGACTTATGGAAAGAATTCATGTATAATCGTCCGTTGCGGATCATTGCCTTCTTCTTCATCACAGCATTTGCGATGATGTCGGTAGGCAACGCAGCTGGCGCATATTTCATGGCAGAACGGGCCAATGATAGTATTACCCCGTTCCAATGGCAAGGTATACTATGGCTATTGTGTGTAATACCAGCTATATTACTATTGCTTGCCATGTGGATAATAAGCAAATACGAGCTTACAGACGAAAAAATCGATGAAATCAACCATGCGATTGAGGCACGCAGTCAAAAAGATCAAGACGATCAAGGGAAATAAATGAAATTAACCCACAATATAATAACACATTAGCATTATGAAGAAAGAAAAGAGATATTTGTTTCCTACTGATTACATGGCAGACCCTTCGGTCCATGTATTCAATGGTAAAATTTACATCTACCCTTCACATGATTGGGAATGCGCAAATGTAGAAAACGATAATGGGGATCAATACGTAATGAAAGACTATCATGTGCTTTCAATTGATGGAGACCCAATGACAGGCAAAGTAACCGACCATGGTTGTGTCCTCCGCCTGGAAGATATACCATGGCACGGCAGACAATTATGGGACTGCGATGTAGCAGAAAAAGACGGTAAGTATTATATGTACTTTCCTATGAAAGACCAAAACGATATCTTCCGTTGGGGTGTCGCTGTGGCCGACCGTCCGGAAGGACCATTCATTCCACAACCGGATCCTGTTCGCGGCAGTTACAGCATCGACATGGCAGTACGCAAAGATGAGGATGGTGACTACTACGTGTACTTTGGAGGATTATGGGGCGGACAGTTGCAACGTTACAAAGACAACAAGGCGCTTGAACAGCCATATTTGCCGGAAGGTGACGAGCCAGCATTACCAAGTCGTGTCGTTCGCCTGAGCAAAGATATGCTTCAATTTGCAGAGCCACCACGGCAAGTATTCGTAATTGACGAGGAAGGTAAGCCATTGAGAGCTGACGATCCGCACCGTTTCTTTGAAGCAAGTTGGGTATTCAAAAAAGACGGGAAATACTATTTCACATACTCAACAGGCGACAGCCATCTGCTATGCTATGCCATAGGTGACAATCCGTTGGGTCCGTTTACATACAAGGGGGTAATACTAACACCAGTTGTCGGCTGGACCACACATTTGGCAATAATCGAATGGAAAGGGAAATGGTATCTTTTCCATCATGACAGCGTACCGTCTGGAGGAAAATCGTGGTTGAGAAGCCTGAAAGTATGCGAACTCGATTTCGATGAAAACGGACTTATTCAAACCATCGATGGAACAGACTAATATATAATATATATGAGATTCATTGGATTCATATTGTCATTCCTGCTTCCTGTTGCCGCATTCTCGGACAATGGACATAAACTTTGGTTAAGGATGCAACAAACAGCAAATCCTGTAGAGGTGATCATAGATTCCAATGAATCTTCACCGACATTGGACATTGCCACAGAAGAGTTGAAACATTATCTGTATACAGGCAAAGCAGTACATCTGTCATTAAAACCGACTGTATCAGACAAAGACGGATTCTTACTAACCCTCAAGAACAATGAAATTTATATCACATCGTCCACTCCAATAGGAATATTGTATGGAACATACAGCCTCTTGAGAATGCAAGAAACGGGAGTTCAACTCACTGACGGAAAAACCATAACAGAGGAACCGTCTTCCCGACTCCGTATACTGAACCATTGGGATAATCTCAACGGCACAGTGGAAAGAGGTTATGCCGGCAGGTCGATCTTTTGGAAAGACTCAACAGACTTAGGTATAATCAACGCTGATCTGATTAGAGAGTATGCACGTGCCAATGCTTCTATCGGTATAAACGGAACGGTCCTCAACAATGTCAATGCGAGTCCACAAATACTGACAGACAGCCATATAAGCGGTGTGAAGCGAATCGCAAATATACTTCGCCCATATGGAATCAAAGTCTACTTGTCTGTCAACTTCGCATCCCCAATGGTATTAGGAGGATTGGGTTCTGCCGATCCAATAAATGCAGAAGTAATAAAATGGTGGCAAGACCATGTACAAACACTTTATGATTCGATACCAGATTTCGGTGGATTCTTGGTAAAGGCGAACAGTGAGGGAGAGCCTGGTCCACAAGATTTTGGAAGGACTCATGCCGAAGGAGCAAACATGCTGGCACACATACTAAAGCCACACGGAGGCATAGTCATGTGGCGTGCGTTTGTATACTCTGCCAATAACACAGACAGAGCTTGTCAGGCGTACGATGAGTTTATGCCTCTTGACGGGATATTTGCTGAAAATGTAATATTGCAAGTAAAAAATGGTCCTGTCGACTTTCAACCGCGCGAACCGGTACATCCTCTCTTGCTCTCTATGAAACAGACAAAAGTGATGACAGAATTGCAAATCACACAAGAGTACTTAGGAGAGTCCATACATACCGTTTTCCTTGCCCCAATGTGGAAAGAGGTGACTGACCTTGTCAACACAGACGTTGGCATAGCGGGGGTGTCGAACATAGGTGACTCACCCAACTGGTGCGGAAGTGACATGGCACAAGCCAATTGGTACGCATTCGGTAGATTGGCATGGAACAAATCGCTCACATCAGCACAAATAGCAAGAGAATTTGTGTTGCAGACATTTACGAAAAACCATGAAGCCGTAGAACAACTTACTGACTTGCTCCTTCAATCACACGAAGCGTGTGTCAGCTATATGATGCCAATAGGTTTGCATCATATATTCGCAGGAGGACATCACTATGGACCTGAGCCATGGTGCTACCACGAAGGATGGCGCGAAGACTGGCTACCTCGATACTACCATCGCGCTGACAGCCACGGCATCGGATTCGACAGAACCAGCAATGGTTCAAAAGCAGTATTGCAATACCCAGATTCACTAGCACATTTGTTCAACGACACAAACTTGTGTCCTGAGAAATATTTGTTATGGTTTCATCATATCGGTTGGAATCAAGTGCTGCCATGTGGTGAGACTCTTTGGAACCGCATGTGTCACAAGTACGATGAAGGGGTACGACAAGCAGAAAGTTTTGTCAGCACATGGAGCAGTCTCCAACCTTATATTGACACTGAAAGATACAATAACCTTAAAACACGGTTTGACCGTCAAGCAAAGGATGCATGGTGGTGGCGCGATGCTTGTTTGCTGTACTTCCAGCAATTCAGTAAACAGCCATTTCCGTCCGATAGCCCTGCATGCCGGCATCAGTTACAGCAATTAGAGAATTTTCATCTTGATATTGACAACTACACTGCAGCACCTATCGATAAACTGCCGTAAGCAAATGAGTTCACACATTCCGGTATGACGAAAGTACTCCTATTCCGATTTTATTTATTACCTTTGCACTCGCAAAAATGAAAGTTGACATGAAACGAGAATTAAACATGCAAGAAGTGTATCGTGCTTCTTACGTACTGAAACAAATCATCCGCAGCACACATATTGTTCCGGCACCAGATGTACGGAAAGGATTTGATATATACATTAAGCCAGAAAATTTACAAGTAACCGGATCATTTAAAGTTCGTGGAGCAAGCTACATGGTTTCACAATTGTCAGACGAAGAAAAGCAACGCGGTGTTATCGCCTGTTCCGCAGGCAATCATGCACAAGGCGTAGCAATGTCGGCACAAAAATATGGTATTCCCAGTATCATCTGCCTGCCTGAAGGAGCGCCAATAAGCAAAGTAGAAGCAACGCGCAGCTATGGTGCAGAGATTTGCCTGGTGCCAGGAGCCTATGACGACGCTTACAATTATGCAATGAAGTTAAAGGAAGAGCGAAAAATGACATTCATCCATCCGTTCGATAATCCCCTTGTGATTGCAGGACAAGGAACAATCGGCCTGGAAATATTAAATGAGATGTCAGATGTTGATGCCATTATCGTACCAGTTGGTGGAGGTGGTCTTATTAGCGGAATCGCATACGTTGCCAAGCAACTTAATCCTAATATAAAAATATATGGTGTACAAGATGAAGGAGCACCAAGCATGGTGCGCAGCATTCAAGACGGAAAAATTGAGAAGCTTGACTCTGTCAGCACAATTGCAGACGGAATAGCAGTAAAGGAACCAGGACAACTGACATATAAATTATGTAAGGAATATGTTGATGAATTCGTCACTGTGAGTGATGATGAAATTTGTGCTGCCATCCTTTTATTACTTGAAAAATACAAGATGATAGCAGAAGGAGCCGGAGCTGTATCAGTGGCCGCTGCGATGTTTTCAAAGTTACCACTCGAAGGCAAAAAGACCGTTTGCGTAGTAAGTGGAGGAAACATCGATGTGACGATGCTCAACAGAATAATTAACCGTGGGCTTCAAAAGGGCGGACGGTTGTGCACTTTCTCTTTGGAAATAGACGACAGACCAGGCCAACTAACAAAAATCAGCCAACTCATAGCAAGCCAAGGAGCAAATGTTGTAGGTGTACTTCACGAACGTACCAATTCGTTTATCAAAGTCAACTCATGTGTATTGCGCATCAGTATGGAGACACGCAACCAAGCACATATTGACAGTATTCGTAAGGCCATACTCGACCAACACATAAAAATTCTTGATGAGCAGTAGCAGATTGCATTTCCTTTTGTCAGGCACATAATAAAAAAGTGCAGTTACACTCACGTGCAACTGCACCTCTGAAAAATGATAAACACCTATTAATTATCTCAATTTGTTATGTATGATGTCTTAAATTCGAAATGGTTTAACGCTATGGAATAATTTCTTTGAACAATATACCTACTATTCAAGTTAATTCTTCCTAACTTTATTCACGCCCGATACAATTCTTGATATTTCTTTTATCGATTGATCGACAAGCTCAGGATGTTCCTTGGCAAATTTATCAATATGACGCACACGCTTACTTTCTATTATTTCATCTATAGCAATGAGAATTCCTGTTTCCTCAACATCTCCAAATCCGTCATTAATTGCAGTACCAAACACTTTCATTGTAGGTGACAGACTCATATATGCGTTCACCAATGGTGGAATAGAAAGCCCGAAACTACGAACGACCCGATTAAGTACCTTGTAGTCTTCTTTGAAATCATCGTAGCAGAACATTGCCTCAAATTCCTTAGGATCGCTTTCTATCTTAAGTGGCTCCATTGGTACAATCAATTTTTCTTTATCTGGGAAATGCTTATTCAGAAAATACAGAATCATATCACGGCAACGACGGTTATATGAAGGATACATCGTCATTTTGCCAAAGAAGTATTTACAGTTTGGCATGATAACAGAGAGTGCCCCCAACCCGTCCCAAAGATTATCAAGTGCAAACAGCCCCTTTGAGTCTGCCCTGGTCGCTTGATACTCCACTGTGACAAATGAGCGCCCCAATTCCACTGTATAAGGTAAGTAGTCCTTAATGAATTTATCAGAGAAATGGAACATGTGAGATGTAGCAAGAATTGGCTGACCATTTTCATCATATTGAACATCTGTCCCCAAAAGGTAGCGATAGCCCCCAATAATCTCCTCTGCGTCTGGATTCCACACGATAAGCTGCTTGTACGGGTTATCGCTCAAGTCAAATTCATCAAGGTCCATGCTTTTACCGGTTCCGCCACCCGCAACACGAAAGGCGATTTCACGAAGTCGGCCGATTTCCTTCAGTACGTTTGGAGAATCCTTCCAGTCAATTATATATATCTCATTATTGCTGCGGTTTGTAAATCTCAACCGCTTGTCCTCTGTCAGTTCAGACTTTAAGACCTGCCGGTCTATTGGTTCTATTATCTTTTCCATAAATCTATAATTCGTATACTTTATCTTTCGCCCATTGAGCCCATTCGAAATGTGACTTCGACCTATCGAATGTCTGCCATGGAATTGGCTCCCCAAAGGTAACAGTAAATGATTTTCCAACATTCTTATACATCTCATCAACCAAAAACAGCATGGCAAGATTTACCTTGAGATGTAAAGCCTTGCAAATATTTGCTATTCTATAAAATCGTTCGGAGTTCTGTCCGGAAAAATGAACTGGTATGACATCCCGTTTGTATTCTATACTCTTGGTTATGAATGTTTTTTTCCAAGGCAGATCTCTTATCACACCATTCTGCTTACGCGAACACAGTCCTGCGGGAAACATAAGTACATTGTTATCCGACTGAAAAGCAGTCTCTACCATTTTAGGAAAATTCCGGCTCTGATTGCCGGTCTTGTTTATAGGTATGCACAAAGGAGCGAGTCCTTTCAGGTTCATAAGCACGTCATTAACCAGATATTTGATTTTACTGTCATACTTGTGGCACAGAATGCTCCCTAATGCAACACCGTCTTCTCCACCTAACGGGTGGTTCGATACTATAGTATAGTACCGACCTCCATCATTGCTTGGTAATCGGTCGAGGCCAACGATCTTCAAATCCATTTCCAAATATCTGACGCACTCATCAAGAAAGTCCTGTCCGTATTTGTCTGCACCGCGTCCGGTCAAAAAGGCATTAACCTCATCTTGATGCAAGGTTTTTTTCAACCAATCAATGATAAACTTCGGGAAATATTTATATTTATCTCCAGCCTTGCTTTTTATTATTTGGTCAACATCTACCTTGAAGTCAATTCCGTTCTGTCCCATTTTTATAGAATAATTTTGGCAAAGATAATAAATAATTCATTATGTTTCATGCCCAATAGTTTTTTTTCTTTCTTTTGACCTCCTTTTATATTTATAGTAAAGCACATCGTCAAAATCAATATACAAAAAGCATACACATTTTGCCAGTCGGCAACTTCTTTAATCATCTTTTTCCTTTATCTGTAAAACAACCTATTGTACATAGAGGCATGCTAAAACGTTAAGGCACTTGAAATAAAGCATAAAAAAGGATGGAATGTTTAGGTTTTGCGATTAAATTTGTATCTTTGTAGTCCAAAACACCCAAATGGGACTTTGGTAAATCACAATATCTGCGAATTCCTGTTCCGGTATAAATCAGGTAATGCAAATGTATAGATATAGAATAATAAAGAATATCCAATGTCAACGTGTAATATTGCTGTTGACATTCTGCTCTTTCCTTGGCTTGGCACATACTGACGCCAGGCAACACGTTACACAACTAAACGACACGACAGACTCGTCGACCCAACAAATCATTGACTACATAGAAAGCGCAATGAATTTTAACCTGTATAATCCATGTGAGAAAGTATATTTGCATTTCGACAACACCGGCTATTTCAAAGGTGAGTACATTCGTTTCAAGGCATATATAACGAGATGTGATACAGAGCGAAAGACAGATCTAAGCCACGTTCTATATGTAGAATTGGTAAATCCGTCGGGCGACATTGTTGAAAAGAGGAAATTGAAAATCACTAATGGAGAGGCAGAAGGCGATATCAAGATCGACAGCATTCAAACAACAGGCTTCTATGAAGTCCGTGCATACACACGCTACATGACTAATTGGGGAACTCACGCCTGCTTCTCAAGAGTCTTCCCTATTTTTAAGACTCCACAAAAAGAGGGTGATTACAGCCATCCGGAAATTGATCGCTTCAGCTATCAGAAACGGCTTCCTAACACCAGAAAGGACGAGGACAACATTATAATTGACACATATACACATGCCGTTTCCATAAAATTCTATCCTGAAGGCGGCGATCTTGTTGAGGGATTGAAAAGTAAAGTTGCCTTCATAACGAGTAATGAGGACGGGCTACATATCAAGACTACAGGTGCAATTGTAGACAATAATGACAAAAAGATATGTGACATCGCAACCGACAGTGCAGGCCGTGGCATATTTGAACTCACCCCACAACAGGGAATGAAGTATTATGCGATTATCAATGCCTCCAATAAGAAGAAGACAAAGAAAATAGAACTCCCCGTTGCAAAGAATGACGGTTCGGTTATCCGCCTTAATACACTTGACGATATAAATATAACCGCCACAATCAGTAACACAAGTGGGATTCTGGGCAGATTACTTGGATATGTAGTAATGCACAACGGAACAATTGTAAGATGCGATACAATGACCGCCACCCCATCACATGAACTCTCGTTCAACCGGTACGTACTTCCCGAAGGGGTAAACCAACTAACCGTATTCGACTCCAACGGGCAAATATTATCAGACAGACTATTTTTCATTTGTCCAACGGCAAAAGAGTCCGACAGTATACAAATTACATCAACAACAACCAAACTGACACCATGCTGTAAGGTACAATTCAGATTACAGACAGAACCTAACACATCCATTTCGTTTTCTGCGATGGATGCCTCAACGATGAACAACGGAGCAGAAGGCAACATGAAAACATGGATGTTGTTGTCAAGCGAAGTCAAAGGGTACATAGAACACCCGGAGTACTATTTCGAGGCAGACGACGAGCAGCATCGTAAAGCCGCAGATTTACTGATGATGATTCAGGGATGGAGACGTTATGACTTCCGCCTCATGGCCGGACTCACAGAACAACAAAACAAGCAACCGATAGAAGACAAATTATATCTGTTCGGACAAGTTAAGTCGAAAAAGAAAAAATACACACCAGACGATGTAGACATAAGCGCATATATGTACAACAAGAAAGGTGAGGTCGTTGAGGGTAAACTTAAAACTGACAGTATAGGCAGATACAATTACATCGTTCCAGACATTGAAGGAGAATGGAGCCTGCAAATGGTGTCAAAGAAAGAAGACAAGGAAAGAGACTACTATATCTGTATTGACCGTAACTTCTCTCCCGACATGCGCTACATATATCCATACGAAGCTGCCATACAACCACTGAAAACCCCTAACTTTACGCCATCGGCCTTGAAGCAGACAAATGTGGAGGATAATGATGATGAGCCGGTTTCAATAACAAAGCGTACACACATGCTTCCAACGGTAAAGATAAAGGCAGTACGAAGAGTATTGGGAGACTTAAAGGTGCTGTGGTATGACGAAACAAGCGCACAAAAACACTCGGTCATAAAATATGATTGTGATGAAGATGCGGACAAATACGCAGACAACGGAGAAGACATTCCATACTTTTTCGATTGGCTGAAAAGCAAGAATCCTTTCTTCGATTACGAAACAATCATCTTCGACGACCCGATGAGGACCGGCTACTCAATATTAACAGACCACACGACATATCACGAACGCCCAATCATTTGGATTATTGACAATACATTCTGGGGTATTACAGGTATAACAGAATCAGCAAAAACAAGATTGGAAATTTATGATTCAAACAACAAGACCGGAAACATATCCATTCCCGACTATCTTGATGTTGTCAAAAGCCTGTACATATCAGACGACGTAACCTCGCTCAATAAATATGTACTCACATCGGGACTTGAAGGCCTAAACGCAGTCGTTTTCTACGTATACCAGCATCCGACATTCGGATTCAAACAAAAAGGGCTCAGACGGACTCACTTTGAAGGATTCAACGTTCCTACAGCATTCGAAATGGATGATTACTCCGTGATTCCACCGACAGAAGATTTTAGGCGCACATTGTATTGGGCACCAAATATTCTAACCGACAACAGAGGACGTGCTACCGTCGAGTTCTACAACAACTCGTCATGTACATCAATGTATATCTCAGCAGAAGGGATGACAGAAGAAGGTCAAATACTTATCAACGAATAAAATAAACTACAAAATATATAACAAATATAAACCAAACCATATTATGATGATGACTAAAGCAGTAAAATGGTTGCTGACAGCAAACATTATTGCATATTTAATAGAGTTGTTTATCGACATAAATCCAATTTTTTCATTATACTACATAGAAAGCCCCTATTTTCATGTATTCCAGTTTGTAACATACATGTTTATGCATGGTGGCTTCATGCACTTGTTATTCAACATGTTCGCACTTTGGATGTTCGGCAGAATCATAGAAGAAACTTGGGGATGGAAGAAGTTCCTCATTTACTATTTTGTCTGCGGACTTGGTGCAGCATTTGTGCAAGAAACCGGACAAGCTCTCGGAGTAATAAATCCTTATTCCATGACCTTAGGTGCGAGCGGAGCAATATATGGCATACTGCTTGCCTTCGGACTGCTTTATCCAAACGAAAAACTCTTTATCATACCAATTCCTATTCCAATCAAAGCTAAATACTTTGTTATCGGTTATGCTGCCATTGAATTCTTTGAAGGACTGACTTCCATCGATGGAGTCGCGCACTTCGCCCACCTTGGCGGAATGCTGTTTGGACTGATCCTAATATTGTATTGGAAAAAGAAAACAACACGGCGCCCGTCATTTTTCAATAACTCGACATGGCGAACCACTTCGACACACCCTCGAATGGACGGATACAATAAGAACGAACACAGCAAAGACTACGAATACAACGCAAGGAAGAAAGCACAAAATGATGAAATAGACAAAATCCTCGATAAGATTCGTAAAGACGGATACGGAAGTCTGACAGAAGAAGAAAAGAAACGGCTTTTCGATGCAAGTAAATAAAAATTGATATTCAAAGAAACATCATGAAGCTGATAAAGAAGGTCTTTATTGGAGCTCTCGTTATAATCAACATACTGACTGTGGGCGCAATGCTTATTTGCGCTTATTCGGTTTATTTGCCACCATACAAATATCCCAATTGGTCGTACCTTGGTATGTTGCTACCCGGTTTCGTTATAGGATCTGTCGTGTTCATCGTAATTTGGTTAGTAATAAAGCGGAAACTAAGCCTAATCAGTATTGCCGGACTGCTCGCCAGCTGTGTTAGCATACGGGACTACTGTCCTACAAACCTCTTTCAAAGTGAGCCAAAGGGGAACACGCTCAAAATATTGTCGTACAACGTACAGGCATTTGCCAATTATGACTTCGACGGTCACCAAACGGAAATCGTAGACTACATTACAGATACTGGTGCTGATATTGTTTGTCTGCAAGAAGTTTCAAATATAAAGAAAGAGCAAATATACAGAACGCTCAATGCCATATACCCATACATAGAAATAGGAGATTCGACAGAGACAAACTGCGCACTCCTCTCCAAATATCCAATCCTATCACTTGAACTCGTAAAATTCGGTACGACATCATCGAGTTGCTACCTATATGACGTGCAGATTGATACAGATACAATAAAAGTCATCAACTGCCACCTTGAGTCATACCAGCTCAACGATGACGACAAACAAATGTATAAACAAATAATCAAAGGTACCAACCCTCTGAACGACGACAACGAGCTGGAAACAGAATACAATATACACGACAGTTTCTGGTGGCTTGAGGGTAAACTGGCAAAAGCGAATTCAGCACGTGCAATACAGGCAGACACACTTGCAGCACTAATTGATAAGATACAAAACAACTACATAATATTATGCGGAGATTTGAACGACTCTCCAATATCTTATGTGCATAAAACATTGACTAAAAAGTTAAACGATGCATATACACGATCAGGAAACGGACCCGGATTGTCGTATAATCGCAATGGAATGTATTTCCGGATTGACAACATCCTTATTAGCGATGGTTTCAATCCGTTTGGTGCAAAAGTCGATAAAACAGCGTACGGAAGTGACCATTATCCTATTTTTTGCATACTTGAAATGAATTAAATCTAAAAAAAACATTATCTTTGCACGATTGTTATGCACTTATAACATAGCCACCATCATCTGATGGTAAAAACAAGATGTTAAAAACAAAATAAAAGAATAAATAAAACTATCAATCATCAACAATGCAAAACAAAGGATTTGTTAAGTTCTTAGCGATTGCGCTAACACTTATCTGCATCTTCTATCTGTCGTTCTCTGTTGTAACAAGCTATGTGGACAACAAGGCATCAAAGATGGACAAGGACGAAGCAGAACTTTACCTGGATTCACTAAATTCGAATCCGTTCTATTTGGGAATGTACAACCTTAAGCAGTGTCGTGAAACAGCTATCGGACTTGGTCTCGATCTTAAAGGCGGTATGAACGTCATTCTTGAAGTTTCAGTCCCAGATTTAGTAAAAGCACTTGCCGATTACAAAACTGATTCTCTATTCGTTAAATCGGTAAACGATGCCCAAAAACAAGCAAATGAAAGCCAGAGCGATTTTATCACACTGTTTGTCAAAACCTATAAGAAGAATGCACCGGAGTCAAACTTGGCGCATCTTTTTGCAACACAGAAGCTCAAGGGTAGAATCACCCCGACAAGCACCGACAGTGAGGTAGAGAAAGTATTGCGCGAAGAAGTCAATGCAGCTGTAGACAATTCTTTCTTGGTTTTACGTGCGCGTATTGACCGTTTCGGCGTTGTACAGCCAAACATTCAGAAAGTAGAAGGACAATCGGGGCGTATCATGGTAGAACTCCCAGGAATAAAAGAGCCGGAGCGTGTACGTAAACTCCTTCAAGGAAGTGCAAGTCTTGAGTTTTGGGAAACATATGATGCAGACGTTATCTATCCTTACCTCAATCAATTGAATACCGCAATTCGTAATGGTTCTGTCGTTGAGGAAGACACCAATGATTCCACAGCAGACAATGACACCATAGCGACCAAAGAGGTTGCTGAAGAGAAGGCAGATACTGCAAATACCCAAAAGAAAGAAGAAAATATATTGTCACAGGTATCGTCAAACGAGAAAAAAATAAATAAGAAAGTTGGCGATGAACAACTGGCAAAAGCAAAGGCAGAGAACCCGCTGCTTGCAATCCTGCAACTGACCAGAGGCAACAGTGGATGCGCTGTAGGTTATGCACTTTCAGCAGACACAGCTGAAATCGATTCGTTGATTTCAGGAGAATTAGCAAAACAAATACTCCCTTCCGACCTCTCACTCAAATGGGGTGTTAAGGCAGAAGACAAGGCTGGCAAAGTATTCACCCTCTACGCTATTCGTAAGACAGGTCAAAACGGACGTGCGCCAATCGAAGGCGACGTCGTAACAGAGGCAAAGGACGAATTCGACCAATACAACCGTCCTTGTGTCACAATGAAGATGAACTCTGAAGGAGCTCGTAAATGGGCCGCCCTTACAGAGAGAAACGTGAACCATTGTATTGCTATCGTACTTGATGGCGTTGTATACAGTGCACCGAACGTACAAAACAAGATTGACGGTGGAAGCACCCAAATCACCGGTAATTTTACGGCAAGTGACACAAAAGACCTTGCAAACGTTCTCCAGTCAGGTAAAATGCCTGCGCCTATTCAGATCGTACAAGAGGACATCGTTGGTCCGTCGCTCGGACAAGAGTCTATCAACGCCGGATTCATCTCGTTTATAATCGCATTTATCCTGCTGATGGCATACATGTGCATTATGTATGGATTTAGGGCTGGTATGGTTGCCAATTGTGCCCTGTTGCTCAACTTCTTCTTCACATTGGGAATACTTACATCACTGCAGGCCGCACTTACAATGTCGGGTATAGCCGGTATGGTGCTGACACTTGGTATGGCGGTCGATGCGAACGTGCTTATATATGAGCGAACAAAGGAAGAGTTGAAAGCAGGCAAGAACATAAAGAACGCGGTTGCCGCAGGTTACAGCAATGCGTTCTCTGCAATCTTCGACTCCAACCTCACATCAATCATCACCGGTGTAATCCTCTTCTACTTCGGAACAGGACCCATCAAGGGCTTCGCAACCACATTGATTATCGGTATTGTTTGCTCATTCTTCACAGCCGTTTGGTTGACACGTATTTGCTACGAGCACTTCCTCAATCGCGACAAGTGGACCGACCTTACATTCACCACTAAGATATCAAAGAACTTGATGCAAGGAATGAAGTACAACTTCATGGGATACTACAAAAAGTCATTTACCATATTCGGTATCCTAATCCTTATAAGCATCTGCTCTTTGGCAATCCGTGGTCTCAGCCGCTCAATCGACTTCACCGGTGGACGAAACTACAAAGTTGAGTTTGTAAGAGAAGCTACACCAGAAAGTGTACAAAAGGTACTTTCCGAAAAATTCCAGGAAAAGGCATCAGAAACCGATGAAGACGCCAGCAAAGTAACGACTCAAGTAATATCAATCGGAACAGACAACAAGACCGTACGTATATCAACAAACTACAGAATCAATGATAACGGCCCACAGGTTGACGCTGAAATCGAAGAAGTAATCTATGAGACTCTGATTGAAAACGGCATGATAGACAAGTCCGTCACTCTCGAACAGTTCATCGATAGAGACGACCGTGTAGGAGGTTCTATCATCAGCTCTCAGAAAGTGGGACCATCTGTTGCAGAAGACATCACATACGGAGCTATATGGTCGGTTATCCTTGCCCTAATAGCAATCTTCCTGTACATCTTGCTCCGATTCAGAAACGTTGCATTCTCAATCGGCTCAGTGGTTGCCCTCGCAGTCGACACGACTCTCATCATGGGAGTCTACTCGTTATGTTACGGATGGATCGGATTCTCGCTTGAAATCGACCAGACATTCATTGGTGCCATCCTTACGGTCATCGGTTACTCCATCAATGATAAGGTGGTCATCTTCGACCGTATTCGTGAGGAGTTGAGACTCTATCCTAACCGCGAACGGCAGACTCTGTTCAACCAGTCGTTGAACGTTACACTCTCCCGAACCATCAACACATCATTCAGTACACTCCTCGTGCTGCTCTGTATATTCATATTCGGAGGTGACAGCATACGAAGCTTCTCGTTCGCAATGATACTTGGTGTGGTATTCGGAACATGTTCATCGCTCTTCATCGCGGCCCCTACAGCCTACCTCGTTCTTGGTCACAGAATCAAAGAACATACAGCAAGTGATGAAACCGCAACAGTCACAGTACAGAAATAAACAATAATACAAAACCAGAAAAGAGGATGCTTCAACCACGAACATCCTCTTTTTACTTAAACAACACAACTATGATAAAAGTAGCAATTGTGGGATACGGCAATATTGGCAAATATGCACTTGAAGCCATTGAGGCCGCTCCTGATATGGAGTGTGTCGGTATCGTACGCAGAAAGGTGGAAACACCTACGATTAACGGATACAAGGTCGTCACTGACATAAAAGAATTGGGCAAAGTAGACGTGGCAATCCTTGCAACTCCAACACGCAAAGTTGAAGAAAAAGCCAAGGAAATACTTGCTCTCGGCATTAACACTGTCGACAGCTTTGACATCCACACACAAATCGTGGACCTGCGCAGAACCCTTGACGCAGAGGCAAAGAAACATGGAGCAGTAAGCATCATCAGTGCAGGATGGGACCCGGGAAGCGACTCCATCGTCCGTACTCTTATGGAAAGTCTGGCACCTAAAGGTATAAGCTACACAAATTTCGGACCAGGCAGGTCTATGGGACACTCCGTCGCTGTACGCGCTATTGAAGGTGTGCGTGATGCCCTCTCAATGACAATACCTGTAGGCACAGGAATACACCGCCGTATGGTATATGTTGAGCTTGAGGACGGAGCAGACTTCAAGAAGGTAGAGGCTGCAATAAAAGCCGATGCATACTTTGTGAACGACGAGACACATGTCATTCAAGTACCTTGTGTTGACGACTTGAACGATGTTGGACATGGAGTGAATCTTGTGCGCAAAGGTGTTTCAGGAAAGACACACAACCAACTCTTTGAGTTCGACATGAAAATCAACAACCCAGCACTCACAAGCCAAGTACTCGTTAATGTCGCACGTGCTTCACTCAAACAAAAGCCAGGTGCGTATACAATGATTGAAATACCTGTTATCGACATGCTCCCGGGCGACAGAGAAGACATCATCCGCCATCTGGTTTAATTCGAACCCGCAACCACGGAATACACCTTATTTATATATAAGGAGTAAATACAAAAGGATTGTATGCGGAGAGTCAAGGAAAAACTTAGAACTCTTCGCATACTTTCCATCCTATAAAGCATAGGTATAATATGCAAGGAAAAAGCCACACACGAATCTCACAAAGGGCGTTTCTCTAACATTTTTGAGGTAAAAACAACAAAACAACAAAAAAACAATGAAAAAATTTTGTCATTACCGATTTATGCCTTATCTTTGCTGCGTATTATCGATTAATGAGTAATAACAAACTAAAATAAGAATTGCATATGAAAAAATTTTTACTTTCACTCGTTGCATTGATTGGAGCCGTTTCAGTTAATGCACAAAACAACCTCTACATTGAAGTCGGAGAGTCTGACAATACTGCCAAGATTCCTGTATATATCTACATGACAAATGATACTACCATTGCTGGTATTCAAGCAAGTTATGCACTTCCTGAAGGACTTACGCATGACAGTTTTATATACAATGATGACGATGAAGAATATGTAACACTTAGTGATCGTTGCCCAAAAGCGTTTACAAGAGGTAAGGTAGAAATGTTTACAGCTTCTAAGCCAAACGATTTGCTAATCAGTTTAACAGCAACAACAACAGGTCGTGTAATTGACGCAGGAAGTGGTCTAATTGGAACATTCTATTTCGATGGAAGTTCTCTTACAGACGGAACATTTGTTGTAACCCAATATACTGCAACAATATTCCCAGACGCTAAGACTCGTTATGATATTGATGATCGTAACTCAACAGATGACGACTTAAAGGCATCATTCACAATTCAAGACGGAAAAGTTACAGGTACATCTACAGCAATCAACGAGATCAATGCTAACGGAGATGCTGCTAAGGGTATTTACAACATCGCAGGCCAACGTCTGAACACACTTCAGAAAGGTTTGAACATTGTTGACGGTAAGAAGGTTTATGTAAAATAATATTTGTCAACTAATGACACATAGGTCCGGAGCAACAAAGCTTCGGACTTTTTTATTGAAAAACTTAAATTTAGGCCTTAAGCTCACCGACTTATTGCCATAAGTTCATCTGCTTATCACTGGAAGTTGGTTTGCTTGTGGTAAAAATCATATCATGCACACGGACAAATTCGTTATGGCAGAAACCAACATATAAACATGCATAAATACTCAACCATGCATACATACCAAACACTATTTATTCGTTTATAAGATATTTTATTTTGCGACTTCAAAAAAAAGATGTATTTTTGCAAATAAAGAATTATATGCATTTATGGCAGAAGTAAACAAGGAGGAATTCAGCCTCCTTTCTAAAATAGAATATCCACAAGACCTAAGGAAACTGAACGTAAATCAGTTACCACAACTCTGTAGTGAAATACGCCGTGACATCATTGAAGAGTTGTCGATAAATCCGGGACATTTGGCATCAAGCCTCGGTGCCGTGGAGATTATCGTAGCTTTACACTATGTATTTAATACCCCTTTCGACAGGCTGGTATGGGACGTAGGTCATCAAGCATATGCCCACAAGATTCTAACCGGCAGAAAAGAGCGCTTCAATACCAACAGAAAGTTTCATGGTTTGAAACCCTTCCCATTCCCAACCGAGAGTGAATACGACACTTTCTGCTGTGGTCATGCCTCAAATTCCATCTCAGCCGCATTAGGAATGGCTGTAGCGGCAAAACAGCAAGGGATTGACCGTAAGATCGTCGCTGTCATCGGTGATGGAGCAATGAGCGGAGGTTTGGCTTTCGAGGGATTAAATAATGTATCAAGCACACCAAACGACATGCTTATTATTTTGAATGATAACAACATGTCGATCGACAAGAGTGTTGGAGGAATGCGACAGTATTTGCTCGACCTAACAACCAACAGTACATACAACAGGCTGAGATATAAAGCATCACTAAAACTCTACGAATGGGGCATTCTGAACGATCAACGCAAAAAAGGACTTATTCGGTTCAACAACAGCATAAAGTCGCTCCTAACAAGTCAACAGAATATATTCGAAGGACTTGACATACGATATTTTGGACCGGCAGACGGACATAACGTTATCGAAATTGTGAGGATACTAAGGACCATCAAGGACATGAAAGGTCCGAAATTATTGCATCTGCACACAATCAAAGGCAAAGGATATCAGCCGGCTGAACAAAATGCCACCATTTGGCATGCACCAGGCAAATTCGACTATGAATCGGGAGAGCGGCTTGAATGTGAGGACAACAAACCACATCCGCCAAAGTTTCAAGACGTGTTTGGAAACACATTGCTGGAACTGGCACAGCAAAACGATAAGATCGTTGGCGTAACACCGGCAATGCCTACAGGTTGTTCAATGAACATCATGATGAAAGCAATGCCAACACGCACCTTCGACGTAGGCATAGCAGAAGGACATGCTGTTACCTTCTCCGGAGGAATGGCAAAAGACGGGCTGCTTCCGTTCTGCAACATCTACTCTTCATTTATGCAACGCGCTTATGACAATATCATTCATGATGCTGCCATAATGAACCTCAACATGGTACTTTGCCTTGACCGTGCAGGTATCGTTGGAGAAGACGGGCCAACACACCATGGGGCATTTGACCTGGCATACTTGCGGCCTATTCCGAATCTGACTATCGCATCGCCTTATGATGAACATGAACTCAGAAAACTCATGTACACAGCCCAGCTCCCTGACAAAGGCTCTTTTGTCATCAGATACCCACGGGGATGCGGTTCCATTATTGATTGGCGATGCCCATTCGAGGAAATTCCTATTGGAAAAGGACGCAAACTAAAGGAAGGCAACGATTTGGCTATCCTAACCCTCGGACCTATTGGCATTGAGGCAAGTAAAGCCATAATTATGGCAGAAATGCATGCAATGAACAATGGAAAGTCACTAAGCGTGGCACACTATGACATGCGGTTCTTAAAGCCTCTCGACAAAGACATTCTTAAAGAAGTTTGCGAGAAGTTCAACTACATTATCACTGTTGAGGATGGAGTTTTAAATGGAGGCTTCGGAAGCGCAGTACTGGAATACATAAACGACAATGGATATAGCACAAAAGTGCATCGCATAGGCATCCCTGACGAATTTGTAGAGCATGGTTCAATCAAAGAATTGCGTAAATTGATTGGAATGGATGCCGAAGCAATCTGTAAAGCTATAGAAGAACAACAATGAAAATCCTTATCACCGGTGCAGGGGCAGTTGGCACACATCTTGCCCGAATGCTTTCAAAAGAGAACCTTGATATCACTCTCATGGACGAGAGCGAGGAGAAATTGTCCAAGCTCAACAATGAACTTGACATAATGACACTTGTAGAATCACCTACTTCAATCAAGGGTCTGCGGCAGGCAAATGTGGAAAAGTCAGACCTCTTCATTGCTGTTACACCCAATGAAAGTGAGAATCTCACGTGTTGTATGCTCGCAAAGCAACTCGGAGCCAAACGCACAGTGGCACGCATCGATAACTACGAATATCTGGAAGAAAGCCACAAAAAAATATTTGAAAACTCTGGTATAAGTTCACTAATATATCCAGAGTACTTGGCTGCACAAGAAATCGCGGCATCGGTAGTGCACAGCTGGATAAGACAAGTGTGGGAATTCGACGGCGACTTAGTGGTGCTGAGCGTTAAGATGCACGAAATAAACCCTAACGGTAAGCAAAGAGATGACGAAGGCAAGAACATGTTGCTCGGCAAGTCGCTGAAAGAGATTGGTATGGATGGTCATAAATTCCACGTAGTAGCAATAAAGAGGGACAATGAAACCATCATACCAAGAGGAGACGAGAAAATTTACTCTAACGACCTCGTATTCTTTATGACTACGCGCGACCAAATAACAAACATCCGTCACTTGGTGGGTAAAGACAACTACCCTACAGTGAAGCACATAATGATCATCGGCGGAGGGAAATTGGCAGTAAGGGCTGACTGGGCTATACCAGATAATTACTCACTCAAAATAATAGAACCAGACATCGCACGCTGTGAAGAACTTGGACGGCTAACTAAAAACCGGACAATGATAATAAACGGGGATGGCTACGACCTTGATTTGTTGAAGGACGAAGGATATCATCATATAGAAGGGTTCGTGGCATTGACCAATAACGACGAAAAGAATATCCTCGCCTGTGTTGCTGCCCGACGAAACGGAATTTGCAATACATACGCACAAGTAGAGAACCTGTCATACCTTGATATGGCTGAATCGCTTGATGTAGGAACGATTATAAACAAGAAAATGATGGCTGCCAGCCATATATACCAAATGCTTTTGAAAGCAGATGTAAACAATGTAAAGATGCTGACAGTCGCTGATGCAGACGTTGCCGAGTTTATTATTAAAGATAACTCACACGTAACTAAAAAACCCGTAATGAACATCGGATTGCCAAGCAATGTAAATATTGGTGGCATGATACGTGACGGTAAAGGATACTTGGTTTCAGGTCAAACACAACTCAAAGCCGGAGACAAAGTTGTCGTTTTCTGTGCCAGTCAAACACTTAAAAAACTCGACAGATATTTCACCCGTTAATTAACAAACCATCCATACACAATGATAAATTGGAGTCAAATAATAAAAGTACTTGGCATACTTCTATTCATAGAAGCAGGTCAGCTACTTATTACTCTTTGTGTGGCGGTGTTCTATAAAGAAGACATATTACCTTATGTTCTTCCTATTATATGTTCTGTGGTACTTGGAATAACGGGCATTATAATTGGATGGAACGCAGGCAGGAATCTAAGCCGCCGCGATGGCTATTTAATAGTATCACTTGTATGGGTGGTGTTCTCACTAATTGGGACTATGCCATTTCTGCTGACAAACAGCACACCGGACTTTGCCAGTGCATTTTTCGAAACAATGTCGGGTTTCACCTCCACCGGTGCCACAATAATTAATAATATTGACGTCCTTCCGCGAGGAATTATTTTTTGGCGGAGCATGACACAATGGATAGGTGGTATAGGAATTATATTCTTTACACTCGCCATATTACCTGCATTCGGAGTGGGTGAAGTAAAACTGTTCGCAGCGGAATCAACAGGCCCGTTACACGACAAAATTCATCCACGTATAAGCGTGGCAGTAAAGTGGATTGGTTCCATTTATCTTGAACTTACCATTATTTGCGCATTCTCTCTCTTAGCATGCGGCATGAATACCTTCGATGCTGTGAACATTGCAATGACAACCACAGGAACAGGTGGTTTCTCACCACACTCAGCATTCTTTCACGATCAGTGGAACTCTGCGGCCATTGAGTACGTAACAATACTCTTCATGTTCCTTTCAGGTGTTAACTATACCTTATTATATTATACCATCCTGAAAGGAAGGATTCGAAAGTTCTTTAAGAACTACGAACTTAGAGTCTACTTATTCCTTATTATTACTACTACAATTATTTGTACCATTGTATTGATGATACAAAATCATGGAAGCGATATTGAGCAATCGTTCCGTGAGTCACTTTTCACAACAGTGTCTTTGCAGACCACAACAGGATTCGCCTCCTATGACTATACAATATGGCCACAAGTCCTCATGCCTATACTTGTATTTCTTATGTTCGCAGGAGCATGCTCAGGATCAACATCCGGAGGATTTAAGTGTATCCGTTGGGCAATTCTTTGGAAAGTATTAAATAATGAGTTCAAACGGATTATACATCCACGGCTTGTAGCACCTGTAAAACTCAACAATAATGTCATCCCAACATCTGTCCAGAAAACATTGCTTGCGTTCGTGACACTCTTTTTCGGCTCATTGTTTATAGGGACTTTCTTATTGACAATCTTCGGAGTAGATAATAGCTACATAGAGATGAACGGACTTGACGCTGTATTAAAAAGAGACTATACAGAAGCCATTAGCCTTTCATTATCTTCTCTCAGCAATGTCGGACCAGGTTTGGGATACTTTGGACCGGCCCATTCATGGGCGGTAATAAGTCCTGTCGCAAAAATAATATGTTCGATACTTATGCTTATAGGACGTCTTGAAATATTCCCTATATTTGTAATACTTACACGAAGCTTTTGGAAAAAAGAATAACAACAGACAATTATAAATAAAGAAACAACAATGGTAGCAAAAGTTTACACAGCAACACTTCAAGGTTTGGAAGCCTTACCCGTGACAGTTGAAACAAACATATCCAACAGCGCTCAGCCACATTTTTCTATTGTTGGATTACCCGATAATGCAGTCAGAGAAAGCCAAGAGAGAGTCCTCTCGGCATTAACAACCAATGGTTATAGAATAGAAATGAAACAAGTCGTTGTGAATATGGCACCGGCTGATACAAAAAAAGAAGGGTCAGGATTCGATTTGCCAATAGCTATCGGCATGTTGATATCACTGAATGTTCTTGAAGCCGTCAATATAGACAAATACATGTTAGTCGGCGAATTGAGTTTAGACGGAACTATACAGCCAATAAAAGGGGCATTGCCAATAGCTATAAAAGCAAGGAAAATGGGGCTTGAAGGATTGTTTGTTCCAGAAGAAAATGTTAAGGAAGCAGCTGTGGTCAACAAGTTGAAAGTATACGGTATACATCACCTAATGGATGTTGTTAACTACTTTTCTGGAACAAAAGATTTGCAACCTACAATTATAAATACTCGTGAAATGTTTTATGCTCAACAAACCAAATTCGACTTTGATTTTGAAGAAGTGAAAGGACAAGAAAACGTTAAGCGGGCATTCGAAGTAGCGGCAGCAGGAGGGCATAACATTATATTGGTAGGCAGCCCGGGTTGTGGAAAATCAATGATGTCTAAACGCCTGCCATCTATACTTCCACCACTTTCACTTGCAGAAAGCCTCGAAACCACACAAATCCATAGCATCGCAGGAAAACTAAATAAAGAAACGTCACTTATTACACAACGTCCGTTCAGATCACCACATCATACTGTTTCAGATGTTGCCTTGGTGGGAGGTGGCAGTAATTTCATGCCTGGTGAAATATGCCTTGCTCACAATGGAGTTCTTTTTCTCGATGAATTCACCGAGTTTTCAAAGTCGGTTCTTGAAACCCTTAGACAGCCTCTTGAAGACAGGCAAATAACTATCTCCAGGGCAAAATATAATATTACGATGCCATGTTCGTTCATGCTCGTAGCATCAATGAATCCATGCCCTTGTGGATACAAACACCACCCAACGCATCCATGCGTTTGCACGCCGGCACAAATACAACGATATCTTAATAAAATAAGCGGACCATTGATGGATAGAATCGACATTCAAGTTGAAGTTGAGAGTGTCCCTTTCAGCGATATGGCAAACGCACCTAAAGGGGAATCAAGTGCTACCATACGCGAACGTGTAATAAAGGCACGAAAAATACAAGAAGAACGATTCGCTAACGAAAAGGGAATACACTGCAATGCACAAATGACTACAGCCTTATTACACGAATATGCAAAATTGGACGAACAGAGCACCGAACGGCTTCGCGACGCAATGAAACGGTTGAACCTTTCCGCCCGCGCATACGACAGAATATTAAAGGTATCACGAACCATAGCCGACCTTGAAGGAAGTGAAAATATCAAATCACGTCACATCGGCGAAGCCATCGGATACAGAAATCTTGATAGAGACGGATGGATCGAATAGCAAATTCTATTCTTTATGCCACTTCGCTGACTGAAATTCAAAAATAAAGACTATATTTGCAGTGATTTCAAGTGGAGCATCAATATGAAATTTATCATTACATCATTTTTATTTTTGTTTGTCTGTTCGATTCATGCACAAAACAAATGGAAATATGATTTCATTGTGCCTGATAACGGGGGATTCGTTCAGGCAATTCACGCCGCAAACAACCGGCCTGACAAAAACAAAAGATACAGAATATTCATCAAACCCGGCTACTACAGAATCAAGGGTGAGCAAAACATTATCCATATCACAGAAAATGGTAAGAATATTGATATTCCAAGTCCGATGACTATACTTACAGCTCCAAACACATCTATAATAGGTGACAGCTATGGTAATACACAAATAGAGAATTGTCCACAACACGAAGGCATTAGCATTACAAGTACTTTATTCTGTAATGGTGCTGACAGTACTTACATACAGGATATAGAACTTTGGTCGAATTACAAGAATGACCCCAATGCATTTGCAAACCGTGCCGTGGCATTGCGCGAAAAAAATTGTAAAGGAAACATTATAAAGAATGTGAGTCTTCTGGGTACGCAAGACACATATTACACCAATGAAGGAGGTAACACATACTTAGAAGATTGCAAGATAAGCGGAACCGTAGATTTCATCTGTGGTGGAGGTACAATATATTTTAATCATTGCGATATAAAACTTCGTACACGGGAAAAATCAAACGGAAGAGAAATAATAGCTGCACCTTCAACTGCAAAAGAATTAGAATATGGTTATGTTTTTTCTGATTGCTATATAGATGGAGGAAGAAATCAAGATGGTAAGTACTTGTTAGGACGTCCTTGGAAAAATTCACCTAAATGCGTATTCATTAATTGCTCTATGAATATAGTTCCATCAGAAGAAGGATGGGGTGACATGCATGGTACTGTTCCTGCTTTGTTCGCAGAATATAACAGCACTGACGGTCATTTTGAATTAATAGACCTAAGTAAAAGAAAAACAGAATACAAAACTACCGATGGAAATACTGCCACAATGAATCACGCCCCTTTTTTGTTGGATGACGAGGCAGAGAAGTACACGATTGAAAACGTTTTTCCTAACTGGTTTCCCGATGACAAAGCCGCTCAAGTTCCTCCTCCTGTTCTTCACACTGAAGGTAATATAATAAAATGGAATGATATACCTGAAGCCGGATGTTATGCTATTTGTCGTGACAGAAAAATAATAGCTTTTACTACTCAATCTCTATACAACGTAGGAAAAAGTTACGAGGGTGCTTGCTTTAGTGTCAGATGCGCTAATTGGTATGGTGGTTTGGGACCAAGGAGTGAGGAAGTGGTTTATCCATTCAACAAAAAAAATAAGTGAACTATATAAGCTCACTTATCTTACTTTTCTCTTTTATTTGATATAATCAGAATGGCAGATCCTCATTATCTGAATCAGACGATTCAAAAGTCTGAATAGGTGTTGGAGATGAAGTTGCTGCTTGAGCTTGTTGCTGAGAAGAAGCTTGACCAGCACTTACCCTTTCAACTTTCCAAGCACGTATATCATTATACCACCTCCCTTGATATTCACGGGCATTTATATCAAACGATACAGTTAAGTCATCACCCAATTGTATATTGAACTGATTTATTTTATCTTCTCCAAACACACTGAAACACATCCGATGAGGATATTGCTCGATTGTTTCGATTACATATTCTTGAATCTTCCATGGGTTTCCTGAACTCTTGGCTATTCCCCCGCGTGCTTCAAGCACTGCTATTATTTTTCCTGTTAATTCCATAATTGCATTTTTAAATCTCGTGCGAATTTACAACTTTTTTATTCAACCACAATTTTTTTCGAGATATTTCTTCTGTTAATTCAAAACTATTAAGTAAATTTGTAGTCCAATGAATAGAATAATATATAAAAATATACCAAAATGAAGTTTAGCATATCAAGCACAACACTCTGCAACCGCTTGCAGACTCTTAACAAAGTAATTAGTTCAAAGAACTCACTCGACATTCTTGAATGTATATTATTTGAGCTTAAAGATAATGTACTTAAGATGACTGCATCAGATGGAGATATAACTCTTATCACAAATCTTGATGTCAATTCCACTGAAGGTAATGGCAAGTTCGCACTCAATGCTATGCAAATTATCAATGGACTGAAAGAAATATCTGATCAGCCAGTAAAAATAAATATTGATGACAATGACTACAAAGTAGTTATCAAATATCAAAATGGTAAATGTGAGTTCATTGGTCAAAGTGCTGAAGGTTATCCTATTCCTAAAGGAGTAGGTGAAGTGTCGCAAATAATTAATATTGATACCAATGTACTTCTCAATGGAATTTCAAGTACATTGTTTGCGACAGCTGATGATGAGTTACGTCCTGTTATGAACGGAATACTCTTCGATATTGCACCAGATAATATTACATTCGTTGCAAGCGATGGACACAAACTTGTAAGACAACGCAATCTTACTGTTCATTCAGATGGAAGCAACTCGTTTATCATGCCTAAGAAGCCAGCAAAAACATTAAAGGATATTCTTGTCAAGGAAGAAGGAGAAGTAACAATAAAATTCGACAACAACTGCGCAGAAATCAGTAATGATAATTTTATACTCAGTTGCTCACTCATAGAAGGACGGTATCCTAATTATAACTCAGTTATACCTAAAGACAATCCGTATAAAATACGGATAGACCGTATGTCACTTATAGGTGCTCTCCGTCGTGTATTGGTATTTGCAAATACAACTACAAACCTTATTAAAATTCATATATCAAACAACTCATTAGTTGTTTCTTCACAAGACATAGACTTCTCAACAAATGCAGAAGAAAGTATAATATGTGAATATGAGGGCAACTCAATGAATATAGGTTTCAAAGGAACCTTCCTCATAGATATACTTAACAACATAATGTCACAAGAAGTAATACTTGAACTTGCTGATCCAAGTCGTGCAGGTGTTATCTTACCTGCTGAACAGGAAGAAAACGAAGACTTACTCATGCTTCTTATGCCAATGATGCTAAATGACTGAACTTAATAAATGAAGTTGAACTTAAATAAACCAATTGTTTTCTTCGACATAGAAGCAACAGGACTTGATGTAGCAAAAGACCATATTGTGGAACTTTGCTACATCAAACTTTATCCAAATGGCAATAAAGAATCCAATACAATGCGAATAAAACCAGTTGATTCTTTAGGTAACATTATTCATATATCTGAGGAAGCATCCAAAGTTAATGGTATTCATGATGAAGATCTGATTAATTGCCCTACATTCAAGGATATTGCCGATGATCTGCTAAATGTATTTGAGAATAGTGATTTGGCAGGTTATAATTCCAATTATTTCGATATACCACTTCTTGTTGAAGAATTTCTAAGAATAGGAAAAAACATAGACCTAAGAAACTGCAATATGATAGATGTATGCACTATCTATAAAAAGATGGAACGCAGAGATCTTTCAGCAGCTTATAAATTCTATTGCAACAAAGAACTAAAAAACGCACATACCGCATTAGCAGATACGGAAGCAACTCTTGAAATACTTGAGGCACAACTCGATACATACTCAGATAATCTTAATAACAATATAAAAGAACTTGCTGAATTTTCTAAGACAAACAGTAATGCTGATTTTGCAGGTAGAATAATAAAAAACGAACAAGATAAATACATCTTCAACTTTGGCAAATATAAAGGTCAAGATGTTACAGAAGTTTTTCGTAAAGATCCTGCATACTTTAATTGGATTATCCGAGGTGATTTTACTCTAAACACAAAGCAAGTAATAAGAAAAATAAAACTTATGATGTAATATGCTTAAAGATAAACACATAGTATTAGGTATAACAGGAAGCATAGCCGCATATAAATCGTGTTTAATAATTCGTGAATTTATAAAACATGGTGCAGAAGTTCAAGTAGTTATAACACAAGCAGGTAAAGAATTTATTACACCAATTACTTTATCAGCATTAACAAGCAAACCTGTTATAAGCGAATTTTTTTCACAACGTGACGGAACATGGAACAGTCATGTTAATTTAGGATTGTGGGCTGATTTAATGTTGATTGCACCGGCAACAGCAAATACTATTGCAAAAATGGCAAATGGAATAGCAGACAATATGTTGCTTACCACATACCTTTCAATGAAAGCACCTGTTTTTGTTGCTCCTGCAATGGATCTTGATATGTATGCTCACCCTGCAACACAAAAGAACCTTAACACCCTAAAACAATATGGAAACCATATAATAGAACCTACAAGTGGCTTTCTCGCAAGCCATCTTGAAGGTAAAGGAAGAATGGAAGAGCCTGATAAAATTATAAACATTATTGATAAGTTTTTCAATGATAAATAAAATATTAATAACCGCCGGACCAACTTATGAAAAAATTGATCCTGTACGTTTTATAGGTAATTATTCATCCGGTAAGATGGGACTTTCATTAGTTGATGAATGTCTTGATCGTGGTATGAGTGTAGAACTTGTTCTCGGTCCTGTTTCAATCGATGAAAGCTATAATAAACGTAGCAACCTTCATATAACAAAAGTAGAGTCAGCTCAGCAAATGTATGATGCTTGTATGAATATTTTTCCAAATATGGATGTGGCTATTTTATCTGCAGCAGTGGCTGACTATACGCCTATTATAGTTAGTTCCAATAAAATCAAACGTACTGGTGATAACTTAATAATAAAATTAAAGCCAACAAAAGACATAGCAGCTTCCTTAGGTAAAATAAAAAATAATAATCAAAAACTCATTGGGTTTGCACTTGAAACAGATAAAGAAGAAGATAACGCACAAAAGAAACTTGAAAAAAAGAACTTCGACTTTATTGTTCTCAACTCTCTAAATGACGAAGGTGCAGGTTTCCGTCATGATACTAACAAAATAACCATATTAAATAAAGATGTAAAGAAAGTTTTCCCATTGAAAAATAAGCGTGAATGTGCCAAAGATATTATTGACTTTTTATTTGAGTTGATAAAAGGTTCATAAGTATGTGGATAACTTTATGAAAACTAATTATAATTTTATATTTGTATTATGCATTTTAATTTATATGCATTCTAATACTAAATATTCAAGAAAAGAAAACAAAAATTTTTATTAGAATATAAATAGTTTATCAACGTTATTTTTAATTATATATATAATTGATTTACAATACTATATATGTATTTATTTTACTTTTCAACATCATATTA
>CAYVNW010000001.1:33492-144808 GCA_964452915.1 uncultured Bacteroidaceae bacterium | reverse complement strand
AGCTAAGGCTGTTGAGCCACAGACTGAAGCTCCGGTTGCTGAACCAGCAAAGGAAACTGAGCCACAGGCAGAGACTCCTGCAGCAGAACCTGCAAAAGCAGAATAAAGTAAAGAATAAATCGTTTAATCGAAAATATAAAAACCAAATAAGATATGGCTGTTACATTAGCTGAAATCAATGCGCTTCGTCAAAAGACCCAAGCAGGTCTGATGGATTGCAAGAAAGCTCTTACAGAGGCAAACGGTGATATGGAAGCTGCAATGGAGATCCTTCGTAAGAAGGGACAACTTGTTGCGGCAAAGCGTTCCGACCGTGAGGCTGCAGAAGGTTGTGTACTTGCAAAAGTTGATGGTAATTTTGCTGCAATGATAGCTCTTAAGTGTGAGACCGACTTTGTGGCTAAGAATGCAGACTTTGTTGCACTGTGCACAAAAATACTTGACCTTGCCGTTGCTAACAGATGCAAGACTCTCGATGAGGTAAATGCATTGACAATAGATGGCAAACCTGTTCCTGAGGCTGTTACTGAACGCTCGGGTGTCACAGGAGAAAAAATGGAACTTGACGGTTACAATGTCGTTGAGGGTGAATATGTTTGTGCATACAATCACATGAACCAGAACTTCCTTTGTACACTTGTAGCACTTAGCAAGCCTTGCAGCGAGGAAGTCGCAAAGAATGTAGCAATGCAAGTTGCTGCTATGACTCCGGTTGCACTCGACGAAGCATCAGTGCCACAGCATGTGAGAGACTTGGAATATGAAGCTGACATTGAGAAGGCAAAGCAAAATCAAATCAATAAAGCCGTTGAGGCAGCTCTAAAGAAGGCTGGTATCAATCCTGCTCATGTAGACAGTGAAGAGCATATAGAATCAAATACTGCTAAAGGTTGGATTACACCAGAGCAAGCTACGCAAGCCCGCGAAATCAAAGCAAAGGTTGCTGAAGAGAAGGCTGCTAATTTGCCTGAGCAAATGATCAAGCAGATTGCCAACGGAATGTTGAATAAGTTTTATAAAGAGTCTTGTCTGCTCGACCAAGCATATATTGACGACAATAAGGTAAGTGTTGCTCAGTATCTGCATAGCGTTGATAAAGACTTAACAGTGACAGATTTTAAGCGTTTCACTCTTCGTAGTGAATAATCGTGCAAGCCGAGCGCAGAGCCAAGTTTGCTTGAGCTTTGCCGAGGTGCCGCCGATTATCTGCGTAGCGAATAGCAGTACAGTGCAAGCCGAGTGAAATCAAGTTTGCTTGGATTTCCGAGGCACCGCCTGCTATCTGTGTGGCAAATTAGAAATTTGTTTTTTCATAAATTTTTGAATGTAGGAGATGCATCAATTATTGATGCACCTCCTTTTTTGATATCCAATACAATGGGCTCCCATATCTTTCGTGTGTAATAAGCTTTTCTGAATACTTTAAAAAACGAACAAACAAATCGATATAATGACGCTCTGTGAAAGTCTGCTGTGATTCGATGAAAATTTGCACACACAACATGACGTGTCATTTCACACCAGCCCACTCTAAAATTACCCAGTTGGAAAAAGTTTTTTCCCAACTGGCTTTTTCAAAAAATCCAGTTAGGCGCATATTTTTATGCAATTGCGGTGATTGCACACTCTGGTGATAATAGATCCGATACCTAACTATTGCTTCTATGTACATTGTCCTAAATTAATATCTATTGTATTGTGAGGCCGTATTTACTCTGTTTCATGATGTCGGAAGCTATGGGTGTGTCAAGCGGCGACCCTCCGCGGGTCGTGGCTCTTTTTTGTATGCGGCTATCCCGTAGTCAGCCCTTCGTGCATGACTACGGGTTATTGCAGCGGTGAGTCTGGCAGGACTCAGTATATATTATATAGTGGCATCTGTGACCGTCTGCACAGCGTGGGTAGTGGCAGTGATAAGTTCGGCCTGACTCAACATATATAGTGCCTATCTGCAGTGGTACAGTATGCACAGTAGGGGTAGTGGGGGCGATGAGTCCTGCAGACTCTGTGTGGAGTATCATTATATTAGCTCGTCGAGCTAACCGCTTTAGTAACCTTCAGTCATGTAGACTACACCTTATTTATATATAATATAAGCAGCCAGAAATAATGAAAATTGCACGATACGTCTTGTAGTTGAACCACTTTTTGTGATAATTTGCCATGGAAAATGCGTCGTCAACGAAACCTGCCTGTTCAAACATTAATCCCAAAGGTTCAGACAAAGTATGTTTTTTGTTGAGTTGTACCTCTAAAAAAGTTCGTAATATTGCACTCGATTTTATACTCGTAGTAGTATATTTAGTAAATAGAGTAACTAATTATTGACAAATAAAACATTTCGTTATGAGAAAAATTACGATCACAGTAGCCGCATTCTTGGCAGCATCTGCTATGTCTGCGACTGAGGTCACTTCAAGTGGTCTTGAACTCACTATCGCTTCTGGGAAGAACACGACATCTACGGATATCACTCTTCCTGCGGGAAGTTACATCATTGACAAGGGCTCAAACAGCAGCCTCACTGTTGCAGTGTCTATGGATGGTGGCAAAACAGTAGTCACCCCTGAGACGGATGGTACATTCAAGGTTGTTCCTACAAAGGAAACTACTTACACCATTACAGTTACAGCTACGGCTAATGTCGCGAAAGAAACATCCACAACAGTAAAAGTCGCTCCTGATGCAACTGCCCTTAAAGTAATTCAAGATAAATATACCACACAGATGGCTTCGCTCTACTCAAAAGCTAACAGCTATTCTGAGGATGCAACATTACAAAAACTTGCGCTTGATGCTTCTGAGTTGGTTAATGAAATAAGCAACTATGGCATTGAGGAATACATTGAATATCAAGGTACAGGCAAAGTTGCAGGTATTGAGAAATGTATCATAGAACTTGGCGATAAGATTTCTGCCGCTCAAGCAAACTATACCCAATATCAGGCAGCACTCACAGTGTATAACGATGAGTTGCAACCTGAATTGGATGACCTGACGGCTACTTATAACAGCAAGTTGAAAGACATCGAAGGTAAGGATGTCGATATGTCTGAATATACTAAAACGTATAGTGCAGCAAAATCATTAGTAGAAGACTTTAAGGAATCTGCAGATGACGCATACAAAGCAGGCACAGCTGCAGATTTGTTCTCTTCGTCGGAGATAACTAAAAAGACAACGGATATAAAGGTTGCTATTGCTGATGCAAAGAAAGCAATAGAAAGCGGTACGACAAACGACCTTTCTTACACAAATGTAAAAACTGCGATTGCGAATGCCAAGCTGAAATACTATACAGTTGCTCAAAACATATATACGGATTTATTCCATAATTCAAAATATGCAGACGAGAGCAATGATTTGTATACCGACACTTACACAGATGCATTGACAAAGCTTAACAAGTTGCTCGTTTCGATTAATCAAATCGCAGAAAGCAATGAGGCAGACTATAAGGCTGGCAAGGCTAATGCTACTACTCAGGCAGAGTATGAAAAGCAACTTAATGAGGTTACAGTTGCAATGGAAAAGGTGAAGGATGAAGTGCTCGCAAAAGTTGCTAATTGGCGCAGTTATTATGCAGCGGCAAATGCAGACATCGCAGCTCATATGCAAGCACCTCTCAATGAGGTAAAGGCAGTAATCAGTGGTGATACTTATGGCAATGCTCAAGATTATTTCAAATCTGACATTTATAAGATTCAAAGTTCTATTGATGCTGTTCAAGCAAAAGTTGATGCGAAGAATAAGGACCACGCTTTGACTTCTGCGACCGAAGACTTCGGAGTAACGGGATATACGTCAGACGAGGATGCAATCATAACGGCTATTAATGCTTTAAAACCATTAGTAGAGAATGCTAAGTGTGAAATCGATGATAATAACACATCCGAAGCTTATATTGAAGAAGTAGAAAAAACATACACCGACTCAAAGACGGCTGTTAATGATGCCAAGAACGAAACTTACAATTATATAGTTGGCAAGAATGCTGTGTTCAATGCCGGAGGCAAATTCGAAGGACTTGAGACCGCTATCGCAGACTCGTTGGACAAGTTCAACTCTGAGCGTCTTGCCGCATACGGCAAGTCGATGGCAGAATTCAATAAGACTCCTAAATACTCACATGTATTCAAAGAAGCTCTCAAAGGTGATGACGATAAACTAGGCAGACTTAGTGTAGTTAACGGCAATATTAAAGCATATAAGGATGTTGTAATAGAGTCAAAGGGATACTATAAGACTGCTTATGATGCAATCGCAGAATACAATACTGCACTTGCTGCTCTCGAAAAGACTGCAACAAACACAGATGTCACTATAGATGGCAATGCGGACGGTAAGTCATATGCTACAGCAATTGCTGAGTATAAGTCAAAGATAGTTGCCATACAGACTGCGCTCGACAATGCATACAATAACAATACAGATGCTAAACTTTTAGCTGCATTGAAGGATGTGGCTGATAATAAGCTCGATGCAAGCATAAAGACAGGTCTTGAGACTCTTGCGACAAACTATAACGGTAATGAAACTAACTGGGCTAAAAATGTGCTTGAAGCCACCAAGTCCAGTATGCTCGCTCAAGCAGAGACCCTCGTTACATTTGCAAAGAGTGGTTTGCCTGCTTCTTATTCTTCTGATGATTATGGATTAAAGTCAGGGGTATTGAATGATAGTCTGGAGGCTATCAGTGCAGACCTTACTAAAATTGAGACTTCAATAGAAGAGGCCGAAGATGCAACCGCTTCAACAGAAAACATCGCCTTGCTCTCTCAGATAAATGCAGAACTTAAGACCATACAGACAAGAGTTAACAACTTGCAAAAGACTGCCGAGACTGTTAAGAATGAGTATGCAGCAGAGACAGCCGCTTACAAGTCGCTTTTGAGTGAAATAGATGAGTTGAATTTACTGCTTAATGGTGGTACATACAATAATGTCAAGTATCTTAGTGTTGCAGAAATAAATAAAGGTATAGACGCTAACAATACAACAGGAAATGCAAGCCAGCGTCGTAGCTTCGATGACCAAGTAAATAAACTATTGTCATACGTCGGTGCACAAAAGACAAAGATTGAGGCTTCTTATGCAGCTGAGACAGTCCGCAAGGATCAGCAGACAGTTACTAATGCCGAGACAAACGTAACAACGTATGGATATAACGATATACTTGCAGGTCTGAAAACAACAGTGAACAATGTGCGTGGATATGCAGGCAATGAAGCAGCAAACGACAAGGCAAACATTGAGTTCAATGCAGAAAAGACTAAAGCCGACATCACAAATGCCATTGCTAAAGCTGCAACAGACGTTAGTGAGGTAACAGATGGCACAGCCAAAACGTACTTTAATAACTTGCTCAATGGTTATGCTACGGATTATGAAAAGATAGAGTCAGACCAAAAGAATTATTATGAAAAAAGCGTGACAACAGATGAGTTTACAGTCTGTGGCTCTACCGCTAAATATGAGAACTTGACCGATACCAAAAAGAACATGGCGGCATATCATGCTGGTTTGAAAGATAGATTGGATAAGTTGGTTAAGAATATCGAGGCAGTTAAGACTAATGCAGAGGCTAATCAAGTTGCGTATAACACGTTGACTGCAAATTATGTGAATGCAGGAAAGAACTGGGATGCAGTATTCAAAGAAGTCTCTACAGCCCCTACATCCACTTATCACGAGGTTGCCATCAACACTCTCAATACCGCACAAAAAGACTTGAATAAGTTCAAAGCTACCATCGATGATGATTTCGCCAATGGAGCATGCTGGACAAACCAGAGCAAGCGTCAAATTGAACTCGACTCTATCAATACAGTAATTGGTACTTTGTCCGACAGTTGGGCTTCAAACTATGATCAGGCAATAACTCATGATAATGCTACACGCTATGAGACTTTCAATGCAGCTTACAAATTACTTGCAGATACATATAAGGATCGTATTAATATTGTAACAGAATTAAGCAAGACTTCTGCTGCTACCGACGTGACAAGCAAGTTGCTTGAAGTTACAGGTGAAGGTGGAGTTTACACTTACGCTGAAAAGATAAGTTCGTTGAAGAGTAAGGCAGACAATGAGTACAATGCAACAGTTTCTACTGTGAATGTTCCGGACCTTTATGATGTGGAGGAGGTGAATACATCAACCGCCAATACATATAAGGACGAAATCAAGATCGAAGCACAAAAATACATTGATGCAGTCAATAACAAGGCTAAGGAGATATTCAACACTGAGCATGCAAACGCATTACTTTTATACAATGATGCCATCACAGAAATACAAAGTAAGACTGTAGCAACAGAGGCAGAAGCTAAAACGGCTTTGGCTGATGTATGGAGCATATTGGAGAAGTCAGCAGGTGCACAGAATCTTGATAACTTCGCAGTTGTGTACGAAAAGACATATAAAGCTCAGCTTGCAAGTGTAACAACTCTGATCGCAGCTGACAAGGAGGTAGTGGCAGCAAGTGTTTGGGCTGACCGTCTGAACAGTGCGACAAAATTGTCGGAATCAGAGAAGGCTGAAATTCAAAACTTCAGCGACAAGTCCGGTGGTAAAGTAAATAATGTAGATGATTATAAAGTTCTTTTGAACTCAATTGATGTAGCTGTTGCAGAATGGAACAAAATAGAAGATGGCAAGAAGTATGCAGGATTCACAAGTGCATTCAGTAAGTTATCAAGTGAGTTCTTTGATTCAACGACCAAAAAGATCGTTACTCATACAGCTACTTATAATAAAGCAAAGAGTGATTTTGATGCATACAATGCCAACGACGTGGCTAACAACGAAATTAAAGCCTTGATTGCTGATGCGCAGAAAGTTCTCGATGAGGCAGAGTCGTTTATCTCCGACCTGATTGTGGTTCATGAAGTGGATAATGAAATCCAGGGATATCAGAGACGAATCGAAAGTGAGACTGCTTCTGCCGAGTGGTGTCATGATCACAATTGTTCTGATGAGCACTTGGATGAATTCAAAACATACAATGCAAATATTATCAGCTACATTCAGGATTATGTGAATGGCGTTAGTGCATATGCATTTGCAAAAGAAAAAGCACGCATTGATGTAGAACTTGGACAATTGCAGCTCGACTATGAGAATGCTACTGCTAACAATGTTGACAAACTGGATTCATTGAACAGCAAGTACAAGCCATTAATCAGCGGCTATTTCGCAAAGAACACTGAAATCTACAGTAATTATACTGGCAAGAAGGAAGGTGTAACAGCAGCAATAACAAAAGCTGCATTCCTTGCTTTGGAGAAGGAAATTGGCGTGACCAAGAACGAGCTTACCGAACTCTACAACGCAGGTGCAAGTGCCGAGGCACAGGCAACTATGCAGGCGGTAATCGATTCACTCAGTGATGTTCACTCCGCATTGGTTGCACAACTCGCTGACTGCCACCAGGCTGTAAAGACTGAATATGGCATTACTGTCGATGGAATGGGAGTAGATATTGCCGCAGTTCAAACCGAGCTCAATACAGCAGTAACCGACGGAACTGTACTCCTCTATCAAGATCTTATCACTACCAACACCGAACAGATTGCAAACCAATATGCCGGCTTGTCGGACAAGATCGCAGAAATGGAGAATCCATACGTGGTGAACGATGCCAAGTATGATGAGTTGACCACCGTACTTAATGGTTACATGCAGCGTCTGCAAAGTGTCTATGACAAGACTGCAGAGTATAATAATAAAGTATTTGATAATGGTACTAATTATCGTGATGCTCAATACAAAACTCTAAAGGATCGCATTGAAGTCGAGCAAAAACGTATTGATCGTCTGAATGCTACAGGTAAAGGCTTGACCTCCGATAGTGAGGTGATAAACTTAACTGATGCTATCAATATGTATGAGGACGATTTGTCTTATAATGATAACGATCTTGCAATTTCTGGCAATTTAATAAGCGGTGAGACAGAATACAGTTTGACAAGTCTGTGGAAAGCCGTAAAAGACAAGATCGAAGCTAATGTCTACTCTGATAATTATCGCGATACGTTGTGGACAGAGTTAAATAATATCTATTGTGGCAATGTATGGGGAGATGATGAGGATTGTCCTATTTGCTTCATATACAATTATAACTATGATGCAAGATACGGTGTGAGCGACTTGAACGGCAAGTCTCAAGGAATCAAGTGGACCGATATTGATGGCAACAAATTCTACAAAGATAATGTTGAAATTGGCATTTACACAACAGCTACAGCAGAACATGATGCAATTAAGGAAAGAATTGCTGAAATCAGAGCGCGTATCGAGGCACTCGACAAGGCTGCTGATAAGATCGTGGGCGATGCCGACGGCAATGGTGAGGTTGGAATCAACGACTACACTTACATCCTCAACATCATACTTGAGAACAGCATCGTAATTCCACCTGCACCAGGTACTCCGGCGTTCGATCTCGCTGATGCCAACTGCGACGGTAAGATCGACGTAGCCGATGCTGTGGCAGTCGTAAACGCAATCCTTGGCAACACAAGCAGTGCAAAAGTCCGCAAGGCTCCTGTTCACGACTTCGGCTCAAGTCTGTCACTGACGAACGAAGGCAGTGGATATACACAGCGTCTCAACATCAACCTCAAGAACGGCATTACATTCACTGGTGGACAGTTCGATATCATTCTTCCGGAAGGAATGACCGTTGCTGACGTTTCGCTTGGAGACCGTGCGTCAAACATGGAGCTTCGCTATGCAAGACTGTCCAACGGTGCTACACGCGTTCTCATCAGTTCTGTGGAGAACAACGACATCGAAGGATCAGAGGGCAATGTAGTGTCTATCGACGTGAATGTGTCTACCGACTATGATGGCTCTCCAGTTGAAATCTCAAACGGTGTGTTCTCCGATGCAAAAGGCAGAGCTTACTTTATCGGCGTGGAAGGCGAGGCTACAGGCATCAACACTGTAACTACTGCTGAATATGTCAAAGGTAAGATTTACTCAGTAGGCGGTCAGCTGCTCGATGGTCTGAGAAAGGGTGTCAACATCATCCGTAATTCTGATGGCACATCACAAAAGGTAATAGTAAAATAATAGCAGTTCTAATGATTCGGTGAGGATGCGGCCATTGTGCCGCGCCTCACTATTAATAATCAATTCATTAACTCAAAAACAAAAATCGATTATCATTATGATAAAGTATATATATAATAAGGTATCGGCTTTGAAACATATTTTGGCTGCTCTCTTTTTGGTTGCCGTCGGAACGGCTAATGCCAATGAGATACAGATCGACCGGATCTTTATCGACAAAGGCGAAACACAGACCGTGAACGTGAATTTTGAGAAGACAAGCACTGTCGTAGCATTGCAGGTGTATTTCACTTTCCCTGCAGGCATAAGCTATAAAGATGGCACAATCACACGCAACGCTGACCGCCTTGACCGTGACTCCCATGGGTTGCTGTCGAATTTGGTAACAAACACTGACGGGTCAAAAACTCTGAGAGTCGTAATCACTCCGAACAATGGAGATGACGAGATTCAGGGAACTTCCGGTACATTATTCTCATTCCCAATTAAAGCTGAAAGCAACATCGACGCTGCAGTGATTAAGGTGACAAAGATAGAAGTCAGCGAAATCCTGACTAATGACGAAGGACAACGCAAACTCCAAGCTCTGCAGCTCAAAGATTTTGACGTAGAGGTAAGTTCGAAGACAAGCATCCGCGTTTTGGAGGTAAGTCCTGCTTCAATGACCATTGAAGAGGGTGAGGCAAACAAGCAGAAGGTGACTATTGGCCTTACAAACGGCTTTGATATCTATGGTATGCAGGGAACAATCGTTCTGCCTGAGGGTATGAGCATCGAAACTAAAGAGAACGGCAAGCCTAAGTTCTCATACGGAAGTCGTCTGCCTGAGGCGTTCAGCATTTCAAGTAACGTTGTTGATAACAAGGTGAAGTTCGTGGTTTCAGCTCGTCAATCTGCCATATTTGGTGGCAACGAGGGCGAGGTGCTTTCGTTCAACGTATATGCAGACAACACTCTTGCTGAGACTTCACAAATTCTGATTGAGGACGGTGTGGTTTCAAACTCGTCTGCCAAGAGTCTTGCTCTCGACGCTAAGACTATTGAGGTAATAAACAAGACTGCGGCAGACAGACGTATCAGTAACGAGGCTTACGCAGTGCTTGATGCACAACTTAAGGCTGTGCAGGAGAAATATACTGCCGCTGTAGACTCAATCGCTGCTTTTGCCACACAGGAAGGTCAAGTTTACGCTGACAGCGAGGATGCTAAGGCAATAGCTGAGGCTTTGTCCGCTGCCCGCAAGTCGCTCGATGCAGCAAACGCCGCATTTGAACTTAAGAGTACCGACGAATTGTCGGCTGAATATACAACCATCGACAAGCAAGTTGATGCACTTCTTGCTGCCGCTGTGGCTGCCGACAATGCTGCAAAACAAGTGAACAACGACGCATACGCTACCCTTGACGCACAGCTTAAGGGAGTACAAGACAAGTACAACACTGCTATTGACTCAATAAAGGGATATACTACCGCTGAAGGCAAGGCATACGCAGAAAGCGAAGAGGCAACAGCCATTGCCGACTCACTTGTGTCGGCCCGTACAATTCTCGACGCTGCCAACGCCGCTTATGCTCTCAGAAGCACTGATGAAAAAGCAGCTGAATACGCAGCTCTCAATGCACGTGTAGACTCTCTTGCTGAGGCTGCCAAGTCTGCTGAAGATGCTGCGATTGCTAAAAATGCAGAGATATATGCCACTATCGATGCACAACTCAAGGCTGTTGAAGAACAATATGACTCACTTCTCAATGTGATCAAGGCATATACAACAGACGAGGCAAAAGCATTGGCAGAGGGTGAAAATGCAAAAGCAATAGCTGATTCGCTCGCAGCCGTACGCACTGCTCTCGACTCAGCTAACGAGGTTATGACTCTCAGAGACAGTGAGGCTTACGCAACTCAACTCGCTGGTCTGACAGACAACATCTCTGCTTTGGCGGACCTTGCCGCTCAGACAGAAGAGGAGTATAAGATCGTTAAGGGTGACGTGAACGAAGACAAGAGTGTTGACGTTACCGATGCCTCTATTCTGATCGACTATATCCTTGAAAAGGAAGTTGAAGTGTTCAACGAAAAGGCTGCCGACATGGACGAGAACGGAGAATACGATGTCACAGACGTATTAATGATCATTGATTTGATTCTCAGTGAGGCGAACGACAAATAACGAATGGTATTCATATATAAAACAATAGCTCAAATGAAAAAGATATTATCAATATGTGCCGGTTTGATTCTCTCAATCGGTATGGCATTTGCGACAGACGAAGTCACTGTCAATCCTCTGACGATAGTACAGGGTGAGAGTGGGGAGCTGGAGATCGTATTTTCTGCAGAAGGAGAATATAAGGGATTCCAGTTTGATATTGCCGCTCCTGCTGGTGTAACAGCCGACGTTAATGAAGATGGCACTATCGTGGCTGAGACTGGTGACTCGCTCCAGGGTTTCAGTGTGTCATCAAGACATCTTGCGTCGGGTGCAGACCGTTTCATCGTGACTTCTTTTGTAGGAAATCAGTTCACAGCTGATGGAAGCATCCTTAAAGTGACTTATACTACAGATGCAGACCTTGAACCAGGTGAGTATACAGGTACAATATCGGGTATCAAGTTCACTACAGCCGCACTTCAAACAGAGAAATATGATGACGTGAACTTCATGGTTACAGTTGTGGAAAAACCTAACGAACCAGGTGACACTATTTATTCAGAGGGTGCTGACATTGACCACTGGACAAAGACTGACTATGAAGGAGTTACTCCAAATGGTGACTTCCACTTGAACACATGGTCAACTGAAGGTGAAACAGACGGAACAAATATGCTTAAACCGTTCCTTGAGTATTGGGTGTGGAGTGGTAATGGTACGTTGAGCCCTGCTACAATCGCTCATAAGAAAATCACTGGCATTGCTCCAGGTCTTTACACTGCGTCGTTGCGTGTACGCGCTTACAACGAGGGTAGCACAAACACTCCGACTGGTGCGCGCATCACAGCAAATGGCCAGAGCAAGGAACTCAGTGAAGGCAGTGCGTTCACATACAATGGCATGGCAGGCGTTTACGCTGACTACTCATTCCTCATTGAGGTTGGTGCCGACAGTACGATAGACCTTGCATTCGACCTTTATGACCCTAACTTCAACTGGATCGCAATAAAGAACCTTACTGTTGTTTATGGCGGAGTCCCTGAAGTCCATACTACAGTTATTGATGTAGCTTATGACCGTCTTGTCAACCAAGGTTATGCGGCTGAGGAAGTTGCTTACGATGAGGATGCTGTCAAGGCAGCTCTTGGAATAGAAGACCTCTCAGCGGCTACACTTGCTATAGTTGATGTAACGACAGGTCTGTATCACGAATATCCAGCCGACTACAGCTCAGACGGATGGCTGAACTCTGACGGTGACGCTACAACTTGGGGCAGCGGATCATACGTATGCTTGAAGGTTCCTTCAGACGGCAGCATGACACTATGTACAATGCCAAGCAACGAACCTGCAGAAGGAAGCGCTTTCAATGCGAAGTGGGCATTCTATACAGCTACCGATACAGCCATACTCAATGTAACAATAAACTTCGTATCTGCTCCTGCAGTTGAGGCTGAAGTTGTCGCAACAATCGAAATCAACCACGATGAAGCAGAGAAGACTGCTTACAGTGGAACTTATGAGACTGTGGACGTAGACGCTGTTTGCGCAGCTCTTGGTATTACTTCAATAGATGAGGCTGAGTACAGGGTGGCATTCCCTAACGAAGAAGAAGGCGGTTACACTTATGAGAGTGTAACAACTGATGGCTGGAGAAACGCTGAGACAGGCGCACAGCTTGGTTGGGGTAATGCAGGTGGTATTTGCGTTAAGGTTTGGGCTGATAATGACCAGACTGCAGGTAATGTGACATATATCGGCTGCTACGACGATACACATGAGGCTGGCGAGGCTTACACATTCTACTATGCATTCATTGCAAACAATAAGAGCGTTATCTACAAGGTAAACATCAACTTTGTTGGTACAGCTACTGCAATCGATGGCATAGCAAATGGTGAGGCTGCTCCTAAGGGCGTTTACAATATCAATGGTCAGAAACTCTCAGGTCTGCAGAAGGGCTTGAACATAGTTGACGGCAAGAAAGTTTTGGTAAAGTAATTATATAGTTAAGGTGCATCTGCACTGTTTGGGAGAGTCTGAGAACGCAGACCGTTCTTAGGCTCTCCTTTCTTTTTTGTTAATGAACCTTTTAATTTAGAGTGGGTTACAAAGAAAATGTATTCCAATCTTGTGATGCTCGAAATTATTGTTATAACTTTGTGGACGGTTATGCTATACCAAGTGTTATCCACTAAAGCAAGTAAGAGGATTTTGACAGTCAGAAGGCTTCCTTGCCTTGGCGAAATATGGAGATTGGTAAAACTGTTAGATTGACATGCCTATACTGTGAGTTGATAGGTGTGTAAATATTTTATGGCGTTTATAACGGAACGTTCAATGATACTCTGAAACATGAGAAAATTAAAAATAGTACTGCTGACTTTTCTGTAGTATAGGGTAATCTCACTACTTTGAAGAGCGGACGGGTCGACGGCTGAGCAGTGTAGTTTTGATAACTTAAAATGAATGTGAAAATGGCTAAGATATATTTCAACACAAGGGATGAACTTATTGCTATCGATATGGAAACGATTGCATTGATCCAGGCAAATGGCAATTATGCCAAAGTGATAACTATGTATGGAAAAGAGATTATGCTGACATCCGGACTGTCTAAGGTCTACAATACCTTGCTGAATTTCGACTCCAATAACAGTGGTATTTTCATACGGCTTGGCAGGAGTTTGGTCATAAATCATTCTTGCCTTCAAAGAATAGATTTACAAAAGAAAACTCTGACACTTTCCTTTCGCGGCAATGAGATTCGTATAAATGTTTCTAAAGGTCTGTTGAAAGCGTATAAGGAGAAAATTTCTAACAATACTAATGAAGATGTTGATGATATCAATGATGTTAATTTTATGACCATCGGATAGGACATATTCAGGCAAAGCACATCCGCGTCTATTGTAGCTCTAATACAGGCGAAACAAATGTTGGAACGGGACAACAATAAAACGTGTGGCCTCTACGTTTTATAAGCATGAAATGGTTCAGTCATATTAGAAATATCCGATTAATATTGATTGTGGTGGCTATACTAATAGCCATCTTTTCTTTACTTACTTCCAATTATCTTATTGAGGATTTGAAAGAAGAGGAGGTAAACAAAATGGAGGTATGGGCGGAGGCTATGCGCTCATTGAATAATGCTGATGAAAACACTGATATCAATCTTGTGTTGAAGGTTCTTAACGGCAATAATACTATTCCTGTTGTGGTGGTCGATGATGATGGTGAAGTGCAAACGTCGCGCAATCTGGGCAGAAATTTCAGTGCTGATGAAGACTCTTTGCAGGAAATTAAGAAGATGGCTCTGCAAATGAAGAAGGCTGGGCAGACAATAAGAATCGACCTTGATTCAGACCAAAATTATATTGAAGTGTGCTATGGAGAATCGCTGATGCTAAAGCGGCTTGCTGTTTATCCGTATGCGCAATTGGGTGTGGTGGTGCTGTTTGTACTCATTGCTCTGTTTGCCCTTTTCTCATCGATGAAGGCAGAGCAAAACAAGGTGTGGGTAGGGTTGTCGAAGGAGACGGCTCATCAACTTGGTACACCAATATCATCACTGATGGCTTGGGTGGAGGTCATACGTGAGGCACATCCCGATGATGATATGCTGCCTGAGATGGAGAAGGATGTGAAACGGCTTGAACGAATTGCAGAACGTTTCTCAAAGATCGGTTCTATTCCGGAATTGAAACCGGTTAACATTGTTGAGGTGATAGGGCGTGTGGTGGAGTACATGGACCACCGGACGTCAAGTAAGGTGGTTATTACGACTCACTTTCCGAAACAACGCATCGAAGTCAATATGGTTGCCTCATTGTTTGAGTGGGTTGTGGAGAATTTATGCAAGAATGCTGTGGATGCGATGGACGGAACCGGGCATATCGATATTTTCCTTACTGAATCGGGTAATGATGTCGTATTGGAGGTGAAGGATACAGGTAAAGGAATGCCGAAGAGTAATTTCAGATCTGTATTCAAGCCAGGTTTCACGACTAAGGCTCGTGGATGGGGACTCGGTCTGTCGCTTGCAAAACGTATTGTCGAGGAGTATCACAAGGGCAGAATATTTGTTAAGTCATCGGAAATCGGGAAGGGAACTACTTTCCGGATCGAATTGCCCAAAGACCCGAAAAAGTAAGCAGACCGTTAAACATCAACATTTCATATCCAAACTTGTAGCCTGTCAGATGAAATACGGTGTAATCGATGACGTAGCATACGACGGGTGAGGCTATCGCAATGTAAGGTACCAGTTTATCGTGTACGTTCCGGCGTGTGAGCATGCCGAAAGCGAATAGGCCAAGAAGTGGTCCGTATGTGTAGCTGACAAGTGTGTAAATCAAATCCATTACACTGCCACTTCCCAACGAATTGAATGCAAGGGTACAGATAAGGAAGGCAAGCATCATGCCTAAATGGACTCTCTTACGCAACTTTTCGTCGCCTGGCTTCTTCATGAGGTCCACACAAAACGAGGTGGTCAGAGCTGTTAATGCCGAATCGGCACTTGAGAATGCGCTTGCTACTACCCCTATGCCAAAACAAATGAGTGCAGCCTGTCCGAGTCTGCCAGACAGTACAATGTCAGAAAGTAGGGCATCGCCTTTGGCTGGCAAACTGATGCCCAATTGCTGATATAAGTGTATGAGCAGTATGCCGAGTGCAAGAAACAGAAAATTCACCGGAAGGAACATGATACCATATGTACACATGTCCTTTTGTGCGGAACGAAGGTTCTTGCATGTCAGGTTCTTCTGCATCATGTCCTGGTCGAGTCCTGTCATTACAATCACTACGAAAATACCACTGAGAAACTGCTTCCAAAAGTTTTGTTTTGAAGAGAAGTCTGTGAAGTCAAACATACGTGAGTGAGGGTCGTTCCAAACGGTAGAAAAAGCTTCGGCAACACCTAAATTAAGTATGGAACATACCTTGACTAATATAAGTATCAAAGCAATCAATAGTGTGAATGTTTGCAGGGTGTCGGTCCATACGAGAGTCCGTATACCGCTACGCCGAGTGTACAGCCAAATAAACAGCAGGGTTATTGCTGCTGTCGCTGCATAGGGGATACCATAACTGTCGGCAATGCACACTTGGAGTATTTGCACCACTACATAGAATTTGGCGGCCGATCCCAATAGTTTTGAAATGATGAAGAACGATGAGCCGGTCTTATAACAGGCGTTGCCAAAACGATGTTCCAAATAGGTGTAGATAGACGTAAGGTTGTACTTGTAATAAAGCGGCAGAAGTACGTAAGCTACGATTGCGTAACCCACAATGAAGCCAAGGCACATTTGTAAGTAAGTCATGTCGGTACTCATGACCCATCCTGGCACACCAATGAAGGTCAGCCCGCTGATCGACGCTCCTATCATACCAAAGGCAACTAACCCCCATGGCGATTTTCGCTCTCCGCGAAAGAACACGTTATTGTCGCCTTTCTTGCTCGTCAGTATTGATACAGCATACAGCAGCGCAAAGTATAAGATAAAAGCTAACAGCATTATGTCTCTAATGGAATGTATGTCTTATCCTGCAAAGTTACGACTTTTTTGCAAGTCCATAGTTAATCTTCATCATCTTTCTACACTGTTTTTACGCTTAATTTGATTAAAACCATTAACTTTGCAGGTGATAATACATGAAGTGACAGGAGACGCATGCAAAATGAGTCTGTCAGACTCATCGTTTAAGTGGCTCCTATTCACAATTGGAGATTATGGAAACAAAAAATCTGAATATAAAGTTTAAGGTTGAATACCGTACTAAATGGGGCGAGACTCTGGGTGTGAGTGTTTCGCAAAGTGGAAATGCTCCGGTTGACGTCCCTTTGTCGTCTACCGACGGTGTGATATGGACGGGAAAAGTTGGTATGTCCGATGCTTCTGACGATGTGATTGCTTACCGTTACTATGTAAACAATTACGGACAAAGGGTGCGTACTGAAGTAGCGGTGATGCCTCACCTTATTTTTCCTGAGAAAGGCCGAAGTGAGTATGTGCAGGAGGATGCTTGGTCAGAGCCCGAGAGAATTGCTGGCATTGCCGTTCCTGTATTCTCGCTCAGAAGCGAGGGTAGTGCGGGAGTTGGTGACTTTGGCGATTTGAAGGCTCTGATTGATTGGGCTGAAATGGTTGGTATGAAGGCTGTGCAAATATTGCCTGTTAATGATACGACTAATACGCATACATGGATGGACTCGTACCCTTACAACAGTATATCGGTGTATGCCTTTCATCCGATGTATCTCGACTTGCGCCAGTTGGGGCGGCTGAGTGATGCTGCTGCCATGAATGAGTTCGAGATGCAGAGGAGGCGGCTCAACATGCTGCCGCAATTAGACTATGAGGAGGTTAATCAGTTAAAACAAAAATATATTAGGGCAAAATACAAGGAAGACGGGGCACAGGTGCTTCAGTCGGAAGGCTATAACACTTTCTATGAGCACAATGAGTATTGGTTGAAACCATATGCCGCATTTTCTTTCTTGCGTGACCTCTACGGCACTGCTGGCTTTTCGGCTTGGGGCAACTACCGTACGTACCAACCGGAGATGATTGATCGCCTGATGTCTGAAAAAAAGGAAGATACAAGCTATTATTGTTATGTGCAATATTTGTTGCACTTACAACTGCTCGATGCGGGAAATTATGCAAGGCATAAAAACATCATATTGAAAGGTGACATCCCTATAGGCGTGTGCCGTTGTAGCGTGGGTACATGGGCCGAACCTTATTATTTCAATATGGAAGAACAAACGGGCGCACCGCCCGATTTTTTCTCTGACAACGGACAGAACTGGGGTTTCCCTACGTACAATTGGGATATTATGGCAACCGACGACTACAGATGGTGGCGGAGGAGAATGTCTAAAATGTCGGAGTACTTTTCTGCCTACCGTATTGACCACATTCTTGGATTCTTCCGTATTTGGGAAATACCGGTGCCTTACAAAAGCGGACTGGTCGGACATTTCTCTCCGGCTCTTCCGATGAGTCCTCAAGAAATAGAGGAACGGGGAGTACCTTTCATTGAAGACATGTACATAAAGGACCCTAAGGAGCCTTCACGCTACCATTTGCGTATATCGGCTAAGAAGGAGCGTTCATACAACTTCTTGCTGACCGAACAAGAGCGGCATGCCTTCGATGCTCTATATGAAGACTTCTTTTATCACCGGCATAATCAATTCTGGTATAATGAGGCAATGAAAAAACTTCCTGTACTCACACGCTCTAACCAAATGATTGCGTGCGGTGAGGATTTAGGTATGATTCCCGAATGTGTGCCATGGGTCATGCGGCAACTTGGAATTCTCAGTTTGGAAATACAGAGTATGCCGAAAGCTATGGGACATGAGTTCGGAGTCTTGTCGGACAATCCCGTTCTCTCTGTATGTACTATTTCTTCACACGATACTCCTTCACTGCGTGGCTGGTGGGAGGAAAATGCAGATAGGTCGCAACGCTATTATAATAATGTGCTTGGACTGGAAGGAAAGGCTCCAGAGAGTGCGCCCGGATGGCTGTGCGAGAAAATTCTTAGGATACATCTCGAATGTCCGTCAGCCCTTTGTATTCTTACACTGCAAGATTGGCTGTCGGTTGACGAATCGGTACGCTGTGCAGATGTCGAATCGGAAAGAATTAATATACCTGCCAATCCACGGCATTATTGGCGTTACAGGATGCACCTGCCAATCGAACAGTTGATGGGCTGTACTGCTCTAAATAATAAAATACACGAATTAATTAGTAGTTCACGCAGTTGATGCCTTGTGACTGCTTGCAATCATTAATAATAGGAAACAATGAATACTAAGTTATTTTTTTCGATTTTGATAAGCTTGCTTTCTTTGAGTCTGCAGGCAGAGACAATTGATGTCACAACCTACAAGTATGTTGGTCCGTTTGTGGTGCGTAGTCCGTTTATGGCTGATAGCACTGATGTCAACTCAAAGACTTTTTCCTCTTCCGACATGATGGATTATACTGTCGGATTCGAAGCTCTTGAAGACGGAAAGGTATTGTCTGATCCGAAACTCCCAGGGTGCCCATCGGGTGATGCGTTGCATCTCGTAGGCTTCAATATCAACAATTCACGTTATACAGATGCAACAATTAATGTCTCTGGAATAGATAATTACCAGTTGTATGTGGATGGTAAAAAGGTGATGACAGGATATGTGAAATTGGATCCGTCGTCTCACCAAATAGCAATCAAGTATCTCACAACTCCTGATTCAAATGACTCTATGCGGGTGAGTGTTGAGTGTGATAAAAGTGGGGTGATAAAAGTGGAACCGGCGTCAAAAGTACATAATTACAATTTCTGGGATGTGATTCACGGCACACATTTCAATAACGTAGGGCTATCGCCAAGCGGAAAGTACTTGATAAAAGGATACCTGACTGTAAAGCAGGGCGGAAGAACATCCCAACGTTATAAGGTGGTAGAGGTGGCCACGGGAAAAGTGATTGCTGAGCGTACTGCCGGATTGACGTGGATGCCTCGCTCTGAGAAGTTTTATTATGTTCGTGAGGGTGTGAACGGAAGGATGCTTGTAGCTGAAGATCCTACTACAGGCTCTCAAAGCATTCTCGCATCTGATATCCCAACCGGTTCGTTTGTTATGGGACCTACAGAGTCATACCTTATTTATAATATAACGAGTGAAGGACCAAAAGAGGATGCCGGTGTGTATGAAGTAATTGAGCCTGATGACCGTCAGCCAGGATGGCGTGAACGCAATAATTTGGCTCTTTTCGACTTGAACTCCGGCGTAATGCAGCCACTGACCTTTGGACATCACAATATTTATTTGCAAGACATATCGGCTGACGGCAAACAAATATTGTTTATAAAGTCGGAATCAAGGCTGACGTCACGGCCAACAACTGTGTTTACCTTGTATAAGATGAATTTGGAAAATATGCAGACGGAGACTTTGATTGTTAAGGATGGCTTCATCGACCGCGCCTTGTTCTCACCCGATGCCTCGCAAGTGCTTGTGTCGGGTTCGCCTGAGTGTCTGAATGGTATAGGCATAAATGTTGATGAAGGACAGACTCCAAGCATGATTGACAAGCAACTCTATTTGCTTTCTAATAACGATACTATACCGCTTACACGTGATTTCGATCCGTCTGTAGCCAACTATTGGTGGAATACAGGTGACGGGCGGATATATTTCACTGCTGAGGACCGTGATTCAATAAACATGTTCCGTCTTGACCCGAAAACTCGTGAAATCAAGCAACTGGATTGTAATGAGGAGGTTATTATGGGTGCCGGTTTTGCAAACAGATCGATGATGATGGCATATTATGGTTGCAGTGCGTCGAACAGTGACCGCTTGTACACTATGAGCCTTAAAACGTTGAAACCTGCAGTAGAAGAAGAGCTAAGTAGTGAGACCCTTAAAAATGTACATCTCGGCGAATGCCATGCCTGGACATTTACTAATTCACGCGGTGAAACGGTATATGCACGATATTATCTTCCTGCTGATTTCGACGCATCCAAGAAGTATCCTATGATTGTCAACTATTATGGAGGTTGCAGTCCTACAAGCCGTAATTTTGAGAGTCGGTATCCTCATCATGCTTATGCATCGCTTGGATATGTGGTGCTTGTAATCAATCCGTCGGGAGCTACGGGCTTTGGACAAAAATGGTCTGCTCGTCATGTCGACACTGCAGGAGATGGCGTTGCACAAGATATTATTGACGGGACTTTACAGTTCTGTCGTGAACACCAGTATGTGAACGATAAGAAAATAGGATGCATAGGTGCCAGCTATGGAGGTTTCATGACTCAATACTTGCAAACTGTGACTGACATCTTTGCGGCTGCCATTTCTCATGCGGGCATCAGCGACCATACAAGTTATTGGGGAGAAGGTTATTGGGGATACAGCTACAGTGAGGTTAGCATGGCAAACCGCTACCCATGGACTGACAAGCATTTGTTTGTTGACCAAAGTCCGCTTTATAATGCTGATAAGGTGCACACTCCGATTCTCTTCCTTCATGGTGATGCTGATACAAATGTGCCTGTTGGTGAAAGTATTCAGATGTATACCGCTTTGAAATTACTGGGCAGAGAGACTGCCATGGTACTGGTGAAGGATCAAAACCATCATATTCTCGATTATCAGAAGCGTATTAAGTGGCAAAACACTATATTCGCCTGGTTTGCAAAGTATTTGCAGGATGATGGCTCATGGTGGGAAAGCATGTACTCTAAGAAAGATTTGTAAATGGTATGACCAGACAATGCTAAGTTTGTCTTAATTCATATCAAGATTGCGCTTGAGGCATGCTTAATAGCCATTTTGAGATTAAGCGGAACAGACTGTACGCTTTTGTATAATGTTTATTGGCAAGTGGAAACAACCCGTATTGTTGGAGAACCGACGCTCGTTGTCTAACCTTGCCAATATTTTTTGTCAGTACAATTGACTGGTAGAGATAGTCCATACAGAGTTGGTCCACTCTTCTGCAAAGTGCGTCTTTGTGAGGCTGACTCATGAGGTTTGTGTCTTCATGCAACCTGAGGATCACTCCCTCAAAGTCGTTTAGCCGCTTGTTGATCCACTGCTCATCGTTCCTGTGTATTATCGACCCCTTCCTTTTGCGGTAGTAATAGGCTTTTATATTTGTAGATATGACCGTTTGGGCGTTAAGGAACAGGAGAGGAGTGAATTCCTCGTCTTCATGTAGTATGCCTGGCGTAAATTCAAGCCCGTGTGTGATTCTCTTTCTGAACAGATAACCCCATGCCGCTGCATGCATGTTGTGATGGAGCATGTATTGTGTTCCTGATGTCTTCTCTGTCTTGACGGGAGCCTTTATGGAGATATTGCAGTCTCTCTGTCCTGTCCTGAATAAAATGATGTCAGGATGCTTGTCATACATGAGCTGTATACATTTATTGTAGCTATGGCTAAGGAGCCTATCATCACCGTCAACAAATTGTATATAATCTCCGTGCGCTGCCTCCATGCCTGCATTTCTTGCTCCGCTCAGTCCTTGATTGCTTTGCTTGATATATATAATGTCGGACGAAAGATGTCTCAGCATCGGTTCTGCACTTACAATACTCCCATCATCCACAATAATAATCTCCCTGTTCTCTTTTGATATATCCAATGCAAGGATACTTACGACACACTCTTTCAGCATGTCGATAGGCAGGTTGTAGTAAGGCACGATAAAACTTATATTGATTTGCCCTTTATTATGCGATATAGTCTGCATAGTGCTTTGATCCCGAATAAGTTGAGTATCGTTATTTTTATTTTGTCAGGCATAGTTCGTGATAAATGTCTGGGAAGTTTGCGGTCGGGCAAGATTGGTTGCACTCCGCAGAAGCGGCACACATCAATTTGTATGTTTAGCAAATGCAGGTACCATTCAGCAGTCTCGTCTGTAGTTAACGGCAACCTTAAGAGGTGTGACGCCTCGATCTGTGCGTAGAGAAGTTGATGAAGTCGTTCACCGGAAGGGCGTGCAGTGATACCATTGTCGTTCCACTGGTAGTAGTAGAGTCCTTGAGATATAATCATTATTATCGGATTCTTTTGGAGGATAAGAGGCAGAGTCCAGGCATCTTCGAAATACTTTCCAGATGGGAATACCACATCGTCGAACAAATAACGTCGGAAGAATTTGTTCCATGCATATGTGTGTTCATAAGCTTTCCCGTCAATCCAATAACTTCTTGCATCATTGTAAGTCAGAGTGTCTAAGTCAAGCCTGTATTCGGTCTTGTGTCCTTTGTGCACTATGGCAGGGTATTCCAGTATTTCCGTTTCCGCATATTCACACGCAATTTCAATCACTTTCTCATACGTGTCGTTGTCGATGTAGTCATCACTGTCCATGAAAGTGATGAAGTCCCCCTTGGCTACATCAATTCCTGTATTTCGTGCTTCGCTCAGACCTCCATTGGCTTTGTGTACCACGTGTATACGTGCATCTTTTGAGGCATATTCATCACATATAACTCCACTGCTGTCGGTCGAGCCGTCATCCACCAAGATTGCTTCCCAATCAGCAAATGATTGGGATAGTACACTGGCGATACATCGCCTCAGTGTACTCTCAACATTGTAAACAGGTATAATTACTGATATTGTCATGATACAAAGTTACTACAAAAAATGCATAATCGGATTCGAAAATCAAATTAATCAATAATGTAGTCTGTCATTACTCAATTATTTAGTACCTTTGTACTCAAATTTGCAGTAAAAGAATCATACAATGACAGCAAAAGAAATAAGAGAATCGTTTAAGGCATTCTTTAAAAGCAAGGGACACCTCATTGTACCGTCTGCTCCGATGGTAGTGAAGGATGACCCGACCCTCATGTTCACCAATGCAGGTATGAACCAGTTTAAAGATATCATACTTGGTAATGTACAACCGATAAGCCGTCGTATGGCGGATTCACAGAAATGTCTGCGGGTAAGCGGTAAGCACAACGATCTTGAAGAAGTGGGGCACGACACTTATCACCACACTATGTTCGAGATGTTGGGCAATTGGTCGTTCGGCGATTACTTTAAGAAGGAGGCAATCAGTTGGGCATGGGAATATATAGTTGATGTGCTAAAAATTAATCCTGATGATTTGTACGCCACGGTGTTTGAGGGATCACCTGATGAGGGGCTTGAACGTGACAACGAGGCAGCCTCGATATGGGAGCAGTTTCTTCCAAAGGACCACATCATAAATGGTAACAAGCACGACAACTTTTGGGAAATGGGTGATACAGGTCCGTGCGGTCCTTGCTCAGAAATACATATTGATTCCCGTTCTGCTGAAGAAAAGGCTAAGGTCCCAGGACGTGAACTCGTTAATAAAGACCATCCACAAGTAATTGAGATTTGGAATCTTGTGTTCATGCAGTTCAACCGCAAAACTGACGGCAGTCTTGAACCGTTGCCTGCTAAGGTGATAGATACAGGTATGGGCTTTGAGCGACTTGTGCGTACACTTCAGGGCAAGACTTCAAATTATGATACAGATGTGTTCCAACCTATAATCAAAGTGATTGGTGATATGTCGGGCAAGAAATATGGTGAAGATGAGAAGACTGATGTCGCAATGCGTGTCGTAGCTGACCATTTGCGGGCTATTGCTTTCTCTATTGCCGACGGACAACTTCCGAGCAATGCAAAGGCTGGATATGTGATTCGTCGAATCTTGCGCCGAGCTGTCCGTTATGGATACACGTTCCTCGGACAGAAGGAGGCTTTTATTTATAAGTTGGTACCGACACTTATCTCTGAGATGGGTGATGCTTATCCGGAATTGGTGGCACAGAAAGATCTCATCATGAAAGTGATGAAGGAAGAAGAGGATTCGTTCTTACGTACTCTGGCTAATGGCATCAAATTACTTTCTGACGTTATGAATCAGGTTAAGGCTGATGGTAAGACTGAAATTCCTGGTACTGAGGCTTTCCGCTTGTTCGATACTTATGGATTCCCACTCGACCTCACTGAACTTATTTGTCGTGAGAATGGGCTTACTGTCGATGAAGAGGGCTTTAATGTGGAGATGCAGAAACAAAAGGATCGTGCCCGCAATGCTGCACAAGTGGAAATGGGTGACTGGACCGTACTCCATGATGGCGAGAGTCATTTTGTGGGTTATGATTATACAGAATACAGTTGCCACATCTTGAAGTACAGGTATGTAAAGCAGAAGAAAGGTATTGTTTATGAAATAGTACTTGATGAAACTCCTTTCTATGCGGAGATGGGTGGTGAAGTAGGTGATACCGGAGTGCTTGTCAACGAGAAGGAGACAATAAACGTGTTGGACACTAAGCGTGAGAACGGACAGTCGATACATATAGTAGACAAATTGCCGGTAGATGCTGAGGCTGAATTTATGGCATGTGTAGATGTGGACAGACGTCGTGCTATTGAGGCTAACCATACGTGTACACACTTGCTTGATGAGGCTTTGCGCGAGGTTCTTGGTAAACATGTTGAACAGAAGGGCTCACTTGTTACAGCCGAGGGGTTGCGCTTCGACTTTTCACACTTTGAGAAGGTGACTTCAGAACAGTTGCGTGATGTTGAACATATTGTAAATGAACGGATACGTGAAGACATTCCGCTTGAAGAATTCCGTGACATACCAATAGAAGAGGCTAAAAAACTCGGGGCAATAGCACTGTTCGGTGAAAAGTATGGTGATAAGGTCCGTGTTGTCAAGTTTGGTTCGAGTGTTGAGTTCTGTGGTGGATGTCATGCATCGTCTACAGGTCACTTAGGAATGGTTCGTATTATCTCTGAAAGTTCGATAGCTGCCGGTGTGCGTCGTATTGAGGCAATAACAGGTAAGCAAGTAGAGGAAATGATGGACCGTATGCAAGATTTCATAAAAGATGTGCGTGCGTTGTTCAACAATGCTCCAGATCTCCGCTCTACCATAGAGAAGGCTATATCTGAGAATAAGGAACTTCATGCTCAGGTAAGTGAATTCATGGCACAGAGGACTTTGCAACTGAAGCGTGATCTTATCGGTCGTGCGAAAGAAGTAAACGGTGTGAAGGTGATTAGTGATGTGTTGCCGGTTGATCCGCAGAAGGTAAAAGACATCGCATTCCAGCTCCGCGCTCAGTTCCCAGAAAAGCTGTTGGTTGCAATCGCATGTGAGTCTAATGGCAAGCCTACATTAACCGTCGCACTTTCCGACGATTTGGTGAAGAGTGGAATGAATGCCGGTCAGTTTGTACGTGAGGCGGCAAAACTTATGCAAGGTGGAGGTGGAGGACAACCTCACTTTGCTACTGCTGGCGGAAAGAATCCTGCGGGTATGTCTGCCGCGATTGATAAGGTATTAGAGATGGCTGGCTTATAGTCAGTCATCTTGTTTCCAATTGACTAAATATACGTGCTGGGAGGCTCGTGTAAATGCCGTATAAAGCCAACGGTAGTAATCGACACCTGTCATGTCATCGGTGACGTACCCTTGATCGATGAATACGGACGCCCATTGTCCTCCTTGTGCCTTATGACAGGTAACTGCGTAGGCGTACTTTATTTGCAGTGCATTGTAATAGGGGTCTTCCCTCAATTTTTTCAGTCGATCCCTCTTGTATGGGATGTCGGCATAGTCTTCTAGCACTTTATTGAATAATAGCCGGCTTTGCTCCTTGGTGAGTGCCGGTGCCTCTGTGTGCAGAGTATCGAGCAACACTGTCGCATTGATTTCCAAATCGTTGTAGTCAGGCAGGCTCAGTACACAGTCTGCGAATCTAAAACCAAACAGTTCTCTTTCGTTTGTCACTCTCATGCAACGTGCTATATCACCGTTAGCAATGAAGTCGTTTTGTACGTCATGGGTGGAATCGCTCATAGCTTCTCCTTTAAGGTTTTCCTTTAGCCAGAAGTAATTGTTCTTTGCAATCATCACCATGTCGCCAGTGGACAATTCTTCCTCACGGTCAAGAATCTGATTGCGAATACCCATATTATATATGTGTGCTCTTTTGTTCGATCGGCATACTACGATGGTGTCATCGATTCCGTATTGATGATAGCAACCGGCGAGTTCGTCTATCAGTTCTCTTCCTGGTACGTTGTGCACGTCTGTGTTGAAGTTGATGTGTGGAATATGAAACACTGCTCCGGCTTGTGCATGGCTGATAGTTTGTCGTAAGCCGGTAGCATTACTAAGTATGCCCGAAAGTTCTTCTTGTCTGACCACTTGAGTCAATGTAGTGCACGTAACTTCAAGCCCGTAAGAGCGCAACACCTCGGGTTGCAAGGCGGGACTCTCCGTGTCTCCCACTGGCGGTAGCTGAGCAGTGTCACCTAATAGAATCAACCGGCATCCTTCACCTGAATAAACAAAATGAATTAGGTCGTCTAACAATCGTCCGGTTCCGAACATGCCTTGTGAGCAATCGTTAGATATCATCGAGGCTTCGTCAACTATAAACAAAGAGTTTTTCTGTGCGTTGAATCCCATTTGGAATACAGCATCCTCGTCGATTGACTTTTGGCGATATATCCGTTTGTGGATAGTGAATGCAGGATGGTTGGCATACAAAGAAAACACTTTTGCTGCTCTGCCTGTAGGTGCCATGAGTACACACTTGCGTTCTGCCTGTTCCATTGTTTGCACAAGCGCACTGACGAGCGACGTTTTTCCTGTGCCGGCATATCCGCGCAGAATGAAAACATTTCCCATTCCACTGCTTCTTCCAGTCTGGTCAGTAAGTATGAATTCCGACAGTGCTCTCACTGCTTTTGCTTGGTCAAGTGTCGGTTTAAAGCCGAAATTATTTAAAATCAGCTCTTCTAAGTAGTCAATTATCATTTTTAATTTAAAAAAGTTGCTTGAGTTGAAACCCAATTCATTTTTATTCGCTATTTTTGTACCACGATAGCAATGTAAGCCGAGGTCAGAGCCAAACTTGTTTGAACTGCCGAGGTGTATCCAGCTATCTGCGCGGAGTGCGAATATACAAAAAATAGAAATACGAAATTACATTATGAAGAAAATTGTTATCAATTCATTGCTTGTCTTATGTGTGCTTGGACTTGCAGGAGCGTGCATAATGAGTATCTATGGTGATATTGCGTTCGACGATGAGAAATCCGATAGAGAGAAGATTGTCATTGCCCGCTTGTTGCAAATCCGTGATGCAGAGGATGAATTTAAGAAAAGCCATGCAGGTGAGTATTGCGGAACCCTTGATTCACTGATCGACTTCGTGAAGAACGGACGTGCTATTGTCAAGATCGATGAGGATGTATGGACTGATGAATTGTCAATGAGCTATGCTACGAAGGCTGATGCCATAGCAGCCGGCGTTTTCCACAGCGATACCATTTGGCAGTCTGCTGCTGAGAAACTGAACATTTCCAATCCTGACTCACTGAAATACATACCAGTGGGAAAAGAGGGAGCTCAATTCCAACTTCGTAAGAATGAGGCTTTCAACCTTAAATCAAACGAGTTTGATAAGGTATGTGAAGTACGTGCTTCGCTCGATGATTATCTTGACGGTATGAATGTTAAGAAAATCAAGCAACTTAAGAATGAGTTGAAGAAGAGAGGCAAAAACCGTGCTGACTTGTTCTTGGACAATGCCGACAATACAGAGGGTAATTGGTACGGATTGCGTATTGGTGATCTTGAAGACCCTCAGAACAAGATGGCGGGCAACTGGGAGTAGTAGTGCAAGTCAGATGAGCAGAGCTAAGCTTGCTTAAGCTATGCCATGACACCGCCTACTATCTGCGTAGGCGAATAGTATAAACATTATGCTTCCCCGAAGTGCCGCTGATTATTTGCGAAGCAAAAAAATAAATAACTTACAATGAACAGCCTCCTTGACGCACAGACAGTCGTGGAGGCTGTATGTTTTATATGCGAGTAATAGCAGGAAAATATAAAGGAAAACGATTTGATGTGCCACATACATTCAAGGCACGTCCAACAACTGATTTTGCCAAGGAAGGACTTTTCAATATATTACAAAACGTGTATGTTGATTTCGATGCAGCACCTACGGCTCTCGACTTGTTCTCTGGAACTGGCAGTATATCACTTGAATTGCTTTCGCGTGGTTGCGGCAAGGTAGTGTCAGTTGAGAAAGACTTCGACCATCATCAGTTCCTAAAAAAAATAAGTCAAAGCCTTGGTGACAAAAACTGGCAGCCGTTGCATGCCGATGTGTTCAAGTTTATAAAGAATGGGGCTGGTCCGTTCGACATCATTTTTGCCGATCCTCCATATACACTTGAAAACCTTGCTGACATCCCCGATTACATATTCGCCCCTGAATCACACTTGTTGGCTGATGGCGGACTTTTTATACTTGAGCATGGCAAGAACTACGACTTCTCCAACAATCCCCATTTCATGGACCACCGTAACTATGGTTCGGTAAATTTTACCTTTTTCGGTCAGTAAACACATAAAAGGAGACGTTATACACCTTATTATATTATACGCGCGAGGGAAACAGCGTGTTTTTGTGGTGTGACTAAGCGGCGACAAATGGAGCAAGCCGAACGCAGAGCTAAACTTGTTTAAGCTATGCTGAGGCGCAGCCCATTTCGGGCAAAGCCAGTCATACAGACTCATCCATCTCACGGCAACAGTACAATGATGCTGTGCTATGGAGCATGGTAGTGATGGCAAGGTCTCCGGTTGATACATCATGCATAGCCCGTATTTTCAGCCCTCAAAAAGGATATTAATATGGTTGGCGTTTTATATTAATATCATTGGGCATTTATATTAATATCGTTGGGCATTTATATTAATATCGTTGGGCATTTCAATTAATATCCTTTTTTGCAAGACTTCCCCTTCTTGACTTTACCTGAATTTACTTTACACTCTTTGTACTTGTTTACTGATTTGCTTTTCTTAGTCTTTAATATTTTACTGATTCGCTTCGCAGGTAATCGGCTGCGTCATGGCATGATGGTGTGGGTGTGACGCAATACTATGACACAATGCTATGAAGCAGTACTGTGATGTTGTTTATGCCTGTAAATCAATAAATTCTGTGGTCGTACGACCACAGGATTATTCATCCAAAGTCAACGGATAGTAAACGAATCCGTTTACTAACCAGGCTTTGCACGTACGACCACGGGCATTTTAGTCAACGAAAAGTAAACGGTAGTCAACGGATTTAGGAGCGAACTACTCCCTCCATGCGGAGAGGTACAAAGCGGTGAGTCTGCCGGACTCTATGAATGCCTTGTGTGTGCCATAGCCCGTCCGATCCATTCAGAATTACAACGATCAGTGTGTACGCATATAGTCATAAATGTCAATGACATCTTGCGTATCAACAGTACTGTCGCAGTTCACGTCGTATATTCCGTCACCAAGTTCAATCGATAGGATGGCATTCTGTGTCAGACGTGGAGTCGTGTATTTCCCGTCAGCCACTTGGTCGGTCACATCTTCTCCATTGAGTGTAAGCCTTGTGCAACTGTCAGGAATTTTAAACGTGAATGTGGTATCACGTAATACTCTTTGTCTCATGACAGATATATTGCCGTATCTGATGCCAAGCATCACTGTGTTGCCGACAGAATCATACTCAATGACCTTGTCGAAGTCTTTCCATGTATCTGCTGTCAGATAGGTGAGTGATTTGCCCCTCGGGACATATAGCGCACAAGAGGTTAAGTCAACTCCTGTGAATGCCTCCTCCGGTACTAATATCGGCTTGTCCCAATATAGGCGGATTACGGTCAGATTCATACAGCCATAAAAAGCGTCAGTGTTTATTGACTTTACCGAACTCGGAATTTCCACCGTCCTTAAGTTTACACATTTCTCAAATGCTTTTGCAGCAATGCTTATGACTGAGTCGGGAATTACAATTGATGTCAGACCGCTGCAGTTGCTGAATAAACCGCTACTAAGCTCTGTGATGGAATCAGGCAGCGTTATCGAATTCAACCCTCTGCATCCGTAGAAAGCCCTCGCTCCGATGTTCCTTACTGTATTTGGGATTGTGACTGATGTCAATGAAGGGCAACCGAAAAAAGCATAATCGCATATAGAGACCGTGCCCGGACGTATTTCCACCGATGTTGTTTCGTCAGATGTTTTAAGGACATAAAGCATGTCATTGATATATACAGGACCAGTGGGCTGACTGTCGAGCCATGCCGTCTCTGCAAATGCCTTGTTGCCTATGCTCGTAACTGTAGTTGGTACAGATACGGATTTTAGTGCTGTGCAAGAAAAAAATGCGTAGCTGCCGATGCTGGTAACGGAATTCGATAAGGTTATGTCCGTTAAATTTGAGCACATGGCAAAAGAGTAATTGCCAATATGGGTTACGCCCTCCTTAATTGCCACCTGTTTCACCATAAAGGATTGAGACAGCCATGGAATATATGTGATATTCTGGTAATCATCCATTCCTCCGTCGCCCGAAATAGTAAGAATACTGTCATCGCTTAATGACCATTCCAGACTGTCACCGCAACTGCCGCTTGCAATCACGTCCGCCTTTGCCTCCGTGCATACCGCAAGTCCTATCAAAAGCATAAACATCATGTTTCTCATACGCAGTTTGTTGTTTAACGTTTGTTTTTAATATACTCATACACTTCAAGACCATCCTGTGAGTCGATCTGCCCGTCACCATTGATGTCACGGCTGTTACGGTCGGTTTCGATAGTGAGAATAGAATTCTTTGTGATTGGTGGTGTTACATACTTGCCGTCGGTTACCAACCTTGTCACATCCTCACCGTTGAACTTCACCCTCCTGTATCTGTCGGGCATTGTTACTTCTATTGGATCTCCGTCAGTTGCCTTCTGTTCCATCAGTACGGAGTCATCGTACATTACTGTCAGATACGGCTCAAACACCTCCGCGTCGTATTCCACTATGTTCTTGAATACTCCCCACGTCTTATTCACTTTATATAAAGCGGACAGCCCTTTAGGTACGTACAGTATGCAGGAATCGGTATTGGCATGCGCCCATAAGTCATCATGTTCGTAACTGTTTGTGATTACAGGCTTTACAGGGCGGTTCCAACTTACGTAGAGGGATTTCATGTTACAGGCACTAAAAGCAGTTACTTCAATACTATCCACTGAATGTGGAATGGAAATGGTACCTAAATTCAGGCAATCTTTGAAAGACTTATACCCTATGCTGGAGACATTCCTTGGAATATTGATTGTCTCCAGATTTTTACACATCCAAAAAGTGTATGGTTCTATACTTGTGATGGAGTCGGGCAATACTACTGACTTCAAATTAGCACATTCACCAAAAGCATTCTTCCCAATGTACGTAACGGAATTGGGTATTGCAACAGATGTCAGACTTTTGCACTGATAAAAAGCAAAATCTCCGATGGCTTTAACGGTGTTTGGAATTTCTACCGAGGTCAAATCTTTGCATTGACCGAATGCGGCACCGCAAATGGCGGTGATGCCATTCTTTATTTTAACCGAAGAAGCGGTCCCTTGATACTTATATAAAATGTTGTTTATATATAGAAACTCCGCAGTATGTTTTGCAAGCCATTTTGTGCCATAGAATGCATCATATCCAATATATTTTACAGATCTGGGAATATAAAGTGTATCTAAGTTACTGCAGAGAAAAAATGCATCATACCCAATACTGGTTACTGTGTTAGGCAGAATAACGCAAGTTAAGCTGGCACAATAACGAAATGCTGTATTCCCTATACGGGTTATAGTATTCGGAATGGTTACCGAAGACAAATCACGGCAAAAATCAAACGCATCTGCTCCTATACTTGTAACTCCACTCCTTATTATTGCAGTTTTTATTGCAGGAGGATTTTCCATGCCAATATGAAGCCAAGGAGCAACACCCGCTCCAACATAGTCTTCCATGTCTCCCGTGCCGAATATGGTTAGTTCTCCTTCCTCGGTCAGCATCCACTTCACGTCCCTTCCACAGAAGCCACTGGCGATGATGCTCGCATGTGCCATCACGCTTGTCGTCAAGGTCAACAACAATAAAAGAATTCTGTGTTTCATATTTATATTACATGAATGTGCTTGTAAATCTTATATGTGACACTAAATTAATCTCCGACAAAAGAAATACCAATAAAGCACTCTTTCACATTTGTAGAGGCATAGTCCGAAATAAGTTCATTAGCCTTGTCTGTCAAGCTGAAAGTACACGAGTTATTTGCAAGATATAAATTGTAGCAGTGATAATATGTTCCTGCTATGAAACGTGCATATTCTATCGTTGCTATTGTCTGCTTGAAGCAAATATATCCGTCATTGTTAATGCCAAAAATGCAAACCTTAAAATTGTGATATGGATTGTGGCACAACAGTTTAAACCAGACTTCTGATGAAAAAGAGCAGTCTACACTATATGTGTGTCCTGTTGTTAGTGTATAACTCGGAACACTAAATGTAGGATAATTAATAGTATAACCGCCAGGAATAGAAAGTGTGCCACTCAAACATTGCATCATGCTGCCAATGTCGATAATTGTTGAATTGCTGGAACTTTCTTGTATCTTCAAGCTATACATCGTTTTTGCTTACACCTTATTATATATGGAAGGGGCTAATTGTGCAAGCCGAATGGAGCCTCATAGTGTTGTGTCCATAGTACAGGCATACCGATACCGCACTGATGATACACTTACTGCGTTCGAGATGACGGAGAGGGTGGCTTTTGTCCTCCTGTCAGTGATCTGTACTCACTTGGTAGGACTCCGAACATTTTCTTGAAGTTGGCGGCGAATGCCTTGTGTGTGCCATAGCCTGTCCGCTCCGCTATCTCATTGATCGGCAGCTGTGTGTCCGAAAGCAGTTCTGCCGCATGTTTCAGTCTTACGCTACGGATGAACTCACTTGGGGTGATGCCGAGCATAATACGCAGCTTGGAGTACAGCGCAGACCGGCTCATGCAGACATCTGCAGCCAACTGGTTGGCTCCATAGGCGGTATCGTTGATGTGCGTTTCGATGGCACGTAGCATCTGTTCCGTTAATCGTTCTTCCTCACTGCCGACGCTGATTTTCCGCGGATCGATGTGCGTGCTTTCCGCAAACTGATGACGAGCTTGGTCGCGCAATTCAAATAGCCGGTTGACTCTTTCATCGTTCTCGCGCTCCATCTTCCGCCGGTGTCGTTTGAGGTAGAGTCGGATAATGAAAAGCAGTGTAGAGACTATAATAATAATGTATAGGAGCTTTGCCCACCATGTGAGCCAAAGGGGTGGTGTGATGGTGAATGAAACTTTGAATGGTGTGCCCCACTGACCATTGAATATGGTTGATTGTGCTTCGAACACGTAGTCGCCAGGCGGCAAGGAGCGGTATTCCACCGTGCACATGGCTCCGTCGTGGCTTTCGTTGCTTTGATGCCAGATGGTGTCTGTCCTCAGAAGGCGGTAGCGGTAGAGTGTGTGGGATGGTGTGGCATAGTTGAGTGCTGATAGGTGAAAGCGGATATGGTTTTGATGGTAGTTAAATAGTAATCTGTCCGATGGCTTTGTGCCTGGCACAATTGGAGTGTCGTTCACTTCGAGTGCCGTAAGGACTACGCTGGCTGGTGTACCTGCCTGTATGATGCTGTCGGGGTGGAAATGTATGACTTCTTTGTCGTGTGCGAATGCGAGATGAGAATCAGCCGTGAGGCATACGGCGCGTTCCGTCATAGACACAGGAGGAACGCCATCGTCAGTTCCGAGGTTGATTAGAAATGGTGTTATACGTGATATTCCGCACGACGTGCCTGCCCAAATGTTTCCCGAGGCATCGGCTACAAGACTGCGTATACAATTATTGGCCATACCTTCAATTTGCTTGCAGGTGTAGCTGGGTGCTTTATCTGCAGACAACTTATCTTGGCACTTGATAGGAGACAGACAGAAGAGTCCGTCTTGTGTACCCACCCACAGGTTACCTTGTTTGTCGCGTATCATGCAGTTGTATTTATCTGAGTATGTCTCAATTGTTTCCTTGCAGGGGAAGTCGGCAAGTGTGTCGGTGGCTGTATCGAGCAGGAACGCGCCGTTTTGCGTGTATACTGCCGTCCACTGGCTGTCAATGGGACATGCTCCTACGAAATAACGATAGTGTGAAAGCTCGGGCAACTGGGCGTTGAGTGATGTGAAAGTGCGTTTTTCCGGATTGAAATAGCCCAGTTGGTGAATAGTGTAGCACAGGAGGAACCGGTGGTTGGGCAGTTCGGTGATGAAGTTCATCTGGACGTGTGTCAGACCCTTGACGTTGCCGTTGTGATATACCGATTGACGGGATTCGTCGAGACAGACGAGTCCGTCGTGGGTGCACCGCCATTTTCTGCCTTTGCTGTCGGCCGTTTGTGTGGTCAGCCGCCATAGCGAATCGTTGCTGACAATTGTTGCGATATGGCGTGTTGGGGCAATATAGTAGATCCCGTCAGTACCTGTACCGATCCACGTGCCGCCCTGACGGTCGGTCTGGACGCATGTGGCTTGAGAGGCCAGCCCATAGGATGCCGCAACGCTCCACCCGCCGTCGGTTTGGGTGTCGTTTCCTGTCTCACCGGCAATGAAATGTTGTATTGCGGTATCGGCGGACAGTTGTCCAAAGTCATAGCGGAACGAACGGGAGTGCGTATCAAAGATGAATACATGGTAGAAGTCACGAAGCCAAAGCAAGGAGTCGCCCTGCCACAGGTGAGCGTAGCCCCTTACATAGTGTTCCAGTCTGAGAGCCTTGTTCCGCTTGCATGGAAGTGTGATAAATGCTTTGCCGTCGGATAGGCAAAAAGCTCCTTCGCAGTTGACGAGCATTTGTCCGTTAGGCAACTCTATGATTTGCCGTATCTCACCTGTAGGCAAACCGTCTGCCACTGTCCAATGGCGGGTTATGGCGTTTGTCAGGGAATGAGATAACGCTGCCAATAGTATGAGTATGATTCTTCGTTCCATATAAGTGTGACTTCTGTTCCGTTGACTGCAAATATACAAATTTTTGACTGACTGACCACCGTTTACGTCCAAAATACAATCAAAAGATAATCCCTAAATGTACTTTTTCCCGATTAAAACGTTTGAACCCATAGATTTTGGACGGATGGGGATATTGTTCTTTAATAATAATGAAGTAAATTTGCAACAACAAATAATTACGTAACTCAAACGTCTATGAAATCAAAAACAATATTTTTAATTGTCGTACTGCTGGCAGGTAGTGTGATGCGTGCACAGAAACTGACAAGTAGTTACGATACCGATCGCGGATTCGTGCATCCAGGGGGACTGCATACTCAGGCAGATTTCGACCGTATTAAGCAACAGCTCGCCGACGGTAACGCAACGGTCACCGCTGCATATAATGTCTTGAAATCGGCAGAATTCGCCCAGTCTACATGCAATACGTATCCCGTGGAGACAATTGTCAGAGGCGGAAGTGGCGGACAAAACTATATTAATGCCGCGCGTGGGGCGGCGATCGCATACCAGAACGGACTGAGATGGAAGATTGAGGGGTCGGAAGCCAATGCAAAACACGCTGTCGATGTATTGATGGCGTGGGCAAGAACTACAAAACTCGTAACCGGTGACTCAAATTATGCTTTGGCGGCAGGTTTGTATGGTTACGAATTCGCACAGGCGGCGGAACTTGTTCGCGACTACGAGGGATGGTCGGACGAGGATTTCGGGGAATTCAAGCGATGGATGTTGGAGGTATGGTATCCGAGTTGCATCGGATTCCTGCGTGGAAGAAACGGTACGTGGGAGAACTCCGGCAAATGGTGGCAGGCTCCAGGGCATTACTGGTCGAACTGGGGGCTGTGCAACGCCCTTGCAGTCATCAGTATCGGCGTGCTGTGTGATGACGTATATATATACAATCAAGGAATGTCGTACATGAAATACGACCAGGTTGGCACATTCTCCGATCCGCGTACGGCAGACCCGATACTGAACGACGGATTGACTGAATTTCTCGGTAACCTTATAGTGACGACTTCTGAGTCAGAACTTGAGACGGGAGCTTATGGGAAATTGGGACAAATGAACGAGAGTGGACGTGACACCGGACATGCGGCTATGGCTGTGGGACTTGCTGTCGACATAGCACATCAGGCGTGGAATCAGGGCGATGACCTTTTTGCCTATATGGACCATCGGCTTGCGGCTGGTATAGAGTATATCGCGGCGCAAACCCAGAGCGTTGAAGGGTTACCTTGGACTAATTATAAATACGGTACAAACGGTATTTATTATACCGACTCACGCTGTTGGACAATGACCGGTCCGGCTCTTGGATCCCAGATACGCCCGTACTGGGGGACAGTGATCGGCATCTACGAAGGAGTGAAAGGTGTGTGCATGCCTTTCTCGGAGAAGGCTTACAAGGAAATGGGAATTGATGCCGGAGGTATGGGTAGCACAAGTGGTGGATACGATCATTTGGGGTATTCAGTCTTGATGAACACTTACAACGGCATTGCGCCTGCTGACAAAGTGCCTACTGAACTCACCGGCAAGATAGAATATAGCGGAACTATCGGTTCTAATTTGATACCAAGTCTGTCTGTCGAACGTACATTGGGCAATGTGGACGGCAAGGTAATTTCCCATAATGAGTTGGGCGGACTTGTGAACACGTTCACTACTAATGTCAATACCGGTGTGCCAACAGGGCAGACTGCAACTTTAATGCCTCAGTTGCCGGAGGGCGAGGACGATACAGGTGACTGGTTGTGGAACACAGGAGAGACGACACGTAACTTAACAGTCGAGACCGATCACAGCTATATTTATCGTGTCACTTATACAAATAAGAACGGAGTCAAAAGTCAACAGTGTTTTCCAATTGCGGTGAAAGGTGACTGTACGCCTACACGTCTTACTCCAAGTGTGACTTATAATAATGAGACAACATCTACGGATACCATTGATGTGCTTTATGGCAAGACTGTCACCCTGGCTGTATCACCTGCCTGTGGGTGGGGCTCTTATAAGTGGTCGACAGGCGCCGCTACTCAATCGGTTACTACGTCTGCTATTAAGGAAGACCAGGAAATCTCGGTGACATATACCAACCAGGGAGGAGCCGAGACAACACAGGTGTTCCGCATACATGTGTTGATGGGAATACCATACAGTGTGAACAATGATGTGACTACTGAAGGCAATGAAGTCGTGGCCGAACAAGGTGACACTCTGACTCTCGGTCTGACGACCCCTTCATCTGTATTGTGGCGCAAAGTGTCATGGAGCGACGGAACATCGGGTAGCAAGACTCTGAAATTAGAAAATGTGCAAGAGAGTGGAGTGTATACAGTATCGTTCCCAATGTCGGACTCTACATACTCGTTTACATTCAACGTGTATGTGAGAGACAAGGACTTTGCCATGATTGAGTCAGGCAATTATGCTATAGTGCATGCTGCCAGTGGCCGTTTGCTAACGGCCAACGGTTCGGGCGAACTTGTGAGTTTCAACGATGGAGATGTTGATCATCCTGCCGAGGAACAGATGTGGTATATCGCCAACAGAGGTAATACAAGGCATTGTATAGTCAGTTTGCCTGACAGTCTTGGAATGACTACAGGAGCAAAATTAGGAAGGACTATTTTCTATTCTTTCTATTTCGACGCTGCGGTTGGGGCTGACCATTATGAGATTCATACCGGACTGACGGCGAACAACTCAAAATATTGGACTGTGAATGATGATGGAACAGTGGCGAACGACAATGTCGCACTCACGCAGTTCCCGTTCCTGCTTGTACCTGTAGACAACAACACCGGAATAAACAGTATATCAGTGTCAGATCATGCAAGCACGGCGGCATATGACCTTTCGGGACGCAGAGTATTGTGGACAGATCAATTGCCACATGGTGTATATATAGTTGATGGAAAGAAAATAATAAAGTAAGCTAAGAATGATAACCAAACGGAATATAGGACCTATTATACTATTGACAGGCTTGACAGTTCAAACTACTGTGGCACAGAACATACCCGACGCTCCGGTACGCGAGGTAAAGAATGACTTGGGACTGACGATGCAGTCAGATGAGAAGATTCAATGGATGCTTGATGGCAAGTTGGGAATGTTTATTCACTGGGGGCTGTATGCAGGTCCGGCACGTGGTGAATGGTACATGGAGAACAATGGTGTACCTATCGATGAATACAGAAAACTTGCTTATAAGGAAAGTGGTAATCAATATTTTGATGCCAAGGACTATAAGCCGCAGGCATGGGTCGAGCTGGCACAGAAGATGGGTGCACGCTATATGTGTCTCACAGCCCAGCATCATGATGGCTATGCCTTGTTTGAGAGTCACTATCCAACAGCGTTTACCTCAAAACAAACTCACAACCGTGATTTCGTTGGAGAATATGTGGAAGCAGTGCGCAATGCTGGCTTGAAGGTTGGGCTTTACAAAACACTGATTAATTGGAGACATCCTGGTTATTATGATGTGACGGGTACCGACTGCAAAACGAATAAGTTTGGCTACACTACTGCCGCTTGGCATAAAGAAGATGCACGGCAGATGAAAGAAGAACTGTATTGCCAAACACGTGAACTGATGACTCATTATGGGGTAATCGACTACCTTTTCTGGGACGGCGGATGGTTGGCACAACAGGGGGCGGATGCCGATGCTGCCTATTTCTGGGAACCGGGCAAGTGGCTTGATCCTCAGAACCAGTGGCAAGTGAATCCTTTGTGGCAGGTAAGGGATAGTGTAAGTGGCAAACCACTCGGTCTGATGGGAATGGTACGACAGTTGCAACCTAATCTTGTGTGCAATCTTCGGAGTGGTTGGTGTGGAGACTTCACCTGCGAAGAGGGGAGTGCTGAGGTTAAAGGTCCTATACGCCAAGGGGTGGTAGAGAAGTGCTTCACTCTAGGTCCGTCTTGGGGCTACACTGTGCAATGTGAAGATTCAGACCGTATAATGTCACTTTGGAAAATCAAACGTATCTTCGCAGACTGCATGGTACGTAATATGGTCACACTCATTAATGTTGGACCTGACAAACACGGAAATATACCGAAGCCGGTTGAGCAGCGGCTTGCAGACTTTGGTACTTGGGTCGCAGAGAATTCACAGGCAATTTATGGTACTCATGGCGGTCCGTGGAATCCAGTTGACGGACAATATGGTTTTACGTACATGGACAACGTGGTCTACATATATTTTCTCGGAGGATATACAGATCCGATTTTTACCTTGCCGTTGGTTGATAAAGGGATGAGGGTGCGTAAGGTGTACAATTTAAGTGACGGAAGTAGGATTGGCTATAAACAGAGGGGACAAAGCATCACAATCAGTGGTATTGCTCCAGTGAAGGACGACATAACGATTGTAGCTGTGGAATTTAATAAGAATATAAGAAACTAAACTACATATAGGCAGTATGCAAAGAACCATATTTATAACATTGTGGATGTGTATGGTTACGACTTCAATCGTAGCTCAGGAGAATTATAAGATGGCAGGCCCGTATGAGATAGTGGCACGTGACGGACAATATGCCGGTACAAAGGGCGGAAGTGAACGCGATATGCAGGCGGCACTGTGTTTTGCAGAAGCTGGTGACACTGCGAATGCTATTCGTATTATCGATGCATATGCCACAACTTTGCAACGATTCGACGGGCACGATGCCCCTCTTTGTACCATTCAGGCTTATTGGCTTGTCAGGGCTATGTCAAAGACTGGTGTGAAGAATGATTCGTGGGCTGCGATGATTCACCGTGCAATACTGCCTACAATCGCCAAGTTCGAGGCTGACAGTCCGTATGCCAATGGCAACTGGGGTGCTATCGTCAACCGTTGCCGTATGGCATGTGCCATCTATCTTGAGGACAGCGCACTTTACCGGAAGTCGGTCGACTACTTCTTGTATGCAAATGATAATGGCTCGTTGCCTCATTACGTAAGTGAGACAGGACAGTGTCAGGAGACAGGACGTGACCAATCACATGCTCAATTAGGGCTTGGAGCGCAAGCTGAAATATGCGAGATGGCATGGAATCGGGGTGACGACTTGTGGGGAGCATTCAATAATCGCCTGATGAAGGGAATAGAGTATTCGGCACGCTATAATTTGGGCTACGATGTCCCTTTCGCTACCTGGACCGATTGTACCGGATTATACAATGACTGGACTAAGCCTGGAGAAATGGGCCGTGGCAGGTTATGGGACATATATCAACTGCCTTACAAACATTATGTGAAACGTAGGGGGTTAAAAATGCCTTATACGGAGAAAGTTCTTGATCTGCAGGTCAAGGCTGAGGCAAAAGGTGAAAGTAGGGAGACAAGAGCTCCTGGAGTGAATGAAGGTGTCAAGTTGCATCAAACGTTCGCGTATCCCGCACCATCAGGAGCACCGTTGAAATATGACTATGATGTGTATGTACGCTCACTGGGAGAGGATGATTGGACGCATATTGATACTTACATGGCAAAGGTGAATGCTCCGCTGACTGACGGCACACATGGAATAAGGGCAATATCGTATGCCTTCTTTGACTTTACAGGGGATGTCTATGTGCGTGTTGTTACTAAAAACAAAAAGTTCAAGAGTGTGCGCATACGTCCTGATTATCGAGGTGTCATCGCTAATATACAGAACGACTCCACCGTGCAATTCCTGTTGTTCCAACCCGAAAATGTCAGTGTGGAGTTCGATGGTGACATAACAAATAACTTGCTTCTATTCACTTCCAAGCCTGGACTTTCGCAGGAAGATGCACGAAAAGATGCAAAACGACAGCATCGCCAGTTCATCTATTATGCTCCTGGATATTATGATTCGGAGGAAACAATACGCATTCCTTCAAATGCAACTGTCTATTTAGCTCCAGGCAGTTATTTTACGGGTACGTTCGCAATCGAAGATGCCGAGAATGTCAGTATCTTAGGGCGAGGTATTGCACGCCCTGCAAATGGACTTGAAGGCTGTCATGTTCATAGAAGCAGAAACGTACTGATTGACGGGCTCATTGTATGCACGTGTCCTGTTGGAGGCAGTGATGGGGTGACACTGCATGATGTGCGTAGTATATCACATCCGTCGTGGGGTGACGGGCTGAATGTGTTTGCTTCATCCAATGTTCTGTACGACAGAGTCTTTTGTCGCAACTCCGATGACTGTACCACTGCCTATGCTACACGTAAGGGCTTCAGTGGCTCAGTAAACAATATCCGCATGCGCAATTCTACACTATGGGCAGATGTGGCACATCCAATCTTTATAGGCTTGCATGGTAATCCAGAAGTGAAGGACAGCATCGTTGGTCTTGTATATGAGAATATTGACATATTGTGCCAGGCAGAGCCTCAAGTAGATTATCAGGGATGTCTTGCCATCAACTGCGGAGATGATAATTTGGTGAAGAATGTGTTGTTTGATAATATACGCATTGAGCAAATTCGCCAGGGCAGTATCTTGCATCTGACTGTAGGGTGGAACCAAAAGTATTGTACAGCTCCAGGACGGGACATAGAAAACATTACGTTCCGAAACATACGTTATTATGGTGATATGCCTAATATGTCGGTTATAAGCGGTTACAACGAGGATCGCAAGATAAAAAATATAGTGTTTGAGGATCTAAAGATAAACGGCAGGCATATTTACGACGAAATGCCAGGTAAACTCCGTTGGTATAAGACTGCGGACTATGTGAACTTTTTTGTCGGTGAGCATGTAGATGGCATTCAGTTCAAATGATTATGATGGTTTGTGTATGAATCGTTATGTCTGCTTCTCGTTTTGGTCGATCTTAACTAAGGCGGTTACTGCAAAGGTAACAAGACATAATGCCATTACAATCAAGAAGAATGTAGGATAACCAGTGTGGGATGAGATTAATCCTGATACCATGCCTGGCAGCATTACACCTCCGAGATATTGTCCTGCTGTGCAAATAGAAAACACAGCAGTGCTACGTTCACCACGGGAGAACGTGACAAGATATAGTGTGTAGGCAGCAAATCCCAAGCCATAGCCGATCTGTTCACCACAAACACAGGTGCCTATAATCCATAGGTTGCCAGTTGGAAAAAAACTGAGATATACGTAAACGATGTCGGGAAGGGTTATGCAAAGAACTAATGGCCATAGACATTTCTTCAATCCCCAGGTTGCTACTGCCCAGCCACCTACAATGCCTCCAGCCAGTAAGCCTATAATGCCAAGTGTTCCATAGATCATTCCGAAGTCAAATGCTTCCATGCCCAACCCTCCTTCTGCTGTGGTGCGAGTAAGAAATAATGGCACTATTTTAGTAAGCAATCCTTCCGGCAGACGAAAAAGCAGAATAAAACAAAGTGCAGTTATAATATGCGGCTTTGTGGCAAACACTTTCAAAGTATTCCAGAACTCTGTAACTTGTTCTCTTAATACAAATGTCTCGTGTACTGGCACTTCAATTTTGGGCAAGATGGTGAGATGGTAGAATGCAAGGGCTGTCATGCACAAAGCTAACAGTATAAATATGACTGACCATCCGGTATGCGCTTCGGTAACGACCTTATACTTGATTAAACAGCCATAGAGCATCACTAGCCCCCCTTGTCCTAAGACCATTCCTATGCGATAGAATGTATTCCTGATTCCGACGAAGAATTCCTGTTGCTTGTCGGTAAGTCCTATAATGTAGAATCCATCAGCTGAAATGTCATGTGTGGCACTGGAAAACGCAATAATCATAAAGAGTGCAAGTGAACATTGCAACCAGTATGTAGTTGGGATGGAGAACGCGACAAGTGCCAAGGCTATACCCATTGTGAACTGCATGGAGATTATCCACCACCGTTTTGTTTTCATATTGTCTATTATCGGACTCCAAATTGGCTTTATGACCCAAGGAATTCCAAGCCAGCCTGTATAGAGGGTAATTTCGTCGTCTTTAAGCCCGAACTCCTTAAACATTATGACTGAAATGAGCATTACGGCAGAGAAAGGAAGGGCTTCTCCAATGTAGAGAGTGGGTACCCATGCCCATGCACGTGCTGTGCTCCCCTTGCTGACTGTTTGTAGGTTTTTAGTTGTCATTTCCTTGATTAATTTTCTATATCCATTTGTGCACTTGCAAGGTAGCTGCCTGGGTAATAGTGATTGAGAATTTGCTTATAGTCGTATCCGTTCTCTCCCATGACTGCTGCACCAATCTGACATAGTCCAACCCCATGCCCCCAACCGGCACCATGAAGTACGAAATTCCCTTTTACCTTGTCTACTACAAATGCTGAGGAAAAAAGGTGGGTATGCGATAGTACACGTCTTATCTCTAATTCCTTTCCAATGATTATACTTTTCTTGGTTCCAACAATCTGCAATCGGTAAATTCTGCCAGACTTACCTCGCTTAAGAGGGATGAGATCGATTATTTCTCCAAAGTCATCCTTTAGGTTATCGTTGATAAGGTGTGAAAGCTCGTCTTGCGGGTATTCAATGTTCCAACGGAAAAAGTCAGTTGTTTCTTGATCGCTGCTATTAAGTATTTGGTTGAGGATGTTCTTGTTTTGTGTATTGCAAAAAGCATGTGGAGTACTTAAAATCCATGCTCTTGCATTTTCTTCCTTAGTCAGGTCGGGCATAGTTGTCTCGTAATGGCTGTCGCGCTGCGAGATAAGATATGGTTTATGTACGTCTTCCCAACATGTGCCAAACTCTTCGGAGATTCCTCCACAGCACTTAGAAAAACGTGCGTCGCATATTTCACCATTATAATATAGTACAAGTCCTTTTGTTTCTCTTACGGCTCTGGCGGCATTCTCGCTTGACGCCTTGGTTACTCCTTGATAGCGTTGACAATGATCATCTGCACAAACATCGAACAGCGTATGATCTTCACGGCCGTACCAGCGGATTATTTCGTTGTCGGTTTTGTGAAATGAGAAGAATGTGTTTTTATTTTGCTTGTCAGCCTTGTTATGCTTCTTTATCTGGGTGATGATCCAACTGCGGGATATCACAGCGTGAGCCTTTAGGAATTCCAATGAAGCGGTGGACTTCATTTCGGATGAAATCACACTTGTCAGATAATCTTCAACAGGCAGAGTATTGATGGCACACACTTTACCTTCATTCACCACGAACTCAATAGAGCCACTGAATGTTTGTGTCTCTTTTCGTTCCCAATGGAAATCCTTGCCTATGACTACATCTTGTATGGAAAATGTAGCGTCTGGTTGTAGAGGATGAAATGAAAGTTGTTGGTACACATTCCCATTCCATAATATTCCACCTTCCTCAAAACTAACTTCTTGAAGTCCTTCCACTGTCTGCCCTTTGGCTGAAAAGACTGAGTTCAGGCAAAAGTGAATACAATCGGCACTGACTATTCCGACACTTACTTCTATTTCTGTTTCTTTCATTCGCCGCACTCCTTTAATATATCCTCAACATCCTGTGCGGTGATTTTGTTGAAATCACCTGCTCGTGGTGTAATGATTAGTCCCATCATGTCGAGAGCTCCTGGGCTTACCAGTAATCCTTTTTCACCTTCAGCGTAGTAACAGCTCGGACGGTGTTGCTTGCGTGGAAATACCACGCAAACGTATTCGTCATTATCTTTCCATGCCAACACATTCATTCGCGGTTCATATTCGCCCTCTCTTACCAGCATGCTGTCGTAAGTACCGTTGAATAATTGGCAAACTTCATCAATATCTTTACTTCGAATTTCAATTGCCTTGCTGAGATAACCGTCTGGATTCAATTGCTCTTTTGGTCCTGCTTGAAAGTGCATGTGATCAGGAGCAGATGCTCCGCAATGCGGTCCGTTGTAGAAAATGAACATATCGGTCAGTGAATTTGCAATCTGCAGCATGTCTCTGAAGTATGGACGTATTTGTTGAGGTTGGTGGGTGCGCAGTGCAATAGTAAAATGCTTTTTAAGAACAGGGAAAGGATTCACCAACAATTGGAATCGTTCGTTCATAGCAAGTCCTACTTGTTCGTCAGGGCGATTATCGTCACAAAGGAAGCATGGACGATGTTTTATTGCTTGTGTATTGGTGTCTGCACCTGTAGATATGATTCTGGAAGAATTGAACTGTATAGTAACTTGCTTACCATTGATCTCTAAGTTTTTAGTGTGTATTGCTTCAAGATCGTTATATCGTTTGGCTACTTCTCCCCACGTTTTCATTTGCGACTCAAAGAATGCGTCTGCGTCTTGTTGTGTGGCATGTCCTTCCCAAAATGCGTTGATTTTCTGGCGAGCTGCGATTTCTATGGTGCGTAGTGTATCCTTATAATAATTGTTACGGTTCACTTGTTCGGTTGTCAGTGCAGCGTCTGAATTGCCTCCCCATCGTCTACATAGATATATTTCTTCAAAGATACGTCCAATTTTGTGAGAACGGGAGAAAGCAAGTCCAAGTGCATAATCTTCTCCATAGCATGTGTTTGGTACACAGATGCGTCGTAGCAAAGGTGTATAAAAGGCGCGTGGAGCACCAAGTCCGTTGACTCTAAGTGCATTGTTACGACCGTTCTCGGCAGTCCATTCCTTGTGGTCGATAGTACCAGGTGGAAGAGTTTTCAAGAATAAGTCGCACATGCGGTAAGAACCTATTACCATTGCACATTTTTCTTTATAGAATGTATCTACAATTTTTTGAAGTGTGTATTCGCGAGCATATAAGTCGTCGGAGTCAAGTTGTACTGCGAATCGCCCACAGTTTACGTCGTTAACGGCAAGATCCCAGCATCCACCGATGCCCAAATCGTCACGCTCAGGAATTATGTGAACAACGCGTGGATCGTAATTGGCAAGTTTACTTATTATATCGGTTGTACCATCGTCAGAATGATTGTCGACAACAATTACGTTGAACCTGAAATCTGCTACTTGGGATAAAGCCGACATCACAGCGTCTTCAATGGTCTTGGCACGATTTTTTACTGGTATAATTACAGACACCTCATATTTGAAAGTTCCACTTTCAACTACTGTGTCGGTAACATCATCGGGGCTTACGTATGCGTTAATGAGCCGGAGATGTTCGGTACACACCTGTTCCATCTCAAATTGCACTTCTTGATTACGTGGATCCACGTAATCGAATTGCTTCTCTCCGCTTTTCCTTAAGTCTGTATCTATTTCGGTATACAGACTTTCATTTAAATGGAATATGCCTCCTTGTCTGCTCGCAAACAAAGTAAGTTCATATAAGGCAGCAAATTTCCACTGGTTGTTTCTGAACTCTTCCTCACACGCTTTCAGAAGTGATGTGCGAACAATTCGAAGTGAACCGAAATCAAAGTCGTTGCGTACGCTTCCTGTTTGGTAAGGATTTGCTTGTACCTTCTCTTTAATTCCGTCTTTTATAACATAAAAATCACTGTAGATCATGCTTGCGTCATTGTCATCGGCTACAGTCATTGCGCGTTCGAAGGCTTTATACCCCATATTTATAGGTGTATACTTGCTATAAATTGCCACAAAGTCTGCTTGTGACACAAGTGCCATCTGCCGAAGTGTGGCAGAACTCTCTAAGTTATCAATAAACAGAATGTTGCATCCGCTGATATGAGGTAGTGTAGTGTCTCTTGCCAAGAGAAACACGTCTTTTACAATACTTGACGCTTTGAATTGCTCAACGTTTTTAGTCGTCGTCTCAACGTCAGTGTATGGAATAAAACAATCAATGGTCTTCATATTTATGAATTTGCAGAATGTAGTGCAAAGTTAATTATTTTTGGCAATCTACCATGCCTGTTTCTGTTATTTTATTTATCTTTGTCTGATAATAATATAAGCTGCAAATCGATATCAAGTAGTTACGTTGCAATTCTTTTGTGGTATGACGAGTGATTTTATTAAAAGAAGATGTGAGTATATGGATTTTGGTCCTTGGCTTTATTCTCAATTAGGCTTCAAGGCGCAGAAAATATCTGTCAACGCCGGTTTCACATGTCCTAATCGTGATGGTCGTGTGGGGGTGGGGGGATGTACCTATTGCAATAACCAAACCTTTAATCCTGAGTATTGCAAGAGTGACAAGTCCATCAGACGTCAGATAGAAGAAGGCAAGATTTTTTTTGGTAAGAAATATCCTGACATGAAGTATCTTGCGTATTTTCAGGCATACACAAACACTTATGGAGACTTAACTGAAATCCGAAGTAAATATGAGGAAGCTTTGCATGTGGATGACGTTGTTGGACTGGTTATCGGAACTCGTCCTGATTGTGTGGATGACAGGCTGCTTGATTATTTATGCGAGATAAACGAGCGTGTGTTCCTTATCATGGAATACGGAATAGAGAGTGTCTACGACCGTACATTGCGAAGAATTAATCGTGGGCACGATTTCAACTGTACATGTAATGCTGTAGAGGAAACTGCACGCCGTGGCATTTTTGTAGGAGCACATCTTATACTTGGTCTTCCAGGCGAAAGCCGTGATGACATGGTACGTGAAGCGGAAATCATTTCTGAATTACCGATTACTACCTTGAAACTTCATCAACTGCAATTGATAAAAGGTACTCGCATGGCAGAGGAGTTCAATGCCAATCCTCATGATTTTATACGTTTCACTGCAGATGAATATGCAGACCTTGTGGTAGACTTCATAAATCATACTCGCGAAGACATGGTGTTCGAAAGGTTTGTAAGTCAATCTCCTGCAAGTTTACTTGCGCAACCTGGTTGGGGTTTGAAAAACTATGAGTTCGTAGAGTTGGTCAAAAAGAAATTAAGAGAACGTTGCTGAGATATTTATCATTCAGTTTCTTTCTCATTATCGCTTTTGTCTGTTTCTTGACGTCTATGGCTGTTGCGCAGGATGCTGGCTACACTTATAATGATAGCGATTATGAGCAGTACAGTAAAAAGTATTTGTCTGAAATGTGGTGTGGAATGGCAGAAGATATATAATTGTGGCATTCCAAAGAATCTAAATATGATTTGTAGGATGAACACAGCTGCTTGCCCCAAGACTTCAAGGAGAAAGAAATTAATGAGGAATTGTATGATTTCGTTATTGTTTTGCAGTAGTTTCATCTTTACATAATTCGATTTGTATGCAAAGATAAAAAAAAACAGGTAGACAGACTTTTTTTTTTGAAAGTTTTGTTTGAAAAAAAATTTTTTATATATCTTTGCGTGTAGAACAAAATTTTTTTAATAATTAAATAATAATCAACATGAAAAGTAAAGTAGTCGCAGCCGTTTTGGCTTTCTTTTTGGGAACTTACGGTATTCATGAATTCTACATTGGTAACACAAAGCGTGGACTCATTTATCTTATTGTAACCCTTATTACTTGTGGATTGGGTGGTATCATCATTTGGATTCTCTCACTTGTAGAAATGGTGAAGTATCTGAAATGCAAGGACGACGAGGAATTCAATGAGAAGTATGTAAAGAAACACGACTGTTCTGCTCAAGCACAGTAAGATGGCTTTAAGTTGAAAAATATAAAGGATGGACCGGTATAATCGCGGTCCATCCTTTTGCTTACTTCCAAGTGGTTTCTTTATTTTCCTTATTACATATAGCCTTGAACGGGCAAAACTTGCAGCTGTAGTCATTGCTCGCAGGAAAGAACTTGCCAGAGGTGTCGAAAATACTCGTGAGTAGTAATTTAAGACTCTCCGCAAATTCAGTATGACATTGCGATTTATAATCGGTAATGAACTCTTGGCCCACCTTAATTGATGATTCTTTTGGATTTTGGCTCAGTTTGATGTACAACAACGTTGGTGCCAACACTGGTACGTCTTTGCTTGCTAATTCGTTCATGATCACCTCACAATAGTAAAACGCTTGAAAAATGTAGCCAGAACGTTTGTCGTGTGGTATGAATAGATTTTCAATTGACGCTGTTGTTTGCTGACGCGAAGATGTTTTGTAATCTACAATTCTGTGTTGTTTTGTTCCGTCGATTGTTACAATGTCCTCTCTGTCGATGATACCGCCAATCTTTATTTTACGATTCACACATTCTGATGTAAACGTAAAGCCGGTATAGTGTGGTGTTTCTTGCTCTAATATTATTAGAGGACTTACTTGGAAGTCATTGATGATTTGCTTTTCTACATATCTGGCAATTACCTCGTGGTTCAGCAGTTGTGTACCGTTAAGTTCCAGTGTGAATCGATTGTTCGTGACATCGTCCTTAGGAACCTTGAACATCTCTTCTGCAAAACCTTTGTCCACGCAGCGTCGTATGTTATACTTGCCTTGTTCTGTTATCTTATACTTACCGTTGGGAGTTCCCTCCACATAATTTTTGTAGAATTCCGCATCGAGTGTCTGTCCTTTATATTTATTGTAGAAGTATTCCATTGCTCTGTGGAATATACTTCCGAAGACATTGTCTGCCACATTCTCACTAATTTCGTCTTCTTCGTGGTAGCCACATACATATTGCAAGTAAAAACGAAGTGGGCAATCGAGATAGGTGTTAAGTGCTGATGGAGAAAGTTTTGTTATTTGGTTAAGTTTCCTACATACCTTCTCACTTGATTTGCTTACACGGAATTCTTCTGGCTCTGTTGTGGTGGATTCCTGTTGTGAACTTTCTGTTTTTAGATCCGACAGACTGTCAGGCGACAGCACGTATTCTTGTATCGCAGTCTCTTCAGAGAGAATAGAGCCTTTTTCGTATTTTAATTGCATCATGAAGCGGCTCATTTCTCCTCTGTTTAATCCTTCTGTCGCATTGTTGTAAACCAATGTTACATGCTGTGCACGTTGTATCAACCTATAGAAGTAGTATGCGTAAAGGCTTGTCTGACGTTTCTGGGTGGTCATGCCATAAGCTTCTCGCAAGAAATTCAATATAAATGACGTTGAGTGTCCCGATTTAGGTAATATACCCTCATTCACCGATAGCATTATAACATTGTCAAAGTCAAGGTTACGTGTTTCAAGTATACCCATCATTTGTATTCCGACAGCAGGTTCTCCGTGGAATGCAACTGTCTCGGCTGAAATGGCTTGGCGTATTAAGCGGATAAGTGTCTCAGGTGTGTCGAATTCCAATCCATGATTCTCCATTAAATCTTGAAACCGGTTGAGGATGGTCCATGTGTTGAATATAGATTCTGCATACAAGGAGTCAATACTTTTGTGATGATTTGATACTTTCATAGCGACAGCCTTAACGAGTTCCGCTACATGCCTTATATTTCCTGCAATATCATTTGCCGGTTCTTTAAATATATCTTCGATGAAATATCCTTTAAGTTCATTTTGATTCGGGTATATGGTGTTGTTCTTTTTAAAGTTGGAAATAATTGATAATGCATCATCTTTATTCATCATCATGGTATACGGGTGCTTTAGCACCTTATCAACATATGTATATCTCCATTTGCCTGTTTGCGATTTATTAGTCTTAGGTCGCCACCCTCGGAAAATGAGTTCGAGTATTGATGTGACGAAACTGGCAATTGGTGTCTCTTGCATTGGATATCCCATGGTGATGTTGAGCAGTGTAGGTTTGTTTCCTCCATAAGTAGCCGGAATTGAATGTAGCATTGGTTGTAGAATTTGTTCATCGCAAAGCACAATGGCTGTCTTGCTTAGTTGTGCATCAGGTCCTAATCTTTGTTCAAGCCATTGTCCTGCGTATCTGCATTGTGCGCTGTCAGTAGCAGATGCTACAAAATGTATGTCTTTCTTTGTATGCAAATTGCTATAGTTGTTTGGATCGCTCAGCCTGTTTCCAAACATCTTAATGTTATCGCTTATGAAAGCACCTGCCTCAAATGCCGGATTGTCTTTGTACACTTCATCATAATCCCAATAGAAATATGCGTCATAGGCTGTTTGCACATGCTTAAAAAGAGCCTTTTCTGTTTCGTTCAGCACATTGAAGCCCACGATGCATGAATGTCGGTACTTATTGTATAGAATATGTTCTGTGCCCTCTGCTACCTTGCCTTCTTTAATATTCTCGGCTACATCACGTTTTAGCATTCCTGCATAAGCATAGTGTTGTTGACGAAGCAGAAATTTAAACTCTTTGTAGATGTCTGGCATGGCTTTCCACATCTTCAGATAGCGTTCATGCAGCTGGGTGGTTGTCTCTGTACTGAAACTGTTGAATAGTTTCCTTATTGCTTGCTCCTGTTCTTTGTCTATATATTGGAATCCTGTGAGTTCTTCAATATCTGTTATGTTGATAAACAACTTGTTTGCATCTACCATGTTGTTGTCAATGTCTTCAAAGTCGTTTAAGAGAACTTCACCCCAAGAGTAAAACTGGTCGAACGTTTCTTGGTTGCCGGTAACATTCTTGTATGCTTGATATAAATAATATATAAGGAGTACGGGGTCGGCAATGGTAAGTGTGCTGAGTGACTGGAACAACTCGGTGATTGTACAGTAATGGGGAGCCCAAAATGGAGGATTGACATACTTCATGAGTTCTTGGTTTAAGAACAGGCTTGCCCTTTTATTAGGGAATATTACTGTTATTTCATTAAGTTGCCCATTATAATGTGCGTTGGCAATCTTAACCATGTCTTCTGCGACTGTATTCAAAAATGTTCTCATCTTAAGTCGTTTTAGATAGGCTGTATTTTATTTTCTTTCATATACCATAAGAAACCGTGTACGTTTGGCATTCCCATAAGTTTGAGTTGACGCATATAGTTTTGCACTTGTGTTTTGTGAATGCCGAGTGGCTTGCCTGTTTTGTAGTCGATTACTATAGTCTCGTTATCGTCGTATATGACTCTGTCGGGGCGACTGGTTTTGGCGATTCCACCTTTATTCATTATAAAGTCGCATTCGTTCATAACGTTCCATTTCGGAGCGAACCAGTCTCTTACTCTGCTGTCTTTTAGTGCGTCAGTAACGAATGTCTTAATTTCTTCGTAGAAAGTTTTGTCTTGCATTACACCATCCTGTTCGAGTGTCCTGAGTGCTTGTGGTATGTCATCCTCATTTTGTATCATCTCAAATACCTTATGCACCACAAGTCCCTTTTTAATGTATGTTGCCCTGTTATCTTCTGGATTGTCTTCATCATATACAAATTCTTTTGACTTGTTCGATTGTCTGAACTCAGGGATTAATTCTGTGTTGACAAAGTCCACTGTTATATCGCTCTTTGTACCCTTAGATAAATCTTTCTTTTGGTCTGATGCTATTATGTTGCCTGATAGAACTAATTTAGATGCCTCTGTTACACTTTTTATTACATCGTATACACTGTAGCGTTTGACTTTTTTTCCAGTCAGTACAATTAAGTTATGTGAGGCACGAGTAAAAGCAACGTAAAGGAGGTTAAGATTGTCAACGTAGTTTTTGAGTTCTTCAACCTCATATTCCTTTTTAAAGTCTGTGTTTGTCAGACCTTTATTGAAATAGATTGGCGTCAGTGGAAGTTTGTTGGCATCGTCTGATTTGCACCAGAGGATTGTTCCGCTACCTCCCATTTCCCAATTACAGAACGGAATGATTACAGTATGGAATTCCAAGCCCTTCGACTTATGGATTGTCATAAGTTGTATACCGCTGGAACTGTTTGAAGGTATGGTCTTTGAGTGAAGTTTGTCGTTCCAGTAATCAATAAAGCTACTGATGTTTGATGAATTGTCTCTTGAGAATGCCGCCACTTCATCCATAAAGTAGAATAGGTAGGCCGACTGTCCCTTGAGGCGATAAAGCTGGAATTGGTTAAATAGCCTTTCGCATAGTTCATACACAGGAAGTGTCTGCATTTCTGCAATGTCAGTAAAGAATTGCTTTGGCAACATCTGTTTCAATTCGTCAGCTTTGGCTTGCATACATTGTTCGAGATGTGAGATGATTGACGAATTGCCGACAATCAGATTTTGGTATCGGTAGGCGAGTGTTGCACACAGGAACATATTAAGAGGCTTTTGTTCTTGTGTGTATTTCTTTGGGTTGTAACCTGCAACCACTTGCATAGCAAGTATCAGCATATTCACAGCCTCGGATGAGTCGAGTTGAAATGCTTCGTCACTTACAATCTTCACCTTTGGCAAGTGTTGCTTGATATATGCCGACACAAGTTTCAGTTCACGGTTTGACCGTGTGAGTATGGCTATGTCGCTTTCATTCACATTCTTTTTATCAATGAGATGTTGGAGCATGCTTTCAAGTTCTTCAAGCATCAGTTTGTCAAATGCTTGCTCATTGTTTGTTTTTGATGTCTGTGCTCCTAGTTCTTTTTCATCTTTCGTTATATCAATGATATCGACAAATCCCTTGCCTTTATATCTGTCGTCAATCTTTTGTTTCACAGAACTGTAGGCTCGCCGAATTTTATCTGTTAGCTCTTTGTTCCCAAATTCTTTAGAATAGTGCTCTGCCACAACCTCTTCTGCTTTGACGAAAAATTTATTATTGAATGTCACGATATATTCGTCACTTCTATGGTTGGTGTCAAGTGCTTTAGTCATGTCTGCTTCATCAATCACGCCGCTAAAGTTCGGGTCTGTATTTATGTCGTTCAGTATTCCCCAGTCACTATTTCTCCATCTGTATATGCTTTGCTTAACGTCTCCTACAATGATGCATACGTTTCCGTTGGCAATACACTCTTTCAATAGAGGAATGAAATTTCGCCATTGCAGTTCGCTTGTATCTTGAAATTCATCGATCATGATGTATTTGAAATATGATGATGCTTTCTCGTATATAAATGGAATGTCGTTGTCGCTGATAATTTCGTTGAGTTTGTGTGCGGTGTCAGCCAGAATGAAGCGGTTGTGTTCTTTGTTGAGCTTCCTCAAAGTCTTGTCGACACTTCCTAACAGACTCATTTGGTTTAGGTGCTTGAGTACAGCTTTTACAGTGGCGGTCTTTTTCCGAATGAGCATTTCATTAGCCATAAGCTCTCTGTAGAAACTCGAATGTTGGTCATCGAGTGATTCGTCTGTCATCCAGCTGGCTCCCGAGTCATTTTCTATAGCTGCAGGGATCTTTGGATTTTTGCCGTCTGTTATCTTTGGAAAAAAGCTAAAGACTCCATTTTTTCCATTAATGAAATGTGTGGAATTGAAGCCATGTTCTTTTATATAAGAATTGAATTCCATTGCGTTTGCCTTACTGTCTTGTCCGAGTTGGTCGAGCTTTTTGTAAAGCATGGACTTGTATTTAGCATAAAAACCTGGCTCACTTGTCTTTTCGCTTATTGCTTTTTCTTCCTTAAGGTAGTTTTCGTTATATATGTTTTTGCTGAACTGAATGACTTCGGTATCAATTTTCCAATTCTTATTTTGTTCGTTCAAGTTATCCTGCACATAGGAAAGCACGGCATTGTACACGTCATCTCCGACCTTCATATCTTCAATCATGCGACCCACAGCATCCTCAAGTGCCTCATCGGAATCGAGGTCAACTTTCAGATTGGCTGTAAGATTAAGCTCACGTGCCAAATCGCGTATGATACTTTGGAAGAAAGAGTCTATCGTCTCGATGCGGAAACGACTGTAATCATGCAATATGAGTGTCAGTGCTTGTGCACACTGTTGTCTGATAATCTCTGCACTTTTTCTACTTTTCTCCATCAGTTTTGAAAGGTAATTGTCAGCACTCTTGTCGCCTTGTCCTAAGAGGTGCAGGGTATCAATTATACGGTGCTTCATTTCGTTTGTAGCCTTGTTCGTGAAAGTGACGGCAAGGATATATCGGTAGTTCTCCGGATTCATGATCAGGAGACTTATGTATTCAACGGTCAAGGTGAACGTTTTTCCGCTGCCCGCAGATGCACGTCCTACCTTCAATTTCCCTAAGTCAGTCATTATTTATGCTTATGTAATATATTAATTTGTACAGATTGAACAGTCCTACCACAGGGTGAGTGCTACAAAGGTTGTTGCGGATTGGTACCTTAACTATACGGCTTACAATACGGATAATCGGATTTAGTCTGGCATTGCGCAATCTGCGTACATGACGTGTAATCGACACATTGTCTGCCAATTCTTCCTCGAACTGATGTAGTGTCGTTAACGCAACCTCTGTTTTTCTCACAAATTGCGGATTCTCCTCCAAGTCATCGTTTGCCAGAGGGTTATCGATGTAGTATATTTGGTAGCCCGCCTTGCGAAGGTCCATCCCGTATTTTACATCCTCATAGCCATAAGCTGAGAATCTTTCGTCCATCTTCACATGGTTGGCGACATCTTTATGGATGAGGAAGCAAAACGAACGGAATTTGCTCTTTGGATCGGAGTTGAGACTTTCAGGCGATATGCGTTTCTCATATCTCAATTCGTATTTGTAACGTAATGAATATTGCTTTGGTGGTCGGACTTCGTTTTGCTGGATGCCTCCGCATACTACATCGTGTGTCTCTGCAGCAACAAGATACTTGTCAATGAAATCGTCTCTGATTACTTTACCGTCCTGGTCCATGAAAAGGAGTAAGTCTCCATTTGCAACCGATGCAAGGAAATTCCTGATACGGCTTCTACCAATGTTAATGTCGCGGCGTATGAACCTGCAGTTCTTCAACCCGTCGATAATAGTCGCGCCTTCCATCCATATCGGATTGGACGATCCGTCGTCAGCCACAATAATTTCATAAGTGATGCCACTCTGATCGCATTGTTTCTTAAGAGACTCCACAAGGGTGGAGCAATCATAATTGTATGTAGGAATCAATATTGATAGCATAAGCTTAGGCTCAAACCATGAGTAATTATGCCACGAAGTTACAAAGAATAATCAAGACGTCAAAATAAATCGGTAAAATATTATGCCTTGAACAGGGGATCTGTCCAATCCATCATTAAGAGAGGAAGAAAAATCTGGTGGGAAATAGATGTTCTGGGCTTTTGTGCCGCCAGGACAGGAGCAAACTATGAGATACTGCAAACATAGAAGCCATTGCTTACAGGCCATTGTTTATGTATCATTGTATCGAACTTGTGTGTTCTATTTGCTTTTTCAGACGGTGATTATTCATCGGTTCGGTTTTATTTGCTAAATTTGCAGTTCAAAAGCAAAGTGAAATGCAACCTCTGGCAGAAAGAATGCGTCCTCAGACGCTGGACGATTATATCGGACAAAAGCATCTTGTTGGTGAGGGATCGGTCATCAGAAATATGATCGACAGTGGTCGTGTGTCGTCGTTCATACTGTGGGGCCCCCCGGGAGTCGGTAAAACAACACTTGCCAATATAATTGCAAAGACCTTGGACTTGCCTTTCTTCACGTTGAGTGCTGTGACGAGTGGAGTAAAGGATGTACGTGAAGTTATTGAGAAGGCAAGGTCGTCAAGATTCTTTGGTACTGGTAACCCAATCTTGTTCATAGATGAAATTCACCGTTTCTCCAAAAGCCAGCAGGACTCGTTGTTGGGGGCAGTGGAACAAGGTGTGGTGACATTGATTGGAGCCACTACGGAGAATCCTTCGTTTGAAGTAATACGTCCGCTTCTTAGCAGGTGCCAAGTCTATGTACTTAAGCCTCTTGATAAGGATGACTTGCTTGAACTGACCAATCGTGTATTGAAAAAGGACATATACCTTAAAGAGTGCAATATTGAACTTAAGGAAACCAATGCTTTGTTGCGTTACTCTGGAGGAGATGCACGCAAACTGCTTAATATTATTGAACTCGTAACAAATGAGACGGATGTCATCGATGATGAAGCGGTGACAAATTGTCTTCAGCTGAATCCGCTTGCGTATGACAAAGACGGGGAAATGCATTATGATTTGATTTCGGCGTTCATAAAGAGTATAAGAGGCAGTGATCCTGATGCAGCAGTCTATTATCTTGCACGTATGATAGAGGGTGGGGAAGAGCCCGAGTTTATTGCCCGTAGGCTTATAATCTCTGCAAGCGAAGATATTGGCCTCGCAAATCCAAATGCCTTATTGCTTGCCAATGCGGCATTCGATGCTGTGCATAAGATTGGATGGCCCGAAGGCAGAATCCCGTTGGCTGAAGCTACCGTATATCTTGCTACTAGTCCGAAGAGTAATTCCGCTTACATGGCGGTTAACGATGCCTTGCAATATGTACAACAAAGCGGAAATTTGCCTGTACCGCTCCATTTGCGGAATGCCCCGACAAAATTGATGGAGCAGTTGGGTTACGGGAAGGACTATAAGTATGCCCATGATTATCCAGGACACTATGTAGACCAACAATTCTTGCCAGATGACGCTGTAGGTAAGACATTTTGGCATGCACAGGATAATCAGCAGGAAATTAAGTTGAAGACAAGAATGGATGCACTGCACGGTAAGCAGAATACAAATGAAGAGAACAGTTTAAAAAGCACAGGAAACCAAACAACATGATATATCCGGAAAATTACGAAGAAAAAATAGGCTTTAAAGTTATACGTCAGATGCTTAAGGATGCATGTCTGTGTCCTTTAGGCGTTGAACGTGTGGACTCTATGGAGTTTAGCTCTAAATTTGATGACATAATTACAGCTATGCACCAAACTCAGGAGTTTGTCAGAATAGTTCGTGAAGAAGATTTTCCCGACCAGAATTTTTATGACTTGCGACCTGCGCTCCGACGAATAAAAATACAAAATACGTTTCTGCTTGTTGATGAATTGTTTGATTTGCAACGTTCACTCGACTCCATTGATAAGATTGTTAACTTCTTTGCTAAACGGACTACTGGTGATGAGCAACCTGTATACACAGCGCTCTCGGCTTTGGCAATGAAGATTAAAACGTTTCCTAATGTGGTCCGTAGGATTAGTCAAATACTTGATAAGAATGGTGATGTCAAGGATTCTGCAACTGTCGCTTTGATGCGTATACGGCAGGAGAAGATGAGCTTGTCTAATAGCATATCTGGCATGTTGCACCGAATATTGAGACAAGCAAAGACAGATGGTATGGTTGATAAGGATTCTGCGCCAACCATGCGTGACGGCAGACTTGTACTTCCTGTGGTTCCGGCAATGAAACGTAAAATTAATGGAATAGTCCACGATGAGTCGGACTCAGGACGTACTGTATATATTGAACCAGCAGAGGTAGTTGAAGCGAACAACCGCATACGTGAACTTGAGAGCGAAGAGCGGAGAGAAATTGTGCGTATAATGACTGTGTTCACTGAATCGATACGTCCTTACGTCCTCGATATGATACGTTCGTATGAGTTTCTTGGTGACATAGATTTTATCCGTGCTAAGGCAAAATTCGCTGTCAGGACCGATTCAATTATGCCGGTTGTGGAAGATTGCCAACAGTTGGATATGAGTATGGCGGTTCATCCATTACTCCGTATGTCGCTTGAGAAACACGGACGTAAAGTGGTGCCACTTGATATTCGCCTCGACAGTAATCAACGGATTTTGCTTATATCAGGACCTAACGCGGGAGGAAAATCGGTGTGTCTGAAGACTGTAGGACTTCTACAATACATGTTGCAATGTGGACTGCTTATACCGGTTGCAGAGAGCAGTAAATTGGGTATCTTTCAAAATATATTTATTGACATAGGCGATGAACAGAGTTTGGAAAATGATCTTTCTACTTACTCTTCACACCTTATGAACATGAAATTTATGTTGAAGAACGCTAACTTCTCGACTCTCATACTCATTGATGAGTTTGGTGGTGGAACGGAACCTCAAATTGGCGGTGCGATTGCTGAAGCTGTTCTGAAACGTTTCAATGCCAAGAAAGCATTTGGTGTGATAACTACGCACTATCAGAACTTAAAGCAGTTTGCGCAAAACACCCCTGGTATTGTCAATGGGGCGATGTTATACGACCGACAACAGATGCAGCCATTGTTCCAATTGCGCATAGGCAATCCTGGTAGTTCGTTCGCCGTGGAAATCGCACGTAAGATCGGCTTGCCTGAGGATGTGATCGAAGAAGCTTCAAAGCTTGTAGGACACAATTATATCTTTTCCGACAAGTATTTGCAAGATATTTCGCGTGACAAGCGATACTGGGAAAATAAACGGCAGGAGATTCATCAAAAAGAGAAGAGACTTGAAGCTACCATACAACGATACGAGGATGAATACGATAAGATACACGCACAGAAGAATGAGATAATCGAACAGGCAAAAACTCAGGCGCAGCAATTGCTGAAAAGTTCGAATGCAGAGATTGAACGTGCGATAAAAAACATAAAGGAGGCGCAAGCCGAGCGTGAAAAAACAAAGCAAATCAGAGAAAGGCTCGACAAATACAAGGAAGAGGTTGAGACGAAGAACTCTGATATACCTAAAAAGCGGGTGAACCGTCCTCATCGGAACATTCCTGTTGTGGAACCTCTGGCATCTAAAATCTCTGCCCCTGCATCTTTGCAGCCATTTGGTGTTGGTGATTATGTAAAAATGAAAGGTCAAACTACTGTAGGTCGTATACAGAAACTTAGTGGAAAAGAAGCGCAGGTGGCTTTTGGTAATGTGCAGATCAATGTGAAACTTGACAGGCTCGAACATTGTGATGCACCTAAGGCGCAGCAGCGGGATGTAGCGTTTGTTACATCAAATACACAGGATACTATTCGCAACACCACTCTCAATTTTACAGGCCAGCTTGATGTAAGGGGAATGAGAGGTGACGAGTGCATGCAGGCAGTAAGTCTTTTTATTGATGACGCACTTGTAACCAATGCTTCGAGAGTCAGAATTCTTCATGGCACAGGTAATGGAATATTACGGCAAATAGTAAGACAGTATATTAGTACTATTCCAGAAGTTCGGGATTTTCATGACGAAAGTCCGCAATTTGGAGGTAGTGGCATCACTGTCGTAGACTTTTAATTAACTTGAGTCCGACGAATAGAGTCATGAATATCCTATCCATTATGCTTTCATGAACAGCAATACAATATACAATGCAAGCAATAGCAATAATAGATAGATTTCAAGTTATGCCGCTAGTTAAAGTTAGCGGCAAGGTCACTTTAATTACGTGCCCCGTTACTTGTATTGACTTTTCTTTAAAAAGTTAAACCCGACAATGAACTTGATTGTTCCGTAGTTGTTGGTAAGACTGAATTTCTTCTCGTGGTAGCTATATGTGTGTACGTCAAGTACAAGTCCGGTGAAGTATTTGGTGTTGTTCCAAAACAAACTTGTTCGAAATACCAAGTCGGTACTTATCTGTCGTAATATGTCTTTTCCAAGGTCGTGTTCTGTAATGTTGGATTGCCGGTATCCTAATGAAGGAAGCACTGATACCGCCCAAATGCAATTCTTCCTGAATGCCCAATTGTAACCGTACCCAAAACTGATGGAATAGTCTGTATAGCTTACTTTATTAAACAAAAGGGTTGTATCGATTTGTTGTGCTATATAGTCCGACAACTCAGAACTGTTGAAAGTGACACTCACGTGGTTATATGAGAGACCCAGTTTCCAAGAACCGCAACTGCGGCGCTGTACGGCGTTCTCTCCAAATGCGGCTGGCCAAGAGTAGCGCCGGTGATTGAATATGTATTGTGCGTCAAAACCGACACATTTTGAGTTGAGTCCTTTAAACTTCTTGTCTTGACCATCCAAATCTACATCAGATATGTTGACAAATCGTGCTGATTTACCCGATCGGAACGTATAAATCTCAGCAATGATGCGGGCAGTGTTAAGAGTAAACGAGTTTCGGTATCCTGTTCCGTTAGTCTCACCTTGTGGTTTACCTATATCGCCAAGGTTGATAGAGTGGCCATAACCGAAAATGCTCCAGTATATGTAGCCACCAAGCACAAGGGGATTACCCGACTCCAACGACATATTGTTGTTGTTGCCACTCTTGCTTGAAGTAATGCGGTAGTAGTCGTGCCAATACGACAACTCTGCTTGTGCTGTCAACTCATATTTCTGTGGGGTGACATAATTTGTGTCGCAACCCATAAAGAAGTCTGTTACTTCATCAGCGACCTTGAAGATGGTCTGTAAAAAGTTTCTTTTTTTCTTTGGCTTTACAGATGCGATATCAACGTCCTTTGATGACTGAAAAAGTGCAAATGTATCATTGCTGCTTGCCTGTAGTGTGTCTTGGTTATTCAGTGGATTTTGATAACCTTCATCGTATATGGTATCACACGTATAGTCTTTCCCTGTTTGAAATACACTGTCTCTGTCTTCCGCAAATGTATGTGAAGGCAGAAAAAAAAGAAATACGAGGAAGGCGTTTTTCATGTGCAGTTATATTTTACCTAATATCCTGTCCATTACCCAATTGGTAGGTGTGGCACTCACAGAGTTGCACTCACACGGCTTACCACCTCTTAAGGCATCAACTATACATTGTATTAAAGGTTCCTGCACATATTGCGGATTTGGTACTGACAGTTCTTCCTCTCCATTCTCGGTTTGCAAGGCTATAGGTGTGTAGTCAAAGACCGAAAATGAAATCATGCCTTTTGTACCGACTATTTCAATACGGTCGGTCCGTGCTGATTCATATGCGGCAAAACACCAAGAACCACTGCCTATGATTCCGTTGCCAAAGCGGAAACAGGCGTTGAACGTGTCTTCCACTTTGTACAGTCCTGCCATGTTTGCTGCATAGCCTTCTGCTTCGAGGATAACTCCGAACATATACTGTAGCATATCCAATTGGTGACTTGCAAGGTCATAAAAGTAACCTCCGCCTCCTGCTATATCGGGTTGAAGTCGCCATGGGAGATTTGTCTTGTTGTAGTCAAGTTCTCTTGGCGGAACGGCAAATCTGATTTGAACCGACATCACCTTACCTATCATTTGTTTTTTCAGAATTTCAATTACTTTCTTAAAGTAAGGAAGGTAGCGCCGGTAGTATGCTACGTAACATGGGATCCCTGTTTGTTCGGATATGCTGTTGATTCTAAGGCACTCTTCATAGCTTGCTGCAAGCGGCTTCTCTACATAAACAGGCTTTCCTGCTTTCATAGCCATTATAGCGAAAGTGGAGTGTGTAGAGGGCGGTGTGGCTATATATACCGCATTCACACTCTGATCATTGATCAGCTCTATTGCATCAGTATAATATTTCGGAATGCCATGACGCATGGCATATGACTTCACCTTTCCCTTGCTCCGGCTCATCACTGCTACAATTGACGAACCTTCTGCGCATTGCAGGGCTGGACCACTTTTGTGCTCTGTTGCTTCTCCGCAACCAATTACACCCCAGCATACTTCTTTTAATGCATCCATGTTTTCCTGTCAGCTTAGTTTCCAACATGCAAAAATACTAATTTATCCTCATTTCAAAGCATGTTGGGCGAGAAAAGTTGTTATTGTGGGCCAAACAGAAGGTTGACGGAGTGGTTTAGATTGCCAAGTTGTAATTATTTTGTAACTTTGCATGTAATATAAATACTGTTATGATAGATGGGTAAAAGTAAGAATCTTCCGATATTGGAGAATGTGATGATAACGGCAATAGCTGCAGAAGGCAAGGCATTGGCACGAGTGGATGATAAGGTGGTATTCGTACCTTATGTGGTTCCTGGTGATGTCGTCGATTTGCAAGTTAAAAAGAAGAAGCACAGTTTTATGGAGGCTGTTGCCATACGTTTCCATAAATACTCGAAAGACAGGGTACAGCCTGTGTGTGAGCATTATGGTGTGTGCGGAGGATGTAAGTGGCAGTGTTTAAAATACGATGAACAATTAAGATGGAAACACCAACAGGTGATTGACAACCTGACCCGTATAGGTAAAATTGAACTATCCGGTGTTTCGCCAATCCTTGGAAGTGCTAAGACTGAGACTTACCGTAATAAACTTGAGTTTGGCTTTTCCAATCGTCGGTGGATGACAGAAAAAGAAATTCAAAACGAAGAGCATATAATTGAACGTAATGCTCTCGGTTTTCATATCACGGGAGCTTTCGATAAGATTCTTGATATAAACAAGTGTTGGCTCATGCCTGATACAGTAAACGATGTCCGTAATGCTATTCGTGACTATGCAATAAATAACAACCTTAGTTTCTATGATCTTAGACTGAATCAGGGGCTGTTGCGTAACCTTATGTTTCGAGACAGTAACACGGGGGAATTGATGTTGCTTATTCAATTCCGAATAGAAAATGATGCGGAAAGGGAGCAGACTACGCATTTAATGGAGTACATATCTGAGCGATTCCCACAGATTACCTCTTTACTTTATGTTGATAACCATAAGTGTAATGATACATTTGGAGATCAGGAAGTTGTTTGTTTTAAAGGTTCTGATTTCATATATGAGGAGATGGAAGGTTTGAAGTTTAAAGTTGGTCCTAAGAGTTTTTATCAGACAAATACAGACCAGGCATACAATCTTTACAAAATAGTTCGTGACTTTGCTAACCTTGCCGGCAATGAGTTGGTATATGATCTCTATACCGGAACAGGTACTATTGCGAACTTTGTTAGTCGTAAAGCCCGTAAGGTGATAGGAATAGAGTATGTGCCTGAGGCGATTGAGGACGCCAAGATTAATTCTTCAATCAACAACATATCAAATACTTTATTCTTCGCTGGTGATATGAAGGACATTCTTACTACTGATTTCATAAAACAGCATGGAGAGCCAGATGTAATCATCACTGACCCTCCACGTGCTGGTATGCATTCGGATGTAATTAATACAATCTTGCTTGCTGCACCAAAGTGTATTGTTTATGTAAGTTGTAATCCAGCGACCCAAGCTCGTGACTTGCAGCTCTTGGATTCTAAGTACAAAGTTGTAAAAGTGCAGCCTGTCGACATGTTTCCTCACACACAGCATGTGGAGAATGTCGTTTTACTAGACCGCAGGTAGACCACTTTTGATAATGCAATTTGCTGGTGCCTTGATATTGGAGTCAAGTATCAAGTCTCCAATGTTGCCACGCACTTCGATGCTTCCGCTGGTAGGATTCTTTATGCTTAGTATGTCTCCGTTGATTGTTGCGTGGACAGTACTATATTCAAAAGCAAGATTTGATTCAGGATCGAATGTACAATCTTCCAAGACCAAATTCTCACAATAGCAGAGTGGCTGTTCTCCACTGATGTGGCAACGGATTAACTTTAGGTTCTTGCTGTACCATCCAAGATACTCGCCATTAATCTCACTGTCGTAGATTGAAACGTTCTCACATTCCCAAAACGAGTCCTTCGAATTAAGCACGGCATGATGTATTTCTACGTTCTTGCTGTATTGAAATGAATAATTGCCATCTTGATGGTATTTGTTGATGTAGATGTTGTCTGTATGCATGGCGAAATAATCTGCATTGGCTATTGTACAGTTTTCGATGCGTACATTGTTGCAGTCCCAAAGTGTCTCCTCTGCATTTGGAAACTGACAATTCTTCAAACTGATGCCATGCATCCGCCTGAACATCTTTGGTGCTTCGACATTACAGTCTTCCATTTCCAAATTGCTACTGTACCACATCGATGACCGTGATGTTTCTTTAAACAGGCAATTCTTTACTTTGAAGCCTCTGCATTCCCAAAGGACATACTTACCTTCAAATTGACAGTTCTCAGCTTCTATATTATAGGTCTCTTTGATTGCTGATTCTCCTAAATGTATTGTAACATTATCCAAATGCAGATCATGCTCGCGGTATAGAGGTCTTTCTCCACCGAATTCTTGATTCTTAATCTCTTTCATGTTGTATATTCCGGTTATTCCTTATTATGCGTTGCAAAGATACGAAAACTTTTGCGTATATATTTGAAGATCGGGTTTGTTCAATATGTTGTTTTTGTTGCCTTTAGATATTCTTAACTAATATCCTGCTATAGTTATGTGTTTTATGAATGTCGCTAACTCTCTTAATGTTGAGGCTTTGGCCTGTCTATCTCCTCAAGTATAGACAGAGCATGTACAACTGAATGTACGTCTTTCACGAACAGGGAACGTTTGTTGTCTGACTCACGCAATTTTGTTGTACTTGGATGCCATGACGCATAATTGATTGTCTTCTCAAACAGCTCACTATCATAATACTTGCTGTTGAAATTGTTTACAAGGAAAAGAAACATGTTTCCTCCTCGCAATATGACTTTTTCAATGCCAAGTGAGGTTGCGAGCCATTTTAATGGTATAATTCTTATAAGTTCCTCGGCTTCTTCTGGTATTGTGCCAAAGCGGTCAATCAGTCTTGACTTGTATGCGTCGAGTTGTTGTTGTGTAGTCAGTGAATCCAATTCTCTGTAGAGAGCCATTCTTTCACCACTGCTTGGAACAAATGAATCAGGGAAATGAGCAACTAAGTCTGATTCCACAATAGTTTCCTTGACAAAAGTAGATGGAATGGCAATTTGGTCTTTTGCTTCATCATGGTTGGCGTTGTTGCGCATCATCTCCTCTTTCAACTCGTCCATTGCTTCTGCCAATACTTTCTGATATGTTTCGTATCCAAGGTCTGCTATGAAACCACTTTGTTCTGCTCCAAGCAGATTACCTGCCCCACGTATATCAAGGTCTTGTAATGCAATTTGAATTCCTGCACCCAGGTCAGAGAAGTTCTCAAGTGCTTGTAACCTGCGGCGGGCGTCATCGTTTAGAGATGCCAAAGGAGGTGCGAGCAAATAGCAGAATGCCTTTCGGTTGCTTCTGCCGACGCGTCCGCGCATCTGATGAAGGTCACTCAACCCATAGTTTTGAGCTGAGTTAATGATTATGGTATTTGCGTTAGGTATGTCTATACCGTTCTCCACAATAGTGGTGGAAAGCATTACATCATAATCATAGTTCATGAAATCGAAAACGATTTTCTCTAATTCCTGTGGAGACATCCTACCATGCCCGATACATACTCTTGTATCGGGAACGTATTGGTTTATAAGTCCTTTAAGTTCTTCAAGATTGCTTATTTTGTTATTGACAAAGAATACCTGTCCGTTACGGCTCATCTCGAAGTTGATAGCGTCGGCTATAATCTCGGGCGAGAAAGTATGTATTTCCGTTTGTATTGGATAGCGGTTGGGTGGTGGTGTCTGTATGATGCTCAAGTCTCTTGCACCCATAAGTGAGAATTGCAGTGTGCGTGGAATAGGTGTTGCAGTCATTGTCAGTGTGTCAACATTCACTTTCATCTGCCTTAGCTTTTCCTTCACAGCCACACCGAATTTCTGTTCCTCATCTATTATCAGCAGTCCCAGGTCTTTGAACTTAACATCCTTCCCAATTATTTTGTGGGTTCCTATAATGATGTCGATCTTCCCGTCTTTCAGCTTTTCCAATAATTCTTTTGTAGACTTCGTATCACGTGCCCGTGTGAGATAATCTATGGTGACAGGAAACTCTTTCAACCGTTGGGTGAATGTATGATAATGCTGATAGGCAAGAACTGTTGTAGGAACAAGCACTGCCACTTGTTTGCCGTCGGTTACAGCCTTGAATGCCGCACGGATTGCAACTTCTGTCTTTCCAAATCCCACATCGCCACAGACCAGCCTGTCCATTGGCTGCGGCTTTTCCATATCTGCCTTGACATCTTGTGTTGCTTTCAGCTGGTCGGGAGTGTCTTCATATACAAAACTGGCTTCGAGCTCATGTTGCATATAGTTGTCGGGACTGAAGGCGAATCCTTCCTCGTGCTGTCGTTGGGAGTACAGGCGGATGAGGTCGCGCGCTATATCCTTGACTTTGGTCTTTACGCGGTCCTTCATTCGTTCCCACGCTCCTGTCCCTATTTTGCTTAAGTGTGGTGGCTCGCCTTCCTTACCTTTATATTTGGATACTTTGTTGAGCGAGTGTATGGAAACATACACAATGTCGTCATTTTTGTAGATGATTTTTATCATCTCCTGCATTTTCCCGTTTGTAGGTACCCGCACTAATCCACCAAACTTACCGATACCATGATCAATATGAACTACATAGTCGCCTATTTCAAATTGTTGTATCTCTTTTAAGGTTAGGGCGACTTTCCCTCGTCTTGCTTTATCACTCTTGAGATTGTATTTGTGGTAGCGGTCAAAAATCTGGTGGTCAGTAAACAAGCACAATTTCAGTGTGTAGTCGATAAAACCTTCGTGGATTGCTTTGTTAACCGAACTGAATTTGATGAGCATTTCTCCTTTGCGGTTAACATCGAATATGTCTTCTAAACGCTGTATCTGCTTTTCATTGTCGGCAAATATGATGATCTTGTAATCTTCATTTATCAAGCGTTCGAATTCAGATGTGACTAATTCGAAATTCTTGTGATATAATGGTTGTGGTGCTGTATTGAAAGAAATGTGTATCAGTTTGTCTGCCGATGGGGCGTTAACGGTGTTTTTGCTTTGCGAAAGGAATATCTTCCGCATGCTTGTAATGTCATTCTCAAATTCCTGTCCCGATGCAATTTGATCTATGTTTACCTTGTCCGAAAGCCCTTCTTCTGTCTCTATTATAGCTTGTCTGCTAAAACCATTTTGTTTGATTATATCAATTTTTTCGGTTATGTATTTGGTGTCGCGGGTGACTATTATCGTATCATGAGGCAGGAATGAGGTAAACGTTATATAATCATTGTCTTTTCCATGCATTTCCGGTACTATGGAAATTGTATCCATTATGCTGTCTGACAATTGGCTTTGTATGTCAAAAGTACGTATGCTGTCCACTTCGTCGCCAAAGAAATCTATTCGGTATGGGTTTTCACTGCTGAATGAATATATGTCGACTATACTGCCGCGGATGGCAAATTGTCCTGGTTCATAAACATAATCTGTACGATTGAAGCCAAGGTCAAACAAGTGTGTTTCCAGATTGCTTATGTCTATTATATCACCCTTTGATATGTTGATTGTAATGTCTGACAACTCGTTTCGTGAAATGACTTTCTCTGCTAATGCTTCAGGGTAGGTGACAATCATCAGGTTGCCTTTCCGTGCTGAAGCATCCACGATGGTAAGCACGTTAGTACGAAGTATCTCGTTGGCATCGTCTTTCTGGTTGTATTTAATAGCCCTGCGATAAGATGAGGGAAAAAATAAAATGGTCTGGTCATCCAGCATTTGTGTCAGGTCATGATAGAAGTATCCGGCTTCTTCTTCATCGCTCATGATAAACAAAAAGGGTTGCAGTTCTGATTTGGATTTATAATTGGTAGCGAGAGTCGCAAACAATAAAGTAGCGGATGATCCAACGAGACCATCCACAGCGATGTTTGACTTTCTTTTCTTTAGTACTTCTGCTAATTGCTTGGCATTTTGATTTGATGCGAGCAACCGCAATATTTGTGCTGTTTTCAACTGTCTTGATTTTTGTATTTATTTCAAGCCTTGCTATTATCTGCCTTTATTATACTATTAAATAAAAGGTACAGTTAATCTTATTGGCAGACGTCTTTCCTATATGTATGTGCGAACAGACGAATTACATTAAGTGTTTCTTCGCTTGCGTGCAATTGTGGCATATCACGCAAGTCGTCGAACGAAGTGATAGAGTCGAGTTGAAAACATTCTGGAGTTGAATCTGATGTAAAATCACGCATAGACACACCTTATTTATACATTTAAAACATTATTTGTTTAAGTCTTTATAGGTAGAACGCATGATCGGCAGATTTATTTTGTCGTTTCCAACTTTTATTCTGAATTACAATCTGAAAGAGCATCCGATTGTCCACCTGAAAGGCTTGCCTTTTTGGTAAAACTCATTACCTACAGATTTAAAATAGAATGTCTTGTATTCTGTTGATGTAATATTCTCTGCGCGTCCATAGAATGATAGCTTTTTGATGTTGAGTGTCACATCTGCATTGAGTAAAAAATAGTTGTTCTGATGAAGTGTGTTTGATTCGTTCCACCACATTTTTCCTGTTTGAGCACCTTCAATACCCAGCTCAATTGTACTCTTGCCAACTGCTAACCGGCGTGAAGCTCTGACAATAAGTGTACTCTGTGGTACGTATGGCACCTTGTTGTCAGAGAAATCGTCAGTTCCATCAATATATTTGCGGAAGTAGGCATTGGTAAATCCAAATGATGAACTTAAACTCCAATCTTGGTAGTTTAAGCTTGTTGTCATCTCAATTCCTACACTGCGTGCTTTGCCTGCATTGGTCATTATCCTTCCTGTGCTGTTGCCTGGAGGAATAACTGTTATTTGCATGTTGTTGCTATTGACGAGAAAGCCGGATGCCGACATATAGAATGTCAATCCGTTATTGCTATGGTGACTGAATATGCCGCCAAGTTCATAGCTGACGCATGTCTCGGGTTTGTATGTCGTGCTTTCTGATGTTATGGCATTGTCGCTCTCATCTACTTCACGTCCCGCATCTGTCATCATGTCCGTCTTTAACTTATTGCGCATGATGTCCGAGAATATCTGTGTGTTGTATCCTCCTGCTTTGAAGCCTTTTGATACGGATGCCATGAATCTCAGATTGTTTCGCTCTTTGATACTGCCAAGAACATCGTATGACACTGATATCTTAGGCAACAGTTGCACGTATCCATGGTGGATGTTACCTGTGTACACGCTGTTTACGCCACGGCTACTTTCTTCTGTCATGAAAGGATACATAAAGTAGTGTACTGCTGCATTGCAGTTGTAGTACATAGAGTTATGTTCATAGTCTAAGCGTACTCCTGCAGTGAGAAGCCAGCGGTTTAAAGTAAAGTATGACTCATGGTATATGGCGATGTCGGTATTTTTCAATGTGAAGTCATCGCTAATTGGTAATTCATCTTCTGTGAAATAGAGTCTCATCGGCAGTCCGCGCTCAATAAAAATGTTGTTTATTCCGTCTAATATCAGTTGGTCAATTGCTTGCTTATGTAACTCTACTGGTGCCTGTAGCTTGTTGTGTTTGTACATGAAGAATAGCCCAGTCTGTTGATTCCACCACTTAGGGCGTTTTTTAGCTTGTAAAATTAGTTCTTCTGTGATTGCGTATTGGTGCTGCTTTTGCTTCAGTGTAAACATGTTGTCAGATGTGAAATCATTGTCCAAGAACATCTTGTCGACAAGCCACTGAAATGAGGTTATTGAACTTAGAGTGAAATATTCTGAGTTGAATTTTAGTTTTAATCCGTCTATCAGACTCATACGCTTGTAACTGCTTGCATCGTTATAGCTTATTGGCTGTAATGTGCCTCCGTCGGAGCGGCTGTATGAGTATCCGCCTTGTTTAAGTATCGACAATGATAGTGAGTTGTCGATTGTCAGTCGTGTAGATATGTTGTCATGATATTTGCCTATGAACGAAAAGGCATCGTGTTTATCTACTTTTTCTCCATTATATTCATTGCGGAAGAATCCGTCACAATGTCTGTAGCCTGCTGTGAAGCCGAAGTACTTTGTATAGTATGAGGCATGTGCGGAAACCCAGTTTTCTTTGCCATATTCTATATCTGCATATCCTTTGTCGGTGCCGTCGGGCGATGGGGTAGTGATGTCGATTACGCCCATCATTGAGTTGCGTCCGTAAAGGGTGCTTTGTGGACCGCTATAGACTTTGATGTTCTGTATGTCAAAGTAATCAAAGTCATAGTTGTTTTTATCTATAATGGGAACATCGTCTACGTATAGTCCGAGTACAGGATTGTCTATCCGACTTCCGAAGCCTCGCATATAAATAGTGGAAGTCATGAACGACCCGTAGTCTGGCATGAATAAATTGGGAACTATCAATGACAGTTGTTTCTGTTCCTTGATACCGCGTTGTTTGATGTCTTCATTTGTTATGACAGTTATGGGAGAATTTACTTTCCCACTGTCTAATACATTTTTTAATGACTTTATTTCTACTGTCGGCAGGTCGTAGACCAATGTAGTGTCAACAACTGATGCGTGGATGCATGTGTTTGCAATGACAATTAGTGTGGCAACTACCAATGTGGGCTTAAAATGTGGCATTCGTTCTTGTCAGTAATTAGTTGTTACTTCTACTGGATGCTCCAGCTTGTCTTTCCATTGCTTCAGGCTGTCGAACCAGTCGTTTGAATTGTGAAATCCATCTTTTTCTTTATCAGCACAGAAAGATACATAGTAATTAATGGATGTTTGTGCTTCAGCATTAAGGATGAACTGGTAGTTGAGGTCCGATTCCTTGATGCCTTTTATGAATTTGGCAGGAACATAAACGGCTAATCCTACAGTTTCTTGAGGATATAATTCTTTGTTCCCCATTTCAGGGTAGTCTCTTCCCCATGAGGCGGCAATGCCGTCGTTGTGGACAAAGCCAACAGGAGCAGTTCCAACCTTTTGCACCCCTGTTGTGAATGTTTCCTGTTGCAGTGGCTTGTCGAATGTGACGTGTACCTCGCATTCTCTGTGGCCTGCATAAATTACATAATATTGTCGCATGTTGAGTCCGTTCCATCCAATTGCTGTTACTTCGCTTATTGCACGGAGTGGCCCGTTGATAATAAGTCGTTGTCCGCGGGTCTTGACCGGCTCTATGTTTGTAGGAACTGTGCCGTCCCAACCTTTAAATGATCCGCATCCAATGCTGTTACCTGCCCATAGTACGTCATTCCCATAATCTTGCTGCATTTGACTTGCAGTTGGATAGAAATGTGTTTCGGCAAGTTCAAGACGTTTTAGTTTCTTACCGTAGATATCTATATTTTGTCTTTGATCAAAGTATACACGATAGGCTGTCAATTCACTCTCAAATGCCACACCATGGTGGTACAAGTCATTGTACAGGTAGCTTTGCCCTGGGGCGTCGATCGATGTAATAAACGGATGTTTGCCTTTTTTGTCGTCGAGTTGTAATTCTGCATATACGCGTGGAGTAAAATTCTCTTCTGTTGTCTCTGCTTTCAGTATGACATTATAGCTCTGTTGTGTTTGTTTGTCTATGTTGATAAGAAACACAAGCTCGTCTACCTTACCATCTCCGTTCAGGTCGTCAAGTTGATAGGGTAGTCTCGTGTCGTTTAAACTTATGTCTGCAGAGGCAGCGTCAAAAGACAAACCTTTTACGTCACTCAACTTTATGACTACGGGTTCATCGGTTTTTGCTTTATTCCAGTTGTTCTTTACTGATAAAGTAAATTGTAGCGACTGAGCATTGATGCTTATCGCTACAATCATTAATATAACGGCGGTGATATGTCGCATGTTATTTCTTTGGCTCTTTGTTTCCCTTTCCCTCTGCAGGTGCTTCAGTTTCCTCTACTGTCTTATCTTCTTTTTTCTTTGCGAGATACTCTGGCAAATTAAGACCGGCTTGGTCGAAAAGCTCGTAAAGTGGTGGAACACTCTTCATTAGTCCCGAAAGGAAATTGGCTGTGCTTCCTTTTCCGTCTGCGTTATTACCGCTATCCCAAACTGTAACATGGTCAATATTGATGCCCTTGATAGCTTCTACTTGTGTCTTGACGAGTTCCGGCAACTTCTCAATGATCATAAGCTGGTATGCTTTGTTTGGATCACCTCCTGCTGCTTTTACCATTTGTTCGTAACCGGCAGCCTGCTTTGTGAGTACTTCGTAGTAACCTTTTGCCTCGGCTTCCATTTTTGCAAATATGGCATCAGCCTCTCCTTTTGCGTTGACACGAGCCTTTTCTGCGTCGGCTTCAGCTTGGATGATGAGTCGTCTCTTTTCGATTTCCTGTGCTACGAGCACATTGGCTGTTTGTGTTGAACGTTCTCGTTCTGCACGGGCCTCTTCTGCTTCTTTTTCTGCTGCATATGCTTCTTGCAGTGCGCGTGCGTTTGCGACTTTTTCTGCTGCACTTGCCTTACGTTGTGCTTCTGCTTCTGCCTGACGGCGCGCAGAATCAGAGTTAGCTATTTCTACTTTAGCATTGTTTTCTCCTTGCACAGCATCGGCGTTAGCTCCACTTGTACGTATACGAGTCTCTTTCTGAGCTTCTGCCTTACCGATTTCTCCAAGTTTGTCTTGCTCGGCGACTCTTACTTTGGCTTCGTTGATTGCTTTTGCAGCTGCTTCACGTCCAAGTGCCTCAATATAGCCAGACTCATCTTTGATATCTGTTACATTGACGTTGATCAGTCGCAATCCGATTTTTTTCAGTTCTACCTCAACGTTTGCGCTGATTGCCTCAAGGAACTTGTCACGGTCATTGTTCAGTTCCTCGATACTCATGGTTGCAATGACTAAACGGAGTTGACCAAACAGAATGTCGCGTGCCAATTCTTGTATTTGACCAGGAGTCAGACCGAGCAACCGTTCGGCCGCAGCTGTCATGTATTCAGGGTCTGTGGATATACCTACTGTGAAGCGGCTCGGTACGTCGACTCGGATGTTCTGCCGGCTTAAGGCATTAGTCAAGTTTGCGTCAATGCTGATAGGTGTCAGACTTAAGTAGGCATAATCTTGAATTATAGGCCATACAAATGTACCTCCACCGTGTATACACTTTGCCGAACCTCTGTTGCCTGTCGTTCCGTAAACAACAAGTATTTTGTCGGAAGGGCAACGCCTGTATCTGTTGATTATTGAAATGAATAAAACTACGGCAATTATGATTGCCACAAAAATCAGATAAATCTCCATATGCTATTGTTTTTCTGTGTTATTGTCCGTGTCTAATGCTATTGGTTCCACTCTGACTGTCTCACTGTCGATGATGCCTGTCACTCTTACTTTTGAGCCTGATGCTATTGGAGTTTCGCCGTTAATAGCGTCAAATTCGTGAACTGATCCGTTGATACTAACTTGTATCTTTCCTTTTCCTTGCTCTGGTATACGTAGGTATACGTCGGCAACTTTTCCATTAATGTCTTTGATTTGAAATGCACCATTGTGCTCAAGACGCTTTGTCTGCTTATATATGACAAAGAATATGCCGACAAACAGACTGCCAATTATGACAGCGAGTAGCGACAGCAGCGCACGGCTTTCGATTGTATCCCAAAAGCAGACGCCTGTCCAGCCGAAACCAATGAGGAATACCATGAGGTTTTTGATGGTGAACAGGTTGAATCCGCCTCCAAGATCCATCGTGTCTGTTCCATCGAAATCTACATCTGTATCGTTAGAGTCTATACCAATTAAAGTAAGAGTTATTTGTACGATGAATATCAATGATGCAATGACCGCACATCCCCAAAATATCTGGAGTAGCATAGGCATTGAACTATAGTGTGCAATTAATTCTCCCATAAGCGATAAGAGTAAAAAATATTAGTTTGCAAATGTAAATATAATTATTGATTCAGCCAAATAAACATCATATTTTTTGTTTGAATATTTGCTATGTTGTCTGTAATGAGGCCGAATCTTTTATTATTACTTTTTGTGATATGAAATTATGATTGTGTACTGAGGCATAGCACTGACGACACTTTACTTGTATCCTGGATTTTGCTTGAGGGTAGTATTTAACTCACGTGCTTTTGTCGGAATGGGGAACACTATAGTATGTCCGTCTGACTCACTTTGACTGCGTTCACGGTCATCATATTGTTCTGTGAAACGATGGAAGCGTATCAAGTCTTGTCGGCGCCATCCTTCCCACACAAGTTCCAGCAGCCGTTCGGTCAAGATATTATCAAGTGTGGCAGTGCGGTAGCCCATGCCTGCACGTTGCCGTACAGCATTCAGTTCGGCATCGCCGTCAAGTCCCTGTCGCACTTTTGCTTCCGATTTCATCAGCAGTACGTCAGCATATCGGAAAAGCACTATGTCGTTGTCGATATTCTTACCATCGTTGTATGCTGTCACGTCTTCCTCATATTTTTTCATGCGGGCTCCCGCTGTTTGTATGTACGGGCTGTAAGTGAGATTCACTTCAACAGCAAGAGGCATGTAGACCAGCGGCTCGCCGTTATCGAGCGTGACAAGTTTTCCTGATACGTATACCGTATCGGAATAGAAGCAGTCCTCATACCGGTTGTCAAGGCTGTCGGTACCATACCCGAATGCTTTTACCGTCGATACAGTGGCACAGGTGCCATTTTCCGCAGCCATCGAGCGCGCTCCTCCGTGTGCGTAGTGGTGTGAACGGAAAAGGTTGACAAATTGGTTGCTGTAGAGATTCTTGTCCATTGGAATCACGAATATGTTTTCCGGTGAGTTCTCATTGTGAATATAGAAGTTGCTTGCGAACACATCAGCGAGCCTGTAGCCTGCTTCCGTGATTTTATCGCAGTATGCTATACATGTCTGCCAGGCATTCAGCGGGTTGCCGTCGACTTCGAACCAAATGTCGCTGCCTTCGGTATAAGCACCGTCTGTCCAGTCTGCATCCTCGTATATCTCTGCGTTAAGGGCGAGCTTTGCCAGTATGAACCATGCTACAGTACGTGTTATGCGTCCGTAGCATTTCCCTTCGTAATTGCTATGGCCATCGGGCAATAGTGGTTCAGCTTCTTGTAATTCGTTGAATACGTAACGGAACATGTCGGGTCGAGCCATTTGGATTGCATCGCTGTTGAGGTCCACCGAGTCGCTTGCGAGAGCACGTTGCCATACATGTCCATGATGTATGCATAGAACAATGCCCGTATAGCTCTCACTTCAGCACAATATGTGTTATATTCTTCATCTGTGAGTAGCGAGCGCCGTTCAGCAAGAGTCTGAAGTGATTCATTGCATAAGACCACTACCTTGTACAAGTATTTCCAGGTGCCGTAGAGTGCCTCATCGTCCGCTTTCCAATTATGGTTGAACAGATCTTGCCAAAAGCCTCCGTCGTACCAGTCGCCTCCACGGATTGGAATGATCGCCTCGTCGGTTGTAAGAGTGTTGTAGTCGTATACTCCCCGCTTTGTGCCCTGAAGCCCTTGAAAATCCTCGTTCCCTCCTATATAATTATATAAAGTGGCAACAGAATTGATATACAGGTTTCGTGCGGAATTGTATGCCTGATCCTCGTTGAGACTGTCACGTGGCGATTCGTCGAGACAGGCAGTCAGTATGGTGAATGTTAGTGCAAATAATATAAAACGGTAGGTTCTCATAATCATCTATATTTAGAATTGGACGTTCACACCCACTGAGAAGGTGCGGTAAACAGGATAGCACCGTTTGTCGTCGATGCCCATTGATGAGTTCACGACATAGCTGTTGATCATAGGAGTCAGTCCGCTATAGCCTGTGATGGTAGCCACGTTATTGCAACTGAGCGACAATCGCAGTCCGCTAAGTATCTTGTCGCTCTTCAGCGGTATGTTCCAACCGACTGTTATGTAATCAATATTCAGGTAGTCGCCACTTTCAAGCCAGTAGTCAGTTACGTTCTGGTCAACTATGTTTGCCGCAGGAGCTTCAGCCATGACGTTATAGCTTGGGAAGTTCGACAAATTCATGTAGCTGAGTGATGTCCCGTTGAATATCTTGTGCCCGAAGGCTCCATTCATTTGTATTGTAAAATCTACGTTTTTGTAACGGAAGCTTACATTTGAACCTAATGTCATCTTTGGGGTCGCTTGTCCTGCGATGTATCGGTCGCCGTTGTCGTTAAGGTCTACGGTGCCGTCATTGTTCAAGTCCGCAATTTCATATTACATGAAACCATGTCCGTTGTCTGTCAGCCCTGTGCAGTGTGGAAGATAGAACACCCCGAGAGGCTGTCCTACGATTTGATATGTTATGTTGTTGTATCCGCCATTCTGTCCCGCACCGGTCAATTGTCCGATAGCCGTCATATTAGGTGCCGACATGTATTTACCATCGTGATAGCCGCTGAGTGAGATCAGTTTGTTTTTCTGCCACGACATGTTGAGGTTTATGTTCAGCCCCATGTCCTTCTTGTCGATAGGTATCACGCTGACACCTATTTCAACACCGCTGTTGCTCATTTTGCCGATGTTGGCAATCATTTTGTCGAAAGCATAGTTAGGAACTGGAACATCGTATGCATAAAGCATATCGGTTGTTTGTGAATAGTAGTATTCGGCAGTTAAGAATACTTTGTTATTCAAAAGTCCGATGTCTGCTCCTACATTGAATGTACTTCGGGTTTCCCATTTCAAGTCAGGATTGGTGTTGCGTGTATAGCCCATTGTTACTGTTGGAGTGCCGTCGACCGACACCCGCCCGACAGGTACAAGGTTGTCGAGTGTCATATAAGAGTTGATAGCCCCCAAGTTGCCGGTCCGTCCATAGCCTATTCGCATCTTCAGCGTGGATATGTTTTTAGCTCGTTGCATGAAAGATTCTTTCGTAATATCCCATCCGGCAGATACTGAGGGGAAGTAGCCCCAACGATGGTCGTCGCTCACCATTGATGAACCGTCGGCACGCATTGATGCGTCGAGTGTGTAGCGGTCGGCAAGGGTGTACGATGCGGTTATAAGTCCTGATAGCAGTCGTGGGTCGGTATATGTGCTTGCTGTATTTCCATAAGGAGTAGCAGATGCGCCGGCAAGGTTGTTGTAGTAGAAATCGTTCGATGTGAAAGCCTTCACTTGTGTCCAGAAACTGGAGTTAGTTGTCTTTTGGTATTCTCCTGTGACAGATGTTGCCAAATGGTGTATGCCCCATGTGTGGTTCCATTCAAGTGTGAGGTCGCCCATGTAGTCTTCTGTCCGTGTATCGCCTCTGTATGCATATCCTTGAGCCCACACCCATGTCGGGGCAAATTGTCCGTTGTCTATATTTTGGTACGAGTAGTAGCCTATGGCGTGTATTCTCATGTCGTATGGCAGGTCGAGAGTGAGTTGCAGGTAGGTGATAAAGTTTTGATTCTTTGTTTCGTTGCGTTCATGCAGCAGGGCGGCAGGCGGGTTTATCCATGAAGCTCCTCCGTTCTTCACCCATCCGCCGTTGTATTGTCCGTAGGGTAGTAGTGGGTTCATTGCCGCAGCTGAGTATAGGGTAGTGAACTCGTCGTAGAACTCCTTGTTCTTTTGTGAGGAACCGAACAATCCGAAATCTATTTTCAGTTTGTCGTTGAATGCAGATTGAGTGATATCGAGTTTTGCGACAATGTTGTTGTAGCCGAGTTGCTTTATAATGGACTTATGGTCCATCAGTACGATCGACGCACGATAGTTGCTTCTGTCCGTGCCGCCACTGAACGCCACATGATGGTTTTGTACAATTCCTGTCCTGCTTATCTCTTTCTGGAAGTTGGTATTATAGCCTAAGTCCTTGTACAGACCTCCAAGCCGGCTGGCAAGTGATCTGTAGCCATTGGCGTCAAGCATGTCAAGATATTTGTAGCGCAGGTCGAAACCTGTTGTCCCGTCGTACGATATGTTGAATTTGCCGCTGTGCCCGCTCTTTGTCTTTACTGCGATTACACCTGACGCACCACGTGAACCAAACTGTGCTGTCTCCGATGCGTTCTTGAGGATCGTGAAGCTCTCGATGTCGGCAGAGTATACGGTCGACAGTGTAGACAGATCAGAATATACTCCATCGATGATGACCAAGGGGTCGTTGCCTCCGGTGAGAGATGTTGTGCCGCGTACACGTACGCTGTTGAGCATTGCCAGTCGGTCGGCTCCCGATGATGACACATTCACACCAGCGGCTTTTCCGGATATCGCATCGAGAGCACTGTTCAGCAGACTTTTGTTGAGCTGTTGTTCTGATAGTTGGTCGGTACCGCCTTGTGTCAATATACTGTCCGCCGGCATTGCGTCTTGACACCACGCCAATATAGGCATTGCCAATATCGCTACTGTCATGGCAACACATCGGATCTTACGGTTGAGAGGATAAAATATCATCATAATTATAGGTTTTAGTGCGGGTTAGCTATACAAAATTACAACATTATTTTGAAAAGTTTCCCTTTTAGTTAGAATAAAAAAGAGGACTTACCCCGTCATCGGGCCAGTCCTCTATCAATTACATAATATTTAAATTTTAAAAACTATTTTATGAAAACTTTTTCTCCATTGATGATATAGATGCCCTTGGTTGGAGCACTGACTTTACGGCCTGTAAGATCATAAATTATACCATCACTGACTTTGTTGGTCTTAACATTGTTGATAGCTGTTGCTGTGTTGTTGATAACAATGTTGAATCCGTAAAGCTTGTTGTTGTATTCAACGTAAAGCACTGTCTTGTATGTGTTGCCGGTGTTTGCATCGTCGATAACAAACGAGTGGAGTGCTCCATCAATGAATCCAACTTGGAATACTGCATCTTCAGCATTAGCGACAGCTTCTCCATCAGCATTGAAGCTAAAGCCGTACATATCGTCGAAGTTGTCAGATGAAAGTTCTCCATCTGTAGTGACTACTTTCCAAACTCCGTTTGAAAGCAACTCTTCCTCTGTGCATACAAGTTCTTCGCATGCCTTAGACAGGTCGAGACTGATTTCATCAAAGTCGTCACCTGTTTGGTTGCGGGCAGCAAGGTCAACTTCTTCTGTACCGATAGGATTGATGTCGACGATTTTGTCAACGAACTTAAGTGTAACATTCACTTTTACTGCATCACCTGTCCAAAGGTTTGCGAGGTAGAATGTGCCGTATGAAGTTTCTCCTGGTTTACGGAAATTAGGAATTGTGAACCATGTGAATGTACTTTCATAGTACCACATTGCATATGCGCCTGTACCACTATATCCTGCAGCGTATGCCATGTGTGTAGAGTCTTCAGGCGACATCCAGAAGCCTCCTCCACCGTATGTGGTTGCCTCGCTTACTGAGTATGCATTAGTGAACGCCCCGCTTGATGTAACTCCATAGAATTTTGCATTTGATGTCCATATCATCTGTTCGATGTTCGCAACAGGGGTAGTACCGATTTGCCAGCTTGATGTAGATGGCACAAGACGTACTGTCATGTCATATTCAGTGATGTTGCATGTCTCGATAGTATACTTAGGCTGCATGATTGTCATGTTGAGGTTAACTGCATAGTATAGAGAGTCGCCTACAACAAGGTATACAGGAGCGGTGATAGTCTCACCTCCGTCGAATGTGTCTGGCTTGTTACCAAGTCCGAGTGCCTTCACTGAGTCGTTATTGATATAATTGATATAGAATGTAGTTTCGCTGTTATTATAATATCCTACGACACCGCTGTTATTCATCCAGAATCCTTTTGTTGTCTCTGAATTGTCTGCTGTATATTCGTTTGTGATACCGCTGTAAGAGTTGGTCGAATAGAATGTTATATCAGCAGGTGTAATCACTGTATCGGCTTTGGCTGTGAACAGAGCTGCGATTGAATCAAGATCAAGAGGCAGATATTCAAGAGTGTTCCATGTGAGTTGTGGGTCGCGGTCTGTGACGGTCCAAGTTGTTTCTCCAACTTTTGTCAAGTCACCTATCACTGTTTGTTTAGGAATGTCTACAGTGAAAGTATAGTGAATGATGTATGCATTCTCTCCGTATACAATGTAAATATCGGCTTTCCTTGTCTCGCCTCGTGACATTCCGTTAGGGTATTGGCCGAGATAGCATGTTACTGAGTCGGTCGCTGCTGAATATTTTATGTTGCATATCCAGAACAGATTGGCGTCTTGATATACGGCATTGCGGCATTCCTGATCTTCAATTTCAACCTCCTTACCGTCAACGCTGTCAATATGGATAATGCCGCCGCTGAAGTAGAATCCAGGTGCTGGTACTGCCTTTCCTTCGTTTGTGAGGTCACCCCATTGTTCGTTTGTCATGTCATAACTCTTTGCGTATACCATTTGGTCAAATACACTTTCCATGTACTCTGGTGTAGTGCCAAGGGCTTCTGCGATACCAGGGGTTGCAATGCTGTATTCATAATTGTACCAGCTTGTATTAGGCTCTTGTTGCATTTCAATTGATGTCTCGCCAACGATGGTCAACAATGACAAGTCGGTCACAGGTTCTTTGTCGATGCCTGCGTTTGGATGAATGGTGAATGTAATGTAAAATGTAGCTTGTCCTCCATTGAGATTCAACGAGAAGGTACCATGACATGTTGTCTCAACCTTGGCAGGATTGCTCGGGTTTTGGCAGACTGTCATAGCAAGTTCGTTCGTCTCCGCGTTCATGGAGTGTATGTATACTCCCCATACAGAACCATTGTTCCAGGAACTGAAGTTTCCATCCTTATCCATCTCGAAACCTCCATATTGCTCACTATAAAAAGTTGGTGAGACATTTGAGTTTTCAAGCATAAAGAATCCGCTGCTGAAGTCGTAGTTATTACTATTTCCACCGGCTTTAGCGGTCCAATCGTCGAATGCTTTGATAAGTTGTGCCGTAGTGACTTTCATTTGTGTTGCAACAGCGGCAAGATTAAACGTCACGTCTGAACCTTCGGTCCAACCCGTCCGTATACTATCCTCCAACGTTGCTGTAAATTGAGCTTTTACGCTGCCTGAAACTAATAACAGCGCAGCGAACATGAGTGAAGTAAAGATTTTTTTCATAGAATTTACTTTTATTGTTTTACTTAATGATTCTTCTCTCTGATTGAAATAATATTTTCAAGTGCAAATATATGAAAATAATTGAAACGAGTGTATCTTGAACATGTTTTTTTAAGCTCACTTTATGAAATTGTAATCAGTAGTGGCTCCCTTATATGTAATTAAGGTGTAATGAGGACGAGATGTAATGCATACGATATAATTTATTTATGAGTGTACGACGTTTAAAAATAAATTTGTAACTTTGTGCTGTGTTATTAGAAAAACAAGAGATTGGAAACAATGAATTACGACAAAATATTTATATTAACAGATGACACGACAGAGAAGTATTGTTCGCCTGTGCTGAGTGATGTGGCATCCTTGAAAGACGCTCAACACATTGTTATTCCAAGTACAGATGCTCACAAAAATTTGGAGTCGTTGTCATACGTGTGGACGCAACTGAGCAACAGTGGGGCAACACGCCACAGCCTGCTGATTAATCTCGGTGGAGGCATGGTTACCGATCTTGGCGGTTTTGCTGCATCAACTTTTAAACGGGGTATTGATTTCATCAATATACCAACCACGCTGCTCGCTATGGTCGATGCGTCTGAAGGAGGTAAGACCGGTATAAACTTCAATGGATTGAAAAACGAAGTCGGCGTATTCAACAATCCTGTTAAAGTGATTCTTGATACTACTTTCCTGCGTACGCTCGACAAAGACAACATCCTTTCCGGTTATGCCGAGATGATAAAGCACGGATTGCTCTCGAATGTAGCAACTCTGAATGAACTCTTGTCATTTAATCTTGATGACATAGATTATGAGAAACTTGGAACGATGGTGCGCAAGAGTGTTGCTGTGAAGAGAAAAGTGGTAAAATCTGACCCGCACGAGCATGGACTGCGTAAGTCGCTGAACCTCGGGCATACTTTCGGACATGCAATCGAGAGTTTCTCTTTGCAAAGAGGCACACCGGTACTTCATGGCTTTGCTGTGGCATGGGGACTTATTTGTGAGCTGTACCTTTCGTGTGTTTACCTTGGATTCCCTACAGAGATAATGCATGAGGTCGCAACATTTATCAATGAACATTATGGGCGTTTCGATTTCACATGTGATGACTACGATGCGTTGTTTGCTCTTATGAAACATGACAAGAAAAATGTAGGTGACAAAATACAGTTTGCGCTATTGAGCAATGTAGGCAAAGTAAGAATCAACCGTACGATGGGCAAAGACCGAATTTATGAGGCACTCGATTTCTATCGGGAAGGACAATGAGGCGTAATCGGACTTTATAAAGGCAAAAAAACGATGAGAATATAAAAAAAACTGCGAAAACGTTTGTCGGAAAGAAAGAAATACGTAAATTTGCAGCCGTAATGAAAAGAAATAATAATACATATTGGCGTTGGCAAAACTTGGGTTCACATAATCTGAGGTTGTTCGACGTACACTCATGACGAATACGTTTCATAAGTAAGAATTTAAAGGATTTGATTAAGTGCATTGAGTTTGTCGGTAACCAACTGACAAACTCAATTTTTTTAGCAGACTATTACTTAAAAAACAAAATAAGATGGATTACAATGTAGACAAAGAAGGTTTTTATGGAGAGTTCGGTGGTGCATATATCCCCGAAATACTCTATAAAACTGTGGAGAACCTTAAGGAGGCTTACCTGCCAATTATGGAAAGCGAGGAATTCAAAAATGAATTTCACGCCTTGCTGAAAGATTACGTGGGTCGTCCTTCACCTCTATATTATGCAAAACGAATGAGTGAGAAGTATGGTTGCAAACTCTATTTGAAACGTGAGGACTTGAACCATACGGGAGCTCATAAAATAAACAATGCTCTCGGACAGATCCTTATTGCAAAGAAAATGGGCAAGACCCGTATTATTGCGGAGACTGGTGCCGGTCAGCATGGCGTTGCGACTGCAACAGCCTGTGCACTTATGAATCTGCCGTGTACTGTATATCAAGGTGCCCTCGATGTCAAACGGCAACATGTCAATGTGGAGCGAATGAAGATGCTCGGAGCGACTGTCGTTCCTGTTGAAACTGGTAACAAGACCTTGAAGGATGCGACGAATGAGGCTATTCGTGACTGGTGTTGCCATCCTGAAGACACCTTTTATATAATTGGGTCTACTGTAGGTCCGCATCCTTATCCTGATATGGTGGCAAAATTACAATCGGTGATAAGCGAGGAAATCAAATGGCAGTTGAAAGAAAAAATAGGGCGTGACTACCCTGACTATTTGATGGCATGTGTCGGTGGTGGCAGCAATGCCGCAGGAACAATATATCATTATTTAAACGACGACCGTGTGAAAATAGTTCTTGGCGAGGCCGGCGGACTTGGAAATGAAAGCGGAAAGACTGCAGCATCGCTTCAGATGGGAACGGTCGGAATCCTGCACGGCAGCCGTATCAAACTCATGCAGACGGAGGACGGGCAGGTGATTGAACCTTATTCAATATCTGCTGGTCTTGACTATCCTGGAACCGGGCCTATCCACTGTAACTTATATGAAAAGGGAAGGGCTACAGTGCTTTCCGCAAATGACGATGAAGCTTTGAGGGCTGCGTTTGAGCTGACCAGGTTAGAAGGCATTATTCCGGCACTCGAGTCGGCACATGCTCTGGCTCTGCTGCCTAAGATTGCAAGTCAGTTCAAACCCGATGATGTGGTTGTGCTGACGGTCAGTGGACGTGGAGATAAAGATATAGACACCTATTTGAAGTATGTCGATAAGATAAAGATAGACTAAAACGGATTACAATATGTTTACGTATCATACAGCTTCGAAGAAAATATTGGGTGATTTGAATACACCTGTCAGCACATACCTGAGAGTACGCGATGCTTATCCCCAAAGTGCCCTGATGGAGTCTTCTGACTATCACGGCGGTGAAAACTCAAGGTCGTTTATCGGAATTCATCCGATCGCAAGCGTGTCGATCGAACACGGCACGGGTTTTGCACGCTATCCTGACGGAACTTCCACTTCAATGCCTGTTAATGACGGAGACGATGCGGCGAAATTAATCAATGGCTTTCTCCACTCATTTAAAGTGACAGGTGACTATGCTAATTTCTGTGGACTTTATGGGTACACCTCGTTTAACGCAGTGCGTTACTTCGAGAATATAAATGTAAAAGACGAGACACGCAAGTCAAATGACGCTCCCGATTTGCTGTACATACTCTATAAGAATATTGTTGTGTTCGATCACTTCCGCAATGAGATGATTCTTGTGGAACTTCTTGAGGAAGGAGAAAAGGACGGATTGGATCAGTTGGAGATGAATTGCAATTCACGTCCTTATCGGACATATGGTTTCCATCCTGTGGGAGAGTCATGGTCAACTTTGACAGACGATGAACACCGTGAGAACATTCGCCGCGGTATCAGGCACTGCCTTCGTGGTGATGTATTTCAAATAGTATTGTCACGACGTTTCATACAAAGATATGAAGGAGATGACTTCAAACTCTACCGTGCTTTGCGAAGCATCAATCCTTCTCCTTATTTATTTTACTTCGATTTTGGCGGGTTTAGGATATTCGGGTCCAGTCCTGAGACGCATTGCAGAATAGAGGGCCGCACGGCATATATTGACCCTATAGCCGGAACGACAAAGCGTACAGGCAATGCAGAGGAGGACAGAAAGAATGCACTGTACCTGAAAAACGATCCAAAAGAAAATGCGGAACATGTCATGTTGGTCGACCTCGCACGTAACGACCTTTCACGTAACTGCCATGGAGTGCATGTCGACTTCTATAAGGATATGCAGTTCTATAGCCATGTCATACATCTCGTGAGCCGTGTGTCGGGTGAACTTGATGATGGCGCTGACCCTATAAAGGCGTTCATCGATACTTTCCCCGCAGGAACCTTGTCGGGAGCACCTAAGATTCGTGCTATGCAATTGATTTCTGAATATGAACCGCACTGCCGTGGGGCTTATGGCGGTTGCATAGGCTTCATCGGACTTAACGGTAACCTTAATCAGGCTATAACAATCCGTACATTTGTCTCAAGAAACAACGAATTGTGGTTTCAGGCTGGTGGCGGTATCGTTGCCAAGAGTAATGTGGAATATGAGCTACAGGAGGTAAACAATAAATTGGGGGCTTTACGTAAGGCCATTTTAATAGCAGAATCATTATGAAAGTCGTTATCATAGATAATTATGACTCGTTTACATATAATCTGAGTCATCTGTTGAAGGAACTTGGTGCAGAGGTTACAGTCTATCGGAATGACAAGTTCGAAATGGACTGGCTTGAGCCTTTTGACAAAATCGTATTATCACCGGGACCTGGCATTCCGAGTGAGGCCGGCAAACTCCTTGATGTGATCAAAAACTATGCAGGCAAAAAAACTATCCTCGGCGTATGTTTGGGACATCAGGCACTCGGCGAGTATTTTGGCGCTAAATTGGTGAATGTGGGTGAGGTCGTCCATGGGGTTGCCACTCCTGCACATCGTGTAGCCGACGATTACTTATTCCAGGGACTGCCCGATACAATCATGGTGGGACGCTATCACTCATGGGTCGTCTCTGCCGATGATCTGCCGGACTGTCTTGAGGCTACGAGTTTCAGTGATGACGGTCAGATGATGTCGCTAAGGCATAAGGAATATGATATACGTGGCATACAATACCATCCTGAGAGTGTACTAACCCCTGATGGTAAAGTGATAGTTAGAAATTGGTTAAATCATTAAACATAAAGACACATGAAAAAGTATTTGTTGAAATTAATTGACGGAGCAACTTTGAGCCGCGAGGATACTCACGACATTATGCTCAACCTTACGAAAGAAAAATATAATGAGGCACAGATTGCTGCCTTATTGATGGCTTTGCAAGTTCGTGGCGTGACTGTTGATGAATTGCTCGGTTTCCGTGACGGACTGCTGGAGACCGGTAAGTATGTGGACTTTTCTGAATACAACACATTGGATATTGTAGGAACCGGAGGCGACGGGAAAAACACTTTCAACATTTCTACTTGTTCCGCTTTCGTTATAGCTGGAGCCGGATACAAGGTGACCAAGCATGGAAATGCTGGTTCTACTTCTGTAAGTGGAGCAAGTAATGTGTTGCTTGGACATGGCGTGAAATTCACTGATGATGTTGACAAACTCAAACGTTCTCTTGACGAGGCTGGGATTTGCTATTTCCATGCACCGTTGTTCGCTTACGGAATGAAGTTTGTCGGTCCTACACGTAAGGCTCTTCAAGTTCCGACATGCTTCAACCTCCTTGGCCCGCTTGTCAATCCGTGTCATCCTAAGAATTCGCTTCATGGAGCTGCCGACCAGGCGCAGCAACGGTTGTATTCTAATGTACACCAGCAAATTGGTGATCACTTTGGCGTCATCACCAGTTTTGATGGTTATGACGAAATATCTCTTACCGGCGGATTCAAGATTTGTACCAATTTGTTTGAAAAAGTATACACACCAAAAGATCTCGGTCTTGACTATGTACAGCCTGAAGAAATCTATGGAGGTGCGACAGCTGAGGACGCTAAGAAAATATTCGACTCTGTATTGGAGGGTACTTCTACTAAAGGACAGAAGAATGTCATTATTGCCAATGCAGCATGTGGTATTGGAATTATGAATCCTAATCTTTCAATAGAAGAAACTATCAGCCTGGCACGCGAATCGCTCGATAGCGGTAAGGCTATTGCTACATTCAAAAAGTTTGTTGAACTCAATAGCTGATATGCATAAGCCGATATGAAAGATATATTGGAGGAGATAGTAGCTAACAAGCGCAAAGAACTGCAACGTCAGATGGAGTCTGTGCCTGCAAGCGATCTCTATTCAGAGGTGGACAAGTTGATAGAAGGAGAGGTGCGCGTCCCGTTGTCGATGCGCGCCTCACTGGCCGCTTCGAGTTCCGGAATTATAGCAGAGTTTAAACGTAAAAGTCCTTCAAAAGGCTGGATTCATGAAGATGCCAAGGTTGAGGATGTCGTGCCTCTGTATTCCCAAAACGGGGCGGCGGCTGTGTCTATCCTGACTGATGAGGACTATTTTGGCGGCAACTTGCGCTATATTCCTAAAGTGCGTGAACTGACAAGTGTCCCGATTCTGCGAAAGGATTTCATTGTCGATGAATATCAGTTGTTTCAGGCACGGCTTGTCGGTGCTGACGCGGTGTTGCTGATTGCGGCCGACCTGACTCAGCGTGAATGCCGTGCACTTGCACGAACAGCGCACGAACTGGGATTGGAAACGCTGTTGGAGGTCCATACGGAGGCTGAGCTTGAATATGTTGGCGACAATATAGATATGGTCGGAGTGAACAACCGCAATCTGGGAACATTCCACACTGATGTGCAAAACTCTTTCCGTATGGCCGCAAGTCTTCCTGATGATTACTTGTTGGTCAGCGAGAGCGGAATAGGAAATGTTGAAACTGTAAGACAATTGCGTGATGCCGGATTCCGCGGGTTCCTCATAGGTGAGACGTTTATGAGGGATGTAAACCCAGGTGCGGCTTTAGCCCGCTTTATAACTGAAATTGCAGGATGATAATCAAAGTATGTGGCATGCGTGATGCCGGCAACATAAAAGGAGTGGAGGCTCTTGGTGTAGACTGGATGGGGTTCATCTTCTATCCGCATAGTCCGCGTTATGTTGGAGATAATGCTCCTGCCTATTTGCCTTCTAAGTGTAAGAGGGTCGGGGTTATGGTAAACTCATCTCTTGAAGAGATCGTGCTCAGGCAGTCTCAATTCGGACTTGACTTTATACAGCTTCATGGCGATGAAACTCCACAGTTTTGTGCTTCGGTGAAAGAGCGTGTCCCTAATGCTAAACTCATCAAGGTGTTCCGCATTAAGAATAAATCAGATTTGAACGCGATAAATGCGTACGAGGACGTAGCTGACTACTTCTTGTTTGAAACAAAAACCGGTGTGTATGGTGGCAGTGGACAACAGTTTGATTGGAGCTTGCTCAATGAGTATCAAGGTGACACTCCTTTCTTGTTAACGGGGGGAATTGGTCCTGATGATGCAGTGAAGGTGCGCCGTTTTTCTCATCCTCGTTTTGTGGGGGTAGACATCAACAGCCGTTTTGAACTTGCTCCTGCACTGAAGGATGTGAAATTGATAAGAGATTTCCTTTCCCGCTTGCGTAGTAGCGGTGTGTAGTGCTTCACTATACAAACAAGGAAACATAGTGAATTTTGTAAATGGATAAATATAAATAACGATATGAATAGAATAGATAAATTGTTTGCTGAGAAAAAGACGGGTATATTGTCTATATACTTTTGTGCGGGCCACCCTACACTCAATGGCACAGCCAACACAATAGAGACGCTCGAACGTAATGGCGTTGACATGATTGAGGTAGGTATACCGTTTTCCGACCCGATGGCAGACGGTCCGGTAATTCAGGATGCGGCTACCAAAGCTTTGAGGAATGGAATGACACTCCGCCTACTTTTCTCCCAACTTGAGAATATACGTGAGTCTGTGAAGATTCCGCTTATACTGATGGGTTACTTGAATCCTATATATCAGTATGGTTACGATGCGTTCTTCAAAAAATGTAGTGAAATCGGTATAGACGGTGTCATTATTCCCGACTTGCCGTTTAAGGACTATCTTAATGATGTGAAGCCGATAGCCAATAAATATGGAATTCACGTGATAATGCTCATCACACCTGAAACTTCTGACGAGCGTATACGGTTTATTGATGAACATACCGACGGATTTATTTATATGGTGAGTTCTGCTGCGACAACAGGAGCCCAAAAAGAGTTTGATGCAAAGAAACAGGCGTATTTTAGTCGCATAGACAGTATGGGACTGCGCAATCCGCGTATGGTAGGCTTCGGAATATCCAATAAGCAAACATTCGAAGCAGCGTTGAATCATGCTTCCGGAGCAATCATTGGCAGTAAGTTTGTCTCGCTCATAGACTCGTTGGGCGATGCCGACAAGGCAATCAAGGCCCTTCTTGAAGCTTTGAAACATTAGGAGGCTTACATTTCTGTCCCGACAGATTCCGACCAATTGTTTTTTTGAGTATATTTGTCTCTTCATTTAAGAACCGTTGATGATATGAAGACTATAAAAGATATATACCGCATTGGCCGGGGACCGTCGAGCAGTCATACTATGGGACCACGTAGGGCCGCGGAGATTTTTGCACAGAGGCATCCGGAGGCACAATCGTTTCGGGTGACTCTTTATGGAAGCCTTGCCGCTACGGGCAAAGGACATATGACCGACAAGGCTATTTTGGAAATGCTTCCAACGGCAGAGATTATCTGGAGGAGTGACATCTTCTTGAAGTATCATCCGAATGGGATGAATTTCAAGAGTATGGATGCTGACGGACATGTGACCGATGACTGGACCGTCTACAGTATCGGAGGTGGCGCTTTGGCTGAGGAAGGCAAGGAGGATGAGCAGTTGCCGGAAGTTTATGATAAAAACACATTGACTGAAATCCTGCAATACTGCGAATGGTCCGGAAAGAATTATTGGGAGTATGTGGAAGACTGTGAGGGCAACGGCATCTGGGACTATCTTCACGATGTGTGGGAAGTCATGTACCAGGCTGTAGAACGCGGAATTGATAAGGAAGGAGTTTTGCCGGGACCACTGCATTTACGTAGAAAGGCTGCTGCTTATTATGTGAAGGCATCTGGCTATAAGGATAATCTGCGCTCGCGCGGACTCGTGTTTGCCTATGCACTTGCGGTGAGCGAGGAAAATGCATCGGGTGGAAGAATCGTAACCGCTCCTACTTGTGGCTCGTGTGGTGTGTTGCCCGGTGTTTTGTATCATTTATGGAAAAGCAAGAATTTCAGTGAGGCTCGTATTTTGCGTGCTTTGGCCACTGCTGGCCTTATAGGCAATGTAGTGAAACATAATGCTTCAATCAGTGGCGCTGAAGTCGGATGTCAAGGTGAAGTAGGGGTCGCTTGTGCAATGGCAGCAGCTGCCGCTAACCAATTGTTTGGTGGCAGTCCGGCTCAAATCGAATATTCAGCGGAGATGGGGTTGGAACACCACTTGGGAATGACATGCGACCCTGTGTGTGGCTTAGTGCAGATCCCTTGCATCGAGCGTAACGCATATGCTGCAGCACGTGCTCTCGACGCTAATATATTTTCAGCTTTTTCCGATGGTATGCACAGAGTGTCGTTCGATAAGGTTGTGGAGGTTATGAAACAAACGGGACACGACCTTCCTTCACTTTACAAGGAGACGGCTCAGGGAGGATTGGCGAAGGATTATAAGCAAATGCAGATATAAGTTTAAAAATGAATTGGCAATTGTCCGCTTTGATCGGTCAGTAGTGAAAAATAAATTCCAACAAATATGGCAATAGGAAAATGGATTGGTGGTGTCCTTGGTGCTTTTGCAGCCGGACCTATAGGAGCTTTTGTGGGCTTCTGCTTGGGCTCGGTCGTTGATTTGTTCGTAGATCAGGATACCACAACATATAGTACAAATACAGTCAACCGGACTCAGGAAGAACGCAACGGCTTTCTCTTCTCTCTGATGTTGCTTGCGGCGAATATGATTCAGGCGGATGGTAAAATCATGCATTCGGAAATGGATTACATGCGCCGTTTTTTACGAAATAATTTCGGTGAGGCAGCTGAACGGCAAGGCGAACAGATATTGTTGCGCTTGTTCGAATACAGAAAACAATATGGCGACGCTGACTGGCATATGAGAATAATGGAGTCTTGTGCTCAGATGACACGGCTTATGCCTATTGATTTCCGATATCAACTTGTATCGTTCCTTGCCGGACTCGCTAAGGCTGACGGACAGATACACCAGACCGAGGTCGATGCCTTGAAAGAGATGGCTGCTGCCTTGGGTGTTAGTGCCGCCGAAGTGAACCAACTGCTTTCGTTAGGAGGTAACTCGCTCGAAGAGTCGTACAAAACGCTCGGCATAACATCTGACGCAACTGATGAGGAGGTGCGCAAGGCTTATCGCAAAATGGCATTGCAATATCATCCTGATAAGGTGGCAACTCTTGGCGATGATGTGAAAGAGGCTGCTAAACGGAAGTTCCAGGAAATAAACGAGGCTAAGGAAAGGGTGTATAAAGCCAGAGGCATGCAGAAATGAAATTTTAATTATTAGGTGAATTTGTTTCATGCTGATTCATATACATCGATTTTTGCGACGATAAATTTTGTATAACCAGAAATGATTCGTATCTTTGCACACAAGACAGAACTAATATTTACAATAATGAAGAATAAACGATTTTTGACAACTGTTTTGGGCTTAGCACTCGTTTATGGTGCTGCGTATGCTCAACCGGCTGACTGCTGGAACAACCCGCGGGTTAATAGTGATAACCGTTTGGACAATGTTACAGACTATTTTGCTTATGAGACAGAACAATTGGCTCAAGCTGGCAATAAGGATAAGTCTGGACGGTTTCTTTCAATCGAAGGGAATTGGAAATTCAATTGGGTGAAGGATGCCGACAACCGTCCTGCCAACTTCTACAAGACAGACTACGACGACAGCAAATGGGGCACGATGCCTGTCCCTGGTATTTGGGAACTGAACGGCTATGGTGACGCAATCTATGTTAACAACCAATATGCATGGCGTAATGATTGGGAAACGAATCCGCCTTATGTGAAGAGTTTGGAAAATCACGTCGGATCGTACCGCCAAGAGTTCTTGATACCTGCATCATGGAAGGGTGAGAATGTCTACATTCATATTGGCTCTGCGACCAGCAACCTCACGGTGTATGTAAACGGTAAGTATGTCGGATATAGTGAGGACTCAAAGGTTGCCGCTGAATTCGATATCACTCCTTATATCATACCTGGCGAAAAAAATCTGATAGCTATGCAGATCATGCGCTGGTGTGATGGATCATATTTGGAGGATCAGGATTTTTGGCGGTTGTGTGGCATAGCACGTGAATGCTATATTTATGCCCGACCTAAGACTCACATTCATGATATTTTTATAACTCCTGACCTTACTCCTGATTATAAAGACGGTATGCTGACTATTAAGACTGACATCACTAATCCAGTGGAGGGTAGTGTGTTGTCTTTTACTTTGGTTGATAAGGATGGCAAGACAGTGAAACAGCTGAATGTGAGTGCCGATAAAACAAACAGAGAGGATGTCATTGCTCTTGCCGACTGCCATAAGTGGAGTGCTGAGAACCCTTATCTTTACCGCCTGTATACCACTCTCAAACAGGGTGACAAGGTTGTTGAGGTTATTCCTCAAAATGTTGGCTTCCGTAAGGTGGAAATCAAAAACCGTCAGTTGCTGGTCAATGGTCAGCCTGTATTGATAAAAGGTGTCGACAGGCACGAACTCGATCCCGACAAGGGTTACGTGGTCAGTTACGAGCGTATGGTACAGGATATTCAGTTGATGAAACGATTGAATATCAATGCTGTGCGTACGTGCCACTATCCTGATGATCCTCGGTGGTACGACTTGTGCGACCAGTATGGTATATATATGACTTCGGAGACAAATATCGAAAGTCACGGAATGGGCTATGGAGCTGCTACTCTTGCCAAGCGTGAGGATTACCACGATGTACATGTGGAGCGTCAGCACCATCACTTGATGACATACAAGAACCATCCTGCTATCATCGTATGGTCACTTGGTAATGAGGCTGGGTACGGAAAAAACTTTGAGGATGCATACGATTGGGTGAAACAATACGATCCGTCCCGTCCTTGTCAGTACGAGCAGGCAGGACAGAATGGCAAGACCGACATCTATTGTCCTATGTATGCCGGATATGATCATTGCGAGAAGTATGCACAAGGCAATAATCCTCGTCCTCTCATTCCGTGTGAGTATGCTCACGCTATGGGTAACTCTGTAGGTGGCTTCAAGGAATACTGGGATTTAGTGCGTAAGTATCCTGCTTATCAAGGTGGATATATCTGGGATTACATCGATCAAGGACTCCGCTCAAAGAGTAAGATCACAGGTAAGCAAATATATGCTTATGGCGGTGACTTCGGGCGCTTCCCTGCTTCCGACAATAACTTCAACTGTAACGGACTTGTAAGTCCCGACCGTGTGCCTAATCCTCATGCTTACGAGGTGCAGTACTACTATCAGAATATATGGACTACTCTGACTGATAAGAACAAGGGCAAGGTCGAGATATACAACGAGAACTTCTTTGAGCCTATTAGCGGCATAACGTTGTATTATGTCATTGAGGCTGAGGGTGAGAAAGTCGCTGAGGGAACAGTCGATGTGAGTGAACTTAAGATTAAGCCTCAATCGAGAAAGTCTGTAACCATTTCTGCTATCGCAAAGGCCCTTAAGAATAAGAAGTATGCAGGTAAGGAACTCGTTTGTAACATCAGCTACAAACTTGACTCCGACACTCCGTTAATGAAGACGGGTGAGATTGTAGCACACGATCAGTTTGTGCTTACTGACTATCAGTTTGTCAATACTGAGGCGCTTGCTGCAGAGACGGCTGATAAGGCAGTCGAAGTCGAGAATCATAGTGCTTATCTCGTAGTTAAGGCAAAAGACATAAATGTAACATTCGACAAGGGGTCTGGCTTCATCGCTTATATCGATGTTGACGGCAAGCCTGTGATGAAGGACGGATATGAACTCAAACCTGACTTCTGGAGAGCTGCAACAGACAACGACTATGGTGCAGGAATGCAACGCAGTCTGCGTGGATGGATGAATCCGAACTTACGCCTCGACTCTTTCACGTTTGAGGCTGACGGCAGCAACTTTGTTGTAAAGGCCGGATATACTATAGATATTAATGGAAAGGATGGGGTGGCTAAACCTGCTTTGAACCTGACTTATACTGTTACTCCTGCCGGTAACGTAATTGTGACCCAGGAAATGAAGGTCGGTGATAATGGAAACTCTTACCCTCAACTGCTTCGTTACGGAATGGAACTTGAGATGGGACAGGCATATAATCAAATCGAGTTCTATGGCAAAGGACCGCAGGAGAATTATATTGACCGTAACAACTTCGCGACTCTTGGAGTGTACCATCAGGCGGTAGCCGATCAGTACTGGGGATATATCCGTCCGCAGGAGTCGGGTAACAAGACTCAGGTACGTTGGTGGAAGGTAACTGACGGTGCCGGAACCGGTCTGTTGTTTGCTGGTACTGAACCAATGGAGTGCCAGTCGATACCTTATCTGTATGAAGATCTCGACCAAGCTCCTAATAAGGCTCAGTGGCATAGTGGCGACCTCACTCCACGTCCTCTTACTTCTGTTCATATCGCTCAACGGCAGATGGGCACTGGATGTGTGAACTCATGGGGCGCATGGCCAAGGAAGGAATACCAGATGCCGTGTCAAGACCGCACGTTCACTTTTGTCATCTCACCTGTGAAATGACAAATATCAAAAGTGTTATATTAATAATGAGGCGGCTTAGGCCGCCTTTTCCCTTTTTATTTATTCTATTACGATGCCGTGTCAAGAATTTTATGTATGTTTGCAATGCAAATGGTAGAATATGATCACTACATATTGTTAAGGATGTTATGGAAAAAGAGGAATTGATGCTTGTACGCATCACTGGTGAAGACCGTCCGGGACTTACTGCCAGCATAATGGATATATTGTCTAAGTACGATGCGCACATACAAGATATCGGTCAGGCGGATATTCATTCCACTCTGTCGCTCGGTATCTTGATACGTGTGAATGATGACAAGTCGGGATGGGTTATGAAGGACTTGCTGTTCAAGGCTTCGGAACTTAACGTAAATGTCAAGTTTTATCCTGTCTCTATTGATGAGTATGAAAGTTGGGTCGGCAGACAAGGTAAGAACCGCTATATGCTCACTGTACTTGGACGCAGGCTTGAGGCGCGGCAGATTGCTGCCATCACGAGACTGATTGCCGACCAAGGTCTTAACATAGATGCCATACAACGTCTGTCGGGGCGTGCAAGTATTGTGCACCCGATGAATAAGACTCGTGCCTGCATTCAGTTTTCTGTCCGCGGTACGCCGAAAGACCGGAATGAGTTACAGGCTTGTCTGTTGAAAATGTCGAGTGAGCTGAACATTGACTGCTCGTTCCAGAAGGATGACATGTACAGACGAATGCGCCGCCTTATATGTTTCGATATGGACTCTACGCTTATTCAGGCAGAGGTTATTGACGAACTTGCACGCAAGCATGGAGTATATGATCAGGTTGCCGCGATAACTGCACAAGCCATGCGGGGTGAAATTGATTTCAAGGAGTCGTTTACACGAAGGTGTAAGCTTCTTAAGGGACTTGACATTAGCGTGATGCGGGAGGTAGCGGAGAACCTGCCATTCACCGAGGGGGTGGACCGTATGATGTATGTACTGAAGAAATATGGTTACAAGATTGCGATTCTCAGTGGTGGGTTTACATTCTTTGGTGAGTACATACAGAAGAAGTATGGTATAGATTATGTGTATGCCAATGAATTGGAGATAGATGATACCGGACACCTTACGGGCAACTATGTAGGTGAGATTGTTGACGGCAGGCGTAAGGCTGAACTGCTTCGGCTTATAGCGCAGGTTGAGAAGGTTGACCTGCAACAGACGATTGCTGTCGGTGATGGTGCGAATGACCTGCCGATGCTGGCAGAAGCTGGACTTGGTATTGCGTTCCATGCAAAACCGAAAGTAGTGGCAAATGCACAGCAGTCAATTAACACTATCGGTCTTGATGGAGTCCTCTATTTCCTTGGATTCAAAGACAGCTATCTCGACGAACGGGGTAGGGAAGGAAATCCTCAGGTAGGTATATGATTACGCATATTGTGCGTTGATGACTTTCGGGTCTCTTGCCGGAAAACAATTATTCCCTCTTTAGAACAATGGTTGGTTCTAAAGGGGGAATAATGTAGTATAAGCTTTTATTCAGATCTCATGTACTCATAGATGTCGAGTACGTCCTGTGTATCTACTTGTCCGTCGCCATTCACGTCCTCGGCAGTGTCTGAGGTCACTTCGCTTGAATTGCGCATAAACTCATACACGCTCAATGCATCTTGTGTGTCCACTTGTCCGTCACCATTTACGTCTTCTGCTTCTTTTGAGATGTTTGACGAGATGCAAATCCACCCGAACTTGTCGCCGCTTTCCAGGTTGTTCGTATAGTTGCCGGCTGAGGTGTCGACAACTCTTCTTATACGTGTGCCGTATGTTAAGGCGTTGCCGTCTTCGTCCTTCGTCTGCATGTCTATGTATCGCCGTATCACGGTTGCGGTAGGGTAGTTGTATGTTTGCAACGCTCCGAACATGTATGGATTACTGAGGAATATGGTATCAGCTTCTTCTGGCAAGGTTCCGTCAACATTAGTTTTGCGGAAAACTTCCTGGCGGTATGTGACTCCATAGACAATGTTTTCTCCTATTCCGGCACTAATAAGGAGGTCTTTATTTATTTTCCCTTGGCCCGGCGTGCAGGCGAGATAATTCATTGTTTGAGCGATTGTCAGACTTTTGCCTAATCCTGCCTCGTACATGGCAGTTGCCTTAAATCCGGTGTTGGTCACATCCCAAATCCTCACGTTTATTGGATTTGTGCGGAGTGATGGTCTGAGCTCTACTATAACCACAGGTACTACTCCTTCAGCAAATGGTTGGTTAAATGTAACCTCCGTAGTATCGTTCTTTACTCTTGCTGTACCGATTTCAACATCCACATCTCCGTATGTGTGATTGCCTGCCGGTATTGCGAGGAACGGCACTTGTTCGGCAGTAGTGATGGTCTGTGTGCCTGATTGTGCCCAAGGCATTAGCTGGTATGTAAATCCTCTGGTGCTTGCATTGCTTATAATGGACACAGGTGTTGTTGTAGTATTTTTCATCGTGTATATGCCGGTAAATATCAAAGGTGCCGTTGTAAGCGTGGTGTCAAAGTCCACGGCAATTGAATTGAGGTTGGAGACCTCTATTTTTCCATATTGCATAGTTTCGTCACCATTTGATGAACTTACTGTCACCGATGCTATGTTGGAATATTTAGCCGCTTTACCGATGCCATACGATGCAATGCGGTAGTAGTTGGCTCCTGGCTCCGGATAATCTGTGAATTGGTAAGAAGCTCCTGTTGAACTGCTCTTGTCTTTTAACGCCACATTCCCGATCCATTTATATGTAAGGTCACCCGGACGGCGGCATTCCACTGTCATTGAGTCGAGCATATCACCGTTGTTGTCGTTCCATGTCAGGGTGAAGCTTCCGCGCGACTTTGTGTATGTGCCGGTGAGGTTTTCCGGAGCGTAATATACTACAGTAGGAATGAATTCATAGTTTTTGTTATATCCCAAACCACTTTCCACCGACGCATAGTATTCTCCTAATGTTGTCAGTTTGCCGTTCTCGTAGATGTGAGCCTTGCTTTCACTGTTCCAGTAAGCGTATCTCTCGACTGCTCCTGACGAGTTGAGCGTGTTGATTATTGATTTGGTGGTGTTCAGAATGTCGTTGCTCGACACACCGCTGCCGAACGCACCGTTGCTGTTCCACGATGCTCCCCAAATCCATTCCGATACCCATATAGGACGTTTCATGTTGGGCCACCATCTGGATTGCAGATATCCGAAGTTGCCGGAATTCCAATAGGCATGTACGTCTACAATGTCGCACCTCCATCCTTTTGCGTCTATACTGTCGAGGAAAGTCTTGATGAAGCCTGTTCCGTTCCAATAGTCACTGCCGTCCCATGATGATGGAGAACAAAGGCGCATTCCTGTACGCATCAGGTTTTGCCAGTTGTTGAGTATGGTTGCAAGGGTTTGCGGATGGTCGTCGCTTGTGTTGCGCGGCTCGTTATTGGTTTTCATGTGGCACGACTGTGACACACTTCCGCAAGTAGATGATGACGGGTAGTCCTCGTAGATGTGGTTCGGAACCCATTCCTGGTCTGGCAGCAGGCTTGCGTTGCCTTGTGCCCAGTCGTAGCACCACGATGTGTTCAGTGCCGCATTCGCTGCCGCACTTCCATTGCTCGCCAATCCTTTTTTCTGTGCGTTGAACCACTTGAACAACCTGTATGAAGAGACACGTCCGCTCATGTTTTCCGGCAAGTTGATCTCCATATCCTCTTTGTCTGCAATGAAGCAACGGCTGTAGCCCCATCCGGCAGTACCAAGAGCAAATGTAACCATATATCCGCGCTTCAGCTTGAACGATTTGATCTTGTTGAGAAGGTTGGCTGTTGTGAGGGTTTTCATATAGCCGCCTGAATGACCTTCTGAATAGTTTGTGCATGAGTCACCTGCAAAGTCTTCCTCGGTGTAGCAGGTGAGCGGGTGGAAGTCATCACCTCCGTATGGGAAAATGATTGTTCCGCTGCTGTACATCCTGACTTGGCAGTTGACGCCGTCGACTGCTTTCTCTCCTTTAATGTATATATGGTCCATCCATGTGCTTAACACGACGCTCGGTTTTATTTTCTGAATGATGACTACTGCGTGTTCCGTGTTGGTAATGTCTACACTACCGGCTGTCACGAATGGTGTTTTACTCGTAATGGTATAGTCAACATCTGCACTGATGGTCGCTCCCGATGCGACTTGCGATACCGATTGTATTGTGTTGGCAGCCTTCGCGCATGGCCATGCGAGACAGAGCAATGTGATTGTAAGGAATGTCAGTCGTTTCATATAATTCATGCTTTAAAAAAATGATGTTTTGGAAAACATTTGATGTTGCAAAAATAATAATATTTTCTTATACTCAGAACCACATATAGCAATAATCTTATCGCTTTTTACAAAAAAAACTTGCGATTTATGTTGTTTGACACAAAAAAGGAGTGTACATAAACGTCGGTTCCATTTTTTTTACGTAACTTTGCCCGCAGTAACTAAAAAGGTAAAATGGAATTTACTGCACGTCAGGTTGCGGCATACATCAATGGAACTGTTGATGGAGACGAAAATGCCGTAATAGATAAATTTGCAAAAATAGAAGAGGGGGTTTCTGGATCTATATCGTTTCTCGCCAACTCTCAATACGAACATTATATATATACTACACAATCTTCAGTAGTACTTGTAAATGAAGATTTCAATCCTGTGCAGTCGGTAAAGGCGACTCTTATACGTGTAAAAAATGCGTATGAGGCTGTAAGCAGGCTCTTGCAGCTATATGAGTCTATGAAGCCTAAACCGCATGGCATCAGTTCTTTGGCCTTTATCGCCGAAACGGCAACAATAGGTAAGGATGTCTATATTGCTCCTTTCGCTGTCGTTGAGGACGGTGCCGTGATTGGTGATGGGGTTGAGTTGTATCCGCATGTCACTGTGGGTGCTCATGCGAGTGTAGGGAATGATACCATAATATATAGTAATGCCGTAATTTATCATGGATGCAAGATCGGCAGAAAGTGCATACTTCATGCCGGTTGTGTGATAGGTGCCGATGGCTTTGGCTTTGCACCTACCGTTGAAGGATACGAGAAGATCCCGCAAATAGGTATTGTGACAATAGAGGACAATGTGGAAATCGGTGCAAATACTTGTATCGACCGTTCTACAATGGGAACTACGATTGTACATAGTGGGGTGAAACTCGACAATCTGGTGCAGATTGCCCATAATGTGGAGGTGGGCAAACATACTGTCATGTCGGCTCAAGTTGGCGTGGCAGGCAGTGCTAAGGTCGGTGAATGGTGTATGTTGGGCGGACAAGTCGGTGTTGCCGGACATATCACTTTGGGCGACAGAGTCCATGCCGGTGCACAATCGGGCATCCCTGGCGGACGTATGGTGAAGAATGGTAATTGTACTATTATGGGCTACCCTGCAATCGAACATCAGAATTTCGCAAGGAGTTCAGTGGCATACAAGAATCTTCCCGAATTAGTAAAACAAGTGAATGAACTTCAGAAGGAAATAGAAGAATTAAGAACAATATGCAAAAGCAGGTAACCTTGAAAGACTGCTTCACTGTCAGAAGCAAAGGATTACATACAGGTAAGTTTGTAACGGCAAAATTCTGTCCGGCTCCTGAAAACTATGGATATAAGATGCTTCGTGTCGATTTGGAGGGAACACCGGTAGTACAATGCCTTTCGGAAAACGTGATAGAGACAACAAGAGGAACCGTAATAGCTGAAAATGGCATACGGGTGGGAACTATAGAGCATGCAATGGCTGCCATCTATGCATCGGGCATAGACAACTGCAGGATAGAGCTTGACGGTCCCGAAATGCCTATACTCGACGGAAGTGCAGAGATATTTGTCGAAGAGATTAACAAAGTCGGGCTTATACAGCAGAACGCAGAGAAAAAATATGTCATTGTTGATCATGAGATAGTAATAGATGGCGAACATGGTGAGCATATAGTCGTAAGCCCGTGCGACCATCTGTCATTGGATATAACCATCGCATTCCAGTCAAAAGTGCTGGCGAATCAGTCTGCTACATTGGACAGCTTAAGCGACTTCCCTAAGGAAATTGCTTCTGCGCGTACTTTTGTCTTTGTGAGGGATGTACAACCATTGTTCGAACTGGGTTATATCAAAGGTGGAGACCTTGACAATGCTATTGTCATATACGAGAACCAGCTGTCGCAAGACAAGCTGGATTTTCTTGCAGATGAGATGGGAGTGCCTCATATGGATGCTACAAAGCTCGGCTATCTGAACCGTAAGCCGCTTACTTGGCCCAATGAGATGGCACGCCACAAACTGCTCGACATCATAGGCGACCTCGCGCTGATTGGCGGACCTCTGAAGGCAAAGATTACCGCCTTGCGGCCGGGACATACCATTAATAATAAAGTTGCGCGAATGATACATGCGCAGTGTAAGATACAATAATAAATAAATATAATAAGAATGTCAAAAATAAGTCCGTTAGCATTTATTGATCCTGAGGCCAAGATAGGGAAGGATTGTACTATAGGCCCGTTTTGCTTTATCGACAAGGGTGTTGAGATTGGCGATAATAATGAACTGATGAATAGTGTCACAATCCTTAATGGAACCAAATTAGGCAATGGAAACTTGATATTTCCTGGAGCGGTAATTGGAGCCGTTCCGCAGGACTTGAAGTTTAAAGGTGAAAAATCGTATGCCGTTATAGGCGACAACAACCGTATACGTGAGAATGTGACTATTCACAGAGGAACGGCAAGCAAGGGCAGAACTACAGTGGGAAGTAATAACTTGATTATGGAGAACGCCCACATTGCCCACGATTGTGTGTTCGGCAGTAATATCGTCATGGGAAACTCCACCAAACTCGGTGGCGAGGTGATTGTTGACGACTATGCCATTATCAGTGCCGTAGTGCTTGTTCACCAATTCTGCCGCATCGGCGGATATACGATGGTGCAAGGCGGAACGCGGACCAGTATGGATGTCCCTCCGTTCGTGATCGCCGCACGCGAGCCTGTAGCTTATTGTGGTTTGAACATTGTAGGCTTGAAGCGTAAGAACTTCTCTGCCGAAATCATAAACGACATACACAATGCCTACCGCATTATATACAACAGTAACTTGCGTGTCCCTGAGGCTTTGAAACAGGTACGCGAGACTGTCCCTGTCGGACCCGAAGTTCAGTACATCATTGACTTTGTGGGTGCGTCACAACGTGGAATTATTCGCTAAACTTTAGTAATATGATTTTTAGATTTATCCTTATCTCGGACGAAGTCGATGACTTCATGCGGGAAATACAGCTTGATTCAGATGCCACCTTCCTTGATTTCCATAAGGCTATTCTCAAGACATGTGATTATAAGGATGACCAACTCACGTATTTCACTATTTGTGATAATGGTTGGGAAAAACGTCAAGAGATTACTTTGGTGGAAATGGATACGGAGAGCGACGAGGATTCGTACGTCATGGCTGATACAAGCCTGAGCGAGTTCATCGACGAGGAAAAGCAACATCTCCTTTATACGTTCGACCCATTGGCTGAAAGATGCTTTTTCATCGAGGTGGCTGAAATCATAACCGGTAAGAGACTTAAGGAACCAAAGGTGACCCGGCAATTGGGGAAGGCTCCAAAACAAACAATCGACTTTGACGAGTTGATGGCAAAGGAACCACTGCCTCCAACCGACAACGGCAATTTGGATGACGACATGTTCGGCGACGGAATCGACGATGATGAACTCGGATTGGAAGGTTTGGAGATAAGCGATGGCAATCCCTATGAATAATGGCACGTTGGTCGTCTTGTTGGGACCTACGGCTGTTGGAAAAACAGAGCTTGGCGTAGCTGTCGCCAAGCTCTTGTCGTGTGATATTATATCTGCTGATTCACGACAAATATATAAGGATATAACTATAGGCACGGCAAAACCATCCAAGGAAGAAATGGCGGGTGTAGTACATCATTTTATTGATATGTTGCCTCTTGACCGGTATTACAGTGCGGCTCAGTATGAACAGGATGTATTGAGCTTGCTGGACAAGCAGTTCAAGGACCATAATTATGCGCTTATGGTCGGAGGAAGCATGATGTATATCGATGCTGTTACTAAGGGTATAGATGATATACCGACTATTAACGATGATACCCGCAATCTGATGAAGAGACGTTTGGCGGAAGAGGGATTGGATGTCCTGGCTGCTGAATTGCGCTTGCTCGACCCTGTGTACTATGAGGAGGTGGACAAAAAGAATTATAAGCGCATCGTGCATGCACTGGAAGTGTGCTACCAGACAGGAAAACCTTACTCTTCGTTCCGAATGAACACGGAGAAGGAACGACCGTTTAATGTGATAAAAATAGGGTTGCGCAGAGAGCGTGCCAATTTGTTCGCACGCATAAACAGTCGTGTTGACCAAATGATGCGCGACGGACTGTTGGATGAGGTGAGGCGCGTATATCCGAAACGTGAACTCAATTCGCTCAACACGGTCGGATATAAGGAACTGTTCCGTGTACTCGACGGCGAGTGGGAACTCGGTATGGCTGTCGAGCGTTTAAAGAAGAATACACGCGTGTATGCAAAGAAGCAGATGACATGGTTCGCGCACGATAGTTCCATACATTGGATTGATGTCGATAAGCTTTCTCTAACGCAGCAAATCCAACAAGTCAAGGAAATTATAGCACGGTTATATCGCACTGAGGATACACTCGGCGATGCCTCGGTATGACGGAGAGGAGGTATAGCCGTTTTTTCTATGGAAGAAAATATAGTTTTATTTATCCCATGTTGTGGTTTCTCAACCTGTAGTCAGCGAGTTCTTCATATTTGGTCCCCGGTCGTCCGTAGTTGGCGTAAGGATAGATTGAAATGCCTCCGCGTGGTGTGAAGAGGCCTGTCACCTCGATGTATTTGGGATTCATCAGCTTTATCAAGTCCTTCATGATCGTGTTCACACAGTCTTCGTGGAAGTCACCGTGGTTGCGGAAGCTGAAGAGGTATAGTTTCAGGCTCTTGCTTTCTACCATGCGCTTGTCGGGCAGGTAGCTGATGCGTATTTCCGCAAAATCCGGTTGACCGGTAATAGGGCACAGGCTGGTGAATTCCGGACAGTTGAATCTCACCCAGTAGTCGTTTTCTGGATGTTTGTTCTCAAATGTTTCCAATACGTCGGGTGCGTAGTCGGTTCTGTATTCTGTCTTCCGACCTAATGACTTAAGTCCTTCTTCGTCTCTGTTCATAATTCTCCTCTCTCCCCTGTCTGCCCTGTGGACGTGGCATAGGGGTTGCTAAAGTAATGAAATGGTTCTGTAATATTCTTTATTGTTTAGATACTTTGTCAGTCCGTCGTGACGTAGCTTGCATGCTGGACAGTGTCCGCATCCGTCGCCCGGAATGCCATTGTAGCAGGTGACTGTCTTCTCACGTACGAGTTGGAATACTCCCAATTTGTCGGCGAGTGCCCAGGTTTCTGCTTTGTCTATCCACATCAATGGCGTATGTATCACAAACTGTTCGTCCATGGCGAGGTTGAGTGTGACGTTCATGCTTTTTATGAATGAGTCGCGGCAATCTGGGTAACCCGAGAAGTCGGTTTGCGACACTCCCGTCACTATGTTCATGATGCCAAGTTCCCTCGCCCGCACAGCTGCCATACTGATGAAGAACATGTTCCGGCCTGGTACGAACGTGGTAGGGTAGGTGTCTGCCGGTTTTTCTGCCTCTATGGTGAGCGTGGTGTCGGTCAGGGAGCAGTTGGAGCTTAGTCTGCTTATGAAGCCGGCATCAATAATTTCCAACTCCACGTCTGCATCGGCTGCGATTGCTTTTGCCGCGTCTACTTCCACTGCGTGCTTTTGTCCGTATCTGAAACAGACCGCATGTACTTCCTTGAAGTGTTTCTTTGCCCAAAAGAGGCAGGTGGTGCTGTCCTGTCCTCCTGAGAATATCACGAGTGCCTTTTCCTTGTCAAGCATATATCAAATCTCCTTTATTTTAAAAGCGTTATACGAAATGTTCTCGTCATACACATCGGTCTGCTCATAGCGTTTTACGAACCTCACGACGCGGATTGTTACGGGCAGCGCTATAACTTCATACAGTGTCTTGGCTACTACCTGTGTCAGTATCAGTCCTATCAGTATGTTGGGCTGTACTGCTGGCTTGCCGAAGAATATGTATGGCAGGATGTAGAATGCAAGGGGAAAAAAGATAACTGAGTCCGCACATTCTCCTACGATGGTCGATGCAATGGCTCTCAACGAAAAATAGTAGTTGAAATGTCCCTTGTTGCGGTCTGCCAACTTCATTTTGCTCATTACCATGGCGTTCAGGAATGAACCTACTATGAATGCGAGGAAACTGGCTATGGTGACCTGCGGAGCGAAAAGGAACACTTGTCTGAAGGCGACATCGGCTCCTGGCTCAACTGGCGGCAGCCAGCTGGCGACTGTGCCGAGAATCACTACGAAGAAGTTCATCAAAAAGCCTGCCCATATTATCAGTCGTGCCTTTCTGTAACCCCATACCTCGGCTATGCAGTCGTTGAGGATGTATGAGATGGGGAAAACCAGAAAGCCGCATGTCAGGTTTATCGGACCTAACACCTTGAATACTTTTGTTTCCAACAGGTTGGATGTGATGAGACATACACAAAACAATATTCCCATCAGCATGAAGGAAACACTTACTGTCTTTACTTGCTTCATGAATCTTGTTTTTTTTGCGTGGTTTTCAAGCACACGCCCCCTCGTGGGGAAGTTAATAACTAAATGCCTGTACGCATCGTAGGCACTGCAAAGTTAGTAAAAAATACTATACGGCATTCACCATGATGTAGTTATTATTGGCAGGAACTGGAATAATCCCTCCATGTACGCAGCCATGGTTCTATCTATCAATGTATTGCCGTTCATGTGGACAAATTTAAAGTTCAACTTTAGATTTGGCAAAGTTATAATAAATTTTTGGTATGCGCAAGCAATGAGGCACGAATTTTAATGCGTCATGTGTATAGCGGACCCCATAGCATGGCATAGCATTGCGGCATAGCACGGTTATATCGCACTGAAGATCCACTCCTCCTTTCAGTCGTCGGGATGACGAGAGGGGGGAGTGGACCTTCATATCACACTGCATTCATGCAGTGTCACTCGTTGCTCATGCGGTTATATATGGTGAGTACGTCCTGTGTATCTACCTGTCCGTCTCCGTTGACATCATATACTGATCCTTCACCGGTACTTCCGGCTGCATTCTGCATGTAGCCATAGACATCCAGTACGTCTCCAGTGTCTACCAGTCCGTCATGGTTTGCGTCCTCTGGCTCGTAGTCCTTCTCAAAGCTTCCTGTGATGACCACGTCCTTTGCCGGCATGGTGGTTGGTATCTCGCTCCAGCCCGAGAAGGTGTAACCTTCCTTGGTCGGTTCTGCAAGCGGTGTGAGGGTGGTACCGTATGCAATTGAGTCTGTCTTGTACTCCTTGCCGTCGACCATGTACGTCAGCTTGTACTTGTTCACGGTGTATGTTCCTGTGACAGTCACGTCCTTCGCCGGCATGGCGGTTGGTATTTCACTCCAGCCTGAGAAGGTGTAACCTTCCTTGGTCGGTTCTGCGATGGCCGTGAGGGTGGTACCATATGCGATAGAGTCGGTACGGTACTCCTTGCCGTCCACCATATACGTCAGTTTGTACTTGTTCACGGTGTATGTTCCTGTGACAGTTACGTCCTTCGCCGGCATGGTTGTCGGTATCTCGCTCCAACCCGAGAAGGTATAGCCTTCCTTGGTTGGCTTTGCAAGAGCTGTGAGGGTGGTGCCGTATGCGATAGAGTCGGTACGGTACTCCTTGCCGTCGACCATGTACGTCAGTTTGTACTTGTTCACGGTGTATGTTCCTGTGACAGTTACGTCCTTTGCCGGCATGGTTGTCGGTATCTCGCTCCAACCTGAGAAGGTGTAGCCTTCACGTGTCGGTTCTGCAAGCGGTGTTACAGGTTCGGAGTAAATTACTGTGTCCTTCTTATACTCCTTGCCATCCACCATATAAGTAATAATGTATGGGCGGTTGAGTACGGTGACCGTACATGATGCCTGCTTGCCTGTACCGTCAGACGCTGTGGCAGTGATGGTGGCGGTACCAGCCTTGATGGCTGTGATGACACCATCCTTTACCCTTGCCACGGTACTGTCCGAGCTGGTCCAAACGACCGACTTGTGGGTAGCATCGGACGGAGATATGCTGGCCTGCAGTGTCGCCGAGTCATCGGTATAGAGAGATACGGATGCCTTGTTGAGACTGATGCCCGTCACGTATATGGTAGGGTCGTATACCTTGCACGTGATGTCGGATGTGGCAGCGAGGTGAGTGGAGTCGCCTTCCGCTGTCGCCCTTATGGTAAACGTACCAAGTTGCAATGCCTTCACCGTCAGACGACCGTCAGTCGTTGATGTTTCCACGAGGTTGGCTCCGTCGATGATCGAGTAGGTCATAGGCATTGATGCCGACGACTTTGCCTCGAACACGTAGCTTCCGCCTTGTCCTATGGAGTCGGCTTTCTGCTCCCACGTTATTGTCTGCTCAGTCTTGACGATGACCTTGAATCGCATGGTGAAGTCGTTACCGGCATATTTGTCCTTCAACTCAGACGAGCCCACCTTCACCTTCGTCACGCTTACACTGTAGCTGCCTGTCGGTATGTCGGCTTTCGGTGCGAAGGCTATGGTGCATATCTTGCCCGAGCCAGGAGCTATCGATGTGTTGGTGAGCGAGTAGATGAAATAGCGGCAGGTATCGTTACCCAAGTCGCGAACCTGCATCGAAAGTCCTTTCGTGCGGTCGGTGCCCGTAACGGTGCCAACCGGCGTGAAGTAGTCTTTCGGATAACTGACATCGAACTGCAGTCCGTTGATCGGGTCATAGTTGCTTAGTGACAAGTCCACTTTGAGCGTGTCACCTGTGTATATGTTCTTCGACGACATCGACACATAGTTTGGAGCGAAACGGTTACCGCTCAGTTTGACGTTCCACATACGTTGGTTCGGGTCGTTGCAGTAGAGTTGCATGATGCTGCTGAAGTCACTTTGTGTCTGTCCGTTGTACACCACAGTGAGAGACTTGTTCTCGTATGGCTGGATGGTGAGAGGCAGGGTCTCCTTCACTGAGAATCCGAGTGAATCGAACACCACGCGGCTGATGGTCAGTGGTGCCTGTCCGTAGTTGTTGACGGTCAGTGTGGCTGTAGCGTCCTCGGTGACTGGCGTGCGTCCCATGTCGAGTTCGCTCTGTGTGCTGAGTACCGGACTCAGTATGTTCACGTAGCCGCCGTACTTGTCGCTCAGCACGTCCGTTACCTTGCCGTCTAAGGTGGCGGTGAGGATGGCTTTAGAAGCGTCGAGACTTGTACCGTACTGTCCGCTGAGTTTTACACGGAACGACGCTATCTCTCCGTCGTTGCCGGTGAACGCCTGGTCGCTGAGCGAGTAGGCGATGAGCTTCAGTGTACTGCCGTCGAGTGATGCCACGCTCTGGTGGTCGGTCTTGCGGTTGGACAGGGTGAAGCTGCCATCGACATATTTCAGCTGGTCTGGCATGTTGAACTCGAACTGGAATCCGTTGATAGGGTCCATGTTATTCATGCGCAGGTGTATCTCGACCGTGGAGTCTGCAATTCCACTTGCATCGTCCACATGCAGTTCGTTGACTGCGTAAGGAGTCGCTTTGAGTGTTATGGTGTTCAGTTTCGAACTGCTGTTGCACACCACCTTGAGAGTCTTGCTGACTTCACCTCTGACTGTAGGTGCGTATGTCAGCGTGATGGTTTGGCTGCCTCCTGCCTCGATGGTAAGTGGAAGGTTGGCGTCGGACGAGAACTCGAAGGCAGAGAATTCGAGTGCCGTCACTGTCAGTGGGGCGTTGCCCGTGTTGTTGATGGTGAGACTGCTGGTGTATGTGCCTCGTATAGGTACGCGTCCGAAGTCGACCGTCATGCTGCCGTACTCTGCCTTGGCTGCCTCCACCGTCACCGTACCGCTTTCTGCCTTGGCATCCACCTTGTTGCCTTCTGTGTTGGTCAGTATTATAGCCGACGGCTGCAGTGTGGTGGTTGACGGCTGGTTGCCGAGTTTCAACTTGAACGTCATCACCTCGCCGCTCGTGCCGCTGAGAGTCGCCATCGACTGCGAGAAAACGAACAGGTTGAGTACTCCGTCCTTCACTCCGGCCGTGACGCTGTGGTTTGAGGCCCTGTCGGCTGCCGTGGCCGAACCCTCGACAAGCGTGCAGTTGTCGGGCATCGGTATCTGTATCTGCATTGCCGACACAGCATCGGTGTTGTCCATCGACACGCTGACACTGACCGTACTCCCCGGCGAGCCTTTCGTGCTGCTTATGTGTATGGTGTTGCCCGCCTGCATGCCGTTGGCCACGGCAAGCAGGACAAGCACACACGCTGTAAATAGCTTCTTGTTCATAAGCTATCGGTTATTTTACGACTTTCTGTCCGCCAATGATATATACTCCCTTCGGCAGGTATTCGAGTTCGCTCTCGTCGGCTGCCACCTTCTGTCCGCTGACATTGAATATGCCTTTGGCTGTGATCATTCTCGATGTGACATCTTCGATCTTTGTGACGTTCTTGCCTACTGCCTCCACGTTGTGTCCGTATGCGTCACTCAGACGTATGCTGGTGATGTATGCGTCGCCTATGTTGAGTATGGCGTGTTTGCCTGCACTGAGGGTCTTGCCTCCCATGTTGTATGCGAGGAAGATGTAGTCGTTGTCGCTGAGCCATGCCGATGCGTTCTCGAAGCCCTTCATGTCGTCAGCAGCCGAAATCTCCTTTTCCTCGGTAGATACCTGGATCTGTATACCGGCGAGTGCCACCGGACTCTCTATGCAGAGCATACCGTCCTCCACTGTGTAGGTGGCTGTGGCAAGTGCGTTTGTAGTGGCAGTGCTGCTTGGGTTGACGATGAGCCGTATGATGCCTATCACGTCGAGTATGTCGATCGCCTTGTCGGTGTTGACGTCGGCAGCCTCGTAGATGAACGGCTTAGGTTCTTGTCCCGAAGCATAGTTCACTGTGGTGATCACGTCGGCTACGTCCACATCTCCCGAACCGTTGGCATCGCCCAATGTGGATGTGAGTGGGGTGCAGGCCACCACGTTGCTTACGTCGTATTCCTTCAGGTCGGTCGAGAGTACCTTATAGTAATAATAATAGGTGTTGCCCGGGGTTACCGCATAGTCGGTGTACGCTGTCGTGTCGACCGGCAGGATCTCCTGATTCAGACGGATCGTGTCAGAAGCCATGATGGTGTCGTTCTGCCATGTGTTATAGTTGAACACCACCTTCTGGTATGGTTCGCTGATGCGGTATACGTTGAATCCCATAGCATCGGTAAAGTCGTTCTCGTCGTTGTTCCATTTCAAGTTCACCCGTCCAAGAGCCGCCTCTGCTTCAAAACCTGTAGCCATACTGCCCGCTGCCTGTACCTGAACGCGGAAGCGTGTCTTCTCGTAAGGACACTCGAAGTATTCATTGTCCTCTGCTCCGTATACATATATTTGGTTGATACCGTCGCTCGATGTCTTGCCTGTGATGGTGACGTATGCCGTGTACTTTGTGGAATCAGCGCTCCAGCTGCCGTCCTCTGCCACACTTACCTGCGTGTATGGGTCGCGCACACCGAATGAAATGTGCGGTGCCACATTGACGTTCATCGGTCGGTTGAACCATACGCAGAACTCATGCTTGCCCACTCCGAGTGGAGCGAGGTCCTCATATTCGTCCTGTGCGTCCTTGCTGTCAACAACCACCTTCCATACTATGCCGTGTGCCTCGTGTACCGGCTCCTTCAGCATATTGCTAAGGTCGATCTTGCCGTATGTGTCTGGTGCATTTCCTATCTCGTAGCAGTATGGGCGTACCAAGTCCTCACGGGCAGTGCCGAGGTAGGATGGATTGTCTGCATGGTCGATGGATGGGGTGTCAGTGTTGTTTTTTATCCAATAGACCTTGCCGTAGTATTTGCCGGATAT
>CAYVNW010000001.1:0-33392 GCA_964452915.1 uncultured Bacteroidaceae bacterium | reverse complement strand
CCATGCTTTCCAGTCGGCAAGCATTTGCAGTACCTCTGTCGTAATGAAAGCCGGATCATACGCTAAGGTTGAATCCTTGTGAATCTCCTCTGATTTCTTAGGAAAATCGAGATATTCAGTTAGTAAAAACTCCTTACCTGGATTACTCTCCTTTGATGGATCATAATGATACCAAGAAGATTGACTATTAAATTTATATGGAGTTGCCTCAGTACGCAGCAATGTGAATTGGGTACTGTCCGCATTGCGGTATATAAAATCGTTACTATATGACTTAACATGATATCCGTCACTCACATGTGATTTCATCCCTGCCCAAAGTCCTTCGCCTATGTGCCGTGTGAAGATAATCGGTTTCTCTGGCGTGCCTTTGGCTACTAATTTACCGAATGACGATATGCCCATGCCCTCTGCGAATTCGAGGCGGGTGCCTGGCTCTATGGTGAGTGTCACTCCCTCCATGATGCCGACGTTCTCGGTCACGTACCAGGTCTTGTCGGCCGTGAGGGTGGAGTCCTTGTCGATGAGTCCGCCTATCTTGTGCATGTTGCTCACGGTGAGGGTGAAAGGCTGTTCGAATTCGGTGTCACTGCCGTCGGCTGTGGCTACCACCTTCATCTTGATATGACGTGCATCGGCGCATTTGTCGCTTATCTTCATAACGAGTGGATTGACGCTAACATCCTTGGCGTAGGCTGATATGCTCATGCCGAAGTCGGCTGTCGGGGTGATGATGTCCACAAGCGTCGTGTCCTCATACTCGTCGCCCATCTCAAGTCTGAGCAATATGTCCTTCGCCGCTCCGAAGGTGGTGCGTATGATAGGGTAGATGCTCAGCGTCTCGCCTGCGTCAGCCTCGCCGTCGTTGGTGGCGTACGAGTTCTCGTCGATCTCTCCGTCCGCCAAGTCCTTGCGGTCGCGCATCTGCATGCCGAGGAAGTCGAGTTCTGCCGGACGCTCGGTTATGTTGTATGCCCCAAGGATGTTGCTTGAGTGAAGCAGGTCGCCCCACAGTATTTCCTGTGAGTCGTATTCCTTTACCATCTTCAGTGCGGAAATGGCACCTGCCACGAGTGGCGCAGCCATCGAAGTACCGCTGAAGTAGGCGTACTTGCCGTTTGGTATGGTGCTGGCGATTCGTACTCCTGGAGCTGACAGTTCATAGTTGAAGCCTTCGGGGTCGGCAATGGTGGTCTCTGCTGAATAGTTCGGACCGTCACAGTCGTAGTTGCTGAAACCTGCAGGATAGCCAAGCTGGTTTGTCGCTTGTACTCCAAGTACGAAGGAATAGGCGGCAGGGAAACATGTCCCATAATAAATAGGGTGACATTGACGATATATAGCCAAGCCGTCATTACCAGCTGCTGCCACAAGCACAGCACTGCCGTAGGCGTTAGTCAACGCTTCACGCAGCACACGTGAGTTCGTATATCCGCCGAAACTCATGCTCAGCACTGTAGCTCCGTTCTTCACCGCGTAGTCGATACCCTTGGCTATTGTGGCGTAGTCGCCTGTACCGTCGCTCTGCATCACGGTGACCGGCATGATGAGCGCCTTTGGATTGGCACCGATGATTCCTATGCCGTTGTTGCATGCGGCGGCAATACCGGCGCAGTGGGTTCCGTGGCTGTTGTAGTCACGTATCTTGCCTGTATTGTTGATGAAGTCCCATCCGTGTATGTCGTTCACGAACCCGTTGTTGTCGTTGTCATAGCCTTCCTCGCCTTCAGCCTCGGCGGTGTTGGTCCATATATTGTCTTTCAAGTCGGGATGCTCAGTGTCCACACCGGTATCGATGATGGCGATCACCGGACGCTCGCTGTTGACTATCGGCTTTGTCCACAACTGCGGCAGTCCCTCGGCTATGAGTCCGTATTGTAGGTTGTAGAGTGGGTTTTGGAAGTAGTTGTCACAAATAATGTCGGACGCCGTGCTGTTGTTGTCGTTTGGTTCAGCGGCTGAATTGATTTCCATGGCTGTCGCATTGCAGGTCGGGCCACCGCTGATATATGCTATATAGTTTGGCTCGGCATATTCCACCTTGTCCAAGCTGTTGAGTGCCTTGACGAGTTGCAACGTGGAGTCAGAGTACTGGCTCTTGGTCTCGACCATATACACCTGGTCCATGTTCGACTCGGTGATGACGCTGCCGTCGGGTGCCTTTGTCTTACGAAGTGCAGCCGGAGCCTTATGTACTGCATTAGGGAAAAGTTTGTCCATTTTCTTTACGCCGAACTGCTTCAGTACAGCATCGACATCAGTGGAGCCTGCGGAGACGAACCGTCCCTTGGCTTTTCGCACGTTGGCAGGACTGCTGTCCTTGAACCTGACAATTACCTGTCCTGGGACAAAGTTATTGCCTTCTCTAAATCGTTGATTCACTTTGTAAACGCCGTCTTCATTGTCGTTGCTGACTTAGGCGCGGCACGGCATTACTGTCATGGAGAGTAATGTGCCTACACAAACGGCAAAAAGGTAAGTGTATTTCATATTATATAATTTAATTGGTAATCACTAAAAGATTATTGATTTAACTCTACAATGTTAAACAATTCTTTCCAACCATTAAAAATAATAATGTGATTTTTTTAGTGTTGCATGGCTGTGTGCGATAACACACATACTGCTATCCCCGAATTGCAAACTCGACTTGGCAAGTGCCTATGTGCACCTCCCGTCATGCCGACTGGAAGATGAGGAATGGGTGGCCCCGGAATGACGGAGGGGGTGTGACGGCCTCATACACGCCACGTTATGGTCGTATTATTAGGGTGGGGACTTTGGAGAGGCGGTCGGTCAGTGCCGGCATGTTGCCACGGCGGATGCGGAGTGTCATGGTACATTTGTCCGCCTCGTAGCCCTGGCTTACGATTTGCGGGTTCATGTCCTTCACCACCTTCATCACACCGTTCATTGACGGGAAGTCGAAGATGACGGTGATGTCATCGTCTACCGTCTTCTCTATGATCGTGGCGTTCTGCAGGGCCTCGATGGCCGCCTGCCGATATGCGGATATGAGTCCGCTTGTGCCGAGTTTGATGCCGCCGAAGTAGCGGATGACTATGATTAGGATGTCGGTAAGTCCGTAGGAGTTGATCTGTCCGAGTATAGGTTTGCCCGCCGTGCCCGATGGCTCCCCGTTGTCATTGGCACGATACACCAGACGTTCGGGACCGAGCATGTAGGCGTAGCATGCGTGACGGGCGTCGTAGTATTTCTTTTGGTATTCGGCCAGGGCGGCTTTCACCTCGTCGACAGAGGTGACAGGCACGGCAAAAGCAAGAAACTTACTCCGACGTTCAGAGTAAGTTCCTTCTGATATATTTGCTATTGTCTTGTAGCTGTCGACTGTCATGAAAGCTTGTGGATTATGAGTCCGGAACGCAACTTTGGCTCAAACCATGTAGCCTTAGGCGGCATGATGAGTCCGGAGTCGGCTATATTCATTATTTGTTCCATTGTGACGGGGTAGAGTGCCAGTGCCATACGCATCTCGCCGCTGTCAACACGGCGCTTGAGTTCGCCGAGACCACGCAATCCGCCAACAAAGTCAATCCGGTTGTCACGCCGCAAGTCTTTTATACCGAGTATGTCGTCGAGGATCAGTTTCGACGAGATACTTACGTCAAGCACTCCTATCGGGTCGTCGGCATCATACGTGCCGGGCTTTGCCTTGAGGCTGTACCACTCTCCGTCGAGATAGAGCGAGAACTCGTGCAACTGTTGCGGACGGTATTCCTCTTTGCCCATCTTGGTGACTGTGAAGTTCTTTCCGAGAGCGTGCAGGAACTGCTCTGATGTCAGTCCGTTAAGGTCTTTCACCACGCGGTTGTAGTCGAGAATGGTGAGTTGGCTTGCGGGGAAGCATACAGCCATGAAGTAGTTGTATTCCTCGTCGCCACGATGATTCGGGTTTTGCCTGGCTTTCTCCGCACCGATCAATGCTGCTGCGGCACTGCGATGGTGTCCGTCAGCAATGTAGAGCGACGGCATCTTTGCGAACTCGTCGGTTATCGCCTTGATGTCGGCATAATCACTCACACACCACAAGCGGTGACGGAAGCCGTCGACAGGAGCCACAAAGTCGTACTCCGGCTCTGTGTGTGCGTACTTGCCGATTATGTTGGCAAGTCGCTCATTGTCGGGATAGGCGAAGAATACCGGCTCTATGTTGGCATCGGTGACACGTACATGCTTCATGCGGTCTTCCTCTTTGTCGGCACGGGTAAGCTCATGCTTCTTGATGACTCCGCTTTGGTAGTCACCACTGTATGCACCCAATACAATGCCGTATTGTGTTTTCTCGACATTGCCGTTTGCCGGTAGCTTGGATGTCTGCGCATAGATGTAGTACATCTCTTTGTCGTCCTGCACGAGCCATCCCTTTTCCTGGAATTTCTTGAACTGGCGGGCGGCTTCTTCGTAGACGCGCGCATCGTACTCGCTGGTGCCAGGCTTGAAGTTTATTTCAGGCTTTATGATGTGATAGAGAGACTTCTCGTTGTCGCCTGCCTCGGCACGTGCCTCTTCTGAGTCGAGCACGTCGTAAGGACGGCTCTCGACGTCCTCTACATACTCTTTAGGTGGGCGTACACCCTTGAAAGGCTTTACTTTTGCCATATGTAACGAATAGCTTTAAGTACTATTTGTTGACTTGGAACTTGGTGATGCCTTCCTTGAGATAGCCTACTATCTGGTTGGCTGCCGCTATGCCAGCGTTGGTGTTTGCCTCGGCTGTCTGGGCTCCCATCTTCTTTGGAGTGGAGAAGTAGCGGCCCTCAAATGCCTTGAACTGTGCGTCGGCATCAGGCATGATGTCGGTGATGTACTTCAGGTCGGTGCGCTCTGCGAGGAGTTCCAAGAGCTCTGGCTCGTTGATGACTTCCTTGCGGGCGGTGTTGATGAGTATGCCGCCTTTCTTCATTGTGCCTACCAGTGCCTTGTTGATGCTTTGCTTGGTCTCTGCAGTGGCAGGGATATGGAGCGATACGATGTCGCAAGTCTTGAAGAGTTCTTCCTGGCTTGCTGCGGCATGTACACCGGCTGCTTCAATGACGTCGGCAGGACAGTATGCGTCGTATGCACTGATTTCCATGCCAAAGCCCTTGGCTATGCGAGCCACGTTGCGGCCCACGTTGCCGAATGCGAGAATTCCGAGTTTCTTTCCTTTGAGCTCAGTACCGGCTTTTCCGTTGAAGAAGTTGCGTACGGTGTAGACAAGCAGTCCGAGCACCAGTTCCGCAACTGCATTAGCGTTCTGTCCAGGAGTGTTCATCACAACGACTTTGTGTGCAGTGGCAGCTTGTAAGTCCACATTGTCCACTCCGGCTCCGGCACGTACCACAATCTTCAATTGTTTTGCTGCGTCGAGCACTTCGGCATCGACCTTGTCTGAACGGATAATCAATGCGTCGGCATCAGCCACGGCTGCAAGCAATTGTGACTTGTCGGTATATTTCTCAAGCAGGGCCAGTTCGTAGCCGGCATCCTCTATTATCTTCTTTATTCCGGCGACAGCGGGAGCGGCGAATGGCTTCTCGGTCGCAATCAATACTTTTGTCATAGTATATTTGTTATTAATGAAAGAGTCCCGGGCTTCTTTTATGGTTGGGATGCCAGGGACTGCTGTTGTTTGTTATTAATGATTCTTTTCAAATTCCTGCATGCAAGCCACGAGTGCCTTTACTCCTTCTATGCTCATTGCATTGTAGCAAGAAGCGCGGAATCCGCCTACATCGCGGTGTCCCTTGACACCTACCATGCCCTTTGATGTGGCGAAGTCGAGGAATTCTTTCTCAAGTTCTTTGTATTCGTCCTTGAGAACAAAAGTGATGTTCATGCGTGAGCGGCTGTCCTCTTGTGCGGTACCGACAAACAGTTTGTTGCGGTCGATTTCAGTGTACAGGATTTCAGAACGTTCCTTAGCAAGTTTCTCCATTGCAACGACACCACCATGTGCCTTCAGGTAGCGCAGGTTGAGCAGTGCGGTGTAGATTGGAACTACCGGAGGTGTATTGAACATAGATCCCTTCTTCACGTGTGTGCGGTAGTCGAGCATTGTTGGTATGGCACGCGATACTTTTCCGAGAGTATCTTCCTTCACGATGACGAAGGTGACACCGGCCATTGAGAGGTTCTTCTGTGCTCCACCATATATCAGTGCATACTTGCTGACATCTAACGGACGGGAGAGAATGTCGGACGACATGTCGGCAATGAGTGGAATAGGGGAGTCGAGGTCCTCAAAGATCTCTGTGCCGTATATAGTGTTGTTTGACGTAATGTGCAGATAGTCTGCGTCGGCAGGAATCTCGAAGTTACGCGGAATATATGTAAAGTTTTTGTCTGCAGATGATGCTACCTCAACTACTTCACCGAAGAGCTTAGCTTCCTTTTCGGCTTTTGTAGCCCATACTCCTGTATTGAGGTACGCTGCCTTCTTTTCCAGGTAGTTGTAAGGAATCATACAGAATTCAAGACTTGCACCACCACCGAGGAATAGTACGGAATAACCCTCTGGTATATCAAGCAGTTCCTTGAAAAGGGCTACTGCCTCGTCTACTACTGGCTGGAAATCTTTAGCACGGTGACTGATTTCCATTAATGAAAGACCTGAACCGTTAAAGTCCAAGCATGCTGCGGCAGTGGCTTCAATCACTTCGCGTGGAAGGATTGACGGTCCTGCGTTGAAATTGTACTTCTTCATTTTTTTGTCTTGTTTGAATATGTAGTAACTATAATTTTATATATACAAAAAAGCCGTTGGCGAAACCAACGGCAAATTTAGCCTTTTATATTGAGCCGACCAAGGGCTTACAATAAAAACTATGTGCTTTGGATAGAAAATTGCCCAAACGCTTTACTATTTATCCATCTTGATTTGCAATTCGGATGAAACGTTGCCGCCGGTCGCGCTGTTTGCTGACACTTTGAATTTTGTCACTTTGTCGGTTGGCTTTGACTTGCAAAATGCTTTTGCCTTGTAGCGGATGGTCTCGCCGGCAGGTATGTTAACTACATTGGACGGTGAGAGCACGAAGCACTTCTCGTTGTTCTCTGCTTCGACTTTAAGTTCCACGTTGTTGACGGTCCGGCGCGACGTGTTCTTGATTTCATAGATTATGTTGAGTGTCTCGTTGCGACTGCACTTGCCGTCTCCGTCCTCATCCTGGTACATGACGTTGTTGATGGTCAGGGCGTTGTTCGTCTCTATGTGGTAGCCTTGTCCTTGGGTTGAGCCGCCATATGTGTAGCTGTAGTCTTGAGTATAGTTGTTTTGTGAGTAGTCGGCTCCACCACCGGTCTGGTAGCCTGCGTTATAATCATCGGTATATCCGCCGTCGCTGTAGCCGCCACTGCTGTAGCTGTCGTAGTTGTCGTCACGGTCTTTTGTTATGGAGTTGCCTATTGCGGCGCCTGCCACTGTGCCTATGATTGAGCCCATCATTGCCTTACCTGGTCCGTCGTGACGGTCGGTCGACATCCATCCGAGTGCTTCTCCTATCACGCCGCCTATTTCCGCGCCTGCCATGGTGCCCAAGTAGTTGCGTGATGATGTGATGTCACAACTTGAAACTAATGTGCTTCCTATTAGGATTGCACTTACCATGTATATTTCTGCTCTCTTCATGATAGATTGTTTTTATTATTGTTCTTGCTGCAAAATTAGTTCTTTTCTTGTTTACATACACGGGAATCTCTCTATTTCCTGTAGGAATTCTTCTATTTAGCCGTTTCGCTTCGCACGCTTGAAACCTGTCTGGCGGCAAACCACCGCTCAACTGTGTCAAGGCGCTCACGTAGTGGGAGGGAGACATCAAGCCAGTTGATATGTGTGCCCCGTTTCTCCATTCCTCTGAACCATGTCATCTGCCGTTTGGCGAATTGGTGTATGGCTATTTCCAACAGGTCGTGCATCTCATCGTACGACAGCTTACCTTGTATGTAAAGAGTCAGATATTTGTATTCAAGTCCGTAGTGAATGAGTACGTCTGGGTTTACTCCTGAATCAATGAGCCTGCGTACCTCATCGACCATTCCTGCTTCTAAGCGCTGGTCGAGCCGGCGACTTATCTTTTCACGGCGCAGGTCGCGGTCGATATAGAGTCCTACTACAAGGCTGTTGACTTGCGGGCAATGGCGGCCGTCGAACTCATAGTTCTTAAGTACACTCTCGATGTACAAGCCGGTGCCTCCACACAGAATAGGCACTTTCCCTCTCGATTTTATGTCGCTGTATGCCTCGTGGAAGTCGTGTTGGAAGCGGTAGACACTGTATTTTGTCCCTGGTTCGGCTATGTCTATAATATAATAAGGTATATGGTGCCCGTTGACATCGTAGTCGGCGAGGTCTTTACCTGTACCAAGATCCATACGGCGGTATACTTGTCTGCTGTCTGCACTGATGATTTCACCGTCGAGCTCGTACGCCAGCCGTGCGGCAAACTCAGTCTTACCACAAGCAGTAGGTCCGGTTATGGTAAGCATGTCGAATCCGGCAGACATGCTGTCGGTCGTTGCATTTCCTTCGTTCTTATCTTTTTCCAGCATCTTCTTCTTGTTCGTCGTTGTCCTCGCTTGAGAATAGTATTGCCGTTTCCTTGATACGTGCTTTCTCGATCCATTCCTCAGGCACAAACTTCCAGTGGTTCATAGGTTTTGGATATATGTCCTTCTCCTCACGTATGTACTGCATGAGGTAATAGCGTATGTCGTGTTCGGTGGAGAAGATTATACGTTTGTCAATCTCTTCCTTTGACAGTCCCGCACCCTTGGTCAGCAGTTCTCCGCCACCATTAGCACGGTAAGCAGTCATTGCGCAAGTGTACAGTTTGTCGGGATCGAACGGTTTGCCGTCGTACATACTTATAATATGTATGCGCTCACCATCGCCCTTCCTTACATCGACTTCGTACCGCAAGCCTGCCGCTGAGTCGAAGTTGAAAATGAAGTTCTTGAACCCTACGCGGCTGGGATTGGATTTCATCGGACATGTCTGAAGCAATGTGTCGTCCTCGCTTGTCATTTGGTTGATCCAACCCGAATAGCTCATTTCGAGATATGCCTTTATCTCACGCCCGAAGAGCTGCATAATATAAAGTCTGTCCTCGAAGCGATAGATGTTGAACAAAGCGCTTATCCGCACCTTGCCGGCTTTGATGACGGCATTGAAGAAGAGTGGGGCAGCGAACGACACGTCAGCTCCGCTTACTTTTAGTTGCAACCGTTGTATGAGGTCGATATATGATGACGACCCGAAGTATGCGTCGGTTATTCGCAGGTCCTCATGAATTTCCCCAAGATATTCCGAAGCGAATTTGCTTACGTCTTTATAGTCCTCAAAGAAATGATTACGGAATGTCTGGCTGTGTACGTTCCTTACAGTGCCGATGTAGTGTATCTTGCCTTTTTGTGTGTAGCCGGTCACTTTGTGATCTTGGTCGAGTGTGAACTCAATATTGATTTGGGCTACATTGTAAGCGTAACTGCCGGGGTTGATGCACAGTACCTTTTTACCTGACGGACTTTCCACTTCTTCGATGTTGCAAGCATGGTCGTGTCCGTAGAGTATCAGGTCGAAGCCGTCAACCGAGGACGCTGTCTCTCTCGTCGCGTTCTCTTTGTACTCATCGGTCACAATCCCTTCGTCCATGCCGGAATGGAACACGCCAATGATGAAATCCGGTTCTTCCTCTTCTTTTACGGTCTTTATCCACTTCTCGGCACTTTCTTTTATTTCCTCGAATTTCATGCCGTGCCATACACTTTTGGGTATCCAGTGTGGAATGGCGGGGGTGATGAATCCTATGACTGCGATCTTGATGCCGCTGCGGTAGAGCATGGTGTATGGCTGGAAATAGGGCATACCGGTAGATGTGTTGATGGCGTTTGCCCCTAACACCGGAAAGTTGCAGTCTTTCACATATCGGTCGAACACTTCATGTCCGGTTTCGAGATCGTGGTTGCCTATGACGGCTGCATCGTAACCAATGAAATTACAGAAGTCAGCCACACGATGAGTCTTGCTCTTACTGACAAAATTAAAATAATATGATGTCGGCTCGCCTTGAAGCATGTCGCCGCCATCAATCAGTATCGTACTGCCAGGCCGTTTCTGGCATTCCTGAGCCACATAGGCATATACTCTTTGTAAACTGCCTTTGCCCCATCGGGTATGTCTGAAGTCGAATGGAAAGTAGTTGCCATGAATGTCGGTTGTAAAGATTATTCTTACTTTTCTTTTATCTTCTTCCATTAAGAATTTATTTGGTTACAAAGTTACTACAAAATGGCTAAAACTCCAAACATATCGCAACAAATCGCTTCTTTGATAGGGCTGATTAGTCTGATTGGCCTGATTAGTCCGATTAAAAAAAGGGTGCATCAAAAGTTGATGCACCCCAATGTAATTAATTTAAACAATAAAGTTCATTATTCGAGTCCAAACAATGCCTTTAATCCATTATCAACTCCGCTGAATCCCATGAATGCCATTGCAAGGAGTCCGGCAGTAATGAGTGCGATAGGAGCACCGGAGAAGGTTTTCGGAACCTTTGAGAATTCCAATTGCTCACGCAGTCCTGCAAACAGAATCAAAGCCAATGCAAATCCAAGTGCAGTGGAGAATGCGTATACTACGCCATCAAGAAGTGAGTAGTTCTTTTGGATAACCAATATGGCAACACCAAGGATACAGCAGTTTGTCGTAATCAGTGGAAGGAATACTCCCAATGCCTGATAGAGTGGAGCTGACACTTTTTTTATTATGATTTCCACCATCTGTACGAGTGCTGCGATAACTAGGATGAATGCGATGGTCTGTAAATAGCCTAATCCGTTAGGGTCGAGCACATACTTTTGAATGAGGTAGGTGGCGATGGTTGCAAGTACAAGTACAAAGGTTACAGCCGCTCCCATACCTGAGGCTGTGGATATTTTCTTTGATACTCCTAAGAACGGACAAATTCCTAAGAATTGTGACAGAACGATGTTGTTTACAAATATCGCCGTTATAAATATTAATAGATATTCCATAATTATGCCTTTCTTAATCTGTTAACTATTGCGATAAGGAAACCGAGCACAATGAATGCCCCTGGTGCGAGTATGAACATCAGCATTCCATAGTTCTCGCCCTGAAGGGTAATGCCGAATATAGAGCCTGCTCCAAGAAATTCGCGCACAGCACCAAGCAGTGTCAGGGCAATTGTGAATCCCAGGCCGATACCGATACCGTCACACATACTTGCCAATGGCGTGTTCTTGGCTGCGAATGATTCTGCACGTCCGAGAATGATACAGTTCACGACGATAAGTGGAATGTAAAGACCGAGTGTAGCGTAGATGTCAGGTACGTAGGCCTGCATAAGCATCTGCAGTATTGTCACCAACGACGCTATGACCACAACATAGCATGGTATGCGCACCATGTCGGGAACAATATTCTTTATAAGTGCTATAAGGAAGTTGGAAAGTATGAGTACGAACATTGTGGCAAGTCCCATCGACATACCGTTTATGGCACTTGATGTAGTTCCGAGTGTAGGACACATACCAAGGAGAAGTACGAATGTAGGGTTCTCCTTTATCATTCCGTTCAAGATAATTTTTAAGCCGCTCATTGTTTGTCTCCTCCTTTTGTTTGTATGGATGCTTGTGCCTTTGATGTGGCACCGGTTGTTCCGTTTATACTTTTCTGTAATTCGTCGTATGCGTTTTGAACAGCGAGAAGAAAGGCGCGTGAGGTGATGGTTGAGGCTGTTATGGCATCAATGTCGCCTTCGTCGCCTTTGGTTACTCCGAATCTTACTTTTCCAGGATTCTTTCCTATGATGTCACCCTTATTCCCTTTCTGGAACCAATCACCGGCTTTTGCACCGAGTCCAGGAGTCTCGGAGTGCTCGAGTATCGTGTAGCCGAGTACTGTGCCTTCCGGGTCGAAGCCTACAAGTACTTTGAGCGGTCCGCCAAATCCGTTGGTTACGCTTTGAATTGCCGTACCTTTGTCGGATATGTAGAATGTGTAGCCGTCAATAACTGTATCGGTGTATTGAAAGTCTGAATTGACATCAACTCCCATGACTTGCTTTATACCCTTAGCAAGGTTCTCTGCGTTTATTTTTTCAATCTGCACAGATGTGACGCTGTTGACGTATGCAAGTGCCGCACCTGCTACAATAGCGATTCCGGTGAGGACGATCGCCATGTTTGAAAGTGATGATTTAAGTTTTTTCATTTCTTGACTACCTCCCCGAATCTCTTTGGTTTGCAATAGTTATTAATAAGAGGTGTGAATGCGTTCATGATAAGTATCGCAAACGACATTCCTTCAGGATATGCTCCCCAGTTACGAATGACAACTGTCAGGAATCCAATAGCAACTCCGTAGATCAGCTGGCCTCTCTTTGACATAGGTGATGTGACGTAGTCGGTTGCCATGAAGACAGAACCAAGAAGCAGTCCGCCGCTTAGCAACTCGTAGACCGGTGACACGTAGGTTGCAGGGCTTGCAAGATGCATGAGACCTGAGAATACGAAGACTGTGGCAAGTATCGACACTGGTATGTGCCAGGTGATGATCTTCCGTGCAAGCATATATACCAAACCGATAAGGATCGCAATGGCACTTACCTCACCAATACATCCGCCTGTATTGCCGACAAGCATGTCGAAGGCTGACGGAAGGTCGCTGATGCTTACTTTGTCCGATCCTTTTATTATCTGACTGATGATGGAGAGCGGTGTGGCTCCTGTGGCTCCGTCAATGGTGAGAAACCCTTGTCCTGCCACAGGCCATGTGGTCATCTGTACAGGGAACGAGATAAGTAAAAATGCACGTCCTGCAAGTGCAGGGTTGAAAAGGTTGCAACCAAGACCACCGAAGGTCATCTTGACGACTCCTATGGCGAACAATGCGCCAATGACCACAATCCAAAGTGAAATGTTGGATGGAAGGTTGAACGCCAGGAGGAGTCCTGTTATTATGGCTGAACCGTCTGTGATTGTCGGTTTCGGATTCTTTAAGAGGTACTTGTTGATAGCCCACTCGAAGAATACGCACGAGGCGACGGAGACGGCTGTTACTGCAATTGCACCAAGTCCGAAGAAATAGAATGAACAGAGAAGCGCTGGGATGAGCGCGATGCACACACCATACATGTTTCTCTTCACGCTGTCACCTCCATGAACGTGTGGTGACAATGATACTGTTAGTTTATTCATTTTATCTACGATTTGACTGTTATTTACTTTTTAGCTGAACGTGCCTTGATGATTCCCATTACCGTGGACTTTCCAAGACGTATCAAGTCGAGAAGCGGACGGTTGGACGGGCATGTGAACTGGCACGAACCACATTCGATACATGATGTCACGTCTTCTTTCTCAAGACGCTCCCACATTTGTTTCTCTGCACATGCGCTCAGCAGATAAGGTTCAAGTCCCATAGGGCAGGCTCCGACACACTTACCACAGCGAATGCAGTTGCTGACCTCGTTACGCTTTGACTCTTTCTCACTCATGATGAGTACGCCTGAAGAGCCTTTGCATATAGGAACTTCGGCGTTGACGAGGGCTTTACCCATCATCGGACCACCGCCGATCACTTTGCCTGTATCTTCCGGCAGTCCTCCGCAGGCATCAATGAGCTGGCTCATAGGTGTTCCCATACGGGTGAGGAAGTTGCTTGGATGTGCAAGGCTCTTACCCGTTACGGTCACAATACGCTCGAACAGAGGCTTGTTTTTCATTACTGCCTCGTAAACGGCGAATGCAGTACCTACGTTCTGTATGATGGCTCCAACGCTGACCGGCAGTGCAGGAGGTGCCGGCACTTGACGGCGTACAACAGCGTCAATCAGTTGTTTCTCGCCTCCTTGCGGATATTTCACTTGCAATGGCACTACTTCAATCTCCGGATGTGACTTTACTTTTTCTTGCATCAGCTCAATGGCATCGGGCTTGTTGTTCTCGATTGCGATGAAGCCTTTCTTTACGTTCACTGCCTTCATGAGCAATGTGACACCAACTATGATCTCGTCAGCGTGCTCCAACATCAGGCGGTGGTCGGCAGTAAGATATGGCTCACATTCCACTCCGTTGATAATGACCCATTCCGGTTTGCTTCCTGGCGGTGGTGAAAGCTTTACGTGGGTAGGGAAGCATGCACCACCCATACCTACAACTCCTGCCTTTTGTATTTTCTCTATGATTTCTTTGCTTGTCAGCTCAGGTTTGTCTTTCAGTGTTACCAGGTCTTTTGAGCGGTCTATGCTTTCTTCCCACTCGTCTCCTTCTACGGTGATGAATATCGCTGGTTTCCTGTATCCGCTCGCGTCGATGACGGCGTCAATCTTCGTGACAGTTCCTGATACTGATGAATATATAGGAGCGGAAACAAACCCTCCGGCTTCCGCTATCATTTGACCTACTTTTACTTTGTCGCCCCTTTTTACTATTGGTTTTGCCGGAGCACCGATATGCTGTCCCATAGGAAACACTGCGACCTTTGGCAATTCAGCGACTTTTATTGGCTCGGCTGCGGATAACTTGTTTCCTTCCGGATGAACTCCACCTATTCTGAATGTCTTCATGCTTTCTCCTCCTTTTTAATTCCCAATAATATTTGTTGTGATGGAAGAAGCGGTGCATTGAAGTCGTAAGTCTCCTCCTTGACGGCTCCGCTCTCTTTTTCTCCTTGAACCAAGTCGACTGTACCTGCAAGCATGTACTGCTGTGAAGGAAGTAGGGTAGAGTCGAACTTCACTTCTATTGGCTTGCTGTAAGGACGGGTGTTGGTATTGGCAGCCTTCGCAGGTTCGGCTGATCCTGCCCCTGCAGTGGTTTTGCCTGCTGCCGGTCTTGCCGTTGCCTTCTTTGCCACTGGCTTTAAAGGCTCGCCAAGCATGATGATAGATGATTTCGGACATGCCTCAATACATGAACGGCATTCGGTACACTTCGTGGCGTCGATGTATGAGAGGTTGTCGGCTATCGTTATGGCATCGAATCCGCATACCTGCTGGCATTTGCCGCAACCGATACATGAAACAGCGCAAACTTTGTTGGCCAAAGCTCCTTTGTCTTTGTTGACACATTGTACAACCACTCCCTGGCGGTTTTTGTCGACCTCACGTATCTCTATGATATTGCGAGGACATGCTTTCGCACAAGCACCGCAAGCGGTACACTTCTCTCTGTCAACCTCTGGCAGACCGGTTTCCGGATTCATGTGAATGGCATCAAACTGACATGCTGCCACACAATCGCCACATCCGAGACAACCATACTGGCATTCTGTCTCTCCTTGGCATGTCGTGTTGGCTATGCGACAATTTTTGACACCATCGTACTCGACAACACGCGGACGGAATTCACAGGTACCATTACATCGTACGACGGCTACTTTAAGTGCGCCTACAGAAGCTTTCAAACCCAGGATTGACGCTACTCTGTTCATACAGTCCTGACCTCCGACAGGACAGAAGAGTCCGTCGATGGAACCTTTGTCCGCTCCTTTCACACATGCGGCGGCCATTCCGGAACATCCGGGAAACCCGCAACCACCACAATTGGCTCCAGGCAATGCCTCCAACACAAGGTCGATGCGTGGATCTTCCTTTACTGCGAATTTCTTGGATACCCCCCATAGAACAAGGGCGGAGATAAGACCGATTGCTCCAAGAACGCCTACAGCAATTAGAATTACATTAATCATAATATAAATAAGTTTTTTTACACAATTTTCTCAATCTGAAATTCGAATCTACTGCTTATACGCCGATTGAAGAAATGAACGACAAGGTAGTATATAGTCAGCAGCGCTACCATCACGCCTATTGACGCCAGTTCGTTCAAATGCAGACAGCCTACAGACACGAACAGCCATACAACTACTATTGCCAGAGGCACAACAAATGCCAGGATAACAGCATCTCTACCCATCTCCATCGAACCGTAAACCTGCACACGGTCACCTACATGATAGTCTCCGCCGTAGTTGCGGCACTCCACTATCTTTTCTTTGCTTTCCGCTGTGTTGCATAGTTTGCGTGCTTGACATACACTACAAGCTGATGACTGTAGAATGCGTACTTCAATCTTGTCTCCTGTGATTCTCTCAATTATGCCACTATGTTCAATTCTTTCTTTCATCATGCAAAGATACGAAAAAGTTTATTGCCATGAATTTAACTCAATGATTTTTTGTGGTTATGTGTGTAAAATCACCTCGTTTGGCTTCTATTCACTATGTTACAAAGTCACGCACGGCTTTGCAGACTCTGTCACGGCCCGACGTAGCAAAGCGGAGGAGCAGATCCTCATAGCTCTATGCCCCACCTGACTCATCCATGCCTCAGTATGACGGAGAGGAATGTGGCCGTCGGCATGCCGACATTTGAAAGTACATTTACTAATGGGCTTTGCAAAATACAATCAAGAGGCGATACATAAGAAAAATTCGTGGAGAGTGTGGCGTATATCGATTTTTTTTCATACCTTTGCACCGCCGTTACGTGATAGCGGCTTATTCAAATCATAAATTACAAAACAAAAACAAACAGAAAATGGCAACTAAAATTAGATTGCAGCGTCACGGTCGCAAAGGATATGCGTTCTATGCTATCGTAATCGCTAACGCAGGAGCACCACGGGATGGCCGCTTCATTGAAAAGATTGGTACATACAATCCGAACACAAACCCTGCTACAATTGATTTGAACTTCGATAGAGCACTCTATTGGGTACAGGTAGGTGCACAACCTACAGACACAGTGCGTAACATTCTTTCTTCTGAGGGCGTATACATGATGAAGCATCTCCTTGGAGGTGTAAAGAAAGGTGCGTTCGATGAGGCTGTAGCTCATGCAAGATTCGATGCATGGAAGACAGAGAAAGAGAATAAGCGTGCCGCACAGGCAAGTAAGACTGCTGATGCAAAGAAAGCTGACTACGAGGCACGTCTCGCTGCTGAAAAGAAAGTGAATGCTGAAATAGCAAAGAAAGTCGCTGAGAAGAAGGCTGCCGCTCTTGCTGCCGCTGAACCTGCTGCTGAACCTGCTGCTGAAGGCACTCCGGCAGAGGAAACTCCTGCAGAGGCTTAATCTTTTGTGTATCCGTTTTGCCGTCAACCGGCAATATGGCGGGCACGTTCAAACGAAAAGGGAAAAAATCGGTTAACTCGTTTTGCAGTTAACCGTCTTTTTTTTATCTTTGCATCACTTAATCCAAAATATGTATGAACAAGAACAGTAACTTGGTTATTATGGCTGGTGGTGTCGGTAGTCGATTCTGGCCCATGAGCACTCCCGAATGTCCAAAACAATTTATTGATGTGATGGGCTGTGGAAGAACTTTCATCCAACTAACCCTCGACCGTTTCAAGGGAATTGTACCTAATGAAAATGTTTGGGTTGTCACTTCCAAGCAATATGTGGATATTGTAAAGGAACAACTTCCGGAAGTTCCGGCTGAAAATATATTGCTCGAACCTTGCCGGCGTAATACTGCTCCATGTATAGCATATGTAAGCTGGCGAATCAAGAAGAAAAATCCTAAGGCTAATTTGGTTGTCACACCAAGCGACCACATGGTGACTGATACAGAGGAGTTTAAGCGTGTCATTACGTCTGCACTTCAGTTTACTGCTGAAACTGATGCTATTGTAACTCTTGGCATGCATCCAACCCGACCGGAAACCGGATATGGCTATATTCAAGCTGATCTTTCTTCACCGTCGTTGCGAAATAAGCAGATTTACCGAGTTGACCAATTTAGGGAGAAACCCGACCTTGAGACTGCGAAACGGTATGTGAAGCAGGCAGAGTTTTTCTGGAATTCGGGTATCTTCGTGTGGAACGTGGAGACTATTGTACAGGCTTTACGCTATTATGAACCGGAGGTGTCGCACGTGTTCGAAGCTTTACTGCCTTATTACGGAACTGCTGAGGAGCAGGAGAAGATTGACGCTTGTTACCCGCAATGCAAGAGCATATCTATCGACTATGCTGTCATGGAGAAGGCTGAGGAAATATATGTGTTCCCTGCCGACTTCGGCTGGAGTGATGTCGGTACATGGGGCTCGCTTATGACGCTTGCCAAAAAGGATGAAAATGGTAACGCAAAGATAGGACCAAGGATTGAATTGCACGAAACTAAAAATTGTATCGTTCATACAAGCGAGGAACGCAGAGTTGTGGTGCAAGGACTCGATGGGTATATTATTGCTGAAAAAGACGGCACGTTGCTCATTTGCAAACTTTCTGAGGAACAACGTATAAAGGAGTTTAGCGCTGAATGAAGCTTATAGCCGACAGTGGGTCTACTAAGACCGATTGGTGCTTGATGGAGGGTGGAGATACGACTATTGTCTCTACTCAAGGTATCAACCCGTTCCATCAGTCTGCAGAAACAATAAAAGGAATAATTGAAAAGGAACTCATGCCTCAGCTTCGCAAGACGTATGCTGTGGATGAGGCCTTTTTTTATGGAGCCGGATGTACGAGAGAGAAGTCGCCTGTGATCGCTACCGCATTGCATGCCGTGCTCGGTGACTCTGTCAAGGTTGAAGCGGAGGGAGACATGCTGGGTGCTGCACGTGCTATGTGTCAACATTCAGAAGGTATTGCCTGCATCTTGGGTACCGGCGCAAACTCGTGTTATTATGATGGGCAAAGGATAATGGCGAACATCCCTCCATTGGGATATATATTGGGTGATGAAGGAAGTGCGGCGTATATAGGAAGACGGTTGGTAGGAGACATCGTAAAACAGCAGTTTCCACTGTCTGTTTGCAATGCGTTTTATGAGGAGACTCACCTTGATGTTCCTTATATTATTAATAAGGTGTATCGTGAACCGATGGCAAACAGGTTCTTGGGACAAGTCTCGCAATTCTGTCAAGCCCACCGTGACGACGAAGAAATACACCGGTTTCTTGTTGATTGTTTCTCACAGTTCTTCATTCGTAATGTAAGAAACTATCACCGCGACGCACTGTCTGTACATTTTGTCGGCTCAATCGCTTGGGTATATGAATCAGAACTGCGTGAGGCTGCGAAGTCATTGTGCTTGCATGTGGGTAGTATCGCTCGCTCGCCTATGCAAGGACTTGTTGCATTCCATTCATAAAAGCAAATAATATAGATGTATAAAAATCAAAAGCTTATTTATGCGGCATTAATGTTAATGCCGATAGGAGTCTGCGTCTCGTGTGACTCTGACGATGATGATAATGAAAGTAATAATGTAGTAACCGGATCCGCAACGTATGTGGGTGTTGACCTTGGACTTAGTGTTAAGTGGGCGACCTGCAATTTAGGGTCATTAAATCCGGAAGGGGCAGGCAACTACTATGCGTGGGGTGAGACTTCGCCTCGTTAGGCAGTTCTTGGAACTACAATTGGAATACTGCACCTTACTACCTTAGTGGAAATTCGTCGGATAATGTGCAGTGGAGCAAATACAATGTCTCGGACGGTAAGTCGGTTCTTGATGCGAACGACGATGTGGTAAAAGTAAAATGTGGAGGTAATTGGCGTATGCCAACTTTAAAAGAGTTTAATGAGCTGAAAGAAAAATGTACGTGGACATGGGACACTTGGTATGGTGTGAAGGGCTACAGAATTAAAGGACCGAGTGGGGCTACTATATTCTTGCCTGCTGCAGGCAGGCGCAATGGGTCGAACCTTGAAGGTAAGGGCGTTGAGGGCTATTATTGGACAAGTACTCTCTATACTTCGGATCCTGGTTACGCTTATGCTATGTACTTCACTTCCGGCAGCCATACCTGTGGTATCAGCTATCGTTATGGAGGCAGGTGTATTCGGCCGGTGTGCCCATGAACGTGAGCACGATCTTGTATCGTAATACTGCATCACTGCATCGGAGATGATGCTCGATTTTATTAGCCATCAGCCGCATACAAGGGTCACTTTGGTATTGCCTATCTTTTCCTCTGTAAACGCGCGTTCGCGTGTCGTTTGGCAAATGCCAAACGGTTGTATGGCAAATGCCAAACGATGCCAAGACGTGTAGTTTAACGTTTTTGATTGTGTAGTTTAACGCTCTGTGACAACGATGTTATTGAGATTACGGTGTGGGGTGTGCTATGCTACGCAATTGGGCCCGCTATGAACGTGCAGTACATTAAGAGTGAATTCCTTGCTGCATAATTTGTGACTTGATTTTTTACTTTTCATCTTTTCCTATTATGCTTTAATTGTTAATTCGGTGTAAAGTAACTCTGTATTAAGTCAACTATGATTTGCCTTCTGTTTTTATATAGATTGGTGATTGTGCTCAACCATTTTTATTGTCGGACTCTACTACAGGCATCAAATAAGTGTGTCACAATAAAAAAAGTGGATGTAATGACATCAGTTTTTTAAATTTTCATTATCTTTGCAACCGAAATCAATACAAGTGTAATTTTTATGGACGACTATCCGGCGAATAACTTTAATAGTTGATAGGATGGAGTCTCAGACAGAAGTACAGTAAGTTCGGACTCTTTCCGCCTTTTTATAAAATGACTGTGTAAATGCGTATTGCATATACAGTTGGTTGTATAACAGAAAAAAGAGTTTGAACTTATGCATACTTATTGGAATTTTAATAAGGGCATTACACGTCTTGACGAATGGGAGTCAGGATGTTGGATTCAAGTAACATGCCCTGTGGAAGATGATGTAAGATACCTTGTTGAAGATCTTCATATCCCAGACTATTTCCTTGAGGACATTTCAGATACAGATGAGCGTGCCCGTTACGACTATGATGAAGGGTGGCTGATGATAATTATTCGTATTCCCCATCAGAAAACGATCGCGAGCCGCAGCCCGTACACTACTATTCCGCTTGGTGTACTCATTAAAGATGACAAGATCATATCTGTGTGCAATCAGGAAACTAAGATGATGCTCGATTTTATTAGTCACCAGCAACGTAGAAAAGAAGGATTTATCGATGCTACGGACCTTGTGTTCCGTTTGTTCCTTAGTGCCAGCGTATGGTATCTGAAGTACCTGAAACAGGTTAACGGACTCATAGAGAAAGCGAAGCGAAGTCTTGACCGCGACATCGACAATAGGGATCTGACGGCTTTGTCACGCTTACAGGACAGTCTGACTTATTTCGCTACATCCATTCGGGGTAACGAGACCTTGCTAAGCAAACTGAAATTCCGCCTGCCTGTCGATGATTTGGACGCAGAGCTGATTGAGGACGTAAATATTGAGATGCAACAGGCGAGGGAGATGACTGCTATCTATACCAACATCCTTGATTCTACTATGGACACCTATGCCAACTTGATTAATAACAACATGAACCGTGTGATGCGTCTGTTGACGAGCTTGAACATGATTATCATGTTGCCTACTTTGGTTGCAAGTCTCTTTGGTATGAACTTGATTAATGGTATGGAGAATAATAAATGGGGATTCCCTATAGCGATAATTATTTCAATCATCATTACTGTTATCGGGTGGATTTACTTTAGGAAGAGGCAGTGGTTGTGATTTTGACCGACGTTACGTATGATTTTCTATTTCTCGGGGACAGGTAACTCGGCTTGGGTCGCCCAATATGTCGCTAATGGATTGAATGATAGTCTTAAGTTTATTCCGGATGAATTCAGTAGTGACAAACATTATGTATTGCGTGAGCGTGAGCGCTTGGGCTTTATATTTCCATGCTATGCCTGGGGGGTTCCTACTTTTGTCGAGACGTTTATCCGACAGATTGAAGTGGAGAATGTGTCGTATGTGTATTTTGTTGTTACTTGCGGCGACGATACAGGGATGACCGGCAGCATTTTTTGTAAAGACGTGGCTAAAAAAGGTTGGTACTGCATGCTTGGCAGAGCGGTCGTAATGCCAGAGTCGTATGTCTGTCTGCCTGGATTTGATACAGACCCTGTCGACCGTGAACGACGCAAGGTTGCGGCGGCGCATGTGCGGGTAGAGCAAATCGTAGAGGATATTGTTGACGGACGAGGAGGGTTTGATACCATCCCCGGACGGTTTGCGTGGATAAAAAGCAAAATCATACGTCCGTTATTCAACTATTGCCTTATAACTCCACGTTTGTTCAAGTCGACAGATAAATGTGTCGGCTGTGGTAAGTGTGTGACTTCTTGTGCGTTTCATAATATAAAGCTTGACCATTCCAAACATCCTGTGTGGAACTCCCGATGTGTGCAGTGCATGCGTTGTTATCATGCTTGTCCGACCCACGCCATAGAATGGGGCGCGTTCACAAAGAATAAGGGACAATACCTTTTCAAATGATTGTCACAAGAAAATCATTGCCTATAAATTCTGATTATTGAATATCTTTTGCTATCTTTGCAATCGAGAAACAGACACACGGTTATGAAATACCCTATAGGAATACAGAATTTTGAGAGTTTAGTCTGCGATGGTTATGTGTATGTCGACAAGACAGCGTTGATATACAAGCTTGCCAGCGAGGGAAGGTATTACTTCCTCAGCCGACCCCGCAGGTTCGGCAAGTCGCTGCTTGTAAGCGCCATGCACGCCTACTTTGAAGGTAAGCGCGACTTGTTCAAAGGTCTTGCCTTGGAACGTTTGGAGACCGACTGGATGTCTTATCCGATACTGCATCTCGACCTTAACACTGACAAGTACGACTCGAAGGAGGTGCTTGAACAACGCCTCAATCTGTTCCTGTCGGAATTCGAGGAACGCTATGGCAGAAATCCCAATGAGGTAACGCTCTCGCAACGCTTTGAGGGTGTGATCCGGCGAACGTGCAAGGCAGAGGGCCGGCGTGTGGTGATCCTTGTCGACGAGTACGACAAGCCGATGCTGCAGGCGATCGGCGATGATGCGCTGCAAGACTCCTACCGCAATATTCTGAAGGCGTTCTATGGTGCGTTGAAGTCGTGTGACCAGTATATCCGCTTCGCATTCCTCACCGGTGTGACGAAGTTCGGCAAGGTGAGCGTGTTCAGCGACCTGAACAACCTTGTCGACATCTCCATGGACGCTCGCTACCAGACTGTCTGCGGCATAACCGAACAGGAGATGCATGCCTGTTTCGAGGAGGGGATCCAGACAGTAGCCGACGTAAACGGAATCAGCTATAATGATGCCTGTGCCCGTTTGAAACGGCGTTATGATGGTTATCACTTCCGTCAGCATGGCACGGATATATACAATACGTTCAGCTTGCTCAATACATTTGCCACTGGGGAGTTTGGCAGTTACTGGTTCGAGACTGGCACTCCGACCTTCCTTGTGCGCTTGTTGCAGCATGACAAATTCCGTCTGCCTGATCTCACGGAGGAACAAGTCACGTCGGACTTTCTGAACTCTGTCGACTCGATAGGGGAGAGTCCTATTCCGGTAATCTACCAGAGCGGCTACCTGACCATAAAGGATTATGACGAGGAGTTCAAGACATACACCCTCGGCTATCCGAACGAGGAGGTTGAGGAGGGATTCACTAATTACCTGCTGCCGTTCTACACCCATGTGGATGGCAAGCCAAGTTCTATGTTCATAGGCAACTTCGTACGTGAGTTGAGGCAGGGTAAGCTTGCGGAGTTCATGAAGCGCATGTCGTCGTTGTTCGCTGATACCGACTATCGTGTGGTAGGCGACTCCGAACTTTACTTCCAGAACGCGTTCTACCTTGTTACGAAGCTCCTCGGCTTTTATGTGGATGTAGAGCGTACTATCTCCGACGGCCGCATCGACATGGTTGCGAAGACCCCGGACTACATCTACATCTTCGAGTTCAAGTACGACAAGGATGCCGACACCGCCCTGCGGCAGATTGACGAGAACGGCTATGCCGCTCCTTATGCGTCCGACCGTCGCAAGCTTTACAAGGTCGGTGTGAACTTCTCGCGCGAACGCCGTTGCATTGACGATTGGAAGATAGAGTGACAGTGTCTGTGCTGCAATAAAGCGCATGGAGACGGCCGCATCCGGGAAGGATGCCATGTAAAGATACATTGTCATACGGCAAGAATCCGTATCTAATGTTGATTTACAGAAAAATGCAGTAGAGTAAATACTATCAACAACCATATTATGAAGAAATTTGACCTTTTGATGATTTTGTCGCTTGCTTGTATTATGACTGCTTCGGCGCAAAGCGACGTAACTGATCAATACATGAGCAATCCGTCGTTTGAGGATGACATCGTATCCAATCTTGTGGCAGATAACAACGGGGCTGACGGTTTGCGTGGTTACAAAGTAACCGCTCCGTCAGAATGGAGTGTAAGCGGAACTTCTGTCACATCGCTCATTGTGACCGCTGACTGCTATACAGACAACAATTTCGGTCTTGTGACCAGCATATCCGACGGTTCGCAGGCATACTATCTGAGAATGGGGTGGAGTACGGGTACAACGACACTGAGCCAGACACTCGCCGCATTGCCAACCGGACGCTATCAGCTGTCGGCGCAAGTCAGAAGTGCCTATGCCAATAGCGCTACATCAACTTACAAACTCTTTGCAGGTGATGATGCTACGAGCAATACATTTCAACAAGGCAGTACCGGCTATTTCACGTCAGCTACGTGGACTCCTGTACAGTTAACTTTTAATGTGACTTCTGTTAGAGATATAAATGTCGGTATCGAAGTAGACTGGCAGAGCGGTGGCAGTTGTATAATGATTGATAATGTGAAATTGCTTAAACTGGGCGATGATTATACTGACCCCGAAGAGCCAAACGAAACGGATGTGACAAGTGTAACAGAAGGAGTGGTCAATGGTAGTTTTGTAGGTGAACCACAAATGATGGATGACTTGTTGCAAATGCTGGCAAACTTCTCAACGTATTTAGTCAACGACTTCCAGGAAGCTGCGGCTGCAAACAGCGTAGGGGAGGCTTGTGGCTGCTTTAAGAGCAATTCTACAATGAAAAACAATGAAGACGGTGTACGGTCGAACGCTGACTTAAGTATGATCGCTGCTTTCTTGTGTAAATACGGACAAGGTAAGGTGACTCTTCCGACAGGAGTAACATGGGATAAGTTGCAAGATATGGCAATGAAATCTCTTGTGTTTGCTTATTCCACACATAAAGCGAATAAGTTGAAGGTGTGCGCCGGCAATAACTATTGGGGATCGGTATCGACAAATGACTATACATGGGAAAGTTCTCTATGGGCAATGAGTGTTGCATATTCCGCTTTCTTCCAGTGGGATAAACTGAGTGACGCACAAAAAGGATATGTTGAGGCTTTATTGAAGGCTGAATGCAACTACGAACTGTCACGTTCTATTCCGATAGGTTATAATGGCGACACAAAAGCAGAGGAGAACGGATGGGAAGCATGTGTGCTGGCTGCTACATTAGGGTTGTTCCCTAATGATGAGCTGGCTCCTAAATGGTTCGACAGGCTCAGGCTGTTTGCTATCAACAGCTATTCACATGCATCGGACGCAAATGATAATACAATTGTTGATCCTGAATATGATTCCAAGACTGTGAGTGATTTATATAAAGGACAAAATCTGTACGATGATTACACACTGCAAAACCATAACTATTTTCATACTTCATACCAGAATGTGGTAATTCAGGAATTGGGCGAAGCTGCATTGGCTCTCAAGCTTTTTCAAACAGGTATCTATGGAACTGAAAAATGGAAGACTAACTCTTTGATGCACAATAATCTCAAAGTGCAGAAGGAGGTCCTGAATTGGTTGGCATTGGCAGACGGTGAGCTCGCTATGCCTAATGGCAATGATTGGAGCTTGTTCTTATATGATCAAATTACAAGTTATACGACTAATGCCACTTTCCTACATGATGCTGATGCCTTGATGCTTGAAAATTTGGCATATAAAATGATTAAGGCCCGTCAGACCACTACAAGTGACGGGTCGTGGCTGTTACGCTCTGATATTGGTGCACGCCGAATGGGCGTGGAAGGACATCGTGTGATGATGAGCTGGTTGATGCATCAGGTCAATTCCACTGCCAGCCTCACTCCATCAACATTTGAGGATTTCCGTAACCTCTATTCTGCTGCACGTATCTTCGAGTCACAAAACATTGTGCGGGCTTATTCTCCAAGCCGTTTCACGACGTTTTCTTGGGCTAATGGCATATCAAGCTATACGGGCTACATCGCAGCTAATTCTGTAGACAAAAACAAAATTATTGTACCTTTCAAAGCCAATAATACGGGCAACTTTATTGGATGGTACAATGTTGCGGGCAAAGGCACTAATGCAACACCTGTGGTCAATGGCATATATCAACTTGACGGCGATGCTTGGACTATGAATGGTGAACTGAATACAAACGATGCTACTCTCAATAATCGGTTCGCTATATATTCCACTCCTGGCAATGCGGTCATTTACATTGATTATGTGACTGCTAACTCTGCAGCTACGATAACAAAGGAACAAGGCGGACTGACTGCTGTTTCGGTGGATGAACTGACTAAAACTGTGCGTACTCTCTATTATGACGAGACACATAAGCAACTTGACGGTTCTACTTTCACTACGTTTACGTCGGATTGGGTAAATATTGATAATGCGCTTGGCATTGTCGCTCACAATGGCAAACGAATGGCGTTTGGCGATCGTGCTAACAACAATTCTGTCATGACGGCAAAACTCTATCCTGCTTATTCGTCAGACAGCCGTTCTGTAGCTTCCGGTGATGTTGTTGATGCACGCAATATTGTTTGGTATAGCAATATTTCTGCAGATTCTACAAAACTTATGAGCAGAACATTGAATGTTCTTCGTGACTCTCTGCCTGCTGGTTGGAACGGTGTCTTGGCTGCAGATCCTGACGGTAGTCATTATTTGTTTATTTCTAACTTCCGGAGCGCAGAGAAAGCTTCGATTCATGATATAACGACATCATTAGGCGCTCCTGTGTTTACTGTGCCTACAACAATCAGTAACAGTGGGTCTTCTGCCACTTTTACTGCAGAACAAAATCATTCTGTATCACAAGCTATCAATTATTATATTGATGGTGGAGGTGTAACTGCAACTGACAACGCTGACACCTTATTTATATATGCTAAGGAGAACTCTTCTGTCACGGTACGCACTACTCACCTGTCAGCCGGTGATATTCAGATTGAGAAGGGGAAAACCGTAATGTGCTTTGTCCGTGACGGACAGCTTGTAATTGAAGAAACTCCGTTTTTCCCCATATTTGGAAGTGACACGCTGACCGTTGGATATAAAGATGTGACGGATGAGTACTTGCTGAATCCCAGCTTCGAAGAGGATGAAACTTATGGCAACGCAAACGGTAATGTAACTCTTAGTCAAGTTGTATATAATCCCTGTTACGTGAACGATGTGAGTGCTGTCAATAATTCGTGGAGGAATATTTTGCCGGTCATAGGCTGGACGGCACAGAATGGTTTGGGCAGTGGCAGTAACTATTGTCGTATGTATTCAATGCCTTATTCTTCTACTTTATTTTGTGTAAGTCCGTCTTCTGTGGGCAACTATGCCGCACGTACTGATCAGATGGTGGCGGATGACTCTTGTGGCATACGCACACTTACCGTGCTCAATAGCTGGTCGGCCGGAAGCAACGCTATTGTGCAACAAGTGAATTTGCCTGCCGGAATTTATCGTCTCCTGCTTGACATGAAATATGAATGTCCTAACCAAACTTCCAACAGCGGCAGTGTGGTACGTACAGCAAATAATGTGAATACTTCACTCACAGGTGTATCTGTTAATGGAAACGATGACTTTCGCTATCCTTCTCAACGTAGTGAGTGGCAAGTGCTGGCATTTGACTTTGCACTTACTGATCTGACTCCTGTCACAATCTCCCTGGGTTTCAAAACTTCTGCCAGCGTTGGAGCGGCAAATAATACCTTGCTCTACATCGATCATCTTCGTTTATTACGCCAACAGGATGCGAATGCAATCAGCGGCTTGGCGGATGACTCAAATATTCCTGTCAATGGTTTTACTTACAATTTGGCGGGGCAACGTGTCGGAAGCGATTTCCATGGTATAGTTATTCGTGACGGCAATAAGTTCTTGCAGAGATAGGATCTCCTGCAAGGCCGTGGAGATAGGCTTGTAGTATCTTGGTAAACCAAATTGGTCATTAGAAAAACTGTACAGTTCTTTCTAATGACCAATCTGTATATACTAATATCCTTTACGGACTTAATCGTGCAACGGACTGCCCATTGCACGATTAAATTTTATCAGTTATTCCGGTTTAAGAAGTCACTGGTGGAATATTTCGTCCCATATGGGCCATAAGCTCCTAATGCCTTGTGTGCCAACATGTGGTCGGGGTCTTGACGCGCAGTATTTACAGGGTCGCCGTACGGGGTCGGTATCATGCGTGCGATGGAGTGCTCCCAATTTTCATTTGGCAGTATGTTGCGATATATGATGACGATGCAATCACCAATCTCTTTTCCCTCTACCGACTGCCTTTCACGATCCCATACGAAGAGCCTCCAATGCTTGCCATTTGCATTTTCGGCATCCACTTTACGGCGTATCTCATCGACACGGGCGTTTTGTTTCATACAAACTACGAATGTACATGTATCTCCATCGGGCGCGTTCACCTTCTCATCGTATACGGAATAGTAGGTGTGGGTGTCTCTCGCCGAACCCAGCATGACCGACCAGTAGCGGCAAGGAGCGTCATGATAGTCTGTCACCTGTTTGGGATAACTGGCAGGAATGAAACTGAATGCCAGAACCTGGTCGTCACTTAGGATGGTGCGTGCGTAGAGGTAGTCGGTGGAGTTGTTTGGATAGTATGCTCCTTTTGCAGCAAGGAAGAACGGTACGTCATCGTTGTCATCCGACCACAAATGTTCGTAATTTACATTGTAGTTCACAACGTTCGAATTCATTCGCAACGGGGCGGCAACTTCTTTCATTGTGGTGATGTCGACCGCTTCGATTGCCGGAAGCTCCACTCCGCCGTACTCGTCTGTCCCAAGATACTGTCGTAGTATCACTGTCGCACGCTTCACGTTGTTGCTGATCTTGCATATATTCTTTGACTGTAACTGAGCTATAGCATCCTCCGACATATTAGCAGGCACAATATAAACGGTGAAAGTGTTTGAATCTGAGGATGGCACGGCAAAAGGGTTCACGCAACCATCGTCAGGAACAATCTCACTGTCTGCGAGTCCGCCAATCGCATCGCCTCTTTCATCGTCGTATAGACTGAGGCTGAAGAAGCGGGCATGAGGATATGTTCCCTTGATGCGAAGTGCGATATTGGTACTGTCGGAGGTGAGCCAGGTGTACTCCCAATAGTTTACAAACATGTCGGGATATGCAAACACTGTACCTGCATTTCCCTTCCATGTCTCTCCCCATTGCTCCTTTGGTGTAGGGTTGATAAACTTTGTTTCTGTATTGCCGTCAGAGTCTGAACAACTTGTCGCCAGACCTGCGATGCCGGCCAGTGTAAAGTAAAATAGTGATTTGATATTCATTTAAATGTAGTTTAAATGTTGTTGAATAAAAATTTATTTGCAAATGGAAACGCTTGTATTCTAACGTACTGCAAATCCTGCTCGCACAGTATTCCTGCGCTTGAAATGAACCTTACATAAGCAGGGAATGTAGAATGCCCATGACCCACAACCAATCTTTTTAATTGGCTGCAAAGGTAGTAATTTTGCATAAATGCACAAGTGTTATTGATGAAAAAATATCGAGTGGTAAGTAAAAAATTATGTGTTTGACGATATAAATACCAAGTATTCTCGGGTTAGCTGTCATATTTGGTTTCTTATACAGCAATCATTAGTGTTCCATTTTTAACGGAACACTAATGACCTTTATTATATATACGAGTGAGTAAGGTAAAATTAGCCCTTTTTGAAGTCACAGTTGAGGGGATGATAAGCGCGCATCTCATCTGTTGCTATTGTTTTTAGCAAAGATGGTCCTTCGAGACAAGGGAAAAACAAGTACGTTCATGGACAGACGGGTCGGACGCTTCGCCCACAGCAGCGTGAGTTGTAGTAGCATCCAAGAAAAGCCAAATAAGTGCCCTCCAGATTATAGGCGCAACTTGGATAGCTTGCTCTGAGCGAGCTCGACCAATAAGTTACAATTCCGCCTTCAGCATGGAGATAGAGATTCGAACCGTCGCGTATCCCTGCGGCTGGCAGGAATATGGTGTTGCCATTAGTACCCGTTACCATATAGCCTTCGACTTCATTGACGGTTGTTATCGTCCATTTGCATTTATTTATAAGTTCTTCAAATTCATCTCGGGTAGGCATACGCCAGGGACTACCCCAATTTACTGTTGCAGCATCATCACTTGTGTCGAGAACTGTTTTGCCGTCTGAACCTGTATACTTGCTCCATGTCACATGATCAGAGTCTCTACTAAGAGAGTATGGAGTTGTGTCCCAGTCATAGTTCCAAGAATCACCTGTGCGGGGCTCAGTTTCAGCCCAAGCAAAATAATAGCCATACTCTTCAGGATGTGACGCTCCTATATTGCATGTCGCCCATTTTACACTCAAGCCTAGGTCAACGTACTCATGCATTGACTTGTCCTTGCCTGTATCATTAGCGTCGTTATCATCATCATCAGAGTTGCACGAGAAGCATACTCCGGCAGACATTACGATAAATGCCGCATAAATAATTGTCATTAAGTTTTTTGTCATAATAATACCATTTTTAGTCGTTCATTATTTGATTACTAATGCTTGCGCACTTCAATGCGACTTACGAATGCCAGCAGTACTTGTTGTGTCAATTCGCTCCCTTCCGGCGATTGCACTCACGGCATAGCATCTGGCAGTTCTCTATTATCGTGCGTCCTCCCTCCTTCCATGGAGTGATATGGTCGCCTTCCATGAATTCATAGTCGAACTCCCTGCCACAGATTGCACAACGATGGTTCTGCCGCTCATATACTGTTAACTTGATGTCCTCTGGGAATGAGCGCAAGTCGAGCAAGCGTTCGTCACCTGTAAGCACATATGGAATGATGCCTTGATTTCGCTGTACTTCGCTGTCACGCATCAATGCCGTTATCTGCTTTCCCAATGCTACGGTGTCAAGTGTCTCATTGCCATACGTATCATAATACAACGCCCAATCGAGTCCTCTCATAATGCTACGGAATTTTCTCATCTCAAAGTTGGTAGTCGCCCAGTTGATTACGTTTTGAAAATATGTCCACAGATTGTTGGCGTTAGGGTCGTGCTGGTGCTCTGCCATGTAGCCAACCACACTTTGCCGCTTGCCAGAACGGGTTTCATGGTCAGCCATCCATTCCAATGCCTTCTTTAAAAAATCCTGTCTGATTGGAGTGCCATTAACCAAGTCCCTTGCCAGACGATATGCGCCACAATTACTCTTCGAAAAATGACGTTTGGCATCAGTCACGAATGGTCCGGCATACACTGCGTTGTTTATTTCCTGCTCGTTAAGCGGTTTACCCGCTATGTTGATGGTCTTAAACCACTCTAATTTCTCCGATGCTTCGCCCTCACACACATATATGGTCAGCGGATAGTTGAGTATTCGCTGCTGTATGTCCTCCGGTTGGTTGAAGAAGTTCTTGAAATCATAACTGAACTTTCCCGCAACGTATTCACATAGGGAAAGTGTGCGTTGCTGACCATCCATCACCTCGTATGGACATTCAGCATCGGCACTCCTTTTCACCCAATACATTACATTGAGCGGATATTGGTGAAGTACGGTAGTGATAACTGCTTGCTGTTCCTTTTCATTGTAGATAAACTCGCGTTGGTAAGGCGGACGGATGTCAAGCTTACCACCATACCCACGCACACCTTGTTCCTCGTTGTTTGTGTAACCATCGACAATGTCGCCAACGGTCACCTCTATTTGCTTTATTGTCATCATTCTGTTTGTGGATGTTTGTTACGAATTAGAATACGTGCATATTTTCTTTTGCCATTAATATAAGGATAACCAAAATTACAATCTGTTATCTGTGTTGTTGCCATAATTCCTATTATTTCAAATTGTTCCGGATTATGTTTATCAAGAATCGTAACGGGCACACCCATTGTACCATCATAGTCACTTGGTATATTTTCAACACGGTCAACATTTATTGCGTCATAATTATCATAGTGTGGATATGCCTCTGGTGAATAATGACAAATTAAGTCCAATTCTTCGTGCCTCTTGTTATGGTCAAGGTTTGTAAACCAGCAAATATTCCCCATGCTTCTCCATTTGTTCCCATTATCATCCTGCCAATAGCGCGTCGCCCTTGGCTCGAAATATTCTGGTACTCTGAATGCCATATCACCAGCCTTATAACCCAACCATATAGTATTTGATTTTAATAATGGGAATACTTCTTGATATGTAATTGCATTTTGGTTACCTATAATCAAGAACCTCTTGCCATACTTCACGAGTTGTGCAAGATATTCTCTGAACAATGAGAACGGCGGATTGGTCACTACAATGTCAGCCTGCTTTAGCAGTTCTATACATTCAGGATCACGGAAATCACCTGTGCGGAGAATACTCATGACGTTCTTGTCATTTTGAAGCAGATAACGGACATCAGACAAGTCCACAGCCCCATCACCATTCATGTCTTTCACCTCCGTAATTTCTACCTTGTAGGCTATCTTCTTCGGCTCATCCGGAAAGTCGCCAAAATCGATCTTCAGTTCACTTCCTTGCACGGGCGAACCATTGTAGCACGTGCAAATCAATTTCTTAAGTCCAAGTTGATTGAACCTTAAGGCAAAATACTTAAAGAAGTTGCTCTCGTAAGGGTCGTCACAATTGCACAACACCGTCTTGTCACGAAAATGTTGCCAATAGTGTTGTAACTCCCGTTCAATGTCGGACATCTGAGTGTAGAACTCATCCTCCTTAGCAATTTTTGCTGCATCTAAATTACGCTTTGTCATAACGCAGATTGATAGATTTGTATGCATGGCTATCAATCCGCTTAAACGCGAAAAGCGTGATGACATCCTTATCGCGTTTAGCACGGGGCGACCTCGGAATGGAACCCCAGAAATCTATAAGTATGCATCACGCCTGTGCGTGAACATTGCTATAGATTTACAAGGGACTCCGATACGAAGCCACCTGTCACATATTATTTCCGTGCTTGTTATTCCATACAGAGTTTCCGAGGCTCTTGGCTAAACGCGAAATAATAGCGAATGCTTTGTTAATACAATATGTCTTGGATGTGAATGGTTCTTGTGAGCCCTACATCCAAAGGCAAAGATAAATGATTTTTTTCAAACAGAGGTATATGATTTCAAAAAACTGCTAACTTTCCGCCTGTTCCATATTTAATTTTGCTGGATTGAATAGTGTAACAAAAGATGGAAGATGCTTGCGCTATGCCGAGTTGTCATCGCATTCAAAGTGAATCAGTAA